>JAFZIV010000007.1 GCA_017554235.1 Selenomonadaceae bacterium
AAAAGTTGTTTATTGGGCAAACACATTACCGCGAAAAAGTCTTCATTATGCTACAGCTGAGGAATGTTTTTTATCGGAATTAAAATCTGCCTTAATTGCATAGCATTTTTCAAGGTGTTCAACTTATTCTTGCAATTCGCCGATTTTTTTATTGGGCGACATACCCTAGACAAAAATTTTGGATATTGCTATAATTTTTTAAAATAAATTTTTTTGGAGAATTATGGACGAAAAAACTTGGCAAAAAAGAATAGAAAGACGCAGACGCAGACTTCGACAAGAACGAATAGCTTTGCTGGTAGTCGTTGTAACTTTGGTTAGCGGCGTAATTTGGTACGTGACAAGCTACAAAAAAACTCCCAATTACGCAATGACTGAAGCGATGATTTCTTTGCATTCTGACGATAAAACAAATTTTAAAAAGCACGTAGATTTTGATTCAGTCGCTTTGAAAGGTTACGATGACTTAACAGTTGACCTTTTCAAATATGATACGCAACTTTCGGAGCACGAAAGGTCTCTGTTTGAAAATTTTTATGTGCTGATTCGTACGCCAATGTGTCAAGGCGCGGTTAAAGTTATAAACATATGGCTTGATACGGGACAATGGACTTTGCCGGAAGAAATGTTGAAAGGGCGACAGTTGGGCATTGACTACGACCTTTTACTGGAGCGCAGTTTGATTAGGCACACTTCAATAGTTGAAGTTGAGAAAGTCGAAAATTTAGGCGACAAGGCAACGGCTGACGTTAAAATTGTCGAAGATTATACGCAGACGCCTTTTACACTCAAAGTTACACTTGAAAATTTTGGTGGCGGAATAAATATCGGCGGCACTTCATTTGAACTTTTTGGTAACAAAATTGAAATTCCCGGCATAAGTTTTAAACTCGGTGAAAATGAATGGAAGGTTGTTCGCGTTGAAAATTATCGTGAATATCTTGACGTCGTATCACCCGCACTAAAACAGGAACTTTCAGATTATATTGACGCGACAAATGAGATTGTCGAACGCTATAACAATATATTTAAGGAGCAACAGGCAACTTTCGTTTCTATGCAAAAAACTTCCGACGGAATTATAAGTGAGGAGCAGCGAAATCAAATTGCGGATTATATTAATCAAACAATAATTCCGACGCTTAGTCAGCGGCAAGATGATTTGAATGAAATTCCCGTGTCGAAGGGTGCGCAATATTTAGCGAATCTCCGTAAAGAATCAACAGCTGTTACTATTCAAGCTTGGCAGTTTTATGCAAGTGGCTTGATTGATGACGATTCGGCGGAATTTGATACGGCTGAAAGTTTGCATAAACAGGAATTGGCTCTCGACCAACGCATTGAGGAATTAATTTACAATTCAGCTATCGCTAAAGAACGTCCGACATTGCCTTAAAAAAAATTTTTTCAAAACAATTTTAAACATAAAAAAACCTGCATAAACTTAAATGTTCGTGCAGATTTTTTTATTACCGTAAAAAATTTTAAAATTTTATCTCGATTTTTTTAAAAGGTCGCGTGTATGTTGAGCAACTTGTTCAGGCGTAATATTTTTGTTACGCGCAACACCTGTTTCAATCGCCGCTTTCGCAACAGCCGCCGCAACAGTCGGAGCAACTCTCGTATCAAAAGGCGTCGTGATAACATGAACTTCATCAAGTTCACTGTCGCTGACCAATGACGCAATAGCATATGACGCGGCAATTTTCATTTCTTCGTTAATGTCCGTCGCTCTTACGTCTAATGCGCCTCTGAAAATGCCGGGAAATGCCAAAAGATTATTAACTTGATTGGGGAAATCACTGCGTCCCGTGCAAACTACACGCGCACCGGCATCACGCGCAATGTTCGGCATAATTTCAGGCACAGGATTAGCCATCGCCAAAATTATCGCGTCTTTGTTCATCGAAGCAACCATTTCAGCCGACAGCAGATTAGCCTTAGACACGCCGATAAATACATCTGCGCCCTTAATTACGTCGACAAGTTGTCCTGCCTCGTGATTAAAGTTCGTAACTTCAGCAATCTTATCTTTGTACGGGTTCATACCTTTTTCGCGACCGGAATAAATTGAACCCGTAGAATCGCATAACATAATATTTTTCGCGCCCATCTTTTGAATCAGATAGGTTATCGCCATACCTGCCGCACCTGCGCCATTGACGACGATTTTAATTTCGCTGAATTTCTTGCCGACAAGTTTAAGCGCATTAATCAGTGCCGCACCTACTACTATAGCTGTGCCGTGTTGATCGTCATGAAAAACGGGAATGTCGACAGATTCTTTCAACGCCATTTCAATATCAAAACATTCGGGAGCTTTAATGTCTTCAAGATTAATTCCGCCAAATGAAGGTGCCATCAACTGAATCGTTTTTACAATTTCGTCAACGTTGTTGGTGTCAAGGCAAATTGGAATCGCATCAACGCCTGCAAAACCTTTAAACAGAATAGACTTGCCTTCCATAACGGGCAGACCCGCGCCCGCGCCGATATTTCCGAGACCTAAAACAGCCGTGCCGTTCGTGACAACTGCAACTAAATTTCCGCGATTGGTATAATCATAAATTTTGTCAAAGTCTTTCGCAATTTCAATGCAAGGAGCAGCAACGCCCGGCGTATATGCTAAAGTTAAATCGTAGTTAGTTTTCAATGGAACTTTACTGACAACTTCTAACTTACCATGATGTTTCTTGTGAAGAGCCATAGCCTCTTCGTTTACGTTGGACAACTAAATTCATCCTTTCAAAAATTTTAAACTTATCTTACACAAAGATTTTAACATAACCTTTTTTTTATTTCAACTATAACTTTTTTACGATTAAATCAGCTTGCAATATCGGGACGAAGTTTCTTTGCTTCGCCTAAATAAACGTGACAAACTTCATTTAAATTTTTATCAATGTCCGCTAAAATCAAAACTCTTATGCACATCGGCAAACTTCCTTCAACATCAACTTCAACCGTGTCAAAAAGCGGCAGGTATTGAAAGGCGGGAAGTTGTCTTACGCCTGCGGTCGGAAATGCGGCAGTTAAATCTTTTGTAGAAGAAAAAATTATTGCGCCAATTTCTTCAAAACGAATTTGATTTGCGGAAAATAAATTCGTTACGAGGGCTTGTGCCGCCGCCCAAATTTCCTTCTGCGTATTTTCTTCAACGGTTATTGCTCCGCGTAATCCTCTTAGTGCCATTGAAAATTCCTCCTACAAGTTATATTTTTCTTTAATCTGTTGCTTAACGGTTTCGTTGGTTAAAAATTCTTCGTAAGTTGAAATTCTGTCAACCGTACCGTTCGGCGTAACGTCAATAATCCTGTTGGCAACAGCTTCGACAAGTACACGATCTTTAGCAGAAAAAATTATCGTCCCCGCAAAATTTTTCATAGCGCGTTCAAGTTCCTCAATGTGCGGCAAGTCAAGGCAAGTCGTAGGATTGTCCAACAATAAAAGTTCCGCGCCGCTTTTCTGCAATTCGTCAAGTTCAGCTCGCGCCGCAGTACTCGAATAAACTTGCGGCATATACGCAACCTTTACGCCTTCGCCAAATTTTATTGTACCTTTGAAAGATGCTGCCGTATTCTCTTTGCGCCAAAACAAATTTAAAATTTTTAAGAATTTAGATTGCCCTAAAGTATTTCGTCCGACTAAGGCAACCTTTTGACCGCGTCGTATTGTGAAATTTAAGTTTTGAAAAATCGGTTCACCGTCACGAATTTTAAATAAATCTGCAACTTCCAACACTATCGGCGCAGTTAAATCTGTCGGCTCTGTCATAGGAAAATTTTCAGCAATTTCAAAATTTATAGGCGCAACATTTTTTGCGCCCAACTTAATAATTTTTTGACAAGAATGTTTTAAAAAATATCTGTCGTTGCTGACTATTACGGCGGTTAAATTTTCATGCGTCCTTAAAAAATTTATCAGCCAATCGACGCCGCTTGAGTCAAGATTTTTCGTAGGTTCATCAAGCGATAAAATTATTTCTGCCTCATTTAAGCCGCGCAGTGCACGTTTAAGTTTGTCAATCGTCGACATTTCCGCCATATGCAATTCCGAATAATCCGAATAGACGCTACCTGTTACTGTCAAAACTTCGCCGTTGACGCGTACTTCGCCTGTAGTTGCCGGTAACCTTCCAGAGATTATGTCGAGTAATGAAGATTTTCCCGAACCTTCACTGCCGACTATACCAATTTTTTCGCCGCTATTTACTTCAAAATTTAACGCGGAAAAAATTTCTTTTTGTCCGAGTTGCAATCCCAAATTTTTTATCTTAATCAATGTAAAGACCTCTCAAAAAATTTTGCCTTAAAAATTCTTCCCGCACATTTATTTTTCCTGCACGATGCGCATTAACAATTTTATTATCGAACTTGCAATCAGCGATATTAACACCGTCAAGATAAAAAATATTATCGTGTTAGGCGCAGTCATTAAGCGTCCCGACTCGGCAAGCCATTTGCTTAAATACGTTATAATCAGCGGATGAACTAAATAAACCAAATATGAATTTGTTCCCAAGTAGCCGATAAATGCTTGAATTGGTCGCGCGAATTTGTAGCAATGAAACAGCATAAATAAAAATACTGATGCCGCTATCGTGTATAAAAATCCCGGCGGTGAAAGTTGATGCGCCGTGTTGACTGCCGAAAGTATGTCGTAATTTTTCACATATATCAGCCTATAAAAGTATCCCAAGAAAATTATCAGCGTCGTGAAAAATGTCAGGCAGATAAAACCTTTTCGCGCCTCTATCCAACGGAAAAATTCTTGAGAGTGTACGCCGAAAAATCCTCCCAATAAAAATATGAAGACGTAATGCAAGACCAAATAATTTAGCCGCCACATTAAAAATAATTTCAACAGCGAATCTTGCGGCAATGCCTCCGTGTAACTTATTAATCCCGTGTTGTAGCTTGAAAAGTAGTTGAAGGCAATCTGCGCGATGAATATTGCCAAAAATTTTTCCGGCGTGATGTTCCGCAAAATTTTTATCCATAGCGGCATTAAAATGTAAAACCATATGAGTATAACGAGGAAGTAGAGCTGATATTTTGCCAGTCCGAAGAATAAAATTTCTGCCGCGTATTCTGGCGACGGTATACCCGAGCCGTAAAAATAATTGTCGTGGACTATGTAAAATGCCGACCAAACTAAATACGGTATCAGTACCGCTTTAAATCTTCGACGCAAAAATTTTCCGTAGTTAAACGGTTCATTTAAATCAATTTTATAGAAAAGTCCGAATGCCGAAATAAAAAAGAAAATCGGCACGCTGAATCGCGATACGATTTCCAAAAGTGCTACCAAATGCAAATTTGGCGTGGGGTTCGTCAAGTACTGTGCGCCTACGTGAATTGCTACGACTCCGAGCATTGAGACGCCGCGAATATACTTGATTGAAGGTAAATAGGGCTTTTGAACTTTTTGCATATTTAAATTTTACACTTTAAAAAATTTTACTTCGGAAAATATTTCTCACGCAGATAATCAAATGTCGTCACAGGCACAAGTTTTTTAAGCTTGTCTAAATCTCCCGCCTTCAACGCGGCGCGAACAGTCTTTGCGCTGATAACTTCGCCGTCAATTTCTCTGCGCGGAATTTCACAAAAATCAATATCGTAACGCGGCAAAATATTTCTCATATTTTCGTTATAAGTTTTCGTAACAGTATCTTCAGGTTCTTCACCGACGAAACGAATATTCACACCCAACGACGGCGCAATCTCGCTTGCAAAAATTTCAACGTCTTGACTCGAATCAACTTGTACATCTTGAAGATTTTCTTTGTTAAAGTAACCTTCAAAAGTTTTCTGCGAAATGACAAACTGTCCGCTTGGTAAAACTTCAACATTTGGAAATTTTTCTGTGCCGCGCTTGACCATTTCAAATCTGTCATCGAAAGAAAATTCGCTTTTATCCTCAGACACAACCATTATAAAAAGTTTATGAACTCTTGCCGCCGCATATTCGACAAGGTGTTCGTGTCCAAGAGTGAACGGATTGGCATTCATAACTATGCAGCCGATTTTGAGACGTTTCTCACGAAGTTTTTGTTTATGTTCGTCCAATTCTTTGTTGTCGAAATTTCTTGCAACCTGCGCGGAATTTTCACGCGGTATACCGTAGCGGTGAGGCGGTAGGGGGGGGGTAGAATATTCAATTTTTGTGTTTTTGAAAAAATTGTTCTGAACTAAGAGTTGGAAAAATTTTTCAGCCAAAATTTTAAATCCAATTTCGTTGACGTGATTTTTAAAGGCAAAAATTTCTCTGTAGTCGTAACCGTCAAATGCTCTGCTAATGTCGAAAAAAGGCAAAGTAGTTGTCCTTAAATTTCCAAACCAAGCAAAAAATATATCTCCTGATTGAGGTGATAAATGTTCGAGATTATAAAAAGTATGTTGAATAAATCTTGGCCAAAAATATTGCGCTTCATTCTCTACTCTGTAGGGTAAATTATTATCATTCAGCATTTTCTGCAAATAACTCGCGATAGTTTTATCAAAAGGCGCACCGGCTCCAAGATGATGCGACGCACCTACAAAGTAAATTCGATTTATAAATTTTTCAGGTTGATTTGCGGTACGTCGTCGACCATTTTCAATTCTGACAAGCGGGTTATCATCATCTTCAAGGTATGCTGATTTATCGGGATTAATTTTCATTTTCCAAGGTCTAAGTATTTCTCGAATTTCGCTATTAGTATATCCAAATTTAGCAAATGGTGTTTCTATGTTGTCGATATTTTCCGAATCAAGCATTTCACGTAAATCTTTTATGTCGTAAAGTTGGTCGTTAAGTTCATTGCCGCCTTTATAATCCGACGGAGCGGGAAAGCTTGTAAGAATCAATTTTATGTCTTTATGTTGCTTAAGAAAATGGAGTAAGGGAATTTCAACATAAGTCCGACTGATGAAATAATTTGTTAGCTGATCAAGATAAATTATTTTATCCATAGGTACATTAAGCCTTCCAATTGTCAAGAAAATAATTTTATCGAATTGATTTAAGTTAAATTCTACCAGATTTTTTATTTCCAATTCGCCGAGAATGCCGGCAACAGAAAAATTTATTGGAGGTATACCTCTACCAATAAAAGCAAATTGTGCGTCCATCCGTAAATCGTATTTGAATTGCACATAAATTTCCCATATAAAATCTGCGCGGCGTTCATCAACGGCAACGAAGAGCGGCTTTTTTATATTGTTGTCGATACAGAATTGCGGAAAAGTATATCCTGCCGTGAAACAATCGCGTAGCTGAACAATCAATATATCGTCGTTCATAATTTTACCTCACGTCGTAAATTGGCGGCGTCCACTGCTGAAAAATAAACGCCGCCTCAATACAAAAATTATTTCAAAATTTTATTTGCTGATTTCAAATTCAACTTGGACACTTGCCGAACAACTCAAAGTTCCCGACTCAATCGGAGTATCAACGCTTGAATCCATATTCATCATTGAAAATTTTTCCATACGCGGCGCACTAATCGACGTTGAATTTATTGACACACTGCGAACACCTATAACAGATTTTCCGAGTTCGGCGGCGACAATTTCGGCTTTCTTCATCGCATCACGGACGGCAAGTCTTAAGGCATCATTTTGAAATTTTTCTCTGTCACGTATGCCAAAATTCAAAGAATCAATTTGATTTGCACCGCTTGAAAGTGCAACATCAATAACTTTACCAACTTTGCTTAAATCGTTGACGGTAATCGTAACGGTGTTTGTGACTTCGTATCCGTCAGAAATTCTGCGGTTATTGCTGTCAGTGTGGTAAACTTGACGGAAATTGTAATTGCCGGTACGAATATTCTTGCGTTCAATTCCGAGCGCGGAAACAGAATTTATAATATTTGTTGCGATACGAGCGTTGTCAGTTTGAACCTGCGCGGCATCCTTATTTTGACTGACTATGCCGACAGAAATTGTTGCAATATCCGGCGGTGCTTCAACAACGCCTTCACCGCTAACCGAAATTGTCGGCACGTATTCTTCAGCAGACGCCGTAACATTTACCATAAACGTCAAGAAAAATATTACAAGACAAGCTATCTTAACCATAATTTACACCCTATTCTTGAATACAACGATAACGAAAACTGCGCGGCTTGGTATGTGCCAATTCGTAAAGTTCTGGGAAGTCGCTGATAAATTCATTGAGCAAAGTATATCCAAAATCTTTTACGCCGAATCCCAAATTTTTCTTCTTAAGGTCTTGTCCCGCGAAATTAAGTGGCACAAATCCGTTTTTATCGCCGTGAAGTCTGGCTGATTCTTGAAGTGAATCGTGAATTTGTTGCATTTTCTTTTTAGGATTACGCATTCCCTTCTGTCCGCACTGTGAAAGCCGTAAATTAAGAGCTTTAGCGCGATCGGTAGCTGATTGAGAGTCGTCTACCACAACGGGAGCTTCAAGCGGTGGCGAAGTATCTTCTTTGAGTTCGACTGCACCTTTTTTTTTCGCAACCTTCGCAGGCTGTTCTATTTTTACTTCGACGGGTTTAGGCGAAGTCTCAACTAATGGAGACGGTTCAACTTTTTCAGGTTCAATCGGCACGACTTCAAAAACTTTCAACGGATTTAAATTTTGAGTTGTTTTTTCATTTTTAGCGACCGGCGGAGAAATTTCAACCGGCTTTTTGACTTCGATAGAAATTTCTTCATTAATAATCGGCGTTTCAACTTCGACAGATTTTTTAACTTCTTTAGAAACTTCTTTATCAGCAACCGACGGCGAAACTTCAACGGATTTTTTAACTTCTTTATGAACTTCTTTATTAGCAATCGGCGGCGCAACTTCGACGGATTTTTTAACTTCCTTAGGAACTTCTTTATTAGCAACCGGCGGCGCAACTTCGACAGATTTTTTAACTTCCTTAGGAACTTCTTTATTAGCAACCGGCGTCGCAACTTCAACAGATTTTTTAACTTCTTTGAGAACTTCTTTATCAGCAACCGACGGCGCAACTTCGACAGATTTTTTAACTTCTTTGGGAACTTCTTTATTAGCAACCGGCGGAGTAACTTCAACTTCTGATGAACTTTCGGCAATGTCCGTCATCAAATTTTTGCAAATAATTTTTTGCTTAATTTTAGTCGATGATTTTTGCATTGCGGAATTTTTATTTTCTTCGGCAGTAAGTCTGAAACCGATTGACCATTGAGGCTCGGAAATTTTACGCTCCAACTCTGCAATTTTTCTTTCCAACTCTGCAATTCTCAACGCCGATTCTGATTCTTTATCTTCCTGTAACGGCGCGGTTTGCGTTTCCACTTGGGCTGATTCATTTTCAGTTGCGGAACGAAATTTTTCTTCCTCATCCGCCTCCGCGTTAAGAGAATCTAACGAAATAAATTCACTGCAAGCATTTTTGAAAGATACAGAAGAATCTTTCCTGCCGATACCGATAACGTAAATTCCGTATTCACGCAGACGCACGGCAAGCGGCGTAAAATCACTGTCATTGGAAACAATCGCAAAAGTCGTAGCCTGTTGCTTATAAAGAACGTCCATAGCGTCAATAGTCAACGTCATATCAGTAGCGTTTTTGCCGGTTGAAAAATCAATTTGATGAACGGTACGCAAGCCATAACGCAAAATACAATCGTCCCATTTACGAAGGGCGGGTTTTTCCCAGTTGCCATAAATGCGTCGAACGGTAACTTCACCGCGTTTTTCAAGATTATTCATTAAAAGCTTTCCAAAACGTGACGAAACATTATCAGCGTCAATGAAAAGCGCGATTTTATTTACTCCCTCCATAGACTCACGCCCTTAGAAACAGTCAAGAGATTTTATAGCACCGAACTTCATATATTCGCTCGCAAAAGTCGGATCGCCGTCCATTATAATCGTCTCAACTTCAACAATATTTTCCTGCGAAATTTGAATACGGTCAGCTAAATTTTCTTCTTTAATTCTCTTCCAAAGATTTTTTCTGGAAGCCTTTGTATCTTTGTAAACTGCATGATTATAAAAAATATTCATCGACGATTCGTTTTTATTTTCGTCGCAGTTAAAAAAGACGAACACTTTATTGTTTTTCGCCATTAAATCACTCACTTTCTTAAAAATTTTTGTCGAACTCCCGCGCAGTATAGCATTATTTTCATTGTATTGCAATTAAGAAATTTTTTGCGCGGCGATAAGAGATTTAAGGCGTTCAATCTCTTTATCATGACGATTAAGGGCATTTTGAATACGTTTTTTATCATCTTCATCAAAGTCGCCGTTATCGTAAGCATTTTGAATTTTTTTACGGCGGGCAGAAATTTCTGCAAGTTCAATTTCCAAAACTTTTTCGTCGTTGAAGACGTGACCGTAAATAGAAATAATTTCGTCGTGAAGTTCAGGATAAAAATTTTCTTCGCCGGTAATTTTGCCAATTTCCTGTACAACGTTTAAAAGAATTTCACAAGGATTTTTGGCAAGGCTAACGTCATCACGAATTTGTTGGCGGAGTGTTTGAAGTGTGCCGAAAAATTTTTCACTCATTTTGATTCCTCAATTTATTTAAGTCGATAATGCGTTGATTGCTTGAGCCGCGAAAGTCCAACTCTAAATCTCTCAATGCCAATATAAATTCGCCATCAACTAACACGTCAACATATTTTAAAAGCTCCTGCGCGTCGGACGGAATTTCCTCAAACTTGTAGCCCGTATAACACCAAACATTAAGCCCAAGATTTTTCGTCGCGCGTGCAAGTTCTATAGCGGCAGGAATTTGAAGTAAAGGTTCGCCGCCGGTCAAAGTAATTCCGCTAAGCAGAGGATTTCTTTTAACGGCGTTAATCAATTCTGCAGTGTCAACGATTTTTCCGCCGTCAAGCGGATGTGTCGCAGGATTTTGGCAACCTTCACAATTACGCAGACAACCTTGCATAAAAATTGCGTAACGTATGCCCTCGCCGTCCACAATCGATTCAGGCACAACGCCGGCTATACGAATGTCCAAAATTTTCACCTTCATTTGTAAAAAGAAGAGGCGCGCAAGGACGCGCGCCCCGTCCGCACTCTGAGCGTGATGCGAAGATTGCGGACTGTTTTCTCTTTGTTACTTTCTCTTTTGCGCCAAAAGAGAAAGTATATTCAAAAACTAAAAAATATATAAACTTGAACTTTATAAAAATTCTTTAACAAAAAACGGTCTGCCGAAAATTTCTTCGACAAACCGCACGATTAGTCGTCTATTTATCTGAATTAGTCTTTGGACAAATCTGCACCGTCTTTAAGCCAACTCATCATGCCGCGCAGTTTTTCACCGACTTTTTCAATCTGATGCTCTGCATGAAGTCTGCGTTGCGCAAGGAAGTTTGCACGACCTGCTGCACGATTTTCAACAAGCCACTTGTTAGCGAAAGTTCCGTCTTGAATTTCGGTAAGAGCCTTTTCCATAGCCTTTTTAACTTCAGGCGTGACAATTTTCGGTCCTGTCGTGTAATCGCCAAATTCTGCCGTATCGCTGATGGACTTGCGCATTTTCGCCATGCCGCCTTCGTACATCAAATCGACGATTAATTTCATTTCGTGGAAGCATTCAAAGTAAGCAATTTCAGGTTGATAACCAGCCGCGACTAAAACTTCAAATCCGTTTTGAATCAGATGAGTTACGCCGCCGCAAAGTACGCACTGTTCGCCAAATAAATCTGTTTCTGTTTCTTCTTTAAACGTCGTCTGAATAACGCCTGCGCGAGTACCGCCGATTCCGCGAGCATATGCCAACGCCAAATCAAAACATTTTCCCGTTGCATCTTGACCTACTGCGAAAACGTCAGGAACGCCGCCGCCTTCTACAAAAGTTCTGCGGACGAGGTGTCCCGGACCTTTCGGCGCAACCATAAATACATCAATATTTGACGGCGGAATAATTTGGTTAAAATGAATGTTAAATCCGTGCGCAAATGCTAAAGCTGAACCGTCTTTAAGATTCGGTGCAATTTCATTTTTGTAAACGTCAGCTTGCTTTTCGTCGGGGATAAGAATCATAGTAATATCCGCAACTTTAACAGCTTCAGCAACCGTCAAAACTTTCAACCCGGCTTTTTCCGCAACGGGTTTAGATTTTGAGCCTGCATAAAGACCGACAACCACATTAACGCCACTGTCTTTAAGGTTGAGGGCGTGCGCATGTCCTTGACTGCCATAACCGATAATTGCAACGGTCTTGCCGTTCATAATCTCCCAATTTACATCTTGATCGTAATAAGTTTTTGCCATTAAAAAAATTCCTCCAAAAATTTGTGTTAAAATTTTTTACCGCGTAATGATAGCACTTTTAAAATTAACTTTCAAGGAATTTATTAACTGCAAATAAAAAAACAGCCGGAAATTTCTTTCCGACTGCCTGAAAAGTTTTTAAGCGTTATCTTTTACATTATCTGTTTATTTTTTCAAAGTCTATTTGTTGGTATTCTCGTCGTTGCCGTAGGTGAGAATATCCTCTTGTGGCGTAAGTTCCTTGATACCCTGCGTTGGCAAATCTCCAAGCGAGTAATTGTCAAAGGAATTGTTGACAAGTTCGCTGATACCGCTCGACCCGAAGAACACGTCATCGTCGCCGTAGATAAGGTCTGCAGATTCAGCAAGATCTTCGGCAAGGTCTGCACTAGCCGTCGTGAAGGATTTTTCAACAGACGCGCCTTTAGAATCAATGTAGGTAAATTTATCCTCAGTTCCTGTGTATTGAGTAGCCGCACCTTTAAGCGTAATCTTGCCTGTACCTACATTGATAATGATATTATTTGATTTATCCTTCTGAATTTCGCCTACCGTACCGGACGTAATCTTGATGTTGTCTGTACCCTTCGTGAAGCTGACAATCTCATCATTGCCGTCACCATTGGCGTAGATAACTACATCGGCTCCACCGCCAAGTGTAATCTTATCGTCGTTCTTGCCGCCGGTGATCGTGTTAGCTCCGCCGCTGACACTAATATCATCGTCGCCATCGCCGCCATAAATTATGTTATTACCGTACGTATTATTCGTAGCATCGCCACCAACAACAATTTTATCCGCGCCCGCGTCGCCGTAAATTACGTTATTGCCAGTGCCTGTAACATTAATTGAGTCAACCCCTGCACCGCCGTAAATCGTGTTGTCGCCATTGCCGCTGACAACAATTGTATCGCTGTCTGCGTCGCCGTAAACTAAGTTAGATCCGCCGCCTGCAATACTGATGTAATCGTGACCTGCGCCACCGTAAATCGTGTTGTCACCACCGCCGCTTACAATAATCGTATCGCTGTCTGCTTCGCCGAGTATTCTGTTTTTGCCCGTGCCTGCAACGTTAATTGAGTCAACACCTGCGCCACCGCTAATCGTGAGGTTGCCGCCGGCATTTGCACCAACGTAAATTGTATCGCTGTCTGCGTCGCCGTTGATTCTTCCTGCAAACGTATTAGCTGTAGTAGGATTGTAAATGATTTTGTCATTACCTGCGCCGGCACTGATAAGAGTAATTGATCCTGTTGCGTTAATGACGTCATCTCCTGCGGCAGTGTTGAAGGTCATGTTTTTACCTTCAGCCTTAATTGTGTCTGCAGTTGCCGCACCGGTTACAGTCGCAGTTGCGACGTCACTTGCAAAGCTAAACGCATATTCGCTGTTGCCGTTGATATTGAACGACGTGTTGTTGCCGACATCAGCTTTAGCTAAGACAACTGCTGCTTTCACATTTTCGGTATCATTATCATTTATCTGAATACTAATATCATTCTCTTTAATGTTGTCATCACCAAGAAGGATATTTTCTTTGTTGACAGTGACACTCGCGGCAACATGTTTACTCCCTGCCGTGTACGTAACTGCAGTATCGGTTTCAGTCAACGTATAGAATCCATTTTCGTTACTGTAAGTAGCCGTCTTAGAGGTATTGGTGTTCCAAGCAAGTGGGGTAGCTACCGCATTTACCTTCTTCTTGGTATCCGCATTAGTTGTGTCAAGTGCCAATTTGTATCCGTCTTTAATGGCAGCGGCATTAAGCGCAACTTTGGCAGCAGTTCCGAGTACACTCTTATCCAAAGTAATGACTTTTGCGTTATCACCAGTGCTGAGACTAATGCCGTCAATAGCACCGTTGGTAGCCGTAAGACCGCTCTTAAGTCCCGTGACTGTTGCAAGAGTTTCCTTATTGGTGTCAGCCGTATAAGTAACCTTGAGAGGTTTATCACCGGTATCAAGTGTGTAGAAACCTGCCGTGTATTTATTGTAATTGGCGTTAGTGCCGCTTACAGACCAGCTTGTTGTGTTTTCAACGGCTTTTGTGGGTACACCAGTATCAAGCGCAAGATAGTATGCTTGTGTCGTACCTAATTCATTCTTACCTTGCGTCAACGTGATTGTCTTGGCAGTTCCGAGCATATCTTTCTTCAAAGTGACTTTCTTTGTGTCCGCATCGACGATAATACCGCCAGCCGTGATTCTATTCTGAATAACCTTCTCTTTAGCCTGTGCATCCGTAAGAGTGTTACCATCATTAGCTGCGGCTTCTTTTGCCGCTTTAATTTCTGCCGCCGTGACATTGACATTGAGACCGTTGATTGTGAACAAGGTCGGTTTATCAGCATTTACCGCTCTGTAGGTGTAAGACTTGACTTTAGTCGTGTCAGTAGTATTTGCCTTGTAGTAAGCATTTTGATTGTAAGCCGTGTAGAGAATCGACGAGCCGCTTAAGCTATATGCAGGAGTCGACATATTGGCATTTGTTGCCGTAGTGCTGAGTGCAAGCGTAGTAGCTGAATAAGCACCCTTGCCGGTGAGAGAGACGGTAGTGTTGTTAAGGAGATCGTCATTTGTAATAGTGACGGTTTTCTTATCATCTGCTATGGTAATACCTCTATTAATCTGATCTACAGTCAAGTCTTTTCTAAGACCGCTGATAACAATCGTATCGGTTGCATTCGTGTCAGGCGTGTAAGTCCAGCTTTCATCGCTGATTTGAGAGAAGTAGCCGTTCTTGTAAGTCTTGTTAGTGGCAGTAGTGTTGCTTACAGACCAAGTGCTTGTGTCGGTAGTAGCGGTTACTACGCCAGTACCTGTAACAAGTTTGAACTCCTGTTTATTTCCTTCGGAGTCTTTACCGTTGGTCAATTTGACATTGGTCGTACCTACCATGTCGCCTGTCAAAGTTATATTACTACCGTCAAAGGCAGTAGTCATCTGGTCAGCCGTTGTGCCGCTCTTAAGACCGGTGACAGTTGCCAACGTCGACAGAGTCTTTTCTCTCGTGTAGGTAATTGCTTTTGAAGTTGAAGTATTCAGCGTATAGTAGCCGGTCTCATAAGTCTTGTAGGTTGCAGTCGTGCCGTTGACAGTCCAAGCGGTATTTTGATAAGCTTCCGTATCTACATCGTTGTCAATAGCCAGCGTGACCTTTCTGTAGTCGTCTGAACCGTTTTGTATACCGCTAATAGAGACATTAGAAGTAGTAAGTACATCGCTCGACAATTTAACAACAGTGCCGTCCAAAGTAATGCCGTCAATCTTTTTGTCTTCAACCGTAAGACCACTCTTAAGACCGTTGAGCGTAATCAAGTTCTTGGAATTTTTAGGTGCGGTGTAGGTAATCTTAGCGGCTGCGGTGTCAGAAGTATAGTAAGCTTCCTCGAAATATCTGTAGTAGGCAGTCGTACCGTTGATTACCCATTCTCTGGTTTCTTGTCCAGACTTCTGATTTACATCAGTATCAAGCGCGAGCTTGTATGTTGACTTTGTGCCGCCTTTCGTGCCGTTTGTCAACGTGACATTGGAAGTACCGAGTATGCCTGTCTTCAAGGTGATTGTGTCGTCACTGATACTGATGTTTTCGGAAATTCTATCCTCCTGAATTTTCGTTTTTGCAGTCGCCGAATCGACATTCGTATTATAAGATTGATATTCTTTGATTTCGGCGGCAGTAACATTAAGATTGAGTCCCGTGATTGTAACGATAGCAGGTGCAGCAGAACTACTCTTTGCTGCGGCATAAGTCAAAGTCTTGCCATCTGTAGAAATGTTGTAGCCAGCCGAAATATCATCTCTCAAGACTAACGAAGAGCCGCTGACTGCCCACGCTTCGTCGTCATTATTAGTAGCTTTAAGCGAATCATCGTCAAGCTGTAACTGATACTTCGAGTAATCTGTACCGCTGTTGGCTTTCAAGCCGCTAATCGTGACTCTGGAATTGGCAACCGGACTTTCGGGAAGTGCCGATTCTGACAAGTAAACTTTCTTTGCATCGTCGTCAATCGTAATACCGCTAATTTCGCCGTATTTCGAGCCTACAAGACCGTTGGTAACCGTAAGACCGCTCTTAAGTCCCGACACTGTGATCAAAGTTTGCGGAGCAGTATCTTTCGTGCAGGTAACTTTGTTAGCGTTGGCGTTAAGTGTGTAGAAAGCTTTGTTATAAGTCTGATAATTTGCCGTCGAATTTGCCGTCGTACCGGTGACATTCCAACCTGTAACTGCTTCACCTTTATTTGTTGTAGCATCTGCTTGGGGAACATCGGCGTCGAGTGCAATCCGGAAGAGATATTTATCTTTGGCATTATTATCAGAAAGACCGACATTAGTATTAGCGAGAATTTCAGGCGGCAATGTAGTGATAATTGTATCCGACGTACCTGTCTCTACAACTGTGTTGTCGTTCAGATAAGCCTCCATCTTATACTTGAGAGCAATTTCTTCCGCTGTACCTTTTGTTGCGCCGTAATTTTGAATAGCATAAGCTTTCTCTTCGTCAGAAATTGTAAGCTTGTTGTTAAGACCGGTGATTGTCGCCAAAACAGTGCTTGTTGCCGCAGAGTAAACCGCAGTCGTGCTAGTGGAGTCAGTGAATTTGTAACCCTCAGATTCGGGTATGCAGTAAGTGGCAGTATTACCGGAGACTACCCATGTTGCCTCGCCTTTTTCGGAAATATTGACGCCATTTTCCTTGCTGTCATCGAAAGCAACTTTATAAATCTTTTTATCGCTAGAGTTTTTGTCGGTGATTACGACTTTGGCACCATTCTTAGCTTCAGGCAATGCATCCTTAGTAAGGGTTACAAGCATTACATCATTACCGTTTTCTGTGCCGATTTGTCTGACGGTCGCGTAAACGTTAGTACCGTCGCCGATAACGCCTTCGCCGTCTACAGTAGTAAAGGCTTTAAGCCCCGCCTTAAGACCGATGATCTGGAACAATTGATCCTTAGTTGTACTTACGGGTTTATGGTAAACTATGCTGTTATTCTTTTCAACATATTCGTAGTACTCGCCCGTACCTGTTTGATAGGTGACAGTAGAGCCGCTGACTGTCCAGTAATCACTTACTTTTGCTTCTTGCATTACTTCAGTATCAAGTGCAAGCTTGTAAGCACTGTTGTTTACGGCGACGGTTCCTGTTCCGAGAGCATCTTTCTTCAAGGTAATAACATTGTCCGCACCAAGCGTCAAGCACGAAGAGAGTGTATTATTATTAACATTTGTGGAAAGACCACTGACAGTAACGATAGGTGCCGCTTCAGTTAATGCTGTTTTGTAAGTGACGGATTTATTGTCGGTCGCGAGTACGTAACCTGCACCACTCTTAGCACTCAAAATCGCTTTGCCGTTATTTACACTCCAACTCTTACTATCATCATCAATTGCCGGAGCATTTAAACCATTGGCGAGTGCAAGTTTGTAGCCGCTACCGCTGAGTTTAACTGTTGCGTTATTGGATTTGGGAATTGCGCCTTCTGCCAAAGTAATGACGTTGTCTTCGCCCTCGTTTTCTGTAAGGGTAATACCGCTGGGAATTTCGCCATTAGTTGTAGTTACGGAACTACTAAGACCGGTGATTGTTGCCAAAGTCTTTGTGGTCTTTTTATTGACTTTGGTAATTGCATTGCTAGTAACGGAGTAATATTCAGGTATGACTGTCTGATAGTAAGCAGTTGTACCTTGAGTAGACCAAACCTTAGTTGTATTGGTACTATCCGTATTAACTTCGTCGTCAACGCCAAGTACATAGCCCGTTCCTTTGATAGCAACTTTGGTGGTGCCGGCAAGTATGGTACTGTTCAAAACAACCGTATTAGTGGACTTATCTCCTTCGGTAGCGGTATTGATTATGACGTTATTTTTCAAATCATCTGCGGTGGTAGCAGTTTTAAGACCGGCGAGAGTTGCATAAGTTTTGGTTGTATTAGTGGCGTAACTGATAGACTTATTGTCTGACGCCAGATTATAGCCTGCAGTCACGTCAGCCGTGTAAATTGCACTCGTTGCATTTGCGCCTTTAGTCCAAGACGGGTCGCCTGTTTTAGGTGTAGCTACTTCAGGAGCAAGCGCAAGCGTGTAAGTCGTATAATCGTAGCCCGTACCACTCTTGCCGCTGATAGTAACTTTCTGTCCATTCGACTTGGTGTCTACAAATACACTGTTGCTCAATATAACCTGTTTGCTATCGTTGTCGACCATAATACCATCAATCAAGCCATCTTTAACTGGGAGATTGGATTCGAGTGCAGAACCGGTGATAGTCAAGTAAGTCGCCTTAATATCCGGTTTGGTGTAAGTAATGCTATTCGTGTCTTTATCGTAAGTGTAGTATTCGGTATCTCCATTCTGGTAGGTTAAAACCGTGCCTACGGATGTCCAGAAAGTCTTATTGACTGCCTTCGTAGGTACTTCACCGTCAAGCGCAAGTTTGTAGTTTTGATTGCTGATAGTAACTTTGGAAGTACCGAGCATGTCTTGCGTCAAGGTAATTGTGTTGCCGTTCGTGACTGAAGCTATATCATCACCAGTAGTACCTGCTTTAATGCCGCTGATTGTCAAGATAGTTGAGCCTGCGGCTTTTTCGGCAGAGTAAGTAATACTCTTGCTGTCTCCGGCAAGCGTATAACCTTCAGTGACAGAACCTTTCAGAGACGCTGTTGTACCGGTGACTGACCAACCATTACCTTCACCTGTAGTAGTTGCTGTGGGTTTTGCTACGCTGTCTCCAAGTGTAGCAAATTCATAGCTATAACCTGTTCCTGACGTAATTTTAGCTGTTGAGTTGCTAAGAGCCGCGTTATTTTCAATCTTGACTGTGCCGCCGTTAATCTCGCCATTGTCTCCATAAGTATTGTCAATGGTAATGTAAAGAGTGCTTTCATTCGTTTTACCGAGAGAAGCTCCATTATTCAATACATCAAGACCTTTATTAAGTCCCGTGACAGTAGCCAACGTCGCCACAACACTTTCGGCAGTGTAGTTAATTTTGCCGTCGGTTCCAATCGAGTAATAAGCAGTCCTGACTTTGGAGTATCTGGCAGTTGTGCCGTCGACGATCCATTTGTATTCGTACTTGTCGTTGGCTATGTTAACACCGTCGACGCCGGTATCTATATCAAGAACGTATTCTTTACTACCTTTACTGGTAATGCTTACTGGTGAAGTTCCAAGAGCGTCGGCACTCAATTTAACGGTATCTTTGCCGTCCGTTTTATCTTTATCGCCTTCTGAACCGTCCAAGTATATTGTAATACCGTTAAGTGTATCTGAAGTTCCGTTGACGTAGCTAGTGCTGAGACCGCTAAGCGTGAAGAAAGTATCTGTTCCTGCTACAGAGTGGGTTATAGTAGAACTGTTACTAGCAAGCGTGTAACCTGCAGTGTGCGCTACTTGGAATTCTGCATTCTTTGAGGTAGTGCCGCCTGTGACATTGTACCAAGACGAAGTTTCACTGGGAGCAGTAATGCTTGCATCGAGACCAAAGGTGTAAGTATCCGTCGTCGAAAGATTTGTGAATGTAACCTTAGCATTATTGACAGTGGGCAGTATAGACGCATCACTAATTGTAATCAGGTGGCTAGCCTCATTGAAAGTAAAGCCTGTAACAAAACCGGTGGTGTCTGAGTAACCAATGGAAGCATTACCGATTGAAGTATTGCTTACTGTATAGGTTTGACCAGTAAGATTAAGACCGTTAATAGTTACCTGCTTAGTGCCTTGTGCTCCAGCGACGTAGCTTATATTTTTGCCGGTGTCTGAATAGAATCCAGATGTATTACCTGCGTAGAAGATAGGAGTCTTATTACTTCCTTCGAGTTGCCATTCGTTAACAACAGCCGCTTCTGTAGCGATACCCGCACCGAGATCAAGCTCGTAACCATAATTGCCAATAACACTTACGCTCTTGCCAGTAAGCACATTGCTGGACAGAACAATAGTATTAGTAGCACCAACACCCGTGTTAGTAGTGTATGTAATACCGTTACCGGCATTCCAAGCAGATGTATCAATACCGCTGATTGTCGCAAGCGTTAAAGTTTCGGTGTTGCCGGAATAAGTTATTGATTTGAAGTCATCTGCCAGTGTATAGCCACTGTCAAGCATTGCAGTAAGATAACCTTTACCTGTTCCTGTTGACAAACTGTAGTCGCTTTGCTCGCGCAAATCTACGCCATCGAGTTGAAGCTTGTAGCCTGAACCGATGAGCGAAACGTCACTGGCGGTCAACGCGGTTGCCCCTAAAGTTATAGTGTTGGAGTTATTAACGGAACTGACTGTAAAGACGCCGGTTCCACTAGCAACGTTGGTATTAAGACCGGTGATTGTCGCAAGTTGCTTTTGTACTGCTTCCTTAGTAAAGCTAATGGATAATCCTGAAGTATCAGTCGTGTAATATGCATCTCTGTATAAATTGTGGGTAACTGTTCCACTGGAGAATGTCCAAGCATCATGAGTGAGAGAAGTACTTGTATTAATGCCGTCAGCAAGTGCAAGTTTGAAAGTATAACTGTCGTTAGAAATATTATCTGTAATTGAAATCGACTTACCTTGCAGTACGGTATCGCTAAATGTAAGAGTCATTATGCCGGAAGTGGCGTTATACTCTTTGGTTATTGCACCTTCAGCCGAAAGAAGTTCTGTATTACTGGTAAGACCCTGAATTGTCGCCAAAGTATTCGTGGTTGACGCGACATAGCTGATTCTCTTAGAGCTGTCGAAGAGTGAGAAACCGCTACTGACATCTGCAGTTAAGTAAGCATAGTTGCTGCCTGCCTTCCAGTAGAAGGTTTCACTTCCAAACTGCTCAGGACCATTTGCACCTTCGCCGATTGCGAGTTTGTAACCGGAACCCGTAAGTTGAACAGAACTGTTGGCAGTCAATACAGATCCCGCTATGGTGATTACGTTGGTACCTGTATTCATTTTAACATTGTCTTCGACGTTACCTAACCAATCGCTCTTAAGACCGGTAATTGTTAATACCGAAGGCTGCTCTTCTTGACCTTTGTAACTAACGCCGGTACCATTAGCATTCAGGTTATAGTATGCAGGTTTATAACCTCCATAAATAGCAGTGGTATTGACATCATTCTTAGTGTCACTAGACCAAGTACCGACTACTTTGACGTCCGATTTAACTACATCATTGCTAAGAGCAAGTTTGAAGTTGTACTCATCATTTTCATCTTTATCGATAAGCGTGACGGTAGTTTCGCTAAGCATGTCAGGTGTCAAAGTAAATGTGTAAGTACCTTCTACCAAAGTTGCTGTAAGGGTGCTACCTGCTGCCTCTTTAAGACCGCTGATTGACGCCAAAACTTTTGTCGTTTCACTCGTGTAATCAATGAACGTTTTGGTATTCGCAAGCGTGTAGCCGCTTGTAACATCAGCCGTCCAGTTAAAGGTATTATCCGCATAACCTGCCTTACCAGATTTGCCAAGTACTTTAACAGGTGCAAACGTATTAGTATCAAGAGTGTCGAATTTGTACGTTGTATTGCCGGCACTAGCACCTTTATCTAATGTAATATCCTTGCCGTCAAGCAACGTGGAACCCAATCTAATTGTAGTGCTATTCTTGTCAGTAAACGTAATGCCTGCACTGTAATCGCCATTAGCATTAAGACCAGTAATAGTCGCATAGGTCAACGTACTTTCTGACGTATAAGTGACTTTATTATTTGTAAACGTGTAACCGGCATGGACGTTGGCAACAAATGTAGCTGTACCTGCAGAGCCACCCCAAGCCTTCGGGTCTGTTATAGTGGCAGTTACATTCGTACCCGATTGAAGGATATAGTTTCCGCCATTCTTATTGGTAAGAGTGACGGTTTCACTATTCAACGCCTCTGCCTTTAAAGTAATATAACTCTTATTATTTAATGTTGAAGTGTATACAGTGTCTGCTGTTAAGTTACTGGAAAGACCGGTAATCTTCGCCACTTCTGTGGCTTTTTCTTTTTGTGCATGGTATGTGATACTATCGTTACTGGTATTTTTACCTTTTATAAGTTCATACCATTGATCACTAAAAGTGTTAAAGGATGCTGTTCCCGTGCTATCACCTGTAGTGAATACCCAATCCTTAAACGTATTCGTGCCGACTGAAGGAACGTCACTTCCTATTGAAAGTTTGTATCCGCCGACATTACTGCTGAAGTAAACGTTCGTGTTGCTAAGTACAGATGAACCCAAAACAAGCGTCTTGCTGTCTTCGCCGCTGAAAGTAATACTACTTAAAGTACTTCCATTGTCACCTGTTTCAAGACCTGTCAGCACCGCATAAGTCGAGGTATACGCATTGCTGTAGGTCATTGTAGTATGGGCGTCATCAAGCGTAACACCACGATTAAAATGAGCAATCAACGTAGCAGTTTCCGGATTATTACCGTCAGTAGCCGCCTCCCACTCAGTTGACTGGAATTTTTGTTCAGGAATGCCGTCACCTTCAGCAAATGCAAAGGTAGCACCCTTATAAGCACTTTGAGGGTTAGAAGTAATGTTAAGTGTAGCACCGCCGTTATCGCCTCTTATGAGACTATTCGCATCATCACCGAACATTTCGGCGGTTAAGGTGACGACATTACCTTTGAGCGTAGTGCTGTTAAATAATTTCGTGAAAGTGTCTTTAAGAGCGTCGTTATAATTAATTCCCGTTATCGTGATATTCGCGTTGCCGTAAGTCTCCGACTGGTAGTTAATCGTAGTTCCGTTAGTCGTATAGTAATATTCGGGAGTGACTTCGCGATAAGTAGCACTTTGACCGTAAACCCAAACATTACTTCTATTGTCTACGGCATGTTTGAGGTCTGCGTCTGTGCCAACTGCAAGCGTGTACTTGTTACTGTCAACATTAACGGTATCAGTACCGAGAACGCCTTTACCCAACGTAAAGGTCGTGCCATTGACCGCAATGTCGGAAATCGCGCCGTTATTATCCGTAACACTGCTAAGAATACCCGTCAATGTCGTAAGCGTCTCTGTGCCGTTCAATGCCGAATAAACGATTGTTGCGGAATCTTGCTTCTTATAACCGGCATCAGTAATTTGTTGGTAATATGTGGCACTGCCTGCATTGGCATCCCATTTATTTCCGAAACCAATTACGGTATCAACATCTTTGCCAAGTGCAATCGACCAAACTTTACCGTCCGTATCATCTTCGTCGTTAAGCGTAATTTCGGCATTGTGAGCGTAAGTACCAAAGACACTATTTGACAAAGTAACAGTACTGCCGCTAATCGTAATACCGTTGATTGCAGTGTTACCTAAAACGTTGGTGGTCGTTGTAAGCTCAGCTTTAAGGTTGTCGATGCTGAAGATCGCACCTTTTTCTGTTTCGGAATTATAGGTAATTGTGCCGTTACCAATAGTGTAGAAAGCTGAGTTGGTAGCCAAGTAGACAGCTGTCTTAGACTCACCTTCGTTGCCGGTAACTTTCCAAGTGTAACCGTCCTTCGCTGATGTAGCTATGCCGTCCGCCAACGCCAAATTCAACTGGTAATTATTGTCACCTGTGATTGTAATTGTATCTGTTCCAAGCAACGTCTCAGGCAAGATAACTTTGTAGCCTGTAACTTGACCGCGATTATAAATACCTTCAACGCGAATGCTGCTATAATCAGTACCCTTAAGACCGCTTATTGAGAATTCAGTGTCTGAACCTGCCGCTCTGTAAACTAAGGAATGTCCTGTATTACTAAGCACATAACCTGCGTCATAAGCGTGCCTGTAAGTTGCAGAACCATTTTCATCCGTTGCCCATCCATAACCAAGATAATCAGAAGTTTTATCAGCAGTAAGCGCATCAATATTGAAAGTATAGGCAGCATTTGTTGTAGAAACAACCGCATTAGTTTCAAGAGCACCGTCGGTCAACTTAATGACAGTGCCTGCAACTGTTACGGTACTACTATCATCACCTGAAAGATTGAGACCAGTTTTAAGACCGCTGATTGTGAAGATTGTTTCAGGATTCGTTGCGGCGGTGTAGCTAATCGACGTATCGCCGTTATCAGTATAGAAAGCACTTGTATTAGATCGATAATCAAAGCCGCTCCAAGTCTTTACAACGGAAGGAGCAGTAGTTATGTTACTAGCGAGGTCGATATTGTAACCTGCTACGCCACTAAGCGTAATGTCGAAATTGATTGTACTGCTAGCAAGTACCGTCGAATCTAATACAATCGTATTGCTCTTATTACCTGTTCCGAATTCAATGCCGTTGATTTTATTCTCCGCTGTTTGATTTAATGCCGCTGCATTCAAGCCGGCGATTGTGAGTAACGTTTTTTCAGTCGAACTATTGTAGGTAAACGTGCCGTTGTTGTAATCGTAACCGGGCGTGACGTTGACTTTATACATAGCACTGTCAGCGTTGGTGACACTAGTCCAACTATACGCTGATCCTTGTTCAGGAGCAAGAGTTGTAACGACACTGTCTGATAAACTGTAACTGGTATTGTTGAAGTTGATAGAGAAAGTATCGCCATTGTTGGGATTTGTAGGCAGAGCCGCTCCATTAATGTTGACTTTGTAGCCGTCAATGCTGATAAGAGCAGTGCCGCTTTGTGTCGTGTCGACACTTGCATAGACGTCATTGAGTTTACTTGTAGCAGTGCCTGCAGTGAGACCACTGATAACACCGTCAATCGTCAAGAGCGGGTTTGTTGTACTTAATGAAGCTAAAGTATATTGACCGTTAGTCGGATCGTAGTTATAGCGAGCATCGGTAATTAATGAATATGTGGCAGTCGACGTTGAAGCATTATCCGCCGTATTGATTGCCCAAGAAGTTGACGTTTGAATTTCAGTCTGCAGACCGGTGAGATTACCTTTAGTGCCGTCAGGGTTTGTCAACGAAACCACATTATTTACAGCGTCGGCAAAGATATTGGATTTTGTAACTGTATATTGGTGTGTGCCGTTGTCATAGGTTATGGCATTTTTAAGGGTTTCGGAAGTCTGACCGCTAGCAAGACCGGTGAGATTGGCAATAACTTTTGTCCACGAGTCGGCATGATTCTCTATGGTTGTATCGTTAACGAGTTCATAGCCTGCACTGTAGGCTTGATTATGGGTAGCTGCTTGACCACTTACACTCCAAGTAAAGTCTGTTGCAGATGTTTGAGCCGTAGAAGTTGTGATACCAGTGCCAAGTGCCAGCTTGTATTCTTTGTTGTCATCGGCAGATTTCGTCAAGTTGACGTTGGCACCGAGAATATTTGCCTTGCTTGTTGTGCTACCAAGGAAAGTGAAAATGTTATGATCGTCATTTACATCAACGCCTTTAAAGAAATTATTATCTACCGTTTTACCGAGCGAAGTACCACTTGTTTCGATATTAGAATCGAGACCGCTGATAACCGCAAGATTTTTTAACTCCGTAATGCCGGTATAGGTGATGGTATGGCTGTCGGAGAGTTCCCACTTTTCGTCTTTCCAATACTGGTAATTAGCAGTTGTGCCATTGACTGTCCAACCGTAAGTATCGGAAGCTATAGTATCAACTTTTCCATCACCTGAAGTAGTAATGACGAGTTGGCAACTGTAGTAATCCGGCTCATTAACGCTCAACTTGACATCGGAATTTTTGAGTGCGTCTTGCTTGAGAGTGATTTTATTATTATCCGCATCAAAAACAATAGCGGCTTCAATATCATCGTTAATAGTGCCGTTTTCGTTCTTGTCAGCATACACTGTATCCAAGCCGTAAATGGTCGCCAGTGTTACGTCATTACGAGCCGCATAGTAATTAACAGATTTACCGTTATCAGTAACTGCATAACCGTCCGTCAAATCACCTTTGACATACGCTTCACCTTTTGGGATAACTGAAGCATAGTCCAAATTTGGCGTTCCTGTAGTTACAGCATTGAGACCGCTGATTTCGAACGTGTAATTGCTGTCACCAACAATATTAACAGCGGAATTTGTGGTGGTGTCAAACAACGCGGTATCGCTTAAAGTGATTTTTTTGTTATTTACACTAATGCCACTTATCTTACCGTCGGTTGCTGTTGTACCTGCTTTAAGACCACTGATAGTAACCAAATCAGTCGACGTTTCTTTAGTAAGAGTGTAGGTTGTGCCGTCGTCTTTGGTGTAGTATTCTCCATTAACACTTTGATAAGTAGCGGTAACAGTGCCGTCTGCTTCCGTTGTGGTTACCCATCTCTTGGAAATGAATGTCGAAGTTTTTATTCCGCTGATTACCAGCTTAAATTCATATGCATCGCTCGTATCTTCATCACTCAGACTAACCGTATCTCCGGTATTCGCTGCCGCCGAATCGAGCAAGGTATTGGCAACAACAGCTTTAACGGTGGTAACGTTATTATCAGTTGTTTCAGTTGTCGTAATTTCGCCGTCTTTGCCTTCACCTGTACCGAGTTGGAAACCTGCTTTAAGACCAGTGATTGTTGCCAAAGTGGTTGTTGTTGCAAGAGTGCGCTCAACGTTGGTTCCGTTCGTTGTATAATAAGTCGTATCGGATTTAATGTAATCAGCTTGCTGGTTGTTCGACTCATTTTCTTTCCACGCATAAGAAACGGTGCTTTCAGTAGCTACCTTGTCAGCAGTTGTAGTGTCAAGTTTAAGCGTGTACGAATTAGAGCCGGCATTAGAACCTTGTTCAAGCGTAATATAAAAGTCTTGACTGTAGTTTTCGTCGCCTTCTTTGTCGCTAAGAAATACATTTTTGTTTAAGGTAATGTTGTATTTATTTGTTGTGCCTTCAAAGAGAGTGACATCTGCGTTGTCGTTGTTCACTTTAGTGAGATCCAAGCCGGGACCACTAAGAATTGCCAATTCTTCAACTTTAAGTGCGTGATAATCGTATGTCGTGACGCCATTGGCAACATTGCCATTTTGAATGAAGTAAGCAACTGTTGTAGCCTTATAAGTAGCATTGGTTGAACCTTCAACTACCTCCCAAGCTTCATTCGCAGTTTCGGCTGATGCGGAAACTGCTTGACTGTCGATTTGAAGAGTGTTATTAAAGCCATTGGAAGTTGTAGTAAAAGTAACTTGACCGTCAGTGGTTCCTTCTCCACTAAGGAGACTCGACGCGACATTTATCGTATACCCGGTAACAGTAGAATTAGACGTATTTTCAGTGATGCCAATTATCTCGTCCTTACCGACAATCGTACCATCTGCATTAATAGTAAGACCACTTTCCAGACCGGAGATTTCCGCCAAAGTGGTGGGAGACTCAGCATGATAAGTTAAAGTTTTTTTGTCATTACTTAATCCATAGTAAGCAGCTACGTAAGACTCATAACGGTATTTACCGGAAGTGCTGGTATCTTCAACCCATCTCTTTTGAGCGGCAGGTGCAGAAGTGGGAGTAATTTCGTTGCCTGCACTATCTTTGATAGCCAACGTGTAATCGTACTCCGTAATTGTGTCTCTTACACTAAAAGCCTTATCGCTAGTTGTATCAGTAATAAGACTTGCCGACAATGTAACCTTATGAGTGGTAGTATCGACTGTAATATAAGTGTCACTCAAAAAGTCTCTATTGCTCACGCCTTCAAGCTTAAATTCAGCCTTAGATGCATTATGCGTGCAGGTGATAGTGTTTCCGCTGAGAGTGTAATACGCATACGGGGTTTTAATGTACTCCACATTTGCCGATTCGCCTGTTCCGGTAATTGCTCCCCAAGCATATTCGGCAGTCTCTGTTGTATGAACAAAATTCGTTGTGTCATTTGTATCATCGTTAAGTTTCCATGACACATTGCTTGTATACGCCGTCAACTCGACTGTACTTGCGTTGGTTGTCGAAAGTGCGCTTTTTCCGACGGTAACTACACCGTTTTCATCAACAACAACATTAAAATTTCCGTTAGTAGTGCAGAGACCAGTAATTTTCGCCAAAGTCGCTGTCTCACCGGAAGCATAAAAAGTCGCTACATTGTCGTTGAGTACGTATCCGCCGTCATCGTCAACAATACCGGTTACTGTCACTTCAGTAGCTGCAGATGAAGGATCAATATCGTAAGAGCTTGCCTGTACTTCCGTACCTTCGCCAAGAACGAGTGCGTATTTCGCAGTTTTATTGACTTCAATCGATGCGACATCCGTCGAGCCAGCGTTCACTGTTACCGTTGTAGTTCCGTTACTAGTGCTGGTGGTAATCAGCGTGTCTGTAAAATTTGCGATACTCGCATCGAGATTATCACTATCAATCGAAGTCGAATCCGCACTTAAAGTGATAGTGATTAAATCGGTATTCCCATCCTTGTAAATCAGCTTTTTCCCATCCGTGATTTCATAAACCCAATTTGCCATTGCAATCCACTCCTTTAAAAAATCTTACATCCTGTTATTCCATACGATATAATTGATAATTTGTTAACTTAACTACATAAAAAATTTTTTTGCAAAAAAATCGAAAGAAACCTAAAACCTCTTATTTAACTTTCGACAAAAAAGGTAAATAACTTTAGCGTTTCAGAAAAATTTTTTTGACTTTCATTAAAAATTCAGGAGGTGCAAAATTTTTACACAACCCTTAAACAAACCAACTACTTTTTCGATAGTAAGATAACTTTTCTTTTAGTGCCTGTTTCGCGCATATTCACACCTAAAACCCAAATCATAGTAACTTCTGTGCCGTTAATCCCGCAGGAGACGACTAAACTTTTTTTAATCTTCACCGTCCCTTCATTTGATTTTTTACCCGCCTCTACCTTGACGTTCAATTTTGTTGAACTGTTTCGAGGGTGCAAAATATAGAAACCTAAATCACATTTTTTTATCGCGAAAGGCTGACTCTTTGATTCAATTCTAAACATTTGAAATTAATATGTCAAGTGCATTTATGTATAAAACTTGAAGGGGACGGCGTGTTCTGAATAAAACTTTGTCGGCAAATTTTTTCCCAAAAAAATAACAGTCCGAAGACTGCCGAATAAAATTTTTTCTTTCACATATTACGCATTAGCGACGGCGTGAACGCTGATTTTTCTGCGATAACGTCCAAGTCTTTCAAAAGCAACTTTACCATCAATTTTCGCAAACAGACTATCATCATTACCGCGCCCAACATTAGCACCCGCGTGAAAATGCGTACCGCGTTGACGTACCAAAATACTTCCCGCCGTAACGAGAGTACCTTCCTGCTCCTTTACGCCCAAACGTTTCGACTCGCTATCACGACCGTTGCGCGTAGAGCTGACGCCTTTTTTATGAGCAAATAACTGTAAATCAAATTCAAACAAGTTTTTCACCTCCAATTAAGGTAATCGACGGCATATTGTGACTAAGAGGAGAACTTACGCTGGAAATTTTTTTTTAATTATCAGCTTAACGGCTTGCGGTGCAAGTTTTTCAATTTCGCGAATACCAATCAACATAGTTTGAAAGACCGCCTCCGTAAGTTCGTCGGGCGGATCGTCCAAGATTAAAGAAAGTTTACCGCTGGCAAAATCGCATTGAAAATCGCGTTTCAAGTGTTCATCGATGCACATAAACGCCGCTTGAGCAACGGTAGACACTCCCGCGCAGTAAATATCGTAGCCGCGCGGTGCCGTGTTGCTGTGTCCGTCAATTGAAAATCCGAAAATTTTTCCATCCGTCTGCGTATAAATCTCCGCAACAATCATTAATTAACCCTCAATTTTTTCAATCTTAACTTTCGTAAACGGCTGACGATGTCCCATACGACGACGATAATTTGTCTTATGTTTGTACTTGAAGATACGAATTTTAGGACCTTTACCATTTTTCACGACAGACGCCGTAACTTTCGCGCCTTCAACTTTCGGCTGACCGATTTTAACATTTTCACCGTCAACAATAGCAAAAACTTCCTCGAAAGTTACAGTTGCGCCTTCTTCGACTTCAAGCTTTTCAACAATAATTTCGTCGCCTTCAGAAACTTTGTACTGCTTGCCGCCGGTTTTTATAATCGCATACATTTAACTAAAAACACCTCCACTGGATGAACTCGCCGATTCAAGGCAGGAATCTCCTTTTTAAGCCTTAATCGCGCGGCAGTAAAGCGTAGGTTACCATAGAAAAATTTTTTTGTCAATCTTTATAAAAAATGTGCCAAAATCGCTCTTGTCAAAAAAATTCATTTATGATAATATTTTAAACGTGATATAAGAAACTAATAAACGTGAACAAAGTCTACGATACCACAAGCGCAACAAAAAATCCCCAAGTAATCTCGGGTAAAGATGCTTGGGGATTTGCGCTACTCGGAACGCACAGCGGGGGTTACCGCTCGTCATCTTTCTTGTAGAGGATCGCGTCAATCAACTTATTAATCAAGTTGGAGACTACGTTCGCGCCGACTATCAGTAAAAACGTGAACAAATCGTCCACAATACCACCCCCTTCCTGTTACCAAGATGGGTTTAGCGGTAACGTGGACATTTTATATTATTTAAAAAAATTTGCAAGTCGAAATTTAACTCTATAATTGAGCGAATAAAAAAATCCCTGCGATAATTCGTAGGGAAAAATTTTTTTTGAAAAGCTTTTTATTTTAGCTGAATAATTCGGTTGATAAATATCTGTCTCCGGTGTCAGGCAAAAGTACGACGAAAGTTTTTCCTGCGTAATCTGCGCGGGTAGCAAGTTGATAAGCCGCCGCCAATGCCGCACCAGATGAAATTCCTATCAATACACCTTCTGCGCGGGAAAATTCTCTGCCGAATTTAAAAGCGTCGTCATTTTTAACGGCAACAACTTCATCATAAATTTTCGTGTCTAAAGTGTCAGGAACAAATCCTGCGCCTATGCCTTGAATTTTATGTGCGCCCGCCGTTCCTTTCGACAAAACAGGAGAAGTTGCAGGCTCAACCGCAATGACTTTAACGTTAGGATTTTGTTTCTTCAAAAATTTTCCAACGCCGCTCAAAGTGCCACCTGTGCCAACGCCAGCAATGAATACGTCAACTTTTCCGTCAGTGTCTTCCCAAATTTCAGATCCCGTCGTTTCAAAATGAATTTTCGGATTTTCTAAATTTGTGAACTGCGAAGGTATAAAAGAGTTCGGAATTTCCTTAGCAAGTTCTTCAGCCTTAGCAATCGCGCCCTTCATACCCTTTGCGCCTTCAGTCAAAACAATTTCCGCGCCGTATGCTTTCAATAAATTTCTGCGTTCAACGCTCATTGTTTCCGGCATCGTCAAAATTGCGCGATAACCTTTCGCCGCCGCAACGCTTGCCAATCCAATTCCCGTGTTTCCGCTAGTCGGTTCAATGATAACCGAATCAGATTTAAGCAAACCGTCACGTTCTGCCTTTTCAATCATCGCCTTAGCAATACGGTCTTTAACACTACCTGCAGGATTGAAATATTCCAACTTGACAAGAATTTTTGCGTTTATGTCAAGCTTCTTTGAAAAATTTTTCGCCTCAAGAATCGGCGTATGTCCAATCAATTCAGTGACACTTTCATAAATTTTACCCATAAAAATTTCTCCTTTCACTAAAGAGCATTGGTAAAACCAGCATTAGTGGAGGCGCACAAGGACGTGCGCCCAGCCCGTACCCTGAGCGTGATGCGAAGGCTACGGGCTGTTTTCTCTTTGTTACTTTCTCTTTTGCGCCAAAAGAGAAAGTATATTCAATAAAAAAACTTTTACCAACTTGAAATTTACCAACAACACCTAATTAAACGTTTTTAAATCCCGTTTCCAAATCGTCAATAATATCGTCAATGTGTTCAGTGCCGATTGAAAGACGAATCGTCGATTGAGTAATTCCCGACGCGGCAAGCTCTTCATCATTCATCTGCGAATGAGTTGTTGACGCAGGATGAATCACTAAAGATTTTACGTCCGCAACATTGGCAAGCAGTGAGAAAATTTTTAAGCTGTCAATAAATTTTTTAGCCGCCGCCGCGCCGCCTTTAATCTCAAATGTGAAAATCGAAATTCCGCCGTTAGGAAAATACTTTTTATAAAGTTCGTGGTCGGGATGACTTTCAACGGCAGGATGATTAACTTTCGTGACTTTAGGATTTTTGCTAAGATATTCCACAACTTTTAAAGCGTTCTCAACATGACGCTCGACGCGCAGTGATAAAGTTTCCGTTCCCTGCAAAAGTAAAAATGCATTGAAAGGAGAAATTGCCGCTCCCATATCTCTTAACAAAATTGCGCGAATATAAGTTGTAAATGCCGCCGCTCCTAAAGCTTCATAAAATTTTACGCCATGATAACTGGGATTCGGTGCAACAAGCCAAGAAAATTTTCCTGACTTTTTCCAATCAAATTTGCCGCTTTCAACAATAATTCCGCCAAGTGTCGTCCCATGTCCGCCAATAAATTTTGTCGCTGAATGTACAACTATATCCGCGCCATATTCAAAAGGTCTAATCTGATACGGTGTCGCAAAAGTGTTGTCGATAACCAGCGGAATTTTATGTTTGTGGGCAATGTCCGCAACGGCTTGAATGTCAATCAAATTCGCGTTGGGATTTCCTACTGACTCAATCAAAATTAATTGCGTGTTAGGTTTAATCGCTTTTTCAAAAACTTCAACGCCTTTTGTCGGGTCTACGAAAGTCGTATCAATTCCGTAAAGCGGCAGTGTATGTTCCAAAAAGTTATAAGTGCCGCCGTAAATTGTAGTTGCCGCTACGACGTGATCACTTTTTTGCGCGAGAGCTTGAATTGCGTAGGTTATCGCCGCCGCTCCGCTTGCAACCGCCAATGCTGAAGTTCCGCCTTCCAATGCCGCAATACGTTTTTCTAAAACTTCCTGCGTAGGATTAGTCAAACGCCCATAAATATTTCCCGCGTCGCGAAGTGCAAAACGATCTGCCGCATGGTCGAAATTGTGAAAAACATACGACGTAGTTTGATAAATCGGAACTGCGCGAGCATCAGTCACCGGGTCGGGAATTTCCTGCCCAACGTGCAACTGCAACGTTTCAAATTTGTAATTTTTCTTACTCATTTTAATTTCTCCTTATAAAATTTTTATTTTTTATCGCAGAAATTATTATCACTGCCACAAAAATATTTACCACTAATTTTAATAAAAGTCCCGGCGTTGAGGTTAATCCTGCAGTTAAACTGTCATACAAAATTGCTCCTGCAAATGTATATCCTGCTGTCATAAACAAACTTGCCGCGATTAAACCTAAAAGAATATTTTTATCTTTCAGTCTTAAAAAAATTTCTGCCATTCCTGCTTTTATAAAAATTGTCGGCAAAATCCAAATTGGAAATCCGCTTAATAAATCGGCAAATGCTGAACCAATTACGCCGCTTAAAATTCCCGTTTTTCGTCCGCAGACAAAAATTATTAAAAAAATTGCCGCGTCGCCCAAATGTGCATAACCCAAAGGGATTGGAATTTTGGGAATAAATGTTGCAATGAAAACAAATGCCGACATTATTGCAGTCAAACTTAATTCTCTTGCAGTCAAAATAATCACCTAAAAATTAAATTCGCGATTATTTTTTTCGCAATAATCTTTAACTGCCGCTTGAATTGCCTCTTCTGCTAAAACTGAACAATGCAATTTATGCGCGGGTAATCCGTCTAATGCTTCGGTGACAGCTTTATTTGTCAACTTTAAAACTTCATTAAGCGGTTTACCTTTTATCAATTCAGTTGCCATTGAACTTGACGCTATCGCCGAGCCGCAACCGAAAGTTTCAAATTTTACATCTGTCACAACGTCATTGTCGATTTTCAAATACATTTTCATTATATCGCCGCATTTTGCGTTACCGACTTCGCCAATTCCGTCCGCATTTTCGATACAGCCGACATTGCGCGGGTGGCGGAAATGATCCATAACTTTTTCGCTATAAAGTGCCATAAAATTTTTCACCTACTTTAAAACAAATTCTTTTTTACCTGAAATTTTATCTTTCCAGAGCGGCGACATTCCGCGCAGATATTCTACAACTTCAGCAACAGATTTTATGATATAGTCAACGTCACTTTCTGAAATATTTTCGTCGAGTGAAAGTCTCAAACTTCCGTGAGCAATTTCATGCGGTCTGCCAATCGCCAAAAGTACGTGACTTGGATCTAATGAACCTGAAGTACAAGCTGAACCCGACGACGCGCAAATTCCTTTATCGTCGAGTAAAAGTAATAAGCTTTCGCCTTCAATTCCTTCAAAACAAAAATTTACGTTATTAGGCAAGCGTCGATTTTCATCACCGTTTAAAATACTTCGCGGAATTTTTTTCAACCCTTCAATTAATTTTCCGCGCAGATTTAAAAGTTTGCGGCTGTTAGTCTCCAAATTTTTACACGAATCATTTAACGCCGTAGCCATTGCACAAATTGCCGGAACATTTTCAGTACCTGCACGCTTGCCTTTTTCCTGTGCGCCACCTTCAATTAAACTTTCAAGCTTGATACCTTTCCTTACGTAAAGTGCGCCGACTCCTTTAGCTCCATGAAATTTATGCGCGGACATTGACAACATATCAATATTCTGCGCGTCAACGTCAATGGGTAAATGTCCCGCCGCTTGCACTGCGTCTGTATGAAAAATAATTTTACGCTCGCGACAAATTTTTCCAATCTCTTCAATCGGTTGAATAGTGCCAATTTCATTATTTGCAAACATAATCGTTACAAGGCAAGTTTCATCGCGAATTGCATTTTTAATTTGTTCGGGCAAAATAATTCCATTTTCGTGAACGTCAAGCAATTCAATTTCAAAACCTTCATGCTCCAACTTTTTCAGCGTATATAAAACTGCGTGATGTTCAAACGCCGTAGAAATAATATGTTTCTTGCCTTTACGAGCACCGATTTTTGCCGCAGAAATAATTGCTTGATTATCTGATTCACTCCCGCCCGACGTAAAATAAATTTCATCAGCCGTCGCATTTATACACTTTGCAATAATTTGACGCGACTCGGCTAAAACTTCCGCCGCCTTTTGTCCAAATTCGTAAAGGCTTGAAGGATTTCCCCACGTGTTTTTAATGCAATTTATCATAGCGTCAAGTGCAACGGAACTCATCATTGTTGTTGCCGCATTGTCAGCATAAATCATTTTATCACCACCATTTACAAATTAAATTCCTTCGCCGTCAAGACCTGTGAAACGTTGACGGACAAGGCGTTCAATTTGGGTAACGCGCCCTTTCTGAATTTTTATCGAAAGTTGACCGTAGTCAAGCGTTGAAAATTCTTGACGAATATTTTTTTCAAGCGCAGTAAAATTTTTATTTTCACGCGGCAAATTTTCTTCCTGCCAATCAGCAACGCGCCGCCTTTGTCGAATTTCAACTTGCATTAAATATCCGTCCTGCGCGATAAAAATAATTTCGCCGTTAAGAATTTCTTTCAACTCATCAGTAATAAATTTTATAACTTCATCTGGAATTATACCGCTTAAATTTTTTTTAGCCATATTGCCCCCTTAAAAGCAAAAAACCTGCAAAGTTCAACTTTCGCTAAACTCACAGGCTTCCGCTTATCGAATCACCTAAAAAAGTTTTTATTCAAATTCATTCATCAAAATTTAATATGTCATTAATTTTACCTTATAAAAAATTTTTTGTCAAATATCTGCGCGGCTTGAAAAATTTTTGCGTTGTGATATATTAATTGATGAGGTGATTAATTTGAAATTAATAGTTACTGTAGTCGGCAAAGATAGAGTTGGGATTATCGCATCGGTTACGAAAATTCTTGCTGATAATGAAGTAAACATTTTGAGCATTAACCAAAATATTTTAAACGGTTTTTTTAATATGATTCTGTTTGCCGAAGCTGATGAAAATAAAATTCGACTTGTGGACTTGCAAGACGCTCTGAAAGTTCAGGGCGAGCAAATTGGCGTTGAAATTAAAACTCAACATCAAGATATTTTCGACGTTATGCATAAAATTTAGCAAACAAAAGCAACTCCGAACAAACACGACTAAATTTGATACAAATCAATAATGATTGCCCGTTGTCAATCTGAAAGTTTAATGATAAAATTTCGGCGTCAACGGAAAAGTAAACTAATCGCAGCCAAGTCGCAGTACAAAATTTAAGATAGGAGTTGTTCACAAATGAAATTTGCATATAAGGTTATTAAAACCAAAAACAAAAAAGTTGAAAAAGTTGAAACGCCGGTAATTAATCCGACGATTGGAACTTCAACGGGTACGGTGTCTTTCATACTCGTTGCTAAAAATACGCTTGGATTCCGCGAGTGCGCGGCTATAATAAATATTGCTAAAGAAACTAATTGTAAAATAAAAATAGCGTCCGGCAAAAAATCCGGCACGTCAGAAAGTATTTTGTCACTAGTCGAACTTGCCATTACGGCTGATAAAAGTTTAGTCTTGACGATTAAGGGAAAGCGTAACGACGAAGCTTTCCGCGAAATCTCAAAAATTATAGGCGGTGACGTTGCTAACAGCTAATCATTAATAAATAAAAACATAAGAAAATCTTTTAGACCCCTCCCTACTAAAAAAGCCACGATTAATGTCGCGGCTTTTTTTCGTTACGAAAATTTTTAGACGGCTACATTCAACGTCCGCTGGAAGGTTTAATCGATATTTTCGCGAATAAGTTTGAAAAGCTTTGAATCAGCGGCAAGTCCCGTGTATTCAGTAATTGCGGCGTCGATACCATTTGACTTGATGAAGTTTTGAATTTCAACGGCTTCCGCGTCGCCTTCAAAATCATATGAAAATACTGCGGCGGCAACTTTCGCCAAATTCAAAGGCTCTTTACCTCGTTCAATCAGTTGGCTTGCAGGGGAAATTAATCTTTCCTGCGGTGAAAGTTTACGTTTTGGCTCGCGTGCAACCCGTGTAACTTCGTCTGACAAATAAGGATTGGCAAAACGTTTTTCTACCGATTCAACGTAGGCTTGATGTTTTGTCGCGTCGAAATTATATTTATCAATCAAAAGCGCAGAAGTTTCAGATAATACTCCCCGCGCAGTTTTCAAAATTTCTTCGTCTTTCATCGCCGTTGGAATATCCGCAATTCCGCGCTTGTAAGTCAAGTAAGCAATCGACGCGTAACAAGTGTTGACAGTGAAAAGTTTGCGTTCCATATAAGCGTTGAGATTATTAACCGGAGTCATTCCCTTAATCGCGGGAAGTTCGCCGACAATGCCCTTTTTATCAACGATCCATTCCGCAAAATCTTCAACCTTTACCAAAAGTTTTTCGTCATTCTTCTGCGCGGGTACAATTCTGTCAATGGAAGAGTCAGGGAAACCAATCAGCTTGTCCACTTCCGGCTTAATGTCGTCGGCAAGATTTTCATATACAAAATTTTTTAGCGCAGTCGAACCGCCAATCATATTTTCGCAAGCAATGATATTCAGCGGCGTTTTATTCGTGGCAATCCGTTTTGTTAAACCTTTAGCGATATTCGGAGCGATAAGTTTTAAAACATTCGGACCGGTCGCCGTCGTAACAATATCAGCTTCAACAATCGCGTCAATCAATGCGTCAAGATTTTCATTGCTGTTAATCGCGCTGATATTATCGACTTGAATTTTTTCTTCGTGACCGAAAATCTGAACATTGTATTTGCCGAGTGCGTTAATGTCGTCAACCAACTGCGCGGCAACGTCCACAAAAGTTACGTGATAACCCGCCTTTGATAACAGTAAGCCGATAAATCCGCGCCCGATATTTCCCGCTCCAAAATGTACAGCTTTCATAAAAATTTCCCCCAATCTCAAAGGAAGTGTTTATTTGAGTAACAAAAACAATGACGCCGAAAAGGCGATTATTCAACTTGGAAAAATTTTTAAAATCTTCGCGGTTGTCGCCATTGTGCTGGTAATAGCCCTTTGCATTTATTTGGCGTCAAATGCTGACTCTACAGAATCTAAAGTTTACAGTTTCAATTATAACGTTAAAGAAATTATAAGCATTAAGTCAACAGAATTGTTCGCATAGGTCGCCTTGAAAAAATTTTTATCGTCGATTATAATTTCCCAAAAATTTAAGGATTGATATTGTGATAAAAATTTTCACGAAAATATTAGCGGCAATAATCTTAACAGTTACGTTGTTGACACCGTTAAAAGTTCAAGCAGTTGACGCTTGGGCAATAGCGGCACAAGGTTTAGGTGTTTACGCGGCATATCGCTCGACGTTGAGTTCAATTTTAGCAATGGGCAATGACGTAACCGCGCAGATGACGGTTAAACGTCAGGACGAAAAAGCAAACGGTGTTGACCAAAATCCTCATGACGTTGAAGTTGTCGATAACATTATGAATCGTCTCGTAAACAGCGGAGAATACGAATTGCGCGTAAATTCTCTTCCGTTTATCTGGAATGTCAACGATAGCGATAAATTTAACGCCGCCTGCTATCCCATGAATTATATCACCGTCAATAAAGGTCTCCTGCGTACCCTCAACGGTGATGAAAATGCTATTGCCGCCGTACTGGCTCACGAAATGATTCACGGCATTGAACAGCATTCAGCTAAAAATTATGCGCAAGCTATAGCGCAATCTCTTGCCGCAACTATGATAGCCGCAAACATTGACAGCCGCAATGTCGATTGGTCTAAACTTTCAAGCATGGTAAATTATTCTATCGCAAAAAGTATTAATCTCCCCGCCGAAAATGAAGCTGATGTCGGCGGCTTTTATATTATGACAAGTGCAGGATTTAATCCCGGCGGCGGCGCGGCTGCTATGGCGCGTATGGATTATTATATGCGGTACGAGACAAACGATTTTTTAGAATACGACCCGCACGATAAACCCAACGAACAAACTATGAGCGACCATCCCGATACTGAAGTTCGTGAGGAAAATCTTTCAAAACTTTTGACGGCGTACAGTATGAACCACGTTACCGTTGAAAAAGTTGACCGCAAATATAAAGTTTTCATTGACGGCAAGGAAATTTACACGGCGGCTATTGCCGGCGAAACTTACAAGTCTGCGGAAAAGGCTTATTATTTTGCTGGCGGACTTGCAAAGGCTTTTCACGATTACACCAAAGCTGATGATTGGAACTTTAGGGAAGGCAAGGCGGGCGACGTTGAATTTTTGACGGACGATAAAGTTTTCAATGAACTGCGCGAAATTTCTTTTTCACAAAATCTCGGTGCTAAAATTCGTGACGCCGTAATTACCGCTTATCAAAATGAACCTGCCGATGTCAGACAAAAATATCTTGACGAAGAAAATAAGCGTAAAGAATATTGGGAGAAAATCAAAGCTGAAACACTTTCCGCGAATAAAAATTTGGCGAAAAAGTTGCGTATCAATGCTGATGCTTATAACGATTACGGCAAAGGCGAATTGGCATTGATTGAGATTGAACGCGCCCTTAATGCCGAAAAGCAAGATGATGTTGCGGAATGTCTTGCTATACGCGGAAGAGCTAAAGCTATCGTCGGAGATTATGACGGCGCACTTGAGGACGTTAATTCAGCTGTTGAAAAAGATCCGTCGAATCTTTTTAACTTTTTAAATCGCGCTGACGTTCGACATATGCGCGGCGAAACGGACGAGGCTTTAGCTGACATTGAAAAGGCGTTGGCGATTGATCCCAAAAAGGTTGTGTCCTACCAACTGCAGGGAAATATTTATGACGAACTCGGCGAAAAGGATAAGGCAGAGGAAAGTTTCCGCCGTTGCTACGAACTTAGCAAGAAAAATCCTCGTTCCATTCCGGCTGAATATCTTGAAAGGATTGATCCTGCCGCCGCCGAAAAAATCCGTAAGGCTAATGAAAAATCAGACTCTTAAAAAATTCTAAAAAAATTTTTTTTACCGCTTGATTTTTCCAAAACAGTAATGTACAATTCTTTCAACAGAATTAACATTTAATCGTAGTTTTTTTTAGGAAAAAAATTTTTTCTAAGTCGTTAAGTTTTTTAATCGTTTCGACGATAATGTTTTCAAAGGAAAAAAGGAAAGTTTTTTAACTATCTCAGGGAGGGAATTAAAATGTCACTGAACATTAACAAAAATTTTGGAGCGATTTCTAATAACGCATTGGCGTCGCTGAACAAGCACCAGTCTGTAATGGGCAAGGCGATTACTCGCGTCTCCACCGGAATGCGCGTAAACAGTGCTGTCGATGATGCGTCAGCTTATATGGCAAGCAAAAAGATTCAAGCCGATTCCACTGGATATACCGCACTTTCCAATGGTATTCAAACAGCTAGTGCCAAGCTCAATGCCGCTGATTCGTCAGCTTCTTCTGTGCTTGATATTCTTAACGCGATGAAAGCGAAGGCTATTGAGTATCAAGCCGCTTCTGGTGATGGTGATGCTCAAGGTATCATTAATACAGAGTTTCAAAATCTTACCAAAGTACTCAATTCGGCTTTGAGTGTCAAGTATAATGGCGAAGATCTTATGTCATCAACCAGTGTTAATGCGTATACTTCAATTTATAGCGGTACATACACCAGTGCTAGCTCTATTAAGAACGGTAAGATATCAACTTCATGGGATATTGCTTCTGCGACTAATGCTGCATTAACCGCCACTGAGATAGGTGCTGACGGAAAAATTCAGAATGGTGCGAGTGATACCATAGTAGACAAATTGACTGAAGCAATAACAAATGTAGTAGCAGAACAAGGAAAGATTGGAGCAGCACTGGAAGCTATGGATTATTCCGCAAGTTTCTTGGCGAATGCGGCTAATGCGCAAGAGACTGCCTTTACCAGCATTACTGAAGCTGATATGGCGAAAGAAATGACAACATACGTCAAGAATAACGTCTTAGCTCAAGCGTCTCAAGCAATGATAGCGCAGGCGAATCAGAGTATGGCGCAAGTGTTGAACCTGTTGCAATGAAGAGTAGATAACGCGGTTTTATCTGCGGTAGAATTTAATCAATAGAAACAAAATAATAAAGATTAGAAAATAAATTTCGTAAATAGATTGAAGAGTCGTTACGGCGTATCGTGACGGCTCTTTTAAAATTTTATAAAGCATCGGAAATTTTTCTTGCTAAAATAAATGTTATGTGCTAGACTAAAAAAAACCTAAGAAAAAATAGAAACTGTTAGCATAATTGGTTACCTCCCTTCAGTAAAAGTCTGAAACCTGAGAGGCGACAGCCATATTAATTATAGCATAAAAATTTTTTATTTGAAGGGAAATTTTTCTTGCTAAAAGTAGTTGTGTTGTGTTAAAATTTTTATATAAACGAAAATACAATATTCATACAAATTAAAAAGTCAAAGACCCCAAGCGAAGGTAGGATGTCGCTCGGGGTCTTCGCGCTATAGCATGTTTGAGTAGGATTTCTATTATCATAGCATAAAAATTTTTTTATTTGAAGGGAAATTTTTTATAGCGTCGAAAAGTAGCTAGGTATGAAACAGGTTATTATTACCTTCGGGCGAAGTTACAAAATTTTTTTGGCAGTCGCCGCGATTATGGCATTTAATCTAATTTTAGCAGGGAAAATATTTTTATGCGGCTCAATCTTGATTGGTGCGCTGTTGAATTTTTTTTATTTCATATCAGCGGCGGCAAGATTGGAAGCGGCAGAAAAAATGTCCCAAGCACAAGCTAAACGAGTAATGCTAATCGGGCTTGTGTTGCGATTGTTGATGGTGTTAGTAGTTTTGGCGGTTGCCGTCCACATATCGACGGAACTTTTTATAATGTCGTCGGTATGTTTCGTAACATTTTACGTAATTTCGCTGGGAGTTTTGGCTTATCACGAGAGGAGGTGAATTGTATGGAGCATATTGGTGTCCGTGAGACTGTGCGATTTATGGGATTGACCTTCAACTGGGAGACGCTTTGCATGACGTGGCTGGCAATGGCGATTGTCATAATTATTTCCTGCCTTGCCGTGAGAAATCTTAAGCTTGTCCCTAAGGGTTGGCAAAATTTTATCGAAATGGTTGTAATTTGGTTGCACGAACAGCTTAACGCGATGATGGGCGAAAAACGCGGCAAATTGTTTGCGCCGTTTATCGTGTCGCTTTTTTTATTTTTGCTGACGAGTAATCTTTTAGGCTTAATCCCGTTCCTCGAATCACCGACGAATGATTTAAACACGACTTTAGGTCTTGCGCTGTTGGTCGTTGCAATGGTGCATTTTTTCGGTCTCTACTTCAAAGGCACTCATTACATTGCGCACTTTTTCCAGCCGGTCGCGCCGTTCGTCGTCATCAACCTTATTGAGGAAATCGCTAAACCGATAACGCTGGCTTTTCGTCTATTCGGTAACATTCTCGCGGGCGAAATTCTGATTATCGTTTTATTGCACCTTATGACGTACTTGGTAATACCGAGTGTTATCTGGCTCAAGTTCAGTATTTTTATCAGCTGTGTTCACGCGGTAATTTTCACAATGCTTAGTATGGCATATCTTAGCAACGCAGTTAAGGAAGAGTAGTTATGGGGAAGAAAATTTTTGCAGTTGCACTGTTGTTAAGCATGACAATCTGCGCGTCGGCTTTCGCGGCGATAAGTCGTAACCCTGCCGATGATCCTAACCTTGTATGTTTTTATCGCCATCAAGGATTGGACAGTTATTTATATCAAAATTCTCTTCGCGTCAAAGAAGATGATGAATTGAAGGTTATTTCTTTCAATTTCATTGTTTACGACAGCATTCAGCCGAGAAATACTCATTGGGATCGCGTGGAGAATATGCAATTTGGTTATGACGAATCTGCGCGGAAAGTTTATTTATTTGACCAAATGGGAAATGCCATGTTCCTCGATCCTAACGGCACAATCGCGGAAGGTAGCGGCTATGCATGGGGCGCGGAAGTTGTCTATTACTTAGCAACGGGCAACAAATTTTACGGCACTTTCGACGAGTCATTTTATGATTCGTTGCCGTTAGGTTAAGATTATGTTTAAAAAAATTTTTTCATTAGCGATTTTGTTAAGCGCGATAATTTTTTCAACGGCGGCGGCAGCTCCGAATTACCGTGCTCCCTGTCCGACATACCTTGACGCGGAGAAAAATTATATTTTGTTCGCGGATTTAAAAATACACGGCGCAGGGCTTTACGTCGACAGGAAGTCCGTAAAAGTTATTCAAGAAGACGAAGGCGGTTGCTTAATCTCAATAGATGAAGTGCAAGTGCCGGACGCTAACTTGGGAAAGACTGAAATTACCAACCGTTTCAATCACATTTATTCATATGTCTATGATAAAAATTTGGTAATGCGTTTCATTGCCGAAGAGGATAAATGGGTTAGGGTCAATCCTGACATTACAAATCCTGAAGACGACCATTTTACATACGACGCAAGAATTGCTGAAATGGCGTATTACTTGGCGTATGGAAAAAAATTCTACGGAACTTTTGACGAAGATTTTTATAACATTTTGAAGTAAGGCGGTTATTATGAAAAATTCCGCGCCTAATGAAGATGAAGAAAATCAAATTTCAACTGAACAACTTGAAGACGCGCAGAGAAATTCTCAAAACGATAACGCCAATATTGATGACGGTAGCGGCGGTGAAATTTTAAGCGACGTTTTAGAATTTGCGGTTGATTTGGTAGGAAGTCTTTTTGAAGATTAAATTTTTTATAATTTTAGGAGGTAAAATTTAATGGAAAATGCAATTATGGTAGCGGCGGCACTTATCGGCGCAGGCATCACAATGGGATTGGCGGCAATCGGCGCAGGTATCGGCGACGGTCTCGTAACCAGCAAATTTATTGACGGCATTACCCGTCAGCCCGAAGCGAAAAACACGCTTTTCACGAACACGCTTATTTCCGTCGGCTTAATTGAAGCTATGGCGATTATCGCGGCGGTTGTTGCGTTGATTATGCTTTATGCTAACCCGCTTATCGGTTAATTTGTTGCAAAGTAAGTTCAAGCCTTGAAAGAGGTGAATTTTTTTGATTGATATAAACGCAACGATGATCGCGCAGGTTGTCAACTTTTTGGTACTCGTGGTAATTCTTCGCGCATTGGCTTATGAACCCGTTGCGAAAATGTTAAAGCAGCGTTCGGATAAAATTCAAGATTCGCTCGATAAAGCCGCCGCCGACAGGAAAGCCGCTGAACAAACTTTGGAACAGTATAAAAGCCAACTTGCCGACGCGAATAAAAAAGCGCAAGAAATTGTTGACCGCGCAGAATTGACTGCCCGTCAAGAACGTGAAGCACTTGTCGCCGAGACGAAACGCGAAATTGAACGTATGAAGGCTACCGCGCAGGCTGAAATTCAAAATGAACGTAATCGCGCCTTTGAAGAAATGAAGGCTGAAATTGTTACGTTGAGCTTGCAGGCGGCAGAAAAAATTGTTGCCAAAAATCTTTCTTCCAAAGAAAATGATAAACTTGTCAACGATTTTATTTCCGGCTTAAATTCTGATATGTTCAACGAAGCGAAGTAGGGGGCGAGCTTTATGTTAAATATTCAGCTTGCCACGAAGTACGCCCGCGCGATTTTTGAATTGGCGCAGGAAGAAAATAAACTTGACGAATACGACAGAGATTTAGCCTTAGTCCGCGCAGATGTTTTTACTGTACCTGAAGCGGTTGCCTTTTTTAAAAATCCTCTCGTGCCGCATAAGGCGAAGAAAGATTTGTTGACGAAGGCATTTAAAGGCGAAGTCTCCGATAATGTAATGAATTTCTTGCTGTTATTGACTGATAAAAGTCGAATTGGAATTTTCAATGAGATTTACGAAATTTTTAGCGGCTTGAAGAATGAAGCGCAGGGAATTTTAATCGCTGATGTAACAACGGCTTTTCCGCTGAATAAAGAGCAGGAAAAGAAATTGGGAATGAAACTTGCCGAAGTTACGCGTAAGAAAATTAAAATTCGCAGGCACGAAGATAAATCAATTTTGGGCGGCGTAATTGTCAGAGTCGGCGATAAACGCATTGACGGATCGGCGGCCGGCAGATTACAAGCATTGAAAGGTTCATTGTCTACTAAAGGTTGATGGGAGGGAAATTTGATGCTGAAAAAAATTTTTCTTGCCGCGTTTTTAATGGCAATGCTTGTCTTTACGCAAAATGTTTCTGCAGAGGAAGTCGAGGTTTACAACAACGAGAACAGTAGAACTACTTATTGTGTTGATACATCCAGCATTAGAAACACAGGACACGACAGTAGCTCATTTACTGTAAGGGTTGTAACCTACGAAAAAACTTATTCGCCGCAAGAGGATTTTTATTACTTCGTTAAAGAGGGCGGAGAGATTTTGTACACGCTCGGCGAAGGCGGAAGTATGAATAAAGTAAGCAGAGGCGATGAACCCGCTTATTCCATTTATAAGTATTGCTCCCAATATCTCAAAGATCATCATCACCCTATAAACGATGACGATTATTTTACCGGTGGCTGATTGAGGAAAATTTTATGAGAAAGTTAAATTGTGAGGTGAAGCCAAAAATATGAAAATAAATCCTGACGAAATTACTGCCATAATTAAAGACCAGATAAAAAACTACAACGTTGACTTGAATGTTGACGAAGTAGGAACGGTTATCGAAGTCGGCGACGGTATAGCGCACATTCATGGGCTTGAAAAAGCTATGGCGGGCGAGCTGTTAGACTTTGGCAACGACATTTTTGGATTGGTCTTGAACCTTGAGCAGGACAACGTCGGCGCGGTTATTCTTGGTCGCGACGAAGAAATTAAGGAAGGCACGACGGTTAAACGTACTGCGCGAATCATGCAAGTTCCCGTCGGCGAAAATATGATTGGGCGCGTTGTTGACGCACTCGGCAGACCTATTGACGGCAAAGGACCGATTCAAACTACAAAGACTCGTCCCGTTGAGTATAAGGCTCCCGGTATTGCTGACAGAAAATCTGTTCATGAGCCGTTGCAGACTGGTTTAAAGGCTATCGACGCACTTGTACCTATTGGACGTGGACAACGTGAATTGATTATCGGCGACAGAGGTATTGGTAAATCTGCAATCGCGATTGATACGATTATCAATCAGAAGGGGCAGAATTGTATTTGCGTTTACGTTGCCATTGGTCAAAAGGCGTCAACCGTTGCGCGTGTCGTGAAAACCCTTGAAGATCATGGCGCAATGGAATATTCAATCGTAGTTGCGGCGACGGCAGCTGATTCTGCACCGTTGCAATATTTAGCTCCGTATTCGGGCGTTGCAATGGCGGAATATTTTATGTATGAAAAGCATGGACACTGCCTTTGCATTTACGACGACTTGACGAAACATGCGGCAGCTTATCGTGCAATGTCACTTCTGTTACGCCGTCCGCCCGGTCGTGAAGCATATCCCGGCGACGTTTTCTATTTACATTCAAGACTTTTGGAACGTGCATCAAAACTTAGTGATGAACTCGGCGCAGGTTCAATTACTGCACTGCCGATTATTGAGACGCAAGCCGGTGACGTTTCCGCGTACATTCCTACTAATGTTATTTCTATAACTGACGGGCAAATTATGTTGGAAACGGATTCTTTCTACTCCGGCATACGTCCCGCTATCAGCGTCGGTCTTTCAGTTTCACGTGTCGGCGGTTCCGCGCAGATTAAGGCGATGAAACAAGTTGCAGGTACAATGCGTCTTGACTTGGCGCAGTATCGTGAACTTGCCGCCTTTGCGCAATTTGGTTCAGACCTTGACAAAGCGACTAAGGCGCAGTTGGATCGCGGTGCGCGTATGGTTGAGACGTTAAAGCAATCGCAGTACGCGCCTTTATCCGTTGAAGATCAAGTCTTAACGATTTTCACAGCGGTTAGAGGATTTTTGACTGACATTCCCGTTGATAAGGTTGTACAATTCCACGCCGATTTTATTAAGTTTATGCACAATCGCCACCCTGAAGTTGGTAAAAAAATTGCCGCGCAGAAAAAACTTGATGATAAACTTGAGGCGGAAATTTCAGCGGCTATCAAAGAGTTCAAAGATACAATCAGCTACAAGACGGAAAGTTAGGCGGTGGCGTAAATGGCAAATTTACAAAACATTCGCCGTCGTATTAAAAGCGTTAAAAATATCCAAAAAATTACAAGTGCAATGGATATGATAGCGCGTTCCCGTTTCAATGCGGCGCGTGATTCGCTTATTTCCTACCTGCCCTTTGTCGATAAAACGCAAGAAATTATCCGCAGAGTTATGACGCAGATGAAGGGAATGGAAGATGAAAGCCCGTTTCTTATGACGCGTCAACAAATGATTGAACTTCAAGAGCAGGACGATAAAAAATTTTTATTCCTCGTCATTGCGTCTGATAAAGGATTGGCAGGCGCATATTCAAGCAACGTCTTCAAAGAGGCGCATGATACGATTGAGTATGACGGCACGATTTACGATCCTAATAAGCCGATTAAGGAAGAAAATTTTCACATTAAAAATTTTGACGCCGTTAAAAACGTTAAAGTTGCAAGAAGTACCACGAAGGGTCAAAGTAAACAATTCGGTTCGGCTGACAGATACACTTCAGCCGCAGGAGGAGCGCGTCCTCGTGCAGGCGGTGGTGGCGGCGGTAGCGGCGCAAGTCATTTAGAAGTTGCTCACGAATATCATGACGCCGATTATGTTGACGATATAGAATTGATAACCGTTGGGCGCAAGGCGACAAGTCATTTCAAGCAACGCGGCTATAATATCATCAAGCACTATCACGGTATAAGCGAGCGTCCCAGTTATCACTACGCGAAAGAAATTGCGGACTTGATTATCGATCGCTTTATGAGCGGTGAAATTTTAGATGTCACGATGATTTACACGCAATTTAAATCTGCTATCAGCTGTGAACCTGATGACGTAACTTTACTTCCTATTGTGACTGACGATTACACTTACGCTGAAAATCTTGACTTGCGCGAAAGTTACATTTATGAGCCGGACGTTGTATCTGTTCTGAATAATTTCCTGCCGCGCAGATTGGCTACAAGAATTTACGGCGCAATGTTGCATTCGGCGGCGTCTGAATTAAGTTCACGTATGAACGCTATGAGTAATGCGACAGACAACGCGCAGGAACTTATCGGCAAACTCAATCTGTACTATAACAAAGTGCGTCAAGCAGGTATTACCAGCGAGATTAACGAAATTGTCGGCGGCGCGGAAGCGTTGAAGTAATTGCAGGTTACGGCAATGTTTAGAAAATCTTTTGACGTAATGGCGGCGATATTCTTAACATTATCTGTTGCAGGTTGTACTGCTTATTCTGACATTAGCGCGGATAAATCTGTTTTGCCTTACGTAGAAATGTTTGCAACGGGAAGGTCGGCACATATTGCTGACGCGGGAATTTCCAAGCAGACTGAACAAGAAATTTACGACGATATTCATCAAAAACTTATGGAGCGATTCAGCAGTTATCCTTTGAATAAACAGACGCTTGAAAAAGTTGTCGATGACTATTTGAAATATCTGCAGGAAGTCACGAAGGTTACAACGACGTTGAAAAAAGATGATTCAAAAGAACCGATTGTCGAAGTTAAAGCTACAGTAATTGATGAAAGCGGCTTTGATGATTTAAGTCAATATGAAAATCTTGACGGATTTTCGGAACTTCTTGCAAGAGTTCAAACGGCAAAAGATAGCGGCGTTACGTTGGAACAGTTGAAGGCGGACGAAGAATTTCAGAAATTCGCGGCAAATTGTATCGACAAAATGTTGAGGTCAATGCCCGTGAATGAGCGTACATTGGAAGTAATTTGTACACGACTTCAAGGCGAAGATGCAAAAATGTATTGGGGACCTGCGGATATTGAAACGCTTGTAAAATTTTCGCAGGGACAAAAAATTTAGTGAATCAAAAAATTTGAGAGGGTTAAAGCTATGTTTAAAAAATCTTTTATAGCGATGTTGGCAGTATTCTTGGTACTGTTTGCGGCAGGTTGCGGCAATAAGGGTAACAATGCCAATACAAATAAACCGGCTGCCGATAAACCGGAATACAGTGCAGATAAAGCAATTTTGGGCTACGCTGAACTTTACGCGTTCGGTTTTACTGAACACCTTAAAGAAACCGGCTTGACGCAAGCTGATCAAGATAAGTACAGCGAAAAAGTACTTAAGCCATTAGTTGAAGCTTTTGCGGAATTTCCTTTGAGTAATGACAACGCTGCAACAATGCTCGGAGAATATGTCAGCTTAGCGGAAGCGGCTATGCGTATAAAAACCGAAATCGTAAAAGACGATCCTGAAAATCCCGTCGTAAAACTTAGCGCACGCAACATTAATCAACAAGCCGCATCGGAAATGGTTTCCAGCAACGAGAGTTTAATCGCCTTAGGGCAAATGATAGGTACTTGGCAGGCTCAAGGTTATTCAGTGGACGATATGAAAGCTAATGCAGATTTCCAAAAAGCAGCTATGGAATATTTGATCAATTTTATTAAAGAGATTCCGATAAATAAAGAATCCAGCATTGAAATTACTTGTCAGAAAAGAAAAGGCGAAGACGGCAAATTATATTGGGAGCCTAAAAGCACCACAGAGCTTGAAGAGTTTGTAAAAATTCAATAAGGTTTGAAGGGTTGAAGAATTATGTTTAAAAAGTCTTTTATGGCTATGATGGCACTGTTTTTAGTGCTTTTCACAGCAGGTTGCGGCGGCGGTAAAGATGATTCAAAATCTGCTGCCGATAAACCGGAATACAGCGCGGATAAAGCTGTTTTGGGCTATGCCGAAATGTATGCCTTCGGGGCTACTGATCACTTGAAGGAAACCGGATTGACTGAATCAGACGTGAAAGCAGTCAAAGAAAAAATTATTGGTGATTTGATACAAAGTTTTTCACAATTTCCTTTGAGTGATGACAACGTTGTGGAAATGATCGGCGTTTACGCCGGAAAACTTTTTACAGAAATGGACATTAAAGCTACTTTGAAAAAAGATGATCCCGAAAATCCCGTCGTAACACTTTCTGTGTGTACTCTCAATAATGAAGGTGCGACGAAAGAAGCAACTACTAACGAAGATATTATTGCACTTGGTACTGCACTTGGACAATTGCAGGCGGAAGGCATTACTGTAGATCAACTTAAAGAAAATGCAGATTTTCAAAAAGCAGTTATGGAATGTATAAGCAATTTCATTGACAAACTTCCGTTTAATGCTGAAACCAGTATGGATGTTCCCTGCGTAAAATTAAAAGGTTCAGACGGCAAACTTTACTGGGCACCGAAAGATCCCGCTGCTGTTGCTCAATTTGTACAGCCTCAATAATTTTGGAATATTAAAAACTGGAGAGGATTAGAATATGTTTAAAAAATCTTTTATGGCTATGATGGCACTGTTTTTAGTGCTTTTCACAGCAGGTTGCGGCGGCGGTAAAGAGACTCCTAAAGCGGCTGATGATAAGCCCGCAGTTTCCGCCGATAAATCCGTTTTGGCTTACACTGAAATGTATGCGAAAAATGACACAAGTGCTATCGTCGCAAGCGGATTGATGACAGCTGACAGCGCAAAGTTCATCTCTGATTTGATTACTGACAACATTCGTGCGCAGTTTAAAGAATATCCGTTAGATGACGCCAATGTCGAAAAAATAACCAAAAAATATTTTGAATACGTGAATAAAATTACAAAAATTTCTACCAAGTTGAAAAAAGACGATCCTGAACACCCCGTAGTAGAAGTTACGGCAACAACGATTAATGGTAAAGTACCTGCAGAAGAATTAGCTAAGAATGAAGGAATGGCTGAAGCTATGGCAATAGTTCAAGAAGCTGTAGCACAAGGTCTTAACAATGACCAGATGAAAGGAGATAAAAATTTCCAAGATCGTATAGTTGTAGCCATTGAAAAATTTGTTACAACAATGCCGACTATAGAACATAGCATGGACATAACTTGCAAAATTGATAAAGGTGAAGACGGCAAAAATCACTGGGTACCGGACGAGAATGATTTGACAGTACTTGCACAATTTGCACAGGGTCAATAAAAGTTTAAGGGATAAGTGGTCAGTGAAAAAAATTCTTCCCTAATCCCTAAAATTATTTTTAAGTTGGTCTTAATATTTTTGATTAATCTGCGTATAAAGGAGTGAAAGAAAAAAAAACAAAAAGAAAGGTAAGGTGAACGGTTATGTTCAAAGGTATTAAAAAGTTTTTCGCGGTGGTAGCATTATCATCAACGATGTTATTTTCAGGGTTAAGTCAATGTGGTGCAGCGGAGGTAATTGCAGTGGGTAATCCAAGTTACAGTGCAGATCAATCAATTCTGGCTTATGCTGAAATGTACGCCTTCAACTCTGATAAACACTTAAAAGAGGCAGGATTAACTGTAAAAGATTTATCCGGCAATCAGATTATTTTAGATGAAGTTAAAGATTTTTCAAAGATGCCCTTTTCTGACGCCAGTCTTTCTAAAGTGAAAGCAAGTTTAGAAAATAAATTTGAACAACTGATGAACATTAAAGTAACGTTGAAAAAAGATGATCCGGAACACCCCGTAGTTACACTTACTGCAAACGTTATGGATAAAAAATCTGTTGATGAGCAGTTAGAAAAACAAGATGGTTTAGAAGCTATCATTTTGATGACGGTTGGCGCAGAGCTTGGAGAGGAAAAAACTCCTGAACAAGTAAAAGCTGATTCTGAAATTCAACAAGCTTTCTTGGAAGCAAGTAATAGTGCGATTAATGCTTTGACTGCAGGGTCAAGCAAGAGCATAGATATTACTTGCAAGAAAGTTACAGGCGCAGACGGAAAAACCTATTGGGCACCCGAAGACCCTGCCGCTGTTATGAATTTTCTTCAGGGTAAATAATAATTTAAGACGATAACAGTAATGGCGAGGCGAAAAGTATGTTGAAGAGATATTTTGTAGCGATTGTAGCAGTATTTTTGGTACTTTTCGCTACAGGCTGCGGAGGCGGCGGACAAAAAGCTGATGCCGATAATCCGCAAGCAAGTGCAGATAAAGCCGTATTGGCTTACGCTGAACTGTATGGATTCGACAAGTCAACACATTTGCAGGATGCAGGTTTAACGCAAAAGGATGCAGATTCATTTAACAATCAGATTATCCTTGATGAAGTTAATGATTATTTCGCAAAGTTGCCTTTTTCAGATGACAGTCTTGCCAAATTGAAAGTCAGCTTTGAAAATAAGTTTGAACAGTTACTGGACATTAAGGCAACGTTGAAAAAAGATGATCCAGAACATCCCGTTGTGACACTTACTGCAAACGTTATGGACGAAAAATCAGTTGATGAGCAGTTAGAAAAACAAGACGGTTTGAAAGCGATAATTTTGATTGTCGCCGGTGAAGAGCTTGGAGAGGAAAAAACTCCCGAACAATTAAAAGCTGATAGCGAAATTCAACAGGCTTTCTTGGAAACAAGTAACAATGTAATTAATGCTTTGACTGCAGGAACTCCTAAGAGCATAGACATTACTTGCAAAAAGGTAAAGGGCGCGGACGGTAAAACCTACTGGGCTCCTGAAGACCCTGCCGCTGTTATGAATTTTATTCAAGGTAAATAATTGTGTCGAACAATAAAAAACTTACTAAAGGACTTGCGAATACCTAAGGCTTTTCCTCCACCACTTAAAATGGTGGGGGAATATTGCCGTGTTTTGAGTAAAAAATTTTTTGGAGGTTGAAAAGAATGTTTAAAAAATGTTTTGCAGCTATTATGACGTTGGCGTTGTTACTTTTTACAACAAGCGTAACCGGTGAATGCTACGGAACGCGTGGAGCGAATGAACCCCTTTATAACGCAGACAAAGCAGTTTTGGCTTATGCGGAAGCTTACGCTTACGGTTCAACAGTTTACGCAAATGAGGCTGGATTGGCACAAAGTGATATTTATGAAGTGCGTAATGTACTCGTCAGGAATTTCAAAGACAATTTCAAAGACTTTTGCTTGAGCGATGCGACTCTTAACAAAATCACTGATGTTTACTTTAACAAGCTTAGAAATTCGATGGACATTTCAACAAAATTGAAGGTCGGCGACGCAGATCATCCCGTTATCACACTTAAAGCTAAAATTCTTGATGACGCAAGTTTTGAATATCAAGCAGTTAATGATAAAAATTTGCAGGCTCTCGTATTCGCTAATGCCGGATTAAAAGAGAAAGGTAAAACATGTGCGGATTTGAAAGTTGATCCTACATATCAAGCGGCAGCCGTAGAAGCTATTACCAATTTCATCAATGGATTGGATTTCGGTTCAACGAAGATTATGGACGTTACTTGTGAAAAAGTTATGGGCGCAGATGGCAAAGTTTACTGGGCACCTCAAGATCCCGCCTCTGTTTTGAGATTTATCCAAGCTGATTATCCGATGACTGGCAGATAATTTTAAGTTGCTAATTGTTAGTTTATAAAAAATTGACCTAAAAGTTTATGGTTTAGTGCTTTAAGCTTTTAGGTTTTTGGTACACTTAAAGGAGTTGAAAATTTTTGGCGAAAGGAAAAGTAGTTCAAGTAATCGGCGCAGTTGTCGACGTGGAATTTCCCGCCGGTGAACTGCCTAAAATTTTGAACGCTGTACATATAACAGGCAAGGCTGGCGACGTTGAAGTAGATTTAATCGCGGAAGTTATGCAACATTTAGGCGACAGTGTTACACGTTGCATAGCGATGAGTTCAACGGACGGACTTGTACGCGGAATGTTGGCTGAAGATACGGGCGCACCTATAACCGTTCCCGTTGGTGATGCTTGCTTAGGTCGTGTCTTCAACGTTTTGGGGCAGACGGTTGATAATAATCCCGAACCCGTTAAAAATACCGTTTCATTGCCTATTCACAGAAAAGCACCGAGTTTTGAAGAGCAAGAAACTTCTACACAGATTTTGGAGACGGGTATAAAAGTTGTTGACTTGATAGCTCCGTATTCTCGCGGCGGTAAAATTGGATTATTCGGCGGCGCAGGCGTCGGTAAAACCGTTTTGATTATGGAACTTATCCATAATATTGCAACGGAACACGGCGGCTACTCGGTATTTTCGGGCGTCGGTGAACGTACTCGTGAAGGTAATGACCTTTGGAACGAAATGAAAGAATCAGGCGTTATCGGTAAAACTGCGCTGGTTTACGGGCAGATGAATGAACCGCCGGGAGCTCGTATGCGTGTTGGTCTTACAGGCTTGACTATGGCGGAATATTTCCGTGACGCACAGGGCAAAGACGTTCTGCTGTTCATTGATAACATCTTTAGGTTTATTCAAGCAGGCTCGGAAGTGTCCGCGCTTTTAGGTCGTATGCCGTCCGCCGTCGGTTATCAGCCTACTTTGACGACTGATATTGGCGCGTTACAAGAGCGTATCACTTCGACTAAGAAAGGTTCTATCACTTCAGTTCAAGCGGTTTATGTTCCCGCTGACGACTTGACAGACCCCGCGCCTGCAGGTACATTTACTCACTTGGACGCTACGACAGTTTTAAGCCGTCAAATTGCTGAATTGGGAATTTATCCCGCCGTTGACCCGCTTGACTCAACGTCCAGAATACTTGACCCCAATGTTATCGGCGAAGACCATTATAACGCGGCTCGCGGCGTTCAATCGGTTCTTCAAAAGTACAAGGAACTGCAAGATATTATTGCAATTCTCGGTATGGAGGAACTTTCCGAAGATGATAAATTGACTGTTTCACGCGCAAGAAAAATTCAACGTTTCTTGTCTCAACCGTTTGCAGTCGCTGAAGTCTTCACAGGTTCACCGGGTAAATATGTTCCGCTTAAGGATACAATTCGCGGCTTTAAAGAAATTTTGTCGGGCAAATATGATGATTTACCTGAAAATGCTTTCTATATGGTCGGCGGCATTGAAGAGGCAGTCCAAAAGGCAGAGAAACTCAAGGGGGCTTAATCTATGGCGACGATTAAGCTGGAACTTGTAACTCCTGAAGGCGGCAAAGTTTTTGGTCACGATATTGATATGCTAATTGTCCGTTCAACTGCGGGTGAATTGGGAATTTTGCCGAAACACGCAAGACTTTTAACGGAGCTTATTCCGCACGCTATGCGCGTAAAATTTGACGGCGCAGAACATTTAGTAGCAATTAGCGGCGGCTTTATGGAAGTCACGCCTGATAAAATTACTATCTTAGCTGATTCCGCAGAATTGCCCGACAAGATTGACGTGGAGCGTGCTAAAGCGGCTTACAAACGCGCAGAAGACAGAATAACCGCCTACAAAAGCTCCCCGAAGGATTCGGAGATTGATATTAGACGAGCAGAGGCGGCACTTGCCCGCGCTAAGGCAAGATTGTTGGTTAAAAACATTTCGTTTTGATTAAATAAAAATTTTGTCCGTCAGGCAAAATGTTTGGCGGACTTTTTTATTTGAAGGAAAAAATTTTATCAAAGTTTGTACGTTATGATTGATTTTTAGAATTTATATAAAAAATTTGACAATAGGGGGGGGTAGTATGTATAATAGTTATGGTGCTATCTTGAAACCAAGTCATAATTCAAACATATGTTTAGACTACATTCATTTTTGTTTGTAGTAATTTTTTTGGAAGAAGGGTATTTTTTTGTGGAATTTTTACTGATTAAATTTTTTATGAATATTATTTTGGCTATATTTGTTATATATTGTTTTATAAAATTATTTTCCTATTTAAATTATCGTAAGAATGATTACAAATCTGAAAAAGAACTTCGCGATACATTACGAAAAAAATTTAAAAACTACAAATAATTAAAAAAAACTCTCGATAGATTTTTATATTGGGAGTTTTTTTATTGGAAAAATTTTATTTTAAATTTTAACAAGAAAATCTCTTCGTAAATTCGGAGGGATTTTTTAGTTTAATCTGCGCGGCTAAAAAATTAACCGTCCCCAAAAATCTTGAAGACGGTTTTTTAGTGCCTTGAATCAGGGAATTACTCTTCCCTAATCCATAGTCCCTAATCATTGCGGTTTAATTCTTTTTACAGCTTCGGAAAGCGGCGGGATAATTTGTTTCTTGCGACTCATAACACCCGGTAAATAAACGTGCGTACCGCTTGCATCTTTCTTGAAAGCCTCACCAATCAGTGTGCGCGGAGAACCTGCATAAAGCAAATAAGTTGCCTCTTCAAGAATATCAGTAACCATGAGCAGGTGCATATCAAAGCCTTCACGGTCGCAATTATCTTTCATCTCCGCGATAAGTTTATCTTCAATGTCCAAAACTTCTTTGGGATCCATAACGGAAATTTGGCTTACGATAATTCTGTAATCGCCAATCTTAAATTCTTTCATATCGTTTTTGGCAATTTCAGTAGGAGATTTTCCGCCGATACCTGCACCTGCGCGGAGCATTGCAAGTCCGTATTCTTTAAGGTCAACGCCCGCAATCTCGGCAAGTTTTTCGGCAGTCTTTTTATCTTTCGGCGTGCAAGTCGGAGACTTAAACAAAACTGTATCAGAAAGAATTGCTGAAAGAAGAAGTCCTGCGATTGACGGAGGAATTTCAACATCATTTTCCCAATGCATATTTGCTACGATAGTACAAGTGCAACCGACGGGTTCTTGATGAATGTAAATCGGATCGGAAGTTTGAACGCCGCCTAATCTGTGGTGGTCGATAATCTCAACAATTTTTGCGTCCTCAATGCCTTCAATCGCCTGTCCGCGTTCGTTGTGGTCGACAAGGATAACTTTTTCATGCTCGGGCATCATAATTTCATCTGCACTTACAATTCCTACAAGCTTGCCGTTTTCTACAACAGGATAACTGCGGAATCTGTATTCGTCCATAATGCCCTTAATGTCGCTAAGTAAATCCATAGGACGGAAACATACCGGCTCGGAGTGCATAATACGGCGGACGGGAACGCACTGATTTAAAAGACGCCCGACAATGTAAGTGTCATACGGTGATACCAAAACAAAAGTCTTAAGCTGTTCAGCGCGCTCAATAATTTCAGGCGCGATTCTACAACCGCCCGTAACAATTAAACAGGAAATTCCCGTATCCAAAATTTTGTTCAAAGTATTAACACTACGGTCGCCGACAAGTACAATATCTTTCGGCTGTAACATTGCAACCGTTGTTTCGACACTGCCTGCGGAAATGGCAACTGAACCTTCGATAAATTCATTTTCATCGCCTGCAACCAAAACTTTTGATTCGGTCGCTTGAATAATGTCGCGATAACGAACGCCCATTTCAGCAAGATTTTGCAAGCCCAATTCCAAGAAGTAACGCTTAGCTAAGTCGCTTACAGAAACGATACCTACCAATTCGCCTTTGCTGTCTGTGACGGGGACGGATTGAACTTCATTTCTGCGCATAACTTCGCCGAGATGTTTCAAAGTGTCGTGCTGTTTGATGACGGTCTTGCATTCAAGCGCAACGTCTTTAACACGCGGATACAAGTCAGTCAACAAAAGCGGTTGATCGACTTTGAAATATTCCAGCGCGTATTTTGTTTCATTGTTAATTTTACCGCAACGCGCCGCAACTGCATTAACGCCCATTGCCTGTTTCAAGTGCGCGTAGCTTATCGCCGAACAAATTGAGTCCGTGTCAGGATTTCTGTGACCGACAACATAAATCGGTTTTGTGCCGCTACCCTTCATTAAAGTGCCTCCCTCTTGATAAAAAAAATTTTACGTCCAAAGACGAATTTTATAATTAGGTTTTAATCCTCATAACCAAGTTTCTTAGCTTTGTTAAAATCAGCTTTAGCTTTAGCGTTTTTGCCGATAGCTTCGTAACATTCGCCGCGCTTGTAATACGTTATGCCGTCATCAGGAGAAAGTTCTATTGACGTAGTGAAATCTTCAATCGCTTCTTCGTATTGCTCCTGTTCCGCATAAGCTTGACCGCGATAGTAATATGCAAGTTCGTAATTTTCGTCCATGTCAATAGCTGAATCAAAATCTTCAATAGCATCTTCGTATTGTTCAAGATAAAAATAAGCTTTGCCGCGATTTAAATACGCACGCGCGTTCTCATTATCAATGTCTATTGAACTGTCAAGGTCTTCAATCGCCTGTTCGTAATCCTCAAGTTCAAGGTAAGCAGAACCGCGATCAAGATAATAAAAAGCGTCTTCGTCGTCAAGTTCAATAGCCTTGTCGAAATTTTTAATCGCCCGCTTGTATTCTTCAAGCTCGTTATAAGAATAGCCGCGATAATAATAATAATCTGCTTCGTCCGGCTCAAGCTTGATAGCTTTGTTAAAATCTTTAATAGCCTGCTCGTGTTCGTCGTTTTCAGCATAAGCTCTTCCGCGATAAAAATAAGCGTCGGCATATTCATCATCAATTTCAATCGCTTGTGTAGCGTCTTCTATGGCGTCGTCGTAATTTTCATCGTCCAAGTCTTGTTCAGCACGATTGACGTAAAATTCTGCGTCATCTTCGGAAAGTTCTTCTTCGTCATCGTCGTCGTAAGTATTTTCATCTTCGTTAAGATTTTCTCTAATTTCGTCAAGTGCCTGTTGACATTCTTCAAGAGCGTCACGATAATCACGGTCTTTAGGTTTAAGCTTAACGGCTTTTTCAAGGTCTTTAATTGCGTCATCGTAATTTTGCAATTCAAAGTAAGCTTTCCCGCGACAAAAATGGGCAACTGCGTCCGTCGAATCCATTTCTATAGCTTTTGAAGCGTCCGAAATAGCCGCGTCATAGTTCTCCATGTTCAGATTTTTTTCGGCACGGTCAGAATACATTTTTGATCCTACATTAGAAACAATGCTGGACGCAAGATTGACGACATCATCAGCTTTTACGTTAGCTTTTATCTTTGCAGCTATTCCCGAAGCAATATCAGAAATACTACTCATTTAAAATCACAACCCCTTTAGCAAAAAAATTTTTTTTACGATAAAATTTTTAACAACTAATTTCGGAATATTATAACTAAAAATTTTTATAATGTCCAATATTTTTAAGGAGTGGTGAACGTGATTAGAAAAATTTTTCTGTTAAGCTTGACGCTGATTTTATTTTGTCAAGCGGCATTGGCTAAGGATAAGCCTGCCGAAATTCCTTTAGAAGATCGCGTAAAAATTTTAGTCGAAGTGTCCGATATTACAAATTTTGTAGAATTGGAAACTGATTCGCGTCTGCAATCAATGTTGATTCAGAATCTTGCCGCGCAGAATATTTTCAACGTAATGAATACGGACGAAAATGTTTTCAGCTTAGTAACTTTAGGCGACAAAAAATCTATGGCGGACGTTGGAGAATTGCTGATTTTCACGCCGACTGCTGATGAAAATTTTGACATTGACGCTTATAAAAATTTTGGTGCAAGTTATGTTGTACGTTGCAAGATTTTAGGAATTGGCGTCGAAGAAATTACGGAGAACTACGGAAGAAACGGTAGCATCGGAATTGGAATTGATATAGGGCGACATCGTCACAGCGGTTTTGGAATTGGGATTGGCACGGGAATTGATTTAGGCGGCAGTCGTAAGCGGAAAGTTTACTGCGTTGCTGTACAAGTTCAATTTATCAACGCGGAGACGGGTAAAACTTTATGGCGTCAAAATGTTGTGGGGCAAGTTAATTTGAAGTCGAATCCCAGCAAAGGTTATGATGATGCTAATGACGAAGCGTATTTGAAGGCGTTGCAGGACGTGACTAAGAATATTTCTAAGCACGTGACAGATTATGCGCAGAAATTTTTAGTGAGCAAAAGTCAATGAAAAGATTTTTGATTGTAACGATTTTAATTTGGTTACAATGTGCCGTAAGTTTTGCCGCGCAGGTTGACGAGGAACTTTCAGACGATGAAAAAGCACAACAGGGTATAAAAATTGTATCCGAGCGATTGCAGAAAGATTTTCCATTTTCCGTCGAGGCACGAATATTTTTTCCGAATATGGACGCGCATATAAAATCGCACGAAATTAAAATTGATGACGACGCGCTAAGTTTGAAAAGTTTTGGAATGGACAGTAACGTTGCACCGGAATATATTTTGCGGTATAAAAATTTTTCGGTCGATTATATCAGATTGAAAGGCGACGGCGGAAATTCTGTGGACGATTTAACTTTCGGCGGGCAAACTTATAACGGCGTGGTTAATTCGGAAAGTGATTTGCACTATATCAAGCTTAACGTTGACAGAGAAATTATTTCATTGATGGGAACAAAGGCGGCGTGGAATTACGGCATAACGGGCGTAAAATGGCGCGGAAGTTTTGAGGACGGCACGGAAAATTATTTTTTTCCTATACCGACGATTGGAATTGCGCTTGAAATGAAAATTCAGCCAAAAGTTAAAGTCTATACAAATATTTCAGGCGTGGTTATGGGCGGGCATGGTCACCTTTGCGATTTTGAAGGCGGCTTTGCGTATATTGCTGATGAAAATTTTTTATGGAAAGTTGGTTATCGGCACATTGACGCAAAAGTTAATTGGCGCAGTGTTCACGGTGATTTTAAGTTGAACGGATTTTATACGGGTCTCCGCGCAGATTTTTAGGTAAGTGATAACAATGAAGTATTCGCCAAATTGGTTGGCAACAATTTTAGCGGCAATCGCCATACATTTTTTAGCGGCAGTAACTTTAGAATTTGTGTTGCCGAAAAGTTTTACAGCGCAAATTCCTCCTGACGTTACGGAAATATCTTGGGTTGACGTTGATTTAGTTGACGATTTTACGGTAATTGATGAAGAATTTATACCGATTGAAACGCCTGCAGAAATTGATACGTCATCTGAATTTGACATAATAGAATTGCCGCCTTTAGTCGAGCCGCCAAAATTTGAAATGCCTGAAATTCCTAAACTGAATGAGCCTGAACCTCCACCGCCTGTAACTAAACCTAAAGAAGAATCGCCGCCTAAAGTTGAGCCTGAAAAAAAAGAGGAGCCTGCCGAAGAGTCATCGGAAAAACAAGAATTAGGTAGCGACGCCATAACAATTTCAGAAGTTTATCCTACGAAAAGTTTTGGCTTTAAAGGTTACGTTTCAATTTCAGTGACAATCGGCAAGGACGGCAAAGTTAAAAGTGCCGAAGTGCTTATGCCGTCGGGAATTAAAGACGTTGATGAAAGTTCTTTAGACGCCGCTAAAAAGTGGACGTTCAAGCCCGCCCTTGACACAAATAATAAACCTATGGAGCGCGTCAAAGTTATAACGTTTGACTATAACAAAATTTCAGACAATGAAAGTTAATCGTTGAAGGACTAGAATTTTTTTGTTATAATTGACTAAAAAATTTGAAGGCGAGGTTTCGGCGTGAATAGTGGACGGCTTAAAAATATTTTTAGGAAATCTCTTCGTAAAAAAATCTGCGCGTGGACATTAATTTTTTCTACAATGACATTTGGAATTGGTTCAGCGTCAGTTAAATTGGGCGACAGTAACGATGAGGTTCGTGAAGTTCAAACTTGCCTTACTGCGCAGGGACTTTTCAACGACGAAATTAACGGCTACTGCGGACAGTCAACCGTAAGTGCGATTAAAGAATTTCAAGAGGCAATCGGATTAATCGTCGACGGAATTTGCGGCGGATCTACTTTTGAACTTTTGCGGGCGGCGGCTTATGACGAAATAGATATTACAACTTTGATGACGAACGGAATATCAAATTACCTTAAGCCTGGAGATAGAGGTTCACGCGTTGAGGAACTTCAAAATTTGTTGATTGAACAGGGTTATATGGACGGTCCGGCAAATGGAATTTATGATTCAAAAACTTCAGCGGCGGTAAAAAATTTTCAAGTTTATAACGAATTGACGATTGACGGTCTTTGCGGAAGTCATACCTTACGCGTTTTGAAAAGTTCAAAATCCAGTGAAAATGCCGAAGACTACGGACGCGTTATGCATGTTGAGGCGACGGCATACAGCCCGCAAGATCCGGGACTTGGGAAGTATACTGCGCGGGGAAATCTTGTAACTTATGGGATAATTTCAGTTGACCCGAATGTAATTCCGCTCGGCACTCGTGTTTACATTCCCGGTTACGGTGAAGCCGTTGCAGATGATACGGGTGGAGCGATTGTCGGCAACCGCATTGACATTGCCTTCGACACTCATGAAGAGGCGATGCGTTTTGGGCGGAAATCGATAGAAATTTACATTATTGACGATTAGTGAATAGTAGATAGTTGATAGTGAATAGTGAACCGTACTATTGACTATTTACTAACCACTATTCACTAAAGAGGTGATACCTATGATAACTGTTCGCGGCGCGGTTATAATCGAACAGGGCGTAACTTTCGCTATTATCGCCGTAAAACAATCGGTTACGAATTACACGGCGCGAATCGTTCAAGTTAGGCAGGAGCTATCGTATTTCTTTCCGAATATGCCGATAATTTTAATGTCACTAGACCAAAACGGATTGCCGCATTATTACGGACGAAAGGATATTGTAGAATTTTTGAAAACAATTCGGCTGGATCAAATTCCTTGGAAAGAATATCATATTTATTAAGGTTTAAGGGATAAGGAAGTAGAATTTTGGATAAAGCAAGATTATCGGCAGTCAAAGTTGTTCACGCCGTCGACTCGGAGGGTGCATATTCAAACGTTGCCCTCGCGCAAATTCTTAGACAAGAAAAGTTGAGTGACATTGACAGACGATTTTGTACTGAATTGGTTTACGGCACAATCAAGGCTGGCGCGTCAATCGATTGGAAGTTGGAAAAATATTTGACACGACCGCTTGATAAAGTTGACGCGAAAATTTTAGCCGTCCTGCGTGTTGCCGTATACCAAATATTTTTTTTGGATAGAGTGCCAAATTCTGCGGCAGTTAATGAAGCAGTTGAACTTACGAAAAAGTTTGTAAGTATTGGCGCGTCAAAATTCGTCAACGGTGTTTTACGTTCAATGGTACGCGAGCCGCAAAAATCTGACTTTCCGACTGATGACAGCGCAGAATCAATCGCGTTAAGAATGTTTCACCCGACTTGGCTTGTAAAGTTATTTATCGAAGAATTTGGCATTGACGCGGCTAAAAAAATCTGCGCGGTCAACAATACAGATTCGCCGTTGTGCTTACGGGTAAACTTTTTGAAATCGACGCGTGAAGAAATTTTATCTGAACTTGAAAAAATTTCCGCGCAGGTTGAACCTTCAAAATTTGCGGCTGAAGGAATCATCTGTAAAAGTCATGGCGCATTGGATAAATTCCAGCCGTTAAAATTTGGATTATGTCAAGTACAAGATGAAAGTTCAATGACGGTTGCACCTTTTCTTGAACCTAAAGCGGGCGAATTTGTAATTGATTGTTGCGCGGCACCGGGCGGAAAAACTACGCACATTGCCGAACTTATGAAGAATCGCGGGCGAATTATCGCGGCTGATATTTATGACGTTAAGATTGAGCATATTCGACAAAACGCTAAACGTCTCGGCATAAAAATTATTGAACCGATTCTGCTTGACGCACGGGAAATTGGCGAAAGATATTTTGAACAAGCAGATAAAGTTTTAGTTGACGCGCCTTGTTCAGGACTTGGCGTGATTCGTCGTAAGGCGGATATTCGTTGGAAAAAAAATCCTGCCGAACTTGACGAATTGCCGAAGTTGCAGACGGAAATTTTAAATTCAGCGTCGAAGGCAGTTAAGCGCGGCGGTACTTTGGTTTACAGCACTTGCACGATTATTCGGCGTGAAAATGAAGATGTTGCAGAAAAATTTTTGGCGGATAATCCCAACTTTAAACTGATTGACACGAAAAAATTTTTGCCGCACATTGATGTAACAGACGGACTTTTCGCCGCAAAATTTATTAGGGAGTAAAAATTTGAAAAAGAAAAATTTATTTGGATTGACGCTTGAGGAACTTGAAACGGAATTGTCACCTTTGCCGAAATTCCGCGCTAAACAAATTGCGGCGTGGATTTATCAGCGCGGAGTGACTTCCTTCGACGAAATGAACGATCTTTCAAAAAATCTGCGCGGAGAATTGGCTGAAAAATATTTCGTGCAACTGCCGCAACTTGTCAAACAACTTGATTCAACGGATAACTTAACGACAAAATTTTTATTGAAGTTCGATGACGGCGCAACGGTTGAGACGGTTTTAATGCGGCACGATTACGGCAACAGCATTTGTATTTCGTCACAAGTCGGTTGCGCAATGGGTTGTAAATTCTGCGCATCTACCTTGAAAGGTCTTGACAGAAATTTAACTGCTGGCGAAATGCTCGGCGAAATTATTTTTGTACAAAATTTTCTGCGCGTCGTCAATCAGAAAGTCGATACACTTGTAATTATGGGGACGGGTGAACCGCTCGTCAACTTTGATAACGTAATAAAAATGTTACGTCTCTTGCACAAAGATTATACTTTAGGATTGAGCTATAGAAAAGTTACGATTTCAACTTGCGGAATTGTACCGGCGATTAGGCGGCTGATTGATGAACAAATTCCCGTTACGCTGTCAATTTCTCTGCACGCTCCGACAAACAAATTGCGCTCTGAAATTATGCCGATAAATTCTGCGTTCAATTTGAAAGAAGTTTTGAAAGCGGGCGCGGAATATGCCGAAGTTACAGGGCGACGTGTTACCTACGAATATATTTTATTGGGTGGCGTCAATGATACAGAGGAACACGCACGACAACTTGCTAAAATTTTGGACGGGCAACTTGCTAACGTAAATTTGATTCCAGTTAATCCTGTCATTGAAAGAAATTTTAAGCCGCCGACTCATAACGCATCGCAAAAATTTTTCCACTTCTTATTAACTCACGGAATTAATGTCACAATTCGTAAAGAAATGGGCGCAGACGTAAACGCGGCTTGCGGGCAACTTCGTGCAAATTCGTAACGTAAATGTAAATTATTAAAAAATTTTTCTTGACTTATAACGGCTTAACGTTTATAATCTGCGCGTTGACGTTAGAATTTAATGTCATCAGGCGTAAAAATTTTGGCGACATAGCCAAGTGGTAAGGCAGAGGTCTGCAAAATCTCTATCCCCAGTCCGATTCTGGGTGTCGCCTTGAACTTTAGAAATTTCTTGGCACTGCGCAACGTAGTGCTAATTGTTTTTTAAGGAATAGATTTTTTAGAAAGGCGTTGAAAATAAATGTTTGAAGATTTATCGCAAAACATACAGGAAGCCTTTCGTAAGTTGCGCGGACACGGCAAGCTGACTGAAAAAGATGTTGACAAGGCTTTAAAAGATGTTCGTATGGCATTATTGGCGGCTGACGTAAACTATAAAATCGTTCGGCAGTTTGAAAAAAATGTAAAAGCCCGCGCAGTTGACACGGAAATTTTAAGCAAACTTACTCCCGCACAATCTGTAATAAAAATCGTTGACGAAGAATTAGCGGTACTTATGGGCGGCAAGGCGGCAAAGTTAAATATCTCATCGCGTCCGCCGACAGTAATTTTAATGGTAGGTCTGCAAGGTTCAGGCAAGACGACTTCCGCAGGTAAGTTAGCCCTCTTAATGCGCAAGCAGGGTAAACGTCCTGCACTTGTCGCCGCAGATATTTACAGACCGGCTGCTATAAAACAGTTGCAAGTCTTAGGCGAACAAATTGACGTTCCAGTTTTTACGGAAGATATTCAAAACGCCGTTCAAATTGCTAAAGATTCGCTTGCTTACGCTGATTCACATGCAAGAGACGTTTTAATTATCGACACCGCAGGGCGATTGCAGATTGACGAAAGGTTAATGCAGGAGCTTAAGGATATAAAGGCGGCTGTAAATCCTCACGAAATTTTACTCGTCGTAGACTCGATGATTGGTCAAGAGGCAGTAAACGTCGCAGAAACTTTCCATAATGCTTTAGCGGTTGACGGAATAGTTTTGACGAAACTTGACGGTGATGCTCGCGGAGGTGCGGCACTTTCCATAAAAGCCGCGACAGGTTGTCCTATAAAATTTGTCGGCATGGGTGAAAAAATTGAGCCGCTTGAAGTTTTTCATCCTGACAGAATGGCGTCACGTATTCTCGGAATGGGCGATGTACTTTCACTTATCGAAAAGGCGCAGTCAACTATTGATGAGAAAACTGCCGAAAAAATGGTTAAGAAAATCAAGGCTGATGAATTCACTCTTGCAGATTTTCTTGAACAACTTCAACACGTCAAAAAACTTGGTTCACTCAATGACTTGCTCGGTATGATTCCCGGTATGGGCGCGCTTAAGAAAAAACTTGTTGGCGTAGACCTCGACCTTGACGGTAAAGAAGTTAAGCACATGGAAGCGATTATCCTTTCCATGACGCCGAAGGAAAGACAGAATACCGATATTATCGATGCGAAACGCAAAAAACGTATTGCAATGGGTAGCGGTACGCAAGTTTCTGATGTTAATAAACTTCTTAAACAATTTGGGGAAATGCGCAAGATGATGCGCCAAATGAACGCTAAAGTTTTGCAACAGCAAGCCTCAAATAAAGCTAAGAATAAAAAGGGAAAAAATAAAAAGGGTGCTAATAAAAAACTTAGAATGCCCGATCTCGGCGGTCTCTTAGGAAATCTTAGTGGAAAATTTCCCTTCATGAAATAATGTGATAGCTAATTGAAAACTTTGAAAGGTGGTGAAAATCGTGGTAAAAATTAGACTTAACAGAATGGGCGCGAAAAGGCAACCTTTCTATCGTATAGTTGTGGCGGACAGCCGTTCGCCTCGTGACGGACGTTTTATCGAAATCGTAGGCAATTACGACCCGACTAAAAATCCCGCTATCGTCAATGTTGATGAAGAAAAAGTTATGGCATGGATTAAGAACGGTGCGCAACCTACTGATACCGTTCGCTCACTCCTTAGCAAACAAGGTATTATGAAAAAAATTCATCAAGAGCGTAAAGCTAAAAAATAGTTTCGCGCTCAGTCACAAGAGGTAATTTTAATGCAGGAATTAGTAGAAGTGCTTGCAAAGGCACTTGTCGAAAATCCCGACGCGGTTACAGTTGAAGCCGTTGAGGAAGATTCGAAAACAATTTTAAAGTTGCACGTAGCGCAGGAAGATATGGGCAGAGTGATAGGCAAACAAGGTAGAATCGCTAAAGCAATCCGCACCATCGTCAAATCTGCGGCAACGCGCAAAAATAAACAGGTTACTGTCGATATTCAGTAATCCAAAAATTTAAATTCAGAATTTGCGACGGGTTCAAAACTCGCCGCTTTTTTAATGCGTAATGAAAAAAATTGTAATAATTACAGGCGGTACTTCAGGAATTGGACTGGCTACCGCTAAAAAATTTTTATCTCAAAATTATAATTGCGTAATCGTTGGACGTGATGAAAAGAAATTTCGCGATTTAAAGATTAACGATAACCGCTTGAAATTTATTTCTGCTGATGTCGGCAATGTCGAAAGTTGTAACCGCGTCGTAAGTGAGACCGTAAAAATTTTTGGCGGCGTCGATACTCTGATAAACTGCGCGGGAATTTACGTTGAGGGCGCGATAAATTTTGTGCAAAAAAAAACCTTCGACGAAGTTTTTAACACCAACGTCAAAGGTACTTTTTTTATGTGCAAAGCCGTTGTCGACGAGCTCATTAAAACACGCGGCACAATCGTCAATGTTGCAAGCGATGCGGGAGTTCACGGAAATTATTTTTGCGCTTTATACGCGGCAAGTAAAGGCGCGGTTATTGCTTTTACTAAGTCACTTGCGTTGGAATTGGCAAGTCTAAATGTTCGTGTGAATTGCGTTGCTCCCGCCGATATTTGGACGCCGCTAACTCAAAGACAACTTGAAATTTCAGGAGAAAGTGTCGATGATTTAGCAAAACTTTATCCGCTTGGCAGAATAGGTACTGCGGAGGAAGTTGCCGAATCAATTTATTTTTTGGCGTCCGAATATTCATCATTTATAACGGGCGAAATCCTTAACGTCAACGGAGGACTTTGTTAATTAAAAATTGTCTGAATCGCGGCTGCCTTTTTTAATCTTAATTGACTTATTGACGCCGCTTTTTTCGTCACGAGCCGTAACTTCCAATGTGCCGCTCTTGTCGTAGCTGAAAGTCACGTTGATGACGGGAACACCGGCAGGCGCAGTTTCTTCAATCTCAAGCGACAAATCTCCGTAAAATTCATGCGCGTCAATGTCAGCGATGTTTTCACAATCCGAACCCGCTTCGTAAATGTAAATCGGAATAGTCGTTTGTTCGTCCATTGTCGTAGTGTAAAGTTTAGTTTTTTGGCAAGGATAAACGTCACCTTTACGAATAATTTTTGACAAAACTTTACTCACGCCGTCAGACGCTAAAACTTCGACGCCCAAAGAATGAGAAATTATATCCTCAAATTTTTCTTGCGGCTGTTCAATGTCAGTCTTAACACCGCTGAAAGTTTCTGCCACAAAACACGCTCCGACCGCTACCAATGTGCCTAAATCAAGTTGCGTATCAGTTCGCTTGCCGAAAATATTTTCAACGTCCGACTTAACCTTCGGAATGTGACAACTTCCGCCAGCCAAAATTACCGTACCAATTTCGTCAAGTTTAAACTTGTCACTACCCTCAATAAATTTATTTATTCGCGACGTAATTTTTTCATAAAGCGGCTGGCAAATTTCGTTAAATTTTTCGCGCGTCAAATCAACCGTAAAGTCATAATTTTTACCGTCGTGTTGAAACAAATTCATCAAATCAGCGGTGTAAGTTTCCTGTTCACTCAAGGCAATTTTAGCGTCTTCAGCGGCTTCACGAACGCGCCCGGTCATTGAATAATATTCGTTATATTCAAGCGTAGATTTTTTCTGAGTCGAAAGGTCAAGCCCCGTTTCACTCTGGATAATTCCAATAAAATAATCGTAAATCAGCGCGTCAAAATCATCGCCGCCTAATTTTCTGTCGCCGTCAATGTCAAGGGCGCGGTAAGTTCTATTTTTCTGGTCAGCTTGTAAAACGCTTATGTCGAAAGTTCCGCCGCCTAAATCTACAACAAAAATTTTTTCGTCAAGTCCCAATTCGTGGACAACAGCAACCGCCGCCGCCATAGGCTCTGTTATAATCTGCAACACGTTAAAACCTGCCGCAATACCGGCTTTTTTAGTTTCGTCCTTCTGATTCGCCGTAAAGTACGCAGGAACGGTTATAACCGCGTTAATCGTGTCGTCGTCCGCGCAGTGAAGTTTTTTCATAATCTGCCGCTTGACTTCCTGCAAAATTTCAGAGGCAACTTTCGTCGGCGTGAAATTTTTTCCGTGAACATTCCAAGTTTTTTCAAAGTCCGCCATATAAGTTTTCGACGAACGAATTACATTAAGCGGGTCAATAACGCCGCGCTTTTTCGCCTTTTCGCCCACAAAAATATTTTTCTCTTCGTCGACATACAAAACCGAAGGCAGCATTTCACCGCTACCGGCAAATCTTATAAAATTCGGTCTGCCACGCTTCAAATAACAAGCCAGCGTGTTTGTTGTCCCTAAATCTATTCCTACAAAAATTTCGTTCATAGTTCAAACCTTTGCTTTTAAAATTTTTTATATTCGACAAAAAATATAACACTTGCACCTTTTACTGTCAAGTCAAGGTAAATTTATAACGTCGTCTGCAAAATCTATTACCGCTTGCCTGTGCGTCGTAATTATGATTGTTTTGCGCAAGGAAAATTTTTTCAGCAGATTTAATACGCGTAATTCGTTTTCCGCGTCAAGTCCTGCCGTCGGTTCATCCAACATAATTATCGGGGCGTCTTTCAAAACTGCGTGGACAATTCCCAAGCGTTGAAGTTGTCCTCTGCTAAGTTTTTGCGTTGCGTTTAAGTCAAGCGGCAAGTTTAATTCTGCTAAGAGTGATTGTAAATTTTTTGTGTCGAGTTGACCGAGCATTGAAAAATTCTCCGCTAAGGTTACGTCGAATAAGTGCGGAGCTTGCGGCATATACGCGATTTTTGAAATTAATGATTCGCGTTGAACTTTCGACGTTGGTAAATCGTTCCAAAATATTTCGCCGCTTGTAGGAAAATTTAATCCAGCCAAAAGTTTTAACAGCGTTGATTTTCCGCAACCAGATTCACCAATTAACGCCGTAACTTTGCCTGCAGGAAATTTTAAAGTCAAATTTTCCAATGTCGAACGAAATTTTTTTGGATAAATGAAAGTTACGTTGTCGACAAAAATTTCAGGCGGCATTAAAATTTTTTCCACTTTACCAATTTTTTCTTTAGGTCGTGACAAAAATTTTTGTAAGCGTTCATATGAAGTTTTAGCATCAACTGCGACGTGGAATGCTATTCCCAACTTTCTAATAGATAAGAAAAATTCCGGCGCGATTAACAATAAGAATAATGCTGATTCAAAGTCAATATTGCCCGCGACCAGTCGAAGTCCCAAAGTTACGGCAACGAGTGCTATACTTAACGTTGTGATTAATTCCAGCGCAAATGATGACACAAAGGCAAATTTCAAAACTTCAAGAGTTGCGGCTGAAGATTTTGCGGAAGTGGATTTTAATTTTTCGGCGGCAAAGTCGATTCGTCCGAACATTTTTAGTGTTGTCACTGCGGATAATAATTCGCGAAATTCTCCGTTAAGTTTTTGCAGTTCATTTAATGCGCGCAGATTTTTTTCAGCGGTAACTTTGCCTATAAGGTAAAGAAGCAACGGCGCAATCGGCAACGTTACAAATAATATCGCCGCTGTGATTAAATCTGTGAATGCCGCGCAGATTAAAAACATTGGCAGTAAAATTATTGTCGACGCGATATTCGGCGCAAGATTTGTAAAAAATTTGTCTAAAGTTTTAACCGTATCAAAAATTATTATCAGTAATTCGCCGCCGGAAAGTTCACGTTGGAAAATTTCTTCGTGCAGTTTTTTTCTTACTGATGTTTGAACTTCGACTGATAACGCTAAAAACTTTTTCGCGCAGATATTTTCAATTAAAATTTGCGCTGTCCATATTAAAAAAATTTCTATAAAAAATTTTAATGACGGAGAATTTATCAGCATTACCAAAACTTTTGCGGCAAGTAAAATTAAAATGCCTTCGACGAATTTGCAAGCGAATATTTTAGTAAATAGTGAATAGTAAATAGTGAATAGTTTTTTCATTGTAATTTAAAAATAAACGCCCAAGCTGTAAACTTGAGCGAAAAATATTTTTATGGAGATGAGGAGAATCGAACTCCTGTCCGAAAATGACGTTACCTCGCTTTCTCCGAGCACAGTCAGTGGTTAAATCTCAATCGTTACAAGTCCACAGACAAACTTGCAAAAATCCAGCGTCGTTAAATTTCCCGAATCGCTACGACACACTTACGAAACAGTATCTCGCTGTGACCTCCGATCGCGACTTAGCGAGAAGTCAGCCGCCGGAGGTAGCCTATGCGGCTAAAGCGTAATCTTCGTTCGCTTTTATTTTAAAAAAGTTTTTCCCTTACTAAACCGGTTCGAGAAACCCGGTGCTCGCTTACAAAATCCCATGCATCCCCGTCGAAACCATTACATCCCCTTGTTAAAATTTTTAGTTTACGAAGTTTATCATAATGAAAATTTTTTGTCAAATTTAAATGTTTTGATTCTCCTTTTGAGTGGATTTGCCTTAATAGAATTTTTACGCCGTCGAAAATTTATGATATAATGACGGAAATTTTTTTTGAGGAGTAAAAATTTTGGAACATAAATTTGACGAAGGTACAAGAACTTTATCAAAATATTTGACACCGTTAAATGTCTGGGCATTAGCATTCGGCTGTTCAATCGGCTGGGGTTCATTCGCGATGCCGCCAACAACTTTTTTGCCGCTTGCCGGTCCTGTCGGTACAACTATTGCAATGTCAATAAGCGCGTTAATTATGCTCGTCATTGCGGGAAATTATCATTACATGATAAATCGTTTTCCTGACTCGGGCGGCGCGTTCACTTACATTAAAAAAATTTTCGGATATGACCACGCTTTTTTATGCGTATGGTTTTTGTGGTTCGCGTATCTGGACTTACTCTGGGGCAATGCAACTTCCTGCGCATTGATTTACAGAAATATTTTTGACAACTTTTTTCAATTCGGCTTTCATTACAATCTTGCAGGTTACGAAATTTATTTTGGTGAAGTATTTTTAACGCTGGCAATTATAATAGCCGTCGGAATTTTTTGTGCGCGAAAAAGATTTTTTGTCGGCAAATTAAATACGATTGCCGCATTAATATTTTTGTTGGGCGGATTAGTCTGCATATTTTTAACATTATCTGACACTTCCAACAAAGAATTATTTACGCCGTCATTCGCGACGGAAAATTCACCCGTCATTCAAATTTTGGGAATAATGGCATTTGCTCCTTGGGCATTTATGGGATTTGAGGGAGTCTCTAACGCGGCGGGAGAATTTAATTTCTCACCTAAAAAATCTTTCGCGATAATGGCGGCAGTTATAATTTTCAGCGCAATTTTTTATATCTCAATGAATTGCTTAACAATCGCGCATATACCGGCAGGATTTTCAAATTGGGAAACATATTTAAGCCGTTTAGGAGAATCAGATAAACTTCCGATAGTTTACGCCGTCAATGAAAGTTTAGGAAAATCCGGCGTAATGCTTTTAGGCTTGACGATGGCGGCAACGATATTAACCAGCTTGATAGGATTTTATTTCGTGACAAGCCGCTTGATGTACGTGATTGCGAAAGATAATTTATTGCCGAAAAGATTTACGGTATTGGACGCAAGCCGCATACCCGGCAACGCAGTAATTTTTGTAATGTTAATATCGCTGATAATCCCGTTTGTCGGACGCAATGTCTTAGGCTGGTGGACGGATATTACAACGATAGGCGCGTTAATTACTTACGGCTACGTGTCAGCGGCAACAATGTTTTCTGCGCGGGCGGCGCGTAATGGACGTTATATGTTGCTCGGCGCATTGGGAATAATTTTTTCTTTAATGTTTGTCGGCTTTTTCATCAATGAAACCTTGAAAATAGAAACCTACTTAATAATAGCTTTGTGGAGCATTATAGGTTGTATAGTTTTCAGAATCACACTTCAACACGACAAAGAAAGACGTTTCGGAAATTCAATCGTTGTCTGGATAGTGATGTTGTCACTGATATTTTTCAGTTCATTAATGTGGGCGCGTCAAACGATGACTGAAAACTTTAACGTTGCCTTAAAAAATATCACGCAATATTTCACTGATGAACTTGCCAATTACGGACTTAAGCCGCACGTAATGCACAGACTTCGCGAACAAGATTATATTCAAGCGCAAATAGATTCTATCAGCTCGTCAATATTTGCAAATAATCTTCTTCAAATTGCATTGGTAGTTTTTACGCTGTTTATAATGTTCAATGTCTATGCGATAATGCGAAACCGTGAACGCAGTGCGGAGGAAGCTAAAATCCGCGCAGAGGCTCGCAGTCGTGCCAAAACTCATTTTTTATCTAATATGTCGCATGATATTCGCACACCTATGAACGCGATTATTGGTTATACGACTCTTGCATTGCGTGAAGATGCTACGCCCGCGCAGATGCGAAATTTTTTGGGAAAAATTGGCGCGTCCAGTCAACATTTACTTGCGCTGATTAATGACGTGTTAGAGATGAGCCGCATTGAGAGCGGTAAAATTGAATTGACGGAAGTCCCTGCAGATTTATTTAAAATGCTTAATGATGTTCGTGATATGTTTGCCGAACAGATGACGGGGAAAAATATAAATTTTACCGTCGAATTTTCCAACGTAACTAATCGCTATGTCCGTTGTGACAAAAACCATTTTAATCGCGTACTGTTGAACTTGACGAGCAACGCATATAAATTTACGCCCGAAGGCGGCAAGATTGAAATGGTTTTACGTCAACTGCGCGGCAAGTCTAAAGGTTTTGCTGATTATGAATTACGCGTCAAGGACAGCGGCATTGGTATGAGTGAAGAATTTGCGAAAAAGATTTTTGAACCTTTTGAGCGCGAAAAAACTTCAACGGTCAGCGGCGTACAAGGCACGGGCTTGGGCATGGCGATTACTAAAAGTATTATTGACATGATGAAAGGAAATATTTCTTTAGTCACTAAGCAAGGTCAGGGGACAGAATTTATTGTTAATGTTCGATTTGCGATTGAACCTGAACCGCCGCAAGATGAAATAAAAATTGAAACCGTAAGCACGATTGACAGTACAAAAATAATGTTTGCCGACGTTGAAAAAATTTCTGAACCTGTTGAAGAAACTCCGAAGGTTGAGAAAGTTCCCGCACAGAAAAAACTTTTATTGGCTGAAGATATTGAAGTTAATCGAGAGATCGCCACAATGATTTTGGAAGAATTCGGCTTTAAAGTTGAAGTTGCAGTAAACGGCAAAGAAGCTGTCGAAAAAATTTCTGCGGCACAAGAAGGAGAATTTGACGCAATTTTAATGGATGTGCAAATGCCCGTAATGGACGGCTACGAGGCAACCAAAGCTATTCGCGCACTTAAAAATAAAAAGCTTGCCTCAATTCCTATTATTGCAATGACGGCGAACGCTTTTAATGAAGATATTGACAAGGCAAAATCTGTAGGCATGAACGCGCATATTGCCAAGCCGCTTGATGTGCCGACAATGATGGAGACGCTTAAAAAAGTGGTCAGTGAAAAGTGATCAGTGGTCAGAAATTTTTCACTCTTCACTGAACACTGATCACTGATCACTATTCTTATAAAGGAGAGAAATTTTTTTGGACATATTTAAAATTTTTCAAAAGGCTGTAGAGTTAAACGCTTCCGATTTGCATTTAACGGCAGGGCAAAAAACTTTTATTCGCGTCAATGGCGAACTTTTACAATTTGGCGACGTTTTAACTGCTGACGATTTACAAAAAATTTTGGAAGAAATTATGCCGCCAAAATTATCGGAGCAATTACAAAAAAATTTGTCCGTAGATTTTTCTTACGTTGAAGAAAATTTATCGCAAAGGTTTCGCGTTAATGTCTACTATCAAAGAAAAAATTTAGCCGTCGCACTAAGATTAATTTCAAAAAAAATTCCTACGCTTGATGAGGTAGGAGTTTTGGTATTAAAAAAATTTTTAAATTTGCCGCAAGGATTGATTTTAGTCACCGGCAGGACAGGTTCCGGAAAATCTACGACGATAGCGGCATTTTTAAACGAGATTTTAAATTTTCGCTCATGTCATTTATTGACGTTGGAAGACCCTATAGAATTTGAATACAAAAATCAAAATGCTTTCGTCAGTCAACGCGAATTAGGACAAGATTTTTTAAATTTTGCAGACGCGGTACGAACTGCACTTCGCGAAATGCCCGACGTTTTATTAATCGGCGAAATACGAGACTCTGAAACAATGCACGCAGCACTTGAGGCATCGGCGGCAGGAATTTTAGTTTTAGCAACTTTACATACAAAATCGGCGGCAGAAACGGCAATGCGCGTCGAAACAATGTTCCCGCTCGTTCAACGTGATTCGATTCGGGATTTATTTGCAGATGAATTTACCGCAATAATTTCACAGCAACTTTTAAAAAAATCTGATGGCGGAAGAGTCTGCGCGGCAGAAATTTTGTTGGCAAATCCCGCGTCTCGTTCGCTGATTCGGCAAGGAAAATATGTTCAACTGCCAACAGTAATGATGAGCGGACAGGCACAAGGTATGCAGACAATGGAAATGGCTGTTAAACGGTTGACGCGATTGAATAATTAAATTGACAAAAGAAATTTTTTACCATTTAATATGACCGCGTTTCTGTTTTAAGTTTGCCAGCACGATTAATAGTGCAAACATTTCTATTCTGCCGACGACCAGAATTATTGAGCAAAAAATCTTAGCTACGTCCGACATTCTTAAAAAAATTTCAGCATTTACAATTTGCGGCAAAGTTCCAACGTTAGTCAGGCAAGCGGCGGATATTGAAACAGCTTCAGAAAATTTTGGTCCCATAAAACTTAACAGTGCCGAACATATGAAAAGAGTTATGCAAGCCAAAAAGAAAAATCCTAAAATACGTCCTACGATTTTTGGAGCTACTACGTTATCGTTGACGCGAATGTTGGTAATCATATGTGGGTGAATTGTCTTTTTTAATTCAACTGCCGCTGACTTGAAAAGCACCAATACGCGCACCATTTTTAAGCCGCCGGTTACTGAACCCATACAGCCGCCAAATATCGCCATTAAAAAAACTGAAAATCTGTCAAAGTCATGTATCGTGTCGAAGTCTACCAGATTTATTCCTGTCGTGCTAAGATATGATACAACATGAAAAAGCACGTGACGAAAAATTACATTTACGCTTGAGTCTTCTTCAGTAAATATTGCCTTCAATGAAATAATCATCACGCTGAAAAAAATTATTACCGCGCAGGTTCTTACTTCAGAGTTTGTCGCGAAAGTTTTTACGTTTTCCAAAAAATTTTGACGCAGACGCTTAAAATAATTTATTGCGCGTGGAAAATTTTTTTCGTTAGTTTCACTGCGCGGAGGCGGCGGCAAGGTCTGAATAAATCTGTAGTACATTAAGAAATTTCCGCAGGCAAGTAGCATTGAAAATATTGCGGCGTATTCGACGTAGACGCTTGAACTTTCAGGAAAAAAATCTCCTCCGCCAGTCGATATGCAACGTATAGCCATTAAAAATGCGTCCCAAAAATTCAATCCCGCTAATTTGAACAGTATAAAACTCAACAAAGTTAAAATGCTGTAAGTTTTTATCATATGTTGAGAAATTGCGTTCATCTGTCCGAATAACGGGCTAAATAATCGTCCGCCTTGCAAACTCATTGACAAACCAAAACAGCCGCTGACTTCCGGCATTATCGTTACCAGCATTACCAAAAATATCAGTGATCCGAACCACATTAATAAACTTTGCCAAATTCTTAAAATGTACGGCGCATTTGGTGAAAGTAATGATAACCCTCCTGATGTCACGTCAGAAATTGTTTCTAAAATTGCGTCGAAAGGCAACAACCAGCCCGTCAACACAAAAGGTATCATTCCGATTGCCGCAACGAGAGGATAGATGATTAACATTGATAACGCCGATTCAAATATAGGTAAGCGTCGTCGATGACCTTTTCCGTATAATGAAAGCGTCACGCCTAATATCACCGTTATGATTGCAGGGACGATAAAAATTGTGACTGCGTAGAATGAGCGCATTGAGATTGCCGCGTAACCAATAGGTATGATAAACATAAACGTAAACGCGATTAAAACGCTGCCGAGTAAACTGGCAATTATTTTTTTATCCATTATTAAAAAAATTCTACTTTCATTAAAATACATAAAAATTTTCGACGAAATTATAAAAAATCCTACGAAAGGAAAATTTTAGTGGTTAGTGAATAGTACATAGGCAATAGTTAATAGTGGTGAAGAATTTGAAAGTTTTAATATTATCGGCGTCAATCGGTTCAGGACATACGAAAGCGGCGGAAGCGTTAGGAAAATTTTTCGACGGCAACGTTGAGATTGTAGATTTTATGTCGCAGGAAATTTCTACGCTGAATTTTATTACAAAAAAAATTTATCTCGCCGCTTTAAAGTTCATACCTGACTTGTACGACAAACTTTATAAATTCACAGGCAAACACAAAATCGGCACGTTGACGCGGTTGATAACTTCAAGCTTAATATATTTTCCATTTTCGCGACTCCTGAAAAAATTTAATCCCGACGTGATAGTTTGCACGCACCCTTTCCCAGAGGCGGCGGCATCTTTGTGGAAATTTTTACATGCGAAATCTGCGCGGAAATTTTTATTAGCAGCGGTGTTGACGGATTATTCGCTACACGAAATTTGGATATTCAGCGAAGTAGACGTTTACTTCGTGGCAACTGACGCAATGAAATTTAAACTTGCCGCGCAGTCAAGACCGAATCAAGAAATTTATGCGGAAGGTATACCAATCGGCGCAGAATTTTCTAAATTGAAAGCGATTGAACATAAAACGCCAACAATTTTAATCATGGGCGGCGGCTTGGGATTAGGATCAATCGAAGAAACTTTACAAGACTTGAATAACGTCAACTTGTCGCTAAAAATTTTCGTGGTAGCAGGACAGAATCAAAATTTATTGTCGCGGTTAAAATCTTTGCAAAAAAAAATCTGTCACGAAACAGAAATTCTAGGATACGTCGAAAATATTGGTGAACTGATGACGGCGGCGGACTTGCTGATAACAAAACCGGGCGCGTTGACGATGACTGAAGCATTTGCGGCGGGCTTGCCAATGATTTTACACGCACCTATACCCGGACCGGAGGCGGAAAATGCTTTATATGCAGTCACAAACGGCGCGGCAATTTCGGCAGTCGATTTAAAAATTTCTTCAATCGTCCGACAAATTTTAGAAAATCCTTCGCAACTTTATGAAATGAAATGTAATGCAAAAAAATTATCTAAAGTCAATGCGGCGGAAGAAATTGTAAATCGGTTGAAAAATTTTATAAAGTAACTAAAGCTACATAATTTTCTTGACACGAATTAAATCAGCTTGTAAAATTCGCGTAAGGAGGCGGTAGGTCTTATGAAATATAAGCGTGTCGTTTTAAAACTTAGTGGCGAATCATTGGCGGGAGATGAATCTTTCGGTATCAATCCGCCGGTTGTTGAAGATATTGCAAAACAAATTAAAAAAGTTCACGAGGCAGGATTGGAAATTGCTATCGTAGTTGGTGGCGGAAATATTTGGCGCGGGCTTACAGGTTCACAAATGGGTATGGATCGTGCGTCCGCAGATTATATGGGAATGCTTGCAACGATTATGAATGCGCTTGCCTTGCAGGATGCTCTCGAAAAAATTCACGTCTTTACCCGCGTTCAAACTGCTATTGAAATGCGCGAAGTTGCCGAACCCTATATCAGACGCCGTGCAGTTCGTCATCTTGAAAAAATGCGCGTAGTAATTTTCGGCGGAGGTACAGGCAATCCTTATTTTTCGACAGATACAACTGCCGCTCTTCGTGCCGCTGAAATTGAAGCTGACGTTATTCTTATGGCGAAAAAAGGCACTGACGGAATTTATGACAGCGATCCAAATAAAAATCCTAATGCTAAAAAATTTGATAATCTTAGCTACATTGAGATTTTGAATCGCGAATTGCACGTTATGGACTCGACGGCTACCAGCCTTTGTATGGATAATAAAATTCCCGTCGTAGTTTTCAACATTGATAATCACGAAAATATTGTTAAAGCGGCTCTCGGTGAGCCAATCGGTACTACTGTTGGTTGTTAGAAAAATTTTTTGAATAAAGGAGGATTTTTTATGACGAAGGATATTATTAACGCGTCTGAAGATAAGCTTAAAAAAAGTTTAGAATCATTGAAGAAAGACTACGGCACACTCCGCGCAGGTCGCGCCGCTCCCAGTCTTTTGGATAAAGTTATGGTTGATTATTACGGTACACCTACGCCCGTAAATCAGATGGCTAACGTTACAGTTCCTGAACCGCGCATGTTGATGATTAAGCCCTATGATAAAGGCTCACTCAAAGAAATTGAACGCGCTATCCAAAAATCTGACTTAGGCTTGACGCCCAATTCTGACGGCATTGCAATTCGTCTTGCCATTCCTCAACCTACGCAGGAACGTCGCAAAGAGCTTGTGAAAGTCGTCAATAAAAAAGCGGAAGATTGTAAAGTTGCAATGCGTAATATTCGCCGCGATGCCAACGAAGCAATTAAAAAGCTTGAAAAGGGTAAGGAAATTACCGAAGACGATCGCAAAGAGGCTCAAGAAAAAATTCAAAAACTTTTGGATAAATATATTAAACTCGTTGACAGCACAAAGGCAACCAAAGAAAAGGAAGTTATGGAAGTTTGAGTCGGGACGAGGAACTTTTAAACCGCGTCGATAAATCGAAATTGCCGCGCCACGTTGCGATAATTATGGACGGTAACGGACGCTGGGCGAGTTATCGCGGACTCTTACGAAGTGCAGGACATTCCGCCGGCGTTAAGACGCTGAAAAAAATTCTAACCGTTGCCGTCAATCTAAATTTGGAAGCGTTGACTGTTTACGCCTTTTCAACCGAAAATTGGAAACGTCCACATAGTGAAGTAGATTTCCTGTTGAAACTTTTTTCTGAATATCTCGAAAAAGAAAAGCGCGAAATGCACGAAAAAAATGTCCGCTTAAGATTTTTGGGACGTGTCGAAGAATTTTCTGCAGGTATTCAAAATCAGATTCGCGAGGCAACTACGCTGATGAAAAATAATACCGGCGTCAAGTTTAGCATTGCGGCGAATTACGGCGGACAAGATGAAATTTTACGTGCCGCGCAAAAATTAGCATTTGATGTTGCTGAAGGAAAAATTTCTCCCGCGCAGATTACTTCGACGATTTTTGAAAATGCGCTTGACACTTACGACTTGCCGCCCGTTGATTTATTGATAAGGACGAGCGGCGATAAGCGAATCAGTAATTTTTTACTATGGCAATCGGCATATGCTGAACTTTGGTTTACGAATACGACTTGGCCCGAATTTTCGCCGGAAGAATTTGTCGACGCGCTGATTGATTTTTCTAAACGTGACAGAAGATTCGGCGGAGTCAATGTTAATGCGTAATTAAAAAGTTTTATGGAAAGTAGGGATTTATATGAGCGAAAAAAATTTTTTCATTGAGAGTGCTTTTGGAGAAGTTTACGAGGGAAGTTTTTTTGCAGATGATTTCCCTAAAACTCCGAAAGAAACTCCTGTTAAAACTGTAGAAGATGCCAAATTCAATGAAGCTACGTCAAAAGTTCGTATGAACACCGAAGTTGAAATAAATCATCAAGTTACCGAAAAAATCAATTCTATGTACGGCTTAGGCAACTTGGGAAGTAGCGGCGGTATGTTCTCGAATTTTAACGGAAATATTTTTGGCGGTTTCTAAAATAAAGGCTATTTCTAACTTCGATAAACAAATATTTTCCTCTTATGTGAGGAAATTTTTTTTAGGTAAAATTCTATGACTAACAAAAGGAGTTGATATTTATGAATTCATAGACTATACTTTTGAAGATTTGGAAGAATTGTTGTCACCCGAAAAAACAAAGATCGACATAAAGTTATGAATGCTCAAGCACCATTGGAAGGTTTCAGATATAGGAGATGGAAACGTGAATGATTTGGAAAGAAAAACGCACTTGTAAACGAGATAAAAGCCTTGCTTGATTGGGAAGACTCAGAAATTGAAAAAATCGATGAGAAACTTAAAAGTCAAGGTTTATTTGAAGAAGGACTTGATACCAATCAAAAGTACTACGCTCAAGTAAAAAAAATTAAAAAGCGTCGTTGGAAAGAAATTCGTGAAAAATATCGCGACCTTCCGCCCGATACAGAAATTAATTTTGGCGCAATAGTAGATAGACAAAAAGAGTAAGGAATTAGCTATAGGAGGTGGAAACGTTAAAAGAGGATATTAAATTGCGCTATCAGAAAGCCAATGAAGAATTTCACAAATTAATTAAATGGGCACTTGATGAAGAAGAGAAAATAACTAATGAACTTGTAGCAAGTGGTAAATACGTTATAGGATTGGACACTAACAGAGCGGCTTATGAACCAATTAATTCTGAACTTAAGCGCAGAGTGTTAGAACTTTTTGATAAATACGATTTACCCAATAAACCTAAACGGTGATTAAAATGATATATCTTGTATTCTTCGGAGTGCTTTTTTATTCCAGACAGAAAAAATTCATCGAAATAACAAAATTAACGCGGTAACCTATCCTTTGACGGGTCAACCGCGTTTTTTTATTTTAGAATTGTTTATGAACTTAATAATTTCTATCAACCGAAATTGCAATTTCTACGTTGTGTCCCTGTAAATCCATTGCAATCACCAAATATTTTGAATCGCTGATTTTAACCGAAAAGCCTTCGCCGATTGTCAAGTTAGGCGTCGAAATGTCAACGTCAAGCCCCATTTGCGTGAGATTCGTCGCCGCGTTTGCAGAAAGCATATTTGAAAGTTCACTGATAGCACTTTGTGCCATTGCGTCAAATTCAGGAACAGGCATTCCCATCATCATTGTTGACGCGATAAATCTTGCCGTTTCGTCCGTAATATTGTAAACGACATTTCCGCGCAGTTGCTTAGTGAATCCGACCATTACAACTACGCCTTTGCTTACGGCGTTTTTATTTTTTACGGACATATCTTTTCTTGTGGGGGCTTGAAAGCCGAGCATCGGCATAACTGCCATGAATGCTTCGATAAATGGGTTGACAAGTTTTGCATCCATGGTATCAATCTCCTTCCGCAAATCCGACGTTTATGCCAATTTCGCCGATCTCCGTCATCGCCGTAATTTTAAACGTTACCAACTTTTGAGTTGTCATCTTAACGCCCGAACCGTAAAAAGTACCGGGTGGAGTAATTCTCATTTCTTTATTTTTGAAAATGCCGTTAATCGCCGAAACACCGTGTCCTATGAAAATATTTGCCGCTTCTTCAACTGCTTCTTGTGCATCGTCTTCGTCTTCAAGTTCGCCGCCCAACATTCTCTTTGCAAAATTTTCCATTGTGTCATCGGACATATAAACGATAGCCCTGCCGTTGGGCGATCCTGTTAAGCCGATTATAATTGCTATGCCGTTGACTTCCAAATATTTTTTCTCGTAATATTCGGTTTTTGGTTCAACATGCAAATGAACTAAATCTAAAAGCCCCTGCTTAAGAGACGCGGCAAAAGGTTTTGCATACGATTCACGCAGGAAAGCAATTCGACTAATTTTTTCTTGACAGAGCAACATTAACGTATCAAGTAAATCATTTGGACTTACAGGTTTTTGAAGGAATGCGCTAATCCCCGCCGCTCTGCCCTGCTCAATTAAGTTTGCATCCTTCATGGCACTTATCATTACGATTTTTGCCCCGGGATCCATTGCACAAATTTTACGGCTACACTCTATGCCGTCAGAATCAGGCAAGTTCATATCCATTGTGACAAGATCGGGGTTTTCTGCCTCGTAAAGCCTAAGTGCCTCTGCGGCATCCTTTGCCATTGCGACGACTTCAAAATTAGTTTTCGCTAAATTATTTGCCAACATTAAGCGACTTACTCTTGAGTCGTCAACAATCATCACTTTGACCTTTTCCATAATAATAAATCACCCGCTTTTTTTGATTACTTTTTATCGCACTTCAGTTGTAGAAGCGGTTATTCTTTAGAAATTTTACCACATCATTAAAAGCTTGACAAACATTTTTTAATAATAATTATTTTGTTTTTTAGATTTACTTTTCTTTAGGCTTAAAGTTTTTTTTCTTTTTAACTTACTTTCTTTTGGCGCAAAAGAAAGTAGCAAAGAAAACATTGGTCGGCAACTGCGATTTTCGCGAATAACTTTTTGATGAATTTAGGTTATCGCCGCGTTCCTAAAGTGTCGGCTTTCTTAGTATCCAAGAAAATCGAGAAGTTGCCTAACTGGTTGAATTTTTTATCAGCATTTTTCTTTTGACGCAAAAATTTATTACAAATTTCGAAAACGTTGTGATGGTCGGTAGAAAAATTTGCCAGACTCAAAATGTTCAAGAATTTTTTTGTAAATATTATTAGCTGTCAAGCCGCAAAGTTCTAAAAGTTCATCGCGCTTGCCGTGTTCAACAAATTTATCTTCAATTCCAAAACGTATAATCGGCACTAAAATATTTTCATCGGCAAGAAATTCCGTAACTGCAGAGCCGAATCCTCCGTTAAGTGCGCCTTCTTCGCAAGTTGCTATAAGTTTTACCGTTGACGCTTCACGCCGTAAAGTTTCCGTGTCAAGCGGCTTGACAAATCGTGCATTGATGACGTTGACAGAAATTTTTTTCATCGCCAAAAGTTTAGCCGCCTCAATCGCCGGTGCAACCATACTTCCTACCGCGAATATTGAAACATCAGCGCGTTCAGACTTATAAACAAATTCAGATTTGCCCCATGCTAAATTTTCAGTCACATACAAAACTTTCACGCCGTAACCTGCACCGCGCGGATAACGAATCGCTACAGGAACTTTAGCTTTAACCGCCGCGAAAAACATTTGACGCAATTCATTTTCATCTTTCGGCGCAAGAATATTTATGTTGGGAATTGTGCGCAAATACGCTATATCAAAAACGCCATGATGTGTCGCGCCGTCCTCGCCGACTAAACCTGCGCGGTCTAAACAAAAAATTACCGGCAAATTCTGTAAGCAAACGTCATGTAAAATTTGATCGTAGGCACGTTGAATGAACGTTGAATAAATTGCCACGACGGGACGCAATCCATTAGCCGCCATACCTGCCGCAAAAGTTACGGCGTGTTCCTCCGCAATTCCTACGTCAAAAAATCTGCGCGGAAATTTTTTCGCAAAATTTTTTAATCCCGTACCCGCAGGCATTGCCGCAGTTATCGCTACAATTTTTTCATTCTCTTTAGCACAATCGACAATCGCATTACTAAAAATTTCAGTATAAGTTGGCGGCGTAACTTTTTTAGCAACTTCGCCGGAATATTTATCAAACTTGCCGACGCCATGAAATTTTTCAGGAAATTTTTCCGCAGGCTCGTAACCCTTGCCCTTAGTAGTATGGACGTGAATCAAAACCGGTTCATCAATCACCGAAACGCGCGAAAAAATATCTCTCATCGCGTTAATATCATGCCCGTCAATCGGCCCCAGATAAACAAAGCCTAAAGCCTCAAAAATTGTGTCAGGAACAATCGCGGACTTGACGCCGTAACGAACAGACTGCGCCGCCCGCAAAATTTTATCGCCAATATCAGGAATGGGCAGGTTACGCATTAAATCTTCAAATTCTTTTTTAACTCGCCGATATTGAGGAGCAAGACGAATTTCAGAAAGATATTCAGATAACGCACCGACATTTTTGGCAATCGACATTTTATTATCGTTAAGGACGACGATTAACTTTTTCTTAAGCTGTCCAGCGTGATTAAGTGCCTCGAAAGATTCTCCGCCAGTCAATGCGCCGTCGCCAATAACCGCGATAACTTTTCCGAAACCGCCTTGAAGTTCCTCTGCCATTAAAATTCCCAACGCCGCACTAATCGACGTTGACGCATGACCAACGCCAAAGTGATCGTAGCGTGATTCAACTCTGCGCGGAAAACCTGAAATGCCGCCGCGTTGCCGTAAAGTATTAAAATTATCGCGCCGCCCCGTTAAAATTTTATGCGTGTAAGTTTGATGCCCAACGTCCCAAACAATTTTGTCAATGCTTAAATCGAAGACGGAGTACAATGCCAAAGTCAATTCGACAGTGCCTAAACTCGGTGCAAGATGACCGCCGTTTTTAGAAACCGTCGTCAAGATTAGTTCGCGAATTTCGTCCGCTAAAATTTTCAATTCATATAAATTCATTCGGTGAAGTTCAGCCGGCGAATTTAATTTTTCAAGTAACCCCGTCTCAATCTCTCCTCGATTTAATGAGTAATGCGTAATTAAAAAATTTTCAGTTAAGATTTACGGTTCAGCAAAAATTCTACGAGTTCGCGCAGAAAATCTGCCTCGTCGCCAAAAATTTTTAAATTATCAACGGCAGCTTCAACCGTCAATTCGGCAAGAATTTGAGCCTCTTGAGGTTCCATAAGCGTTACGTAAGTAGATTTATTATTGCGCGTATCACTGCCTACGGATTTTCCAAGAGTTTCAGTTTTGCCGGTCACGTCTAAAATATCGTCCGTAATTTGAAAGGCAAGTCCAAAATTTTCCGCGTACTTCGTTAAAGCGTCAAGCTTTTCATCAGACGCGCCCGCCAAAATTGCGCCGCTACGAATTGCCGCACGGAAAAGCGCACCGGTTTTAGCGAGGTGCATACGTCTAAGTTTGACAAGATTAAGGCGTTTACCTTCGGATTGTATATCGATTGCTTGACCGCCGACCATACCGCCGATACCTGCCGCCGTCGAAATTTCGCGAATCACTGTAATTAAAGTTTTAGGGTCTGCCTTCTGCCGCGTGATGACTTCAAAGGCGAGAGTTAAGAGAGCGTCCCCAGCCAAAATTGCTATCGCGTCACCAAAAACTTTATGATTAGTCCACTTGCCGCGCCGATAATCGTCATTATCCATAGCCGGTAAGTCGTCGTGAATCAGCGAATATGTATGAATCATTTCGACCGCGCAGGCTACAGGTAAAAATTTTTCGCCTTCGTTGGAAATTGCATCAGCCGCCGCCATTAAGAGAATGGGACGAAGTTTTTTCCCGCCGCCGATCAAGCTGTATTCCATTGCCTGAAAAATTTTTTCATCTATAGTGGGCGTGTTATGCAATTCGCGATGAAGATTTTCCTCAATGAGTTTTGTCCGTGCCGCCCAAATTTCTTTGAATTTAGTTTGCATTTTTTCCGTTACTGAAAACTTATAAAAAGTTGTAAAACTTAATGTTTCATTCCTGCTTCAACGCGTCCGCTTTTGTTTGACATAAGTCGCACTACTTGCGTTTGCTGTAACGCTCCACAGGCTTAAATTCCCCGCTAACGTACGGGTACTTTGCTCTCTCCGTATCGTTTTAAATTTATCGCCGCTTGTAAATCTCTGTCTACTTCATTTCCGCATTTTTCACAGCGATAAATTCTTTCTGATAAACGCAAATCTTTCTTTACGTTTCCACATGCAATACAAGTTTTTGAACTCGGATAATATCTGTCTGCTATTATAACAGTAATTCCTGTCCATTCTCCCTTGTACTCTATTTGTCTGCGAAATTCATAAAAACCTTGCGCCTGTACTGCTTTTGACAAATGTTTATTCGACATCATTCCCTTCACGTTCAAATCTTCCAGACATATCAAACTTGGTTTTCGTTTAATTATTTCTGTTGTAATTTGATGACGATAATTTTGCCGAATATTTGTCAGCCTGTGGTAGTTCTTCAATAAAAGTTCTTCACTCTTTATAATATTTTTCGTCTTCAGGTAACGGTCTTCACCTTCCTTTCCGTTCATTTTATATTTTCTGGAGATTGAGCGATTTATCCGCCTTTGTCTCTTTTCAAGTTTTCTTATTGTTTTAGTTTTATTGATATTGGGATAAATTTTGCCGTCCGAACATACCGCCAAGCTTTTCAGCCCTAAATCTATTCCTATACTTTCTGTAAATTTGCCTTCAGATTTCTGGGGTTCAAACTCTACCGATACTGAAAACCACCAATTTAAACTATCATAACTGATTCGCGGATTTTTATATTTTGCTCCGACTGGTATTCTTCCAACTTCCGCAAGCTTTATCCAATTTAATTTCTGTCGATTTTTCCTTCGACTGAACGCGATTGATTCAAGCTTCACATGCGTTGAAGTTATCTGGATTTTATCCGTGGCTTGATAAAAACTGTAATCATTTTTCCTTTTACACTTAAATTTCGGATGCCCGTTCATATCATAGACTGCCGGACTTTTTCCGATTCTTGCGAGATATGCTAACTTTTTCTTCGTGTACTTGATTTTCGTTTTTTCCTGTTTTTCAAAGAAATTTTTATAGGCAATTCCTAAATCTCTTATCGCTTGCTTTGTTACATTGTTTGATATTTTCTTCAGCCATTTGTATTCATCTGAATTTCTCATCAATGTAAATTCTTTGCGAAGGTCATACTCAGAAATAAATTTCTCGCCATTTTTAAAAGCTGTCATCTCCCTGTTTAAAGCCCAGTTGTACGCAAATCTCGCACTTCCTGCAAATTGAAAAAGTCTTGTTCGCTGTTTCTTATTCGGTATCAGCATTACTTTGTATGATTTCATCATCTGCCTCATCGCCCTAATTTATTTTACAGTCAACATTTTCAATTCTTTTTATAAGTTGTTATAAGTTTCCGGCAACTGTTTTTAACCCCTAACAAAAAAGTCGGACAAGGCGTCCGACCAAACCGAGCTGTAGTTGATTTAAGATTCGACCGCCAGCTCATTAGCTATTGCGTTGAGTATACCGTTTACAAAGCGGCTTGACCCGTCCGCGCCGTACTTTTTCGCAAGTTCAATAGCCTCATTTATGGCGATACCCGCAGAAAGTTTGTCCTCCGCGAATTTCATTTCGTACACGGCTAGCCTTATAATATTTCTGTCTGCCGTCGAAAGTCGCTCCAACGTCCAACCTTTTTTGAGATACGGCTTTATCATTTCGTCAATCTCTTTGAGATATTTTCTTGTTCCCTTCACCGCGTTTTCAATATAAGTCAAGCGTCTTTGCTGAACTTTTGTACCTTCTTCGATTGCGTTTTCGATTGAAAGTGATTCGTAAAAATCTTCTTCATCGCTAGGCGTAAATTCCAGCTGATACAATGCCTTAAACGCCGTTTCTCTTGCTTCTGTACGATCCATATTTTTATACCAATTACAAAATCTTAACGCTGAAAACGTTTCGGCAAGGCTTCTTCAATAAGCTTGAGAGTCCGCCCTACCAAGTCGTCTCCTTCGTCGAAACGTGAGCCGATATACAGCCCTATTACCCCACAAAATACTGTGAAAAACGTTTGGAACGGTCCGAAAATTAAAATTATGATACCAAAAATTAAGCCGAACAAAAATCCGATTTTACGAGCACGGCGTACCTCGAAGAAGCTTAAAATTTTTGCTTTAACTTCTTCCCACATAATTTTCACCGCCTAATTCACTCTACGTTTTCGCTCAACCTTTTCAGGACTTTTAACGCTCGTAATTCTTATATCAACCGTCGCATTAACGATTCCGCACATTTCATCCAAAATTTTTTTAACTTCACTGATTAAATTTGCGCTGACTTCGTTAGCCGAATAATCCGGTTTAATTCCTATAGTGAAACGCACTTTCAAAGGCAAATTACCTTTTGGGCTGTCAACTACCGCATTAGCATTATTAATGCCTTTAATTTTTACCGCAGTCCGTTCAGCAATTCGCTCAATCATTGCTGTTTCGCCGTAGATTTTACCGTAATCATTTTTCTTCAGCTCGAATTCGCTACTGCCGTGTCTACTCGTAAAAGTATCGGCTATCAAATTTTTCAGTTCAAAGAATTTACCAAACACAAAAACACCTACACGACGCGCTTTTCACGCTCGATAATGGCGTGAGTCACTTCGGTTACTTTAACTTCTACGGGAACGCCTGATATTTGTGCCGTCGCCATTAATGCTTCGTTGACCGCTTTGTTTACTTGTTCGCCTACTTTTTGTGCCGTATAATTTTGACTCAAAACTATATCGAGTTCGATTTTTAACGGTACTTTTCCATCCTGCTTGTAAACTGATGCGCTAACTTGCCTGACTCCGATTACTGTCAAGGCTGCCCTTTCCACAACTCCTGCCAATGCTTCGATTGTAATTTTAACTTCGCCTGTCTCGTCTTTTTGCAATTCCAAATCTGACGGATTTAAAATTTTTGCAGATTTTTTACTTGAGAAAACCACGCTTAACAAACAGAAACTTGCTATCAACATTATGACTATTACAGCTAATGTTTCTTGACTTCTGATTATGAAGGGAAGTTCATTTTGCCAAACCTGCGTCGGGATAAAATTCAGACATACGCCGCCGACTGCGACCAAAGCTACTATTACAACCAGCACATACAAAAACAATAACAGGCGACCTAGTATTCCCAAAACCGTCGCCCCTTTCGTAAACGATAATTAGCGAACTCTGGCTTCCTCTGCTTTTTCTTCATCTTCGGGGAAATTGACGCCCTGAACGTGAACATTGACTTCGACGACAGAAAGTCCCGTCATATTTTCGATAGCGCGTTTAATATTTTCCTGCGCGGCGAGAGCAACGTCGGGGATACGGACGCCGTATTTGACTATAATGAACAGATCGACTGCCGCTTCGCGTTCGCCGACTTCTACTTTAACGCCTTTGGAGAAGTTCTTACGACCGAGCATTTCAGCGATACCGCCGACGAGTCCGCCGCTCATTCCGGCAATACCGTCAATCTCCGTCGCCGCCAAACCGGCGATAATGCTAACAACTTCGTCCGCAATCTTGATAGTACCAAGACCGTTATCAGTTTTCACTAAATCTTTTTCTTCCACTTTGAAAATCCTCCTAAAATTGAAATTCTAAATTGATTTACTTTATTATTCGCTTTAATAGAAAATTTCCCTGCCGCCATTATGAAAAATTATTGAAATTATTTTATGCACATTCGCGCCAGTAATGTTTACAAAATTTTTCTTGACTAAAATGAACTTTACCATAAACTTTAGGTATTGGCAAATTTTATTGGGAGGAATGTTTTTGGAGATTTCAACTTTCGTGTATTTTTTAACGGCGTCGATACTTTTAACGCTTGCGCCCGGTCCTGACAATTTATATTTGCTTACAAAAAGTTTATCGGACGGAGCGAAATCCGGCGTAATATTGGCGGCAGGCTTGGTTAGCGGAATAATTTTCCATACATTTTTGGTAATGGTCGGCGTCGCGGCATTTATACAAAATTCTCCCGTCGCTTTCACGGTGCTAAAAATTTTCGGAGCGGCATATTTAATTTTTTTATCGTTTAAATCCTTTCAATCAGCCCGCGCAGGTAAAAAAATTTCTATGCAAAAGTCTGACGCAATAATTTCTTTCGCGGCTTTATATAGGCGCGGCGTCTTAATGAATGTCCTCAACCCAAAAGTTTTGTTATTTTTTCTCGCCTTCTTGCCGCAATTTGTAAACTTTTCGGAGTCGCCAAGTTTGCAGATAATTTTATTGGGCGTAACCTTCGCTGTACAAGGATTTTTTATTATGGCGGCAATAGCAATCTGCGCGGGAAAAGTACGAACATTAATTTTGCGCAAAAAAAATTTAGGACAATTATTCAGTTACGTTGAAGCACTTGTCCTAGCCGTAATCGCGTTGACACTTTTAATTTTGTAGGTGATATTTTGCAAAAATTAATTGAAAGTAAAATTATGCGTGCGCTCGTCGAATTTGATATGATTCAAGACGGAGACAAAATTTTAATAGGCTTGTCGGGCGGCAAGGACAGTTTGCTTTTAACTTACGCGTTGACAATTTTGCAGAAACGTCTTGCCAAAAATTTTTCACTCGTCGCGTTGACGATAGATCCCAACTTCGATGAAAATTTTCAATCCAATGCCGCTAAGCTTACAGAGTTTTGTAAATCACTAGACATTCAACACAAAATTCACAGCGTCGACATTGCAGGCGTAATTCGTGAACAAGGAAAGAATCCTTGCTTTACCTGCGCTTACTTTAGACGTGCCGCAGTCAATCGAATTGCCAATGAACTCGGCGCAAATAAAGTTGCCTATGCACATCACCTTGACGACGCGGTAGAAACTTTTTTAATGAGTTTGCTTTCATCGGGACAACTTACAACATTTCAGCCAAAAACTTTTTTGAGTCGAACCAATGTTACGGTGATTCGTCCGCTGATTTATCTGCGCGAATTTGAAATAGAAAATTTTATTGCCGAAAAAAATTTTGACGTGTTGAAATCTCCCTGTCCTATCGACGGAACTACGAATAGGCAGACGATTAAAAATCTTATTGTTGAACTTGGAAAAACTTTTCCTGACTTATTCGACCACCTAACCGCCGCGATGAGAAAAAATTCTATCGGCGAACTTTGGGACGCTCCTAAAACTCGTAAGCAAATGCGCGAAACTTATTTTTCATACGTTCATAAATCTTAGAAACTGTGGACAAATTATTTTAACCTGAGAAGTATCGTATTTGAATTTAATTTTTATAGACAACTATAGCTTTTTATGTTAAATTATACGTGACCGACTTAAGATGAAGGAAAGACAGACCATCGGTGGAGATGTGGCTGAAGCTTATATTTCAGTTCCGTTATAAGTGAATCAAAAAAATAGCCCCGCATGCGATTCGGGCAAGACACTATAACATTATGGAACGGCAACGTTGACGTAGAGTCGGAGGACAGATAGACAAATCTTTTGAAAGGTGGTTGTAGTTTACAAGTAGTCCGAAAGTTTATACAATCGGATAGAGGTGTGTAGTACGCCGGAGAGTTTATCCTCTCGAATGTGTTTGTTTATATTTGACTATGGCAAGCGCAACTATTGTCCACCTCATTCGTAACTATTTAAAATATGTGCCGACTAAAGAATTTTAGGCATTTTGTGGCGATTGAAAGCCGCTAAATTTGAATTTGAGCGTTTTTGTCAGAAGTGGTCTAAATATCATGGTGCAGTCTCTGTTTGGCAAAAATCCCGTAGCGAACTGGGCACTTGTACGCAACCAACTTTTAATTGATGACCGTATGGCGACTCTGTTCGACAAATTTCACTTACACAAAACTATTGACACTACCTAAGTTAGTAAAAAGCCCTCCGATTTTTGTCGAAGGGTAAATTTTTCTTATTGAGTTATCTCATTGGTTAATGCCATATTCGTCAATATTCATATTGATTAATTTTTTTCCGTACTTTTCGCATGCAATCAGCATTGCCTTAACTCTGTTTATCTGCTCGCCTTTATAAATGTAAACATTATCTGCGTACTGTCTTATACAAACATCAATTCCGCATTTTTGCCAAGCGCGTGCAACTTCGTTATCTATGTCGCTGTCGAAAAATGTTTTAAATTTACCGTAGCGATCACAAAGGTCAGTGCCGCCTAAATCATTCAAAAATTTGCTGTCACGAGACGTTACTATATAACCGCCGCCTGAAACTTCGTCAAGTTGTTCCATATCCATAATTTCTGTTGAAAATTTTTCCGTCATCATCTTTATTAACCTCCAAATTTTTTATAAAATTTTTACCAATCCCAATCTGAACGATTTAATTTTTTTCCAATGTGACTTTGTGCATATTCGTAGGCTTCTTCTTGAGTGATTTTTTTCCATTTGCCGTTTATCTGCGCTTCGTACACATTAGCACTGAAGATATCCGTCTTGCATGAAATTCCTGCAGCCATCCAAGCCTTCTGTATTTCTTGGTCAAAAAACTTTGACTTAAATGCGCCGTATCTGTCACACTGGGCAAAATTACCACGTAACAATACGTTCAAAAATTTACTGTCACGAGACGTTTCAAAACATGAGCCTCCTGATACGCGATCCAATTCCTCGAAGTTCATAACATCTTCATTCAAAATTATTTTTTTTGTCATTTTTAAAACTTCCTTTCAAATTTTTAATTTTTTCTTTCTGCCTATTATACGCGCCAACTTCAAAAATGTTAATCGCTTGAAAAAAATTTTTTCATTATCGGCATAGTTGCGTCCAAGCCGGTCGATGCTCTTTATTACAAGAACGTCATCGCCGCGCAGTTTTCTCATCAGTCGCTTATACGACGGTCTTTCAAAATCTTTTCCTGACTGCTTATCTTTAAAAATATTTTTTACAGGCACTCCAAAACCTGTCAACGCCGCAACTTGCCTGTCCGCATTTTGTTCAAGCGTCGATACTCGAACGTAACCATATATTTCTATAAAAAAATCCTCCTAAAATCTGTGATTGCTTTTTTCTCCACTTATTTTAGAAGACATAATAATCATCACTGTTTATTTTATCGTAAGTGAGCAGAACGTCCCGTAGCTAACTGGTCGCTGGTTCGTAACCAACTTTTACTTGATGACCGTATGGCTGTTTTCTTCGATAAATTCGACCGCTAATTTCTTTCTTACTTACACAAAACTATTGACACTACCTTTTTCAAAGCATAAAAAACTACCGGCATATTGCTACCCGTTACGATAAATTGGCTATTTGCTTTCCGAATTTCGTAATTCTTGCCGCTGTTATGATTCAAATTTAGACTTTACCAACAGCCCTAGAAATTTTTTCCTACCTTAACGATTTTGCTTGCAACCACAGCCGCGCCGAATCCGTTATCAATATTGACGACAGAAATGCCTGCCGCGCAACTGTTCAGCATAGCAAGCAATGCGGCAAGCCCGTTAAACGACGCGCCATAACCTACACTCGTCGGCACGGCAATAATCGGTTTATCCGTCAAGCCGCCAACGACACTAGCCAACGCGCCTTCCATACCGGCAACTACAATTATAACGCTCGCCGTCTCAATTTCCTTCATATGTGCAAAAAGTCTGTGAATGCCTGCAACTCCGCAATCATGAAAAATTTTTACGCTATTTCCGAAAAGATACGCCGTCAATCGCGCTTCCTCCGCAACAGGTAAATCACTTGTCCCCGCCGTCAAAATTAAAATATTTCGTGAATCATCGCGGACAAAATTTTTTCTGTCAACGTAAATCATCTGCGCGGCGTCACTATACTGCGCGGCGGGAATTTCTTCCGCTACAAATTCAAATTTCTCACGACTTGCACGAGTGGCAATTAAATTTCCGTCGCTCTTTTCATACAGTCGCTTAAAAATTTCTCTGACTTGCTCCTTTGTCTTACCTGCCGCGTAAATTACTTCAGGAAATCCTTGCCGCAATTCGCGATGAAGGTCTATGCTTGCAAATCCTAAATTTTCTACCGCGTCCAACGGCAAATTTTTTAAACGCTCGACAATTTCTTTTTCTTCAACCAAATTATTCTTATATCCGCGCAGAAGTTCAATTAAAAATTTTTCTGTCATAATTCCACTTCCTTTGATAAAATTATATCAAATTTTCAAATTTTGGGTTATAATATTTTTTATAAAGGGCGGTTGATTATGAATTGGAAAAGCTTAACAAATTTTTTCAGCGACATATGGGATAAGTTTAAAAATCTATTCATTGACACGCCGAAACAACCTGAAAATATTTTTGTGGCTTTAGCAAAATTTCGCGGCATTAAATTTTTGGTTCATTTCACAAAAATTGAAAATCTACCGAGTATAGCTAAATTCGGTCTATTGACACGAAAAAATCTTGACGACAAATCCTTAAATTATTCTTACAATGATGACACGCGACGAGATAATATTACAAATTCATTGTCGCTTTCAATAACTTTTCCAAATTACAAAATGTTTTATAAGTATAGTGGCGCATCTGAAGATTGGGCGGTAATCTTGTTGGACGCCGAAAAAATTTTGGGCAATATCCCTTGCGCGTTTAATTATACAAATGCTTCCAATGATAATGTAAAGAAAATTTCTAAGGAAAAACGAATGTCCGTAGACGCTTTTCAGAAAATGTTTTATGAGCCGGACGACTCGTCTAGAAAAATGCGCAATCTTAATGCCAATGAACCGACTGACCCACAAGCCGAAATACTTTGCTTGGGTGATATTCCGTTAAAATATTTTGCAGGAATAGTTTTCAAAAATTCTTCGCGGGCAACGGAAAATAAAAAACTTTTTTCAAATATTCCTCTGAAAGTTGATGATTATTATTTTGCACCAAGACACGATTATAAATTTTGGCAGGTAAATTTCAACGAGGTAACTGTTATGGCTAATCGTCCCGTTTACGTTGCAAAACATTCTGCGCCTTTTGTGGAAATAATTCACACGGATTTTAAGTTTTATAACGGATTTTCTGATAAACAAAAACGTTTAAGCATAAAAAGTTTACACTCCGCATTTTTGGAAAGCTATCCCGAAAAAAATATTTTGGAAATTTCGTCTAAGAGTGAAAATCCTCTTGGTGTAAAACTCGGCGCATTCGATTTAAAAATTTCCCGCGCAGATTTTGAAAAAGATTTTTCTGTAGAAAGTGCATTTCAAGGCAGTAAAGTTTTTGAGAACGGCGGTCCTTACGTCGACCTGCTGAATAAGACTTCTCGCGAAGCTAAAACCGATGAGCGAATCAAAACCAGCGGCAAGTTGATAGGTTTTAAATATTTTAATGAAGCCTTTCCGCTTGAGCCTACAACTTATTTTTACGATTGGCTCTACATTAACGCTTTAAATCTTAATCCAGATTTGGCGGAGGAAATTTTGAAATTTAACGCCTTCACCGACATTGAATTTAATCCTAAAAAATCTTTAAACTGCCAAGCAAAAGCGGCGGCAATTTTCGTAGGATTGAATCAAGCAAATTTAATCATTTACGCTTTAAAGTGTAAGGAAAATTTTTTAAAAATTGTTTATCCAAAGGAGGATTTATGAGAGATAAAAATTTTTATTGGCAACTGTTCAAGTCAACATTTATAATCAGTATGTTCACAGTTGGCGGCGGATATGTTATAATCCCGCTCTTGAAAGCAAAATACGTCGACGAATATCGTTGGATAAGCGAAGAAGAAACGCTTAACATGGTTGCAATCGCGCAGTCAACGCCGGGAATAATGGCAGTTAATACGGCGATAATGCTCGGCTATCGAATGGCGGGAATACTCGGCGCACTTACGGGAATGTTCGCAACTGTTTTACCGCCGCTGATTATAATTTGTATAGTTGCGTCATTTTATGAATTGGTTGCAAAAAATGAAAGCGTTCAACTTGTCTTGAAGGGAATGCAATGCGGAGCGACGGCTTTACTTTTGGACGTTGCGATTGACCTTTTAATCAAGCAGTGCAAAAAAAAGTTAGTACTGCCGATTATAATAATTTTGGCGACGTTCATAGCAAATTTATTTTTCGACGTAAATATAATGTTGCTGGTTGCGATTGACGGCGTTGTAGGATTTTTCCTTCTGCGCGATAAGAAGTACAGTTAAGTGGTCAGTGAAAAGTGGTCAGTGGTCAGTAATGGAAAAAAATTTTTTAAAGCTCCAAGCTAATGGAGGTTAATTATGAAGATAAAATTATTTGTCAGTGATATTGACGGAACGCTTTTAGTTCCAAAGAAAAAAATTTCTGCGCGGAATATCAACGCGGTTAAACGTATGACGGACGCAGGAATTACGGTAACGATTGCAACCGGCAGGATGTACCGCGCCGCCTTGCCGATTGCGCAGGAACTTGGCGTAAATGTTCCGATTATTACTTACAACGGCGCATTGATTAAATCTGTTGACGGCGAAATTATTTATGAAAATTGTCTGCCGGAAAATCTTGTCGTCGAGATTGTAAAGTTTTACGAAAAGCGCGGTTGGCATTTGCAAAGTTACAGCGAAGATATTTTGTACGTTCCTGAATATAATAAATTTGTGCAAGAATATGAGGCAAGCCAAAAAGTTCAAGCTAACGTTATTGGTTGGGAAGGTATGAAGGGAAAACATTTTAAAGTTTGCAAAATGTTAAGCATTGCCGAGAGCGAAGAAGAAAATTTGCGTCATATGGCGGAACTTAAAGCGGTATTTGGAAATAAAATTGACGTGACTAAATCTGCGCCGATTTTTACTGAAATTGTTTGTCCTAATGTATCGAAAGCGTCGGCGGTTACAATTCTTGCCGAAAAATTAGGCGTTGTCCGCGCAGAAGTTCTTGCGATTGGTGATGCTGATAACGATTTACCTATGTTGAAGGTAGCCGGAATAAGTGTTGCTATGGGCAATGCTACCGAAGAAGTTAAAAAATCTTGTGATTTAATTACGGGACTTTGTGAAGATGACGGCTTCGCGCAGGCTGTCGACGAATTTGTTTTTGGGAGGTTTAATGAACAGTAAAGTTGCACCGCTGATTGAAAGCGGATTAATGGCGGCTATAACGGCGATATTGGGAATGGCGGCAACATATTTACCTGTCGTTGGGCTTTTAGTAGAATTTTTCTGCCCGTTGCCGATAGTCGTATTGACGGTAAGACAAGGATTTAAATACGGCGCGGCGGCATCGTTAGTGTCCTTATTAATGCTTTTAATGTTTATGGGCCCGATACTAGCCGTAAGAATTACGATGATGTTTAGTTTATGCGGCTTGATGTTCGGCTACTGTTTACGCAGAGGATTTAGCGCGGTAAAATGTTTAATACCTACGCTTATAATGGCGTTTGCCGCGCAGGTTATTTCAATCTTAATGATGACAATAATTTTGGGCGTCAACGTGATAGATGATGAAGTAAACCTTATGCGAGAATCTTTTGCGCAAGCATTGCAAATTTACGAAAATGCCGGAATAGATCCTGCAACGATAGGTTATGCGCAAGATCAAGTTGAAGCGTTAATCCAACTGATAGCTATCCTGACGCCGATAATTTTATTTTTAACCGCACTTGTCAACGTGGTTGTCAACTACTTAATTGCCAAAATAATTTTCCGCAAGTTGAATATGAAATTTGCCGAGCCGTTACCGTCCTTCGCGCAGTGGAGATTTTCAAGAGCATTTTTATATTTGGCGGCATTTTCGGCGTTGGGGCTTTATTGGGGAGAAACACGAGCATTACCCGCGCTATATTTCGTCGCAATGAACGGGTTATTTTTCGCCGTCTTAATAGGCTTGGTGCAAGGAATATCTTTGCTATCATTTATTGCTGACAGGTACAACATATCAACATTTGTTCGGAGAATGATTTTTGTAATAGTGATTTTAAATTTTATGTTGGCGCAGATAGTTGCATTTACGGGATTATTTGATATGATTTTCGATTACAGAAAATATTTTCGCGATAAAACTTAGGAAAAAAATTTATTGGTAGGGAACTTGATTGAAAGGGTGAGCTTTTTAAGGTTTTAGTTTATGATAAAATTTTTATTGGTCTTCATAGGCGGCGGCTTAGGAGCAATGTCTCGATACTTTGTAACGACATTATTAGCGGGCAAGTTGGGAAATTTTCCTATTGGCACATTAACTGTAAATATTCTGGGGAGTCTTTTCATTGGAATTTTCACGGGAATTTTTTTCGGCAGATTTAACGAGACTTCCGAAATGGCTCGAATATTTTTTGTTGTAGGATTTTTAGGCGGATTTTCAACTTTGTCATCGTTTTCGATAGAAACTTTAATGCTATTTCAAAACGGAAATACTGTTCTAGCCGTGATAAATATCATAGCAACATTTTCGACAGGGATTATTGCCTGCGCGGCAGGATTTATGTTAATGCGCCATTTTTAATATTTTTTTTATGTACTATAGCATAATTTTATTTTTTGTAGTACAATTAGCCGCAATCTAAAATTTGAAATTAGCCCTCTCAAAATTGCAGATAAAAAACTTTTGACGGAGGAATACAATGTGTTTGAATTAGATGATAATGGTTTGGACAAGTTTGCCAAAATAAAAGTCATCGGTGTGGGCGGCGGCGGTAACAATGCTGTCAATCGAATGATTTCATTGGGGCTTGAAGGCGTTGAATTTGTAGCTATAAATACAGACGCGCAGGCTCTTATGACGGCACTTGCTTCAAAACGTATGCAAATCGGAGCAAAATTAACGCGCGGACTTGGTGCGGGTGCTCGTCCTGAAGTCGGCAGGGACGCGGCACTTGAAAACCGTGACGACATTTTAAAAGTACTTGATAAATCCGATATGGTGTTTATAACGGCAGGAATGGGCGGCGGTACAGGTACAGGTGCAGCTCCCATCGTTGCAGAATGTGCGCGTGAAGTCGGTGCATTGACTGTCGGAGTTGTCACACGTCCGTTTACCTTTGAAGGTCCTAAGCGTAAGAAAAATGCAGACTTGGGCATAGAAAATCTTAAGCGTAATGTCGATACGATAATTACTATTCCCAATGACAGACTTTTACAAGTTATCGACAAAAAAACGCCTATGACGAAGGCGTTTAGTATAGCTGATGATATTTTGCGGCAAGGCGTCAAGGGTATTTCGGATTTAATTGCTGTACCCGGTCTTGTCAACTTAGACTTTGCTGACGTGCAAACTGTCATGAGCAATTCAGGTTCGGCACTTATGGGTATAGGCGAGGCGTCAGGCGAAAATGCAACCGTCAACGCCGTTAAATTGGCTATCGATTCGCCGTTGCTTGAAACGAGTATTCAAGGCGCACACGGAATACTTTTGAACATTATGGGCGCGACTGAAAATCTTCGTATGTATGAAATTAATGAAGCGTCTACAACCGTACAAGAAGCGGCACATCCTGAAGCCGAAATATTATGGGGCGTTTCATTGGATGAATCAATGGGCGAAACCGTCAGAGTAACGATCATCGCAACCAGATTTGACGGCGAAATTGATTCCGCTCCGGCAATGCAGCCAAGAATGCAACAGCATATACAGCCCCATGTGAACAGGAGACAACCTCAACAGCCGATTAACTTTCCTTCCTTTAACGGTTTTGGCGCACCCACCTTTAACACGCAACAACAAAATCAGCCGCCGCAACAACAATATCAACCGAATTATCAACAAAATTATCAGCAACCTCAGCAAAATAATTTTCCGCCGCAGAATCAACAGCAACCGCCCCAGCAACCTCAACAACCCCAACAAAATCGTAAACCTAATAATTCTGACATTGGGCTTGATTTGCCGCCTTGGATGCGCTGAATTAATTTTAGCCGATAAAAACTTTCTGCCTTAGGGCAGTTTTTTATTTCGCAAAATTTCTTTGCTGAAAAATCTCGTACATTAACACTGCCGCTGCCGCACTCGCATTCAGAGAATTTATTTTCCCTGCCATAGGAATTTTTATCAGCACATCGCAATTTTCTCGCGTTAAGCGTCTCATTCCCTTTCCTTCGTTGCCTATTACCAAAACTATCCCGCCTGTCAAATCTTCTTGAAAATAATTTTTTTCTGCGTCCATCGCACTGCCGACGATTTTTAAATCCATTTCGCGAAGTTTATTCAAAGTTTGAGCGACGTTGACAACTTGCGCGACTTTAACGTATTCAACAGCTCCTGCAGAAATTTTTGCAACGGTCGAATTTAAAGAAACACTTCTACGTTTAGGAATTATGACGCCGTGAACTCCTGCCGCGTCAGCTGTGCGTAAAATCGCTCCAAAATTTTGAGGGTCTTCAAGTTCGTCAAGCAAAATTATAAATGGCGGCTCGTTACGTGATTCTGCAAGCTCCAAAATTTCTTCCAGCGTAGAATAAGCAACCGGCGCGGCTATCGCGATAACTCCTTGATGTCGACCGCTGAAAATTTTATCCAGTTTAGCGTTGTTGGTGAACTCATAAAAAATTTTTTTCTCATCAGCTAAGGCAATTATTTTTTTAATTGAACCTTCACTGCCCTGCGATATAAAAATTTTACTGATACTTCGTCCCGCCTTCAACGCCTCAATTACAGCATTGCGTCCGACAATTAAATTTTCTTCCATAAAATATACCTCCATTTTTTGAAGTCTAAAACTTTTCCTAAATTTTTGCAATATTATTTTGTTTAATGTAGCAAAATTTATACACTAAAAAAACCGCATCATTGACACGGCTTTACAATTTTATAAGGCAGGGGCAGTAAGACTTGAACTCACAACCTACGGTTTTGGAGACCGTCGCTCTACCAATTGAACTATACCCCTGTGGGGCGATCTGTGGGAATCGAACCCACGCATATCGGAGCCACAATCCGACGTGTTAACCACTTCACCAAGACCGCCATTTAATACAAGTTGACTTTGGACTTAAGTAAACCTCAAACCCAAAGCCTTAAGAAAATATAAATCGGCGAATACCTAGTCTTCCAAACCGTTTCCAGTTCAGTACCTTCGGCGTATGAGTGCTTAACTGCTGTGTTCGGAATGGGAACAGGTGCTTCCACTCAGCCATCTTCACCGAATC
>JAFZIV010000008.1 GCA_017554235.1 Selenomonadaceae bacterium
CCATCAGGATTCTACTCCGTAGTTAGCAGGACTGTTTCAACCTGCACTGGCCCTTTTCCTGTCATTCCGGCTGCTTTAAAGTTAGCACAAACTGGCTCAATGGCTATTTTATGAGCTTTCAGCATTACGCTGCACACAATTTTACACCTTCGTCTACATTTTTATATATTTTGATTAACTGTTAATAACTCACTAATCGAAAAAGCCCTAAGCATAACGCTCAGGGCAATTAATTTTTTCTAAGTCAGTGTGCAAAACTTTTCCCTTCCGGACTCTAACCGTCGGTTTCGGAATTGCACCGAATCAACTAAAAAGCTCGCGGACTTTACCGCCGGTGAGGAATTTCACCTCGCCCCAAGAATTTTACAATGGAAGAATATCACGCTTATTAATTTTTGTCAAACTAAAAAAGTTCCCGCCGCATTTCGACAGGGAACTATTAACTATCTCTTCATATTTACGATTGTTTCAAGCATTTCATCGCCGACAGTAATAACTTTGGAGTTGGATTGGAAACCGCGTTGCGTTACGATCATATCAACCAATTCAGCTGACAGTTCAACGTTAGACATTTCCAAAGCAGAAGGAGTGAACGCAAAGCCGAAGTCACCAACCGTACCAACACGCGCCGCGCCCGAGTTATTTGACTCTTTGTAAAGGCTTGTACCTTGCTTATTGAGACCTGCCGAGTTTATGAACTGTGCGACCGCTATCTGCGCCTCCGTCTGAATTATGCCGTTTGTATAAGTTCCGCTAATTACGCCGTTTACGTCGATTGCAATACTATTCAAAATACCCAAAGAATTTCCGTCCGTCGTGGGATAAACCGTATTGCTACCGGAATATTGTGTAATGTCATTAAAGGAAACAGCTACAGTTGTAGGCTGTGCGCCGTTACCGTTATCATAATCCAGATATAAACTTCCGCCACTTGTCAATGCTGTATCAATTGCACCCAATGAAGTGAACGTAACATTTGACAATTTTGTACTGGTTTCACCAGTTGTAGCATCTTCTTGACGATTCAAATAAACATTTGTACTTGTTCCGTCATCTTCTGTAATTGCTACCACTGTTTGATAACCTTTTTGGCTTACGGTAGGAGCAATGTAGGTACGCCACTCATTTTCGCCCGCCTTATCCATAAGCAAAGTAACGGAGTGCATATTACCTTCGGCATCGTAAACAGTCGACACCGTTGTAACAGGCACACTATGCCCTATCTCGTAAAAACCGCTTGATACTTTTAATGATGAACCGTCACTCAAAGTTAAAGTAGCCGCAATGACGTTTGAGCCGTCAACATTTACGGACTGCGTTGTTAATGTAGTGGAGTCGCCCGAACCTTCAGAGCCATCGCCAGGGTCATAAATGGTAAATGATCCGCTCGTAAAATTATAAGTGGCAGTATCACTTCCGAAAGTTCCGCTAGCCTCAGCTCCGTGAACAGAAGTCATTTCAAATCCAACACTTGCAACCGTTTTTGTTACGAGAGTAGTGCCATCTTCAGATAAAACTTTTCGGTTCTGTCCTACCCTGACGGTTTTACCTGCCATAGTTTCCGTAGTATCAGTATCGCCTTCAGAGTAATCTATAGATTGTGCCGTAATTGTGTCCGTTGTGCCGTCGGTATAAGTTACATGCATTTCATTAAGTTGTTGATCATTGGCAACGGCTTTGGAATCGCCGGAGGGGTCGCCTGTGTATGTAATGCTTGTAATTGTCAGCGCACCTGCGTTAAGGTTACCTGCGTAATCCAAATTTGTAGTTGCAGTAGCCGGCATAGTTTTACCTGATTTGACGACAATATTTTCGGGTACGCCGCTGGTTGTCAATGTACCGTCAATAGCGTTCCAACCTTGCACATAGTAACCGCTACCGGGCAAGACGTAGTTACCGTTTGCGTCGAACTCAAATGCACCGTCACGAGTATAATATTTGTCAGTGCCTTTGCTAAGAATCATAAATCCGTTACCTGAAAGTGCAACGTCGGTATTTTTACCGGTCGCCTGCGCGGAACCGTCATTCATAATCATATCGATACTTGATACAGCTTCACCTAAACCGATTTGTCGAGGATTAGTACCGCCAGTAGTGGCAGAAGGTCTTGACGCATTATAACTTGTTTGCGAAAGCATATCAGAAAAAGTAACACGGCTTGACTTAAAACCGATTGTGTTAATGTTGGAAATGTTGTTGCCTATAACGTCCATTCGCGTTTGGTGTGACTTAATGCCGGAAACGCCGGAGTACAGGGAACGCATCATAGTAAATCACTCTCTTTCTTATATTTAGGCAACTTGTCGAGGTTTAACCTTCATGACGTTCCTTGTCAATCAAGTGCCGACATTCCTTTAAAAAATTTTTTCGATAATTATATTTTTCGGTATCTGAACCGTTAATCTTAAATTTACTTTGTATTATATCGAAAATTGATATTTACAACTTAAGAAAAATTTTCCGCGCAGATTTAAAAAATTTTATCAACAGAAAAATTTCCTTCTAAACGGAATTAGGGACTAAAGAAAAAATCCTCTAGCCCCTAATCCCTGAAGTTGCAGGCAGTCGATAAGCCGGATTCTGTATGTGACAATCATTTATCTGGATTGGACGTTACCGCCCAACTCAAGCAGCTTACCCGAAAGGTCCGCGAGCAACATCAACCCTTTCCTATTCAGCTTTGCTCCGCGTGAGGTTTATCAGACGAAACGATTACCCGTTCGCCGGTGCGCTCTTACCACACCTTTTCACCCTTGCCGATTTATACACGGCGGTTTACTTTTCTGTGACACTGTCTTCAAGATTACTCTCACCGGGCGTTACCCGGCACGCCGCTCTATGGAGTCCGGACTTTCCTCGTAAATCAACTTTTAGCCGGTAGCTTGTAGAAAAACTATTCACTATCAACTAATCACTAAATTTCCGCGATTGTCTCAACTGCCTGCACAGAAATTTTATCACTTGAAAGTTTGTCTGTCAAAAAAAATTTTTTATGTCATCTGAAAAATTTATGGATATTTTTTAATTTTATAATGGTGTTTAAAAATTTTTTGTGCTATACTATTTGCGGAAAAATTTTATGACGGAGGATTAGAATGCATAGATACGTAAAAATTTTTTTCAGCGTAATTTTTACTACGATAATTTTTTTCAGCTTTGCAAAATGTTCTGCGGAAGATTTGAGATTTATTGACGCAAATGGTGATACGGGCTATTATGTAGACGCAAGTACAATTCGCGTTGAAAGTGACAGCGTTTTTTACGTTGACTTTGATATTATTCGAGCCGGTATTAATCAAATGGAAGTTATAAATTTGCGGATAAATCATTGGGAAAAAATTTATCAAGTAATGTCTATCAAAACTTTATCCTATGATGAACGGACGGAATTAAAATCAGACGATAATTACAGGCATCCTTCGTCATACGCCGAAAAATCTTTAATAGGTGATATTGTTCGATTTGTGCTGACAGGGTCACTTTAAATTGGAGGATTAAAATGAAATATAAAATTTTTTTCTGCGCAGTATTGGCAATAATTTTTTCAATGTCAAGTGTAACTTTTGCCGCGAGTTCTGCATATGAATTGCTTTCAAGAATTGAGCGCGATACTTACGGAGTAGAGCGTGAGGGAGCAATTTTGCAACGTATAAATCGTCTTGAAAAAGATTATTCAGGAAGAAATCTTCAAGAAGATATGAATACACGCATTGAAGCACTTTACACGATTATTTACGATAATTCTGCGACGCCCGGTGTTATGGCGAAAATTAATGCTCTGGAGTGGAATATTGCGCACGAAGTTAAAATCGGCGGCATTAAAGAAAGAATTGGAAATCTTGAAAAAACTTTGCTTGGAGAGGAGAATGACGGCACAATTAATGACAGACTCCACGAATTGGTTAAAATGTCTTTTAGCAGTGAAGATATTCCAATGTACGAAATTCAACTGCCCGCAGATACTCTCATAAAAATTTCTCTTGTCGATGGCGTTGGAACACGTACCGCGCAGGTTGGTGACGCTGTAAGATTTAGAGTTGCGGAAGACGTGATAGTCGGCGGCAATTTAGTTTTTGCAAAAGGTCTTTACGGCGTCGGTGTCGTTGATACTGTTAAGAAACCTAATGGCTGGGGTAGTAACGGTAAGCTTAATATCAATTTTTACAAAGTAAATTGTATGGACGGACAAGAAATTGACACTTGCGTTGATTATGCAGCTATGGAAATTATGGCAGAGAAAAAAATGGTATTGGGTGCGGCAATCGTCGGAATGGATTTAAATGACGATTGGAACCGAGTTTTGGTTCATGGAAAAAATCTTGAGGCTCCCGCCGGTACTGAACTTTATATTCAGATAAAAAATAACGTTGCTGTTTACGCGTTGAAAGGCGGGCGCGGTTCGCTGACAATAAACGATACTACTTATGATGTTGATGACGATGACGATTTTTTATTTAAAGAAAATGAATGAGTTGGTAAGTTGATGTTCAAAAAGTTTATACGAAATTTTTCAAGGAAGTTTAACGGACGGAAAATTATTCCTACATTGCCTGCCGTTTTAGTTTTGGGATTGAGTTTTACGGCTGTAGAAATTCCGAAGGCGTATGCAATTTATCAATCCAGCTCCGATACCAACACGGAAATTTTTGACTACATAGAAAATCGCCGCCGTGAACGTCGCGAAAATCAGTTGACTGAAGAGCAGGAAAAATTACTTGCCGACATTGAAGAAAAGAAAAGTGAATTGCCGCATGAAATTGAAGAAGGAAAATATCCTGTTGCATTTGAAGGCGATGATTTAGTTTACAATGCGGCGACCGGTGAATTTGTAGCGACCGGCAAAGTTGATGTAATTCAGCTTGAAGGTTATCGCTTTCAAAGTGATGAAGTTCGCGGCAATATTAAGGAAGAAGAAGTTCGCATTGAGGACAAAGGGCATATGATACAACTTACGCCAAGTGCTCCTCGAGTAACTTTGGACGGTTACAACATGATTTATAATTACGGAAAAAAAGTTGGAACTGCCGATTATGCGAAGGGAAGATTTGGCGAATATTATATTTCTGGCAAGCGTTTTGAATTTTACCCTGACCATATTGTTGTTTACGAAGCTACTCAAACTAAATGCGGCGCACATATTCCCGATTACCATTTAAGCGCGGATAGAATGGAAATTTGGCCCGAACAAATTATCCGTATGTACGGTATCAAGTTGTGGATTAAAAATAATCTTGTCGGCACGCGCGGTTATATGGAGAGAAAGATTGAAGAAACTGAAACTCCGTATTTCCCGCATATAGGTTACGATAAAGATCAAGGCTTTTACATTACAGATGAATTTGTATTTCCGATTATTGACAATTTGATTGGTGTAATTAATGCTCACGTCAACACTAAGCAAGGTGTTCGTAGCAGTGCGGAACTGCGTTATTTCAACAGAGATTTTGATGCCAAACTTTTATATGGCTACTACTACGACAGTAATGGTAAGTGGATAAAAAAAACACCGTCGCTTTACACGAAGTACATGAAACATTTTGAACATATGCCGATAACTTATACAATTCAGTATGAAGTTGGTAATTGGCGCAACAATAACCTTTCCAGTACGCACCACGCATTTTCGGTTGGATTGTCTCACGATCCTATTACTATTGACAATAAATATATGTTATTTTTGAGTACCAGCTATACTTTGACACATGATGATGTTGACGATGATTTGAACATTGGCGATACAACGGTGAATGGTATGAACTATGATATTAAGTTGGCGCGTGAATTTGATGACAGATTTGCCGCCTTCGTAGGATATAATTACACCAAAAATAATTCAAAAAATTCCTTGTATGAATACGATAACCCCGACAGTTATTCCAGTAAATTTTTGGCGGGAATGAGTTATCGATTGACGGACAAAGACAGATTTGTTGTCGGTTTAAAGTACAGCACAGAAACCCGTAAATTTGAAGACATAGATTATTATTGGTATCGTGACTTGCATTGCTCGACGGCGATTTTGCGTTGGAGGGCAAAGCGTAAAAAATTTGAGTTCCATTGGCAATTTACCCCATGGTAAAGTTTTAATTAAGAATTAGGAATTAATCAAAAGGAGGATTTTTATATTTATGTTTAGTGATTATCATAAGTCGGCGGGCGTTACTTACCCGCAAGGTTTTAAGGCGGCAGGTGTCCGCGCAGGTATTAAAAAAAGCGGTAACCTTGACGTTGCCGTAATTTATACGGAGAAGGAAGCCGCTGTAGCAGGAGTTTTTACTAAAAATCAAGTCGCCGCCGCGCCCATTCGTGTCAGCAAAATTGTTGTCGATACGGGAACCGCTCACGCTATCGTTGCTAATGCCGGTTGCGCTAATGCTTGCACAGGTGAACAGGGTTTGCGTAACGCTGAAAAAATGGCTGAAATTGCCGCTAAAGAATTGAATTGCCGCTCCGATGACGTAATTGTTGCGTCAACAGGAATTATCGGCGTAAATATTCCTATGGATAAAATGGAAGCCGGTATCAAAGACGCCGTTAAAAATCTTTCGACTGAAGGCAGTGTCAACGCAGGTAATGCAATCGTTACGACTGACACTTATTCAAAATGTTTAGCGACGGAAGTTGAAATTGACGGCAAACAAGTTCGTTTCGGCGCAATCGCTAAAGGTTCAGGAATGATTCAGCCGGATATGGCAACTATGCTTTGTTTCATCACAACCGACGCCGATATTGACCAAAAACTTTTGCAAAACGCTTTAAGCGAAATTACCGAAGTTACTTTCAATATGATTTCTATCGACGGCGATATGAGTACTAATGATATGGTTACCGTTCTTGCTAACGGCGCGGCTGGAAATTCTAAAATTATTTCTAAAAATGCCGACTACGAAAAATTTTACTCAACTCTTGAAAAAATTTGCCGCGAACTTTCCAAAAAAATTGCCGCTGACGGTGAAGGTGCAACAAAATTTTTGACCATCAACGTAAACGGCGCGAAAAATTTTTCAGATGCTAAACAAGTTGGTATGAGTATCGCCAAGTCTCCATTGGTTAAAACTGCATTTTTTGGCGAAGATCCTAACTGGGGACGTGTTATCTGCGCGGTTGGTTATTCCGGCGTAAAAATTAATCCTTCGTCAACTATCGTAAAATTTGGCGGAATTCCCGTTTATGCTCACAGCGTCGGCGCAACTTATGATGAATCCGCTTTGAAAAAAATTATGGCGGCTCATGATATTGTTATTGATATTGAACTTGGTTTAGGAAATTCTTCCGCTACTGTTTGGAGTTGCGATTTCAGCTACGAATATGTAAAAATTAACGGAGAATATCATACCTAAAAAAATTTTTTTAGTGAAAAATTTGTTCAAGACTTAAAGTGGTTTGATGAATCACTTTCTTTTTTTTTGGCTGTTTTTTATTTTTTTCTTCGTCAATAAATTCTATTCCGTCCAAAAGATTTATTACTTGTCCGCGAATCGCCGACAAATAAATTTCATACAAATTTTTTTGTTCAGCCGCTTCCTCCTTTGAAAGTCCTTCTGTACGTTTTTTTCTTGCAAGTTCATTTATTCTTGCCAAAAGTTCAGGTGTTATCATTTAATCCACTCCTATCAAATTTTTTCGTCAAAAAATATTTTTTCAACTGATTATTTATTTTTTCGACGTTTTTGCGATTCTTCCTTTATTTCAAAAAAATTTTAATTTTACTTTAATAATTTTTCATATGGACAAATCTTAATTTAATTGCTATAATTTTAACGCTTTGAAATTTAACTTTGTAGCTGATTTTTTGTGTAGCGGGTGTGGCGTAACTGGCAGGCGCGTTAGACTTAGAATCTAATGTCTTCGGACTTGTGGGTTCAACTCCCACCATCCGCACCAATGTGAAATATATTTATAAAATTACCGCTCAACATTATATCGAGCGGTTTTTTTGTTTCTTAAATTTTTTTTTACTCTTCTTCAAAATTATTTTTTTCTGCAGGATATTTTCCGGCTTGATAATCAATCAAAAATTTATAACGTTCCAATAAATCTGTCGCAATTTCTTCTTCGCTCCAACTTTCATCGTAATTATAAATTTTCATCACGATTTTATCAACTTTTCTGTGCGCAGCGCGTAATTCTTTCGGCATTGTTATTTCGTCGTATAAATCTGCTAAACTTGCGTCGGGATAATTTTTTCTCACTTTTAAAATTTTTTCCGCCGCCATTATCAATTCCGCATAATCTATAAATTCTACTCTCATCCATACAAAATTATTATAAACTATTTTCGCCGAATATCTGTAATCTGATTTTAATCTGCCGCATACTGTTTTTGTCCATATCATATGCACTTTGCTTGTTAAAATTCCAAAATGAAATAAATTTGCGTCGGGAATAATTAAATTTGGGTCTAAAGAAATTATTTCTGATGATAAAAATCCAATCGGAATATATTCTCGACGTTCTGAACTTACTTGCGGAATAAATAAAAAATTTTCTTTAGGCTGAACAATTTTTTGAAATAAATGCGGAATTTCTGAATCCTTTCTTGTCTTTGCACTTGAACTTTTTAAACGAAATTCTTTAACTGCTTTAACGCGTTCATAAATAAATTTATTTTTATTAATTTCATCAGGAGTTGCGTCAACTAACCACAGGCAATATCTTTTTTCATTATGCAAAAAATCTTTTCCACCAATGCAGATTCGTATAAATTTTTCTGCATTGGGATATTTTTTTACAAAATAATTTTTTTCATCTTCAGATAAAATTAAATTTCCGTTATCAGTAGGACGATTTCCAGCAATCATTTTAGGAACAGGACAAATAGGAGTTGAACGCGATTTAACAAAAATATCTGGACCGTTAAAAAGATAAAAATTAATGTGGTCAACATCGTCAAAAGTTCCGTCAGGATTAAAAATTTTCGGCAAATTAATCACCTCACAAATTTTTAAAAAATCATAGAAAAAAATTTTTTAAAGCAATTATAGCAAAAAAAAATTGTTTTACAAGGCAAAAAAATTTTTAGTAGAAAAAATAAAATTTTTTAGCTTAAAAATTGTCAAGCCGTAAATGGTAGTAAAAATGGCGAAAAAAAATAAATCACTCTTGAAAAAAGTAAGTTACAATGCGGCATTTGAGTGATTTAAGTAGAAATTGCGTATATGAATTTTTGTATTGATTAAATTCGATAAAATAATTTTTGTATTGATTAAATTATTTAGAAGGCAAAATTATATTGGTAGACCAATTACCGTCGCCTTCCAATTTTAATTCGGAATCGTGAACTTGATACAAAGTTGAACGATGACCGACGCTGATAATTGTAGAATTAGGAAGAATTTTTTTCAAAAGTTGATACATTTCAATTTCTCGCGGTTCGTCCAACGCGCTGGTCGCCTCGTCCATAAAAATATAATCAGGTTTTTGCAAAATAATTCGCGCAAATGCTAAACGTTGTTGCTCACCGCCGGATAAAATTCTGCTCCAATCGTCTTCAACGTCTAATTTTTCGATTAAATTGTGCAAATCAGCAAGATTTAAAGCTTGAATTAAAATTTCGTCAGACGGAGAATCTTTTTCAGCATTAGGATAAATTAAAGCGCGGCGCAAAGTTCCGAGCGGCAAATAAGGTTTTTGAGGTAAAAACATAACCTTAGCATTTTGCGGCAAAAAAATTTTTCCGTTAGCATAAGCCCAAATACCGGCTAAAGTTCTAAGAAAAGTAGATTTTCCGCAACCCGACACACCTGTAACCAAAAGAGATTTAGCATTTTCCAAATTTAAAGCAAGATTTTTTAAAATTTCGCGACCATTCGGCAAAGAAATATTTAAATCTAAAATTTTTAAATTATCTGCGGAAGATTTTTCGACATTATTTTCGATTTTTTGAACTTTTTCAACGTGATCGGTAAAACCGGCTAAACGATGAATAACAGCGGCTAAACTGGCGATAGTAGCATAAGAATCAATAAAAAAACTCATAGCGTCCTGAACTCTGCCGAAAGCAGAAATAGTTTGCATAAGTCCGCCGAGCGGCATTTCTTTAGAAAAATATTTAGGAGCGGCTAAAATAATCGGAACAATGACAGCTAATTGAGCGTAACCATTTATGTAAAAATTTAAATGTTTAGTCTTAGTCATTAATTTTCTAAAATTTTTAATGACATCGCCGAATTTCCAAGAAAAATTTTCCAATTCGGATTTTTCACCGCGATAAAAAGCAATACTTTCAGCATTTTCACGAACTCTCATCATTGAGAAACGAAAATCAGCTTCATAACGTTGTTGATTAAATTGAAGACCGATTAATTTTTTTCCGACCAAATGAACTAAAAAAGTTCCGACGCCTGAATAAAATATCGTAAACCAAAACATGTAACCGTAAATTACAATTTCATTTTCGCCAAAATTAAAAGTGAACGCGCCGGACAAATTCCACAAAACAAAACTAAAAGCGACCAAAGTAACAGATTGGCGTAAAAATCCAACAATTAATTGCAAAGTCAGCGAAACAAATTGCGAAATATCTTCAGAAATTCTTTGGTCAGGGTTATCAGTGGAATCTTGCAATTTATAATAAGTTTGATTTTTCATCCAAGAATTTAAATAATTGTTCGTCATCCAAGTTCGCCAACGAATTTCCAAAAATTGACGCAAATAAATTGCATAAACGGCGATGCAAATATAAAGAAAAGCGAGAAAAGAAAATTCTCCGATGAGCGGAAAAAATAAATTTTCCTGATATTCTTGAAGAGCGTTATAAAATTCGTTGTACCAGTCATTAAGTTTTACCAAAAGATAAACGCAGATAAAATTTAAAGCGATGACGACGGCGAAAAGACCGCAAGCTTTCCATTTTTCTTCCGAAGACCAATAACCTTTGAACAAATTCCAAAAGCCCTGAAATAAATTTCGATTTTCCAAAAAAAAATTTCCCCCTTTTGAGTTAAAAGTGATATAATACTTCAAAAAAGGATTTTAGCACAAATTTCGCGTTGGGGGAAATTTTATGAAAAAAATTTTAATTGTGGACGATATGATGGTTTCGCTGATGATGACGGAAAATATGTTAGCGGAGCATTACAAAACTTTTTGCGCGTCATCGGGCGAAGAAGCGATGAAAATTTATCGTCAAGAGTTGCCGGACATGGTTTTGTCGGATTTGCGTATGCCGGGCATGAGCGGTTACGAATTGCAAATTCAGTTGCAGGAAGAATATCACAAAGTTATTCCGTTTATGTTTATGACGGCGGATCACAATGAAGAGACGGAAAGCAAAGGTTTTGATAATGGCGCGATGGATTTTATCAGAAAACCTTTTCGTCCTGATGTTTTATTGCGTCGCGTGGCAAATATTTTGCAAACTGTTGAGCAAATTGAAGGATTGAAAAAAAGTTCTTCAACGGATCAGCTTACAGGACTTTTGAATAAAATTTCTTCGCAAATTGAGCTTACAAAAATTTGCAAAAAATCTCTTGGCGCGTTAATGATGATAGATTTAGACAGTTTTAAATTGGTAAACGATATTCATGGACATGCGATGGGCGATCAAGTTTTGATAAATTTTGCAGATATTTTACGTTCTGCGGTACGTCCGACGGATATTTTAGGAAGAATGGGCGGAGACGAATTTGTAGCGTTTTGTAATGGAGTTCACGACGAACAATCTGTCGCGTCAAAATCGAAATTTATCAACGAAAGAATTGTTGAGATGGCGAAAAATCTTATGGGCGAGGACATGAATATTCCTTTGGGCGCGTCAATAGGTTGTGCATTTGTGCCGATGAGCGGAACGGATTTTGCGGAACTTTATCAAAAAGCGGATAAAGCGTTGTATGGAGTCAAGCAAAACGGCAAACACGGCTACGGAATTTTCAATGAAAATGAAGGCGAAGATGAAGCCGAATCCACAGGACTTGCCAACATAGAGCAAATTGAAATGATTTTGAATGAGCGCGGCGTTGACGACAAAGCATTTGTATTACCGTTTGAAAGTTTTCGTACTGTTTACAGATTTTTGAAACGTACACGCGGCGTTTACAGCAAAATGACATGTCTTTTAGTTTTTTCTCTCACACGTCACAAAGAAGGCGGAAAGGGCAATCTTAAAGAAGCGGCGGAGCAATTTATGACTGTTCTTCACGAAACATTTAGAACGGGTGATGCCTTAACTCAAAGCGGGAACAATCAATTTTTCGTATTGTTATCGAATACAGACGCTTATCGCCATGTCAACCGCGCAGTTCAGCGTATTTCGGACGCTTGGGACAAAATGGAATCCTGCGCGTACTTTGCTTTCAATTATGAGTGGAAAGTTTTGGACAGCTGACAAGGAGCTGATTAAAATGTTGAACGAGGCGTTAAAGCGCGACTACGAAATAATTGAGGGGGAAAAATTCATGTCTCCTGCGGCAAATCTTTTTCATAACAGAACTTTATTTAGGCTTGGAATGATACTCGGTCAATATGCGATTGAAAAAAAATGCGGCTACGTTTTCACGGATAGTATTGACGTGCATTTACCTGACGGAAATCTTTTCAAACCCGACCTGACCGTTGTAAAATCTGAAAATGCGAAAATCATTAACTGGAAAGGCGCAATTCGTGGCGTTCCCGATATGGTTGTTGAAGTTCTTTCAAAGTCCACAAAAAGAAACGACGAAGGTATTAAGAAAAAAATTTACGAATTAAACGGCGTTAAGGAATATTGGATTATCGATACTTGGGCTAAAAGCGTTAAAGTATATCTTCTGCGCGACGGAAAATTTGAGCTGGATGACGAATATTTTAAATATGACGAAGATGAATGGTCACTTCTTGATAATGAGGAGAAAGCCGCTTTCAAACCTGAAATTAAAGTTTCAATTTTCGATGATTTATTTATTAAAGTTGAGGATATTTTTTCTTGGGGGATATAATTTTTTGGAGGAATAAATTTTGAATACGCCGAAAATTTCTGTGCTGATTCCTATGTACAATCGCAAACATTATATTCAAAGTTGCGTTGATAGCGCACTTAATCAAACTTTCAAGGATTTTGAAATTATTATTCGTGATGACGGCTCGACTGACGGCGTATTTGAATTTGTTAAGGAAAAATATTCTAAAGAAATTTCCGGCGGCAAGATTAAACTTTTCCGTAATAAAAAAAATTTAGGAGAAGTGTTAAACGTTAGTCAGCTTATGCGCGACTCGACGGGAAAATATTTGACGATTTTGCATTGCGACGATATGTATTTACCGCAGACTTTGGAGATACTTTTTAACGCGGCTGAAAAATATTCTGCTGACGTTGTACACAGCACAAATTTTTTAACTTCGCCCAATGACGGTGTGATTGATGAAGGTACTTCACTTAAAAAAATTTCCAGAGATCGTCATAATGTCAATAAAGCTGAAATTTTTCCTGCAGATATTCGCGAGAGATTTAACGAATGGCTTAACGGCGGCACGTTTCAAGATTTACAGTACAATATTTTTCGGCGGAAATTTATCACTGACAATAAAATTTTTTTCTACAATATGTGTTGTGAAAGTATGTTGTTTACGCTGATATGGATTTTGAAGGCGAAAACTTTTGTAAAGATACCTGAAATAACTTATATTCGACGTGACGCGCCGGATTCACAAACTAACGATAATAATTCTGCGGTGTACAAATTTGAGAAATCTATTCCGCTAAGGCTTGAACTTTCCCGTAGCATAGATAAATTTATTTCTGAATGTGACTTCCTGAAAAATAACGCGGAACGTAGCTATCTTGCTAAGACAAGAATTTTTTTGACGCACGAAAATTTGAACAGCGTTGAAAATAATCTGCACGGCAATTCAAGTTATGTTCAGCTTTACGGCACGATTGAAGACGCCTTCAGAAAATATTTTGGTTCAGACGCGGTTTATTTGGCTTTGCTTTTTCATTGGGCGCACCTTATGCAGTTTAATAAAAGTAAAGCTGAAACGATGTTGCAGGATTGTTTGAACGTCATACGCAGAGATATTTAACAGAAAGGAAAAAATTTTAATGCCGAAAGTTAAAGTGGAATTGGGCGCGGACAGCTACGATATTTTTACTGGTGAAAAAATTCTTGGCGGCGTAGGAAAATTTATTGCCGAATCAAAATTTACTCAAAAAATTTTAATCGTGACAGACAGCAATGTTGAGAAATTTTTAAGCGACTTGACGGATTCACTTAAAGCCTATGAAATTAATTTTGATGTGGCGGTAATTCCTGCGGGCGAAACTTCCAAAAATCTGCGCGAAGCCGAAAAAATTTATACTCGTGCCATTGAGTTTGGACTAGACAGGAAGTCGCCTATAATCGCATTTGGTGGCGGCGTAGTAGGAGATTTAGCGGGATTTGTTGCGGCAACTTATCTGCGCGGAGTGCCGTTTATTCAAGTTCCAACGACATTACTTGCGCAAGTTGATTCAAGCGTTGGCGGTAAAACTGCCGTTAATCACGAGCTTGGAAAAAATTTAATCGGCGCGTTTTATCAACCAAAAGCAGTGTTCATCGACCTTGACACACTGAAAACTTTGCCTGACCGCGAAATTAAATGTGGACTCGGTGAAGTCGTCAAATACGGAATTATCAGCGACGAAAAATTTTTTGAGTACCTTGAACTTAATGCGGAAAAAATTTTTAATCTTGACGTAGAAGTTTTAACGCATATAGTTAAGCGTTCCTGCGAAATTAAAGCCGAAGTTGTAAGCTTGGACGAAAAAGAATCGGGACTTCGGCGAATTTTAAATTTTGGACACACGATAGCGCATGCCGTCGAAAAAATTACTGATTACGAAAAATATCGGCACGGTGAAGCGGTTGCAATCGGTATGTTAGGCGCGGCACTTATAAGCTGGAGCGTCGGCAGAATAAATTTTAATGACGTCGCCCGCTTGAAAGATTTACTTGATAAGCTTGGACTTGTGACAAACTGCGCGGGTTGTGACGTGGAAGAAATGTACGCGTTGACTTTTCGCGATAAAAAAACTGTCGGCGGGAAAGTTAATTGGGTGCTTATGGACGGTTTTGGCAAAGTTGAAATTACTGATGACGTTCCCAAAGATGATGTAAAAAAATCATTGAAAATCCTTGCCGCTTAAGTTAAAATATTGTGAATTAAAATTTTCTGATAAAACTTTAAATAAGGAAGTGGATTTATGGCAATCATCAAAATTAGTGACGATTTCGATATGAAAAAAATTGCTGACAGCGGACAATGTTTCCGCGCAGTGGAAGTTAAACCGGGCGTTTTCAGATTCGTTACAAAACAAAGCGTTGTCTATATGAAACAGATTGAACCGGGTAAATTCGACGTAAGCTGTAACGTTGCCGAGTGGGAAAAAACTTGGGTTGAATATTTCGATCTTAGGACGAAGTACGCGCCGATTCGTGAAAAAATTCTTCAATCTTGCGCCGGAAGACCTTACGAAAATTATATCAAAGAGGCGTTAGAATTTGGCAAGGGCATCAGAATTTTAAAGCAAGAGCCTTTTGAAGCGTTGATTAGTTTTATAATCAGTCAGCGCAAAAATATTCCGTCGATACGCAGTACCGTTGAGCAAATGTGTAATACTTTCGGCGGCTATATCGGTACGCCTTACGAGCAGATAAATTTCTTCCCGTCTGCTCATACTTTATCACATACAACTATGTTTGATATGTCGTCTTTAGCGTTGGGCTATCGCGGTGCTTATGTGCGTGACGCAATAGAAAAAGTAAATGCCCGCGCAGTTGACTTAGAAATTTTGCAGTACGAATCGGATAAAGATTTATTAGAAATTTTGCAACGTATACGCGGTGTTGGTCCGAAAGTTGCCGCTTGCGTTGCGCTTTACGCTTATCATCGCTTGAACATTATGCCTATTGATGTTTGGATTCAACGCGCTATTGAAGAAGATTTTAACGGCAATAACATTTTCTACGAATTTGCCGAATACGCAGGAGTTTTACAACTGTATATTTTCTTCTATAAACGACTTGCTGAGAAAGGATATTGGCTTGTTGGTTAGTTCAAAATTTAATCGAAAATTTTTCGCCGCAGTTTTTGCGGCTTATGTTTTTTTATTTTCACCGACGACTTACGCGGCTGACGACGCTCCGGCATACGTAAGAAGTGCAACTGATGATGACGGTATGCCCGCTTACATTAGAGGAAATTCTTATGAAAATAATCCGCCTGCATACGTAACTAACAAGCCGCAGGTTGAACCTCCTCAAGTGGAAACGTCGCCTGTTGAGACACCGTTGGTTGATACTCCGCCGATTGTCGAAACTCCAAACTTAGAAGCTCCACCGCCTGAAGGTGCAGGCTTAGAATTTTTGATGTACAATCAAAATGGCGTTATGGCGTTTGCGATAATTGCGGCACACGAATATTACAAAGTTTGTCCTGTCATTGCCAGAAATCAAATTCAAGGTCGCGCAACTCTTTCAGGAATAACTTCCAATTACAATGATATTGCTATGATTAACGCAAGCTATTTTGAACGTGACGGAAGTATTATTGGGATGTTGCAAATTGACGACACGATTGTAAGCAGGGATGACTACACGCGCTCGGCGATAGGAATTAAACAGGACGGTACGATAGTTTTTGGACAAGTCGGCTATCATGGCGTCTTTGACATTGAGGGTAAAGAGTTCCCGATTTGCGGCGTTAATTGCGATCGCCCTAAAGATTCGATTGTACTTTATACAAATCAGTTTGGCGCGTCGACAAATACAAATGATTCCGGCGTTGAATTGATTGTGCGCAATGGCGTTATCTCTTCGGTAATGCGCGGCAAGGGCAACAATCGTATTCCTTCGGACGGTTACATTATCAGTGCGCAGGGAAATGCGTGGGAACTTTTCAAAGGCGTAAATGTCGGCGATGATATTATCATTGACCAAGAAGTTTTAGTTAAGGATGAAAATTTCTACGACGCTATACACATTGTAGGCGCGGGTCCTCGACTGGTTAAGAACGGACAAATTTACGTTACTGCTGACGAAGAAGCTTTCCCTGACGATATTCGTGTTGGACGTGCTCCGCGTTCGGCATTTGGTGTAACGAAGTACGGTGATTATATTTTTGCTGTTGTGGACGGTCGGCAAGCACACAGTCAAGGTTGTACGTTGCAAGAATGGGCAGATATTCTGATAAATCAATTTGGCGCAGTTGACGCGATTAACCTTGACGGCGGCGGCTCTGCGGAATTGATTGTTAATGATAATATTGTAAACAGTCCCAGCGACGGACAAGAAAGACCCGTTGCAAGTGCTTTGATGATTCTTTCAAAGTGGGACAGATGAGGAATAAGTGGTCAGTGGTCAGTGAATAGTGAAGAGTAATTCTTAATTCTTAATTAAAAAAGCGGTGGTTTTAATTTGAGTGAAACAAAAAAGTCTGATGATTCTATAAGTGAAGGAAAAATAAATAGTATAAATAAAGTAGCTGTTCAACTTCGTAAAGGCAGAAAATTAAAAGATTACGTAATTCAGATTGTCCAACTTTTTATAGGTGCGTCGATTGCTTCAATAGGGCTTGAAATTTTTCTTGTACCGAATGAAGTCATTGACGGCGGCGTTGTCGGTCTGGCGATTATGGCGCGATACATTACGGACTTACCTTTTGGCGTATTCCTCGTGGCGTTTAATATACCTTTCCTATTTCTTGCCAATAAGCATATAGGAAAAAATTTTGTTGTCTCAACGATTATAGCGATTATAATGTTGAGTATTTGTTCGGAATTTGCTCATCATTTCCCTAAAGCTACAACAGATCCATTTTTGGCGGCGATATTTGGAGGGATAATTGACGGTATAGGCGTGGGCTTGATTATGAGGGCTGGCGGCTCTCTTGACGGCACTGAAATTGTTGCAATAATCGGTGATAAACATTCGCCGTTTTCAGTCGGTGAAATTGTTATGTTCATCAACCTTTTCATATTAAGCGGCGCAGGATTCGTTTTCGACTGGGATCAAGCAATGTATTCGTTGGTTGCGTATTTTGTCATCGCGAAAATGATTGACGTTGTGACAAAGGGTCTTGATGAAACCTACGCGATTATGATTGTCTCAAACAATCCGCGCGAATTGAAAGATGTATTGAATACGGTCATCAGAGGCGTAACGCTTTTGCACGGTGAAGGCGGATATACCGGCGACCCTAAAGAAATTGTTTATTGCGTCGTCAACAGATTGGAAGTTACAAAAATTAAAGATATTGTCCTGTCGATTGATGAACACGCATTTGTTACAGTGAATGCTGTTCACGATATTGTTGGCGGACGTTTCAAAAAATCTTCGCATTGAGGTTAGTAAATAGTGAATAGTAGTTAGTGAATAGTTAATAGTGGATAGTAAACAAAATACTATTCACTGTTCACTATTAACTAATCCCTAAAAAGGAAGTGATGTCGTGCCGAGAAATTTATCGGCTTGGAAAGATTTAGTAATTCACTTGGCAGTAATGCTGGTGTTAGTCATCGCGTTATCGCAGTATGCAAGATATTTGGCGGCGGCGGCGTTTTTACTTTGGATAGCTCTTGTAGCCTTCGCCATTGAACGTTGTACATATCGGCGTAATAAATTTCGTGAGTACTGCGAAACAGTAATCGGCGGCGGAAATGAAATGATGCGTTACGCTACGCTGAATATTCCGCAAGCAATGATGGTCATCAATGAAAACGGACGCTTGGAATGGTGCAACGACATTACAAAAAATTATGCTGACGAAGTTCCTGAACAAGGCATGGAAGTCAACGAATTTTGGAAGGGAATTTTGAAAGATGAAGTTCTTGAACCATTGCCTGAAAATGAAAAAAATCAACCTAAAATCGGAAGCTATGTCGCTAAAGTAATTAGTCATGATAAAGATGATAACGGCGAAGAAATTACAATGACTCGTTATTTCAAAGTTCGTTATCGGCAAATGGCAATAAAGGCTGAATATCCTCCGTTAATAGCTTTATTCGCGCAGGAAGTGACGAATTACGAAAATTTGAAGTTGGAATACAAGCAAAGTCGCACGGTTTTAATGTATGTACAGGTTGACAATTATGATGAGATTATGCACGGGCTTAACGAAGCTGATAAAACTGCATTACTGTTTTCAATCAGTGAGGCACTGGAAAAATGGGTTCACGAATCAATGGGATTCATTCAGCGCGTTTCCAAAGATTTATTTGTAGTTGTGTTACAACAATACGCACTCGACAAGGCGGTTGAGAAAAAATTTTCAATACTTGATCAAGTGCGCCAAATTGTCAGCAAAAATGATATTCCCGCAACTCTTTCAATCGGTGTAGCGGTTGCCGAAAAAAAATCTGAAGTTCAATCAATGGCGGAACTTGGCACGCAGGCTCAAGAAAGATTGAATACGGCATTGTCACGTGGCGGCGATCAAGTTGCAATGATGCTTGATGGGAAAATGCAATATTTCGGCGGACGTGCAAAGGCGGTTGAAAAACACAATCGTGTACGCGCAAGAGTTACGGCAAATTCTCTTCGCGAACATATGGAAGGCGCGGACGAGATTTTTGTAATGGGACATGTCCGAGAAGATTTTGACGCATTCGGAGCGGCTTGCGGCGTTGCGGTTATGGCAATGTTTCTCAAAAAAAATGTTCACGTTGTATTGAGCGATTCGCTTGACAGTATAGAAAAAATGCTTGACCAATTCCGCAAAGATAAATCCGAAATGTATAAAAATTTATTCCTGCCGGTTGGAGACTTAACTGTACCTGTTTCAATCAATCCTCTGTTAGTCATCGTCGATACGCACATACCTTATCTTGTTGCGGCACCAATTCTTTTGGAGCGAATAGAAAATGTCATCGTAATTGATCACCACAGAAAAAATGACGTAGCTATAAAAAATCCGCTGATGTTTTATCACGAGCCTTCATCAAGTTCAGCGTCGGAAATGGTGACGGAACTTTTAATGTACTTTGACGAAAAATTAAAAGTCGGTAAACTTCCGGCGACGGCGTTATATTCCGGAATAGTTGTTGACACAAAAAGTTTTGTAGTGCAGACGGGAATCAGGACATTTGACGCGGCGGCTTATCTTAGACGTAACGGCGCAGACCCCGTAGTTGTTCGAGAATTATTTATGACGGATTATGAAACGACTGTTGCACTTACTAGAGCTATGGCGGAATCTGAATACTTTGAAGGCGGTTTAGTTGTATCTTCAATTAACAAATATCTTCCGAATGTACAGGCTATAGCGGGACAAGCGGCAGATACTTTGTTGGCTATTGAAAATGTACGTATGACGATAATTTTATTCCAGCTGAAAAATGATGTTATCGGCATTAGTGCAAGGTCGACGGGAAATTTAAATGTTCAAGTCATTATGGAAAAATTTGGCGGCGGCGGTCATCAAAATGTTGCGGGAGCGCAGGTTAAAAATACGACTATTGGCGAAGTGAAAGCACAAGTTATTGAGGTCGCTAAAAAATATATTGTCGAATCGGATTCGATAGAAGCGTAAAAATTTTTATTAATAGCTTAAATTAAAGTTTTAATTATAAGAATTCTTCGAGCGAGCGAAACAAATTTTCACGCAACTTCATAAGGTGACAAAAATGTTTAACGATAGGGCAATACAAAATCTTTACGAAATTATTGGTGGTGAAAAAATTATGTCTCCAAGTCCCGCTAAAAACCACGCGTATATTATGAATAACATTTTTTTCAACATTCAATCTTATCTTAAAGGAAAAAAATTTGGGCGCGTCTTTACCGACAATATGGACGTTCATTTACCGGATGGAAATATTTTTAGACCGGATTTGTTTGTAGTTTGTGACAGAAAAACTTTAAAGCAAGGCAGAACGGTTTATTGTGTTCCGGATTTTGCGGTGGAAATTCTTTCTCATTCATCTAAAAAAATGGACGTAACCACTAAAAAAGATATTTACGAAAAAAACGGCGTCAAGGAATATTGGATCGTCAATCCTTGGGAAAAAAGCGTTACAGTTTACATTTTGCGCGACGGAAAATTTAAACTTGATGAAGAATATATGATTTATCCTGAAGAGGAACTTAGCGAAATGGACGAGGGAGAAAAAGCCGCCATTAAAACTGATATTAAGCTTTCAATTTTCGACGACTTGACGATTAGCATTGACGATATTTTTTTTGACATTGAAGATTAAATGAGCTCAATAATTTCTGCCGTTGTGGCATTTCTGATTGACGCGCTGATTGGTGACCCGCGCAGTAAATTTCATCCCGTTGTACTTATGGGAAATTTAATTTCGCTCATGGAAAAATTTTTGCGGCGTGACAATGACGGTTACGTAAAAAAAATTTTCATGGGCGGAATTTTAGTTACGACAGTTTTATTTGTAAGTTACGGCGTCGGATTATTGATTTTAGTGCTTTTAAATTTAGCGGGAAGTTACACGCTGAAAATTTTTGTCGAAGCACTTGTATTAAGCTTTATGATTTCGCCGCGTTCACTTGCAGAGGCGGGACAAGAAATTTATTTTCTGTTGACGCATGAAAATCTTATTGAGGCGCGTCGAAAAGTCGGTTGGATAGTCGGGCGCGACACGAATCATTTAAACGAAGCTGAAGTTGTACGGGCGACGGTTGAAACTGTTTCCGAAAATACTGTTGACGGAATAATTTCACCGCTATTTTATTTTGCGATTGGCGGTTTACCGTTAGCGATTGCCTACCGCGCAGTCAACACTATGGATTCAATGCTTGGCTACAAAAACGAAAAATATTTGTATTTCGGACGAGTGGCGGCGCGACTTGATGACGTTGCTAACTTCATACCTGCGCGGATAACGGCAATTTTGTTTATAGCGTCGGCGTTCATTTTAAATCTTGACTACAAAAACGCCTTTGCGATGATGAAACGTGACGCGGCGAAACATCCAAGTCCCAACGGCGGCTATGCAGAGGCAACAGTTGCAGGCGCACTTAACATTCAGCTTGGCGGAATTAATTATTATTTTGGTGTGCCGCATTTCCGCGCGTATATGGGAGAACCTATTGAACCGCTTAACGCTCAACATATTTTGCTGACGATTAGGCTAATGTACACGGCTACGATTATATTTTTAAGCTTGGCGATAATTTTTTCGGCGGCTTGACAAAGTTTTTTCTATAGGCTAAAATCGATTTACCTGAAATTAAAATGTAAAGAAAGGACAAGCGATTATCTAATGTCCGAACAGCCTAAGCAAAAAAGATCTTTTCGCGTCATAATAAGATTTTTTCAAATTATTGCCGCGTTGATATTTGTATTTTGGGCGTCATTCTTCATAACTTTAGCGATAAGGTCTTCACACCCGATAGATTATTTATTCTCATATGTGGAAGATTTTTTTGGCTCTGACGAAGATAAAAAGCCCGTAAATCCGCCGCCAACTGAAAGAAATTATAACAACAGGACAACGCCTTCGATGAATGAGAAAACCAGATATCCTTCAAGTGACAGTCGCTCTTCTGCAGTGCCGGTGAATAATTTAGACGTTGGCATTGTTGACAGAGTTGAAAGAATTTTTTCTATTGAAGACGCCGTTAATAAACGTATCAAAAATATTCCGCATTATGTTTCGTTAGACGATATACCGCGTTCCCTTCAGCAAGCGATTATTGCAGTTGAGGATACGCGGTTTTATTCACATAGCGGTTTTGATATGACGGGAATAGCGCGCGCCGTCGTCGTCAATATGGAAGCGGGAGAGATTGAGGAAGGTGCGTCGACAATCACTCAACAGCTTGCCAAGAATTTGTTTTTAAGTTCCGAGCCATCATTTACGCGCAAGGCTGAAGAATTAATTCTAGCTATGAATCTTGAAAGGCATTTTTCTAAAAATGAGATAATTGAACTGTACTTGAACACAATTTATTTTGGCTCAAACTTTTATGGAATTTATGACGCCGCGCAGGGATATTTCGGCAAAGAACCTAAAGATTTGACAGTTGGAGAATCCGCAATGTTGGCAGGATTACCGAATGCTCCGTCGTTGTATTCGCCTTACGTTGACTTTATGCTGGCGAAAAAGAGACAACTTGTTGTAATTGACGCAATGACACGCTCGCATTTTCTTAGTGAACGTGAGGCAGAAAACGCCCGTATCGAAGAAATTGTTTTAGTAAAAAATTTTTGATAAAAAAATCCGTCCGACTAATGGACGTTTTTTTTTTGGAAATATTATCTCTTCTTTAAACCTTGTACATATATTTTTGAACACATTGTCTAAAAAAACTTGACGGCAGGGATATAATAAAGCGTAATTTTTATTAAAAAATTTTTTCAAAGGGGCGTCGATAATGCTACTTGAACGGTTAGAGGAAATGCCTGTCGGTTCATTCCATTATAAATTATTGGTGATAACGGGATTAGGCTGGCTTTTCGATTCGATGGATACGGGAATAATTTCATTTGTCTTACCTGTACTGGCAAAAGAGTGGGGCTTAACGTCTGAACAAGTCGGCTGGATCGGCAGTGTAGGCTTAATAGGTATGGCACTCGGCGCGGTCTTAGCGGGAACAATCGCTGACAGACTTGGGCGCAAAAAAGTTTTCGCGGCAACGGTAATTTTGTACAGCGTATCAACGGGACTCTGCGCGGTGGCGTGGAGTTATGAATCTCTGTTGATATTCAGATTTTTGGTAGGTTTTGGATTAGGCGGAGAATTACCTGTCGCGGCAACACTTATGAGTGAATATGCTCCTTCACACCTGCGCGGAAGATTTATAGTCTTGCTGGAAAGTTTTTGGGGAGTGGGCTGGCTCGTCGCGGCGTTGATTTCTTATGTCTTAATTCCAAAATTCGGTTGGCAAATCGCATTTGTAATCGGCGCATTACCCGCGCTTTACGTCTTCGTAATTCGTTTGCATATGCCCGAATCGGTACGATATTTAATATCGCGTGAAAAAATTGATGAGGCTAAACACATTATCTTAAAATTAGAAGTAGAATTGGGCGTTAAATCTAAACCGTTCGCCAAAGAATTAAGCGCGGCAGAAATCGGCTCGGAACATACAGCTAAACCAAAATTTTCAAGCTTATGGACAGAGCAATTCAGAACGCGGACAATAATGTTATGGCTGGCGTGGTTCGGCATCGTCTACAGCTACTACGGAATATTTATGTGGTTGCCGTCAATCGTCTTTTCACAAGGCTTTGAAGTCGTAAAAACTTTTGAATACGTGCTGATAATGACAATGGCGCAATTGCCGGGATATTTTGCGGCGGCGTGGCTCGTTGACAAAATCGGAAGACGTTACACGCTTTCAAGTTTCTTGTTAATGTCAGGCGTCTGCAGTTACTTTTTCGGCAATGCGTCAACTTCAACGGAATTATTAGCTTGGGGCGCGGCAATGAGTTTCTTCAACTTAGGCGCGTGGGGCGTCATTTACACTTATACACCGGAACTTTATCCCACTTCAATTCGTGCATTAGGTTCAGGTTGGGCAGCAGGTTTCGGACGTATCGGCGGAATGTTAGCTCCAATGTTGGTCGGCGTACTTTTAGCACAAGGCGCACAGATGGATTTTATCTTTATAATGTTCGCATCAGTTTTTGTAATAATTTCTGCAATAGTTTTGGGACTGGGCATTGAGAGTAAACAAAAATCTTTGGAGCAAATAGAATTGGGAAATTAAATATTTATGACAGCGTTATAAACATCGCGGCGGCTTAAATTAAATTTCTTGGCAACTTCACGAATTGCAGATTTTTTGTCGACGCCTTGAAAAATTAAATTTTTATAAACGTCAATAAAATTTTCGGCGGGAGGTCTAATCTCGTCGAAATTTTTTTTGCCCTCAACTACGATAACAAATTCGCCTATAGGTTCATTTAGATTTTCGGCAAGTTCTTCCAGTGTTCCGCGCAGAAATTCTTCATGGATTTTAGTCAACTCTCTCGCAAGTACGGCGTTACGATTTCCTAACACGTCAAGTAATTCATATAAAGTTTTTTTCAGATGGTGTGGAGATTCGTAAAAGATTAAAGTTTCATTGCGCGTCGAAATTTCGGTTAAAAGTTCGTGGCGATTTTTAGCAGTCTTAGGTAAAAATCCAACGAAGGTAAATTTTGTTGTGTCCAACGCTGAACAAATTAACGCACTCAATGCGGCATTTGCGCCGGGAATTGGACAAACTTTTATACCGGCTTCGATGGTAAGCTTTACCAAATCTGCGCCGGGATCTGAAATTGCAGGTAAACCCGCATCACTCACGCAAGCAACGGATTTTCCTTCGCGCAGAAGGTTTAAAATTTTTTCGCCGGATTGAGTTTTAGAAAATTCATCGTAACGAATCAGCGGCGTATGTATGTCGAAGTGTGCCAAAAGTTTTCGAGTGTGTCGCGTATCCTCTGCCGCAATAAAATCAACTTCCTTCAAAATTTTAACTGCGCGGAAAGTCATATCTTCAAGGTTACCTATAGGCGTTGCGCACAAATATAAAATTCCAATTTGGTTTACAATTTTCATATAAATTTTTCAACTCCTTAATTTTTTATGAAATGCTTTTGAAAATAAAAAAACTTGCCAAAAATTTTTTATGATATTATACTTGAATTTAAAATTTATAGACAAATATATTTTATAGTTTTTTAATACAAAAAAATTGTTTACAATTGTAGGAAATAATGTTAAAATACATTTATAGTCGCATAAACAGAATGTTGGAAAGTTTGTAAAACATTCTCAAGAGTAACTGCTCTGTTCTAGCACAACAGCTTTGTTTTATCTAAGCTTTAAAAGTAGTCCGAAAGTGTTTAACATATCGGATAGAGGTGTGTAGTACGCCAGAGAGTTTATCCTCTCAAATACGTTTGTCTTTATTTTTTATCACAAACGTAACTATAATTTCGATTTGTGAATTTAACTTCCCTGCTCGAAAAAATCGAGCCAATGTCCAAAGAGGAGGTGTACTAATGAGGAAGTACGAGATTATTTTCATCGTAAGACCGCTTGATGAAGAGGCTACTAATGCCGTAATCGACAAGTTTGCTAAACTCATCGCGGTTAACGGTGGAACTATCGAAAAGGAAGATCGTTGGGGCAAGAAACGTCTTGCTTACGAGATTAAGAAAGAGACCGAAGGTTTTTACGTCCTTTTCTACGCGAATTGCGAACCTGATTGTATCAACGAATGCGATCGCGTTATGAAAATTACCGACGAAGTTCTGAAACATATGATCGTCCGCTCCGAAGAGAAAGGAGCGTAAATATGAACAAAGTTTTTCTGTCAGGAAATTTAACGAGGGATCCCGAAGTTAAGTATACGCCGGCAGGTAAGGCAATGGCTAAGATGGGTATTGCCGTTAGTCGCCGCTCTAAAAATGCGGAAACCGGTCAGTATGACGTGGATTTTTTCAACTTAACGGCATGGGAAAAAACGGCTGAATTTTGCGGACGCTATCTTAGAAAAGGTTCTCGTGTATTTGTTGAAGGAAATATGCGAACTTACAGCTATACCGGACAAGACGGTAGCAAGCGTTCAGGAATCGACATTTGGATTGATAACATTGAGTTTGGAAGTTCCAAGCGCGAAGGTGACGCTCCTGCTACTACGACTGACAATAACACAAATACGCGTCCTGCACCACCGAGTAATGATGGTTTTGATGATGACTTTGTCGGCGATGAAATTTCCGATGACAGTGTTCCGTTTTAATAGGAGATTTAATTATGCGTAAAGAAAGAGGTAGACGCCCGCGCAGAAAAGTTTGCGCCTTCTGCGTGGATAAAGTCGAAAATATTGATTATAAAGATGCGGCGAAACTTCGTCGTTTCATCACAGAGCGCGGAAAAATTTTACCGCGTCGTATTTCAGGCAACTGCGCGAAACATCAGCGTCAAGTAACGGTAGCAATTAAACGCGCACGTAATATCGCACTTTTGCCCTTTACTGCTGACTAATTAGTAGTCAGTAAAAATTTATCAGTGGTCAGTGAATTTTTTTCACCGACCAATTTTTTTTGGAGAATTTACTTTGAACAATGAAAAATTTCTACCCGTCATAACAATATTTGTTTGTTGCGTCATAGCATTTATTTTTACAATTACAATTTACTCGCCGCTTAAAAACGCAATTTCTTCAATGCAACTTCAAGCCCGTAGACTTCAAGCCGTCGAAAGTGATTTAGATAAATTTAAAAAAAGTCACGGAGATATTGAAAAATTTTTTAATCTGACGGAAAACAGATTGGTTGAAGCACGAGAATTTTTACCTGCCGAATCTTCACAGGACGATTTTGTTGCCGAACTTTATAAAATCGCAGAAAAAAATAATGTCTTCATAAATTCTGTTCAAATCGGCGAAATACAAGCCGTTGAACAAAATTCAGAGAACAATAAAAATTTTTTCCGTCAATCCATAAATGTAAAATTTGACGCTGATTATATTTCAACTTTGAAATTTCTGCGCGAAATTCTTAACGGTAATCGATTGATTACGCTTGATAATATTTCACTTGAAAGCGGCGAAAATGTTTTAAATGGAAATATTGAAATTTCAATCTTCAACCTTGCCGCGCCTAGTTAAAATCGTCGACAAATAATTCAGCTTGTCCGATTTATGCGCATTGAGATTCTCAAAAATTTTTTCGTCGTCAAGCCCGTATCGACTAATCAGAACTGCATTTTCAATCATATTTTCTGCGTCAAGTATGCCAACAATTTCATCAAAATTTTTGTAAACCTTCATCAAAATTGCGGAATCAGAAATTTTAAGCGCGTCGATAATTTTAGACTTCTGCGCGGTCGCCGGAATAATCGTAACAATATCATTTCCGTAAGCCGCCGCTTTTCCAATATGGCTTGCAATCGCCAAAAATGCGGGAACGCCCGGTATTGTCGTAACTTTTGCACCCGAATTTTTCAGCAACCTTAAAATGTAGATATACGTGCTGTAAAACATCGGATCGCCCAAAGTTAAAAATGCAACATTTTTACCGCTACGCAAAAATTCTAAAATCTGTTTCGTATTTTGTTCAAAAATTTCCTTCGATTCTTCAAAATTTTTTACCATCGGGAAAGTCTGAAAAATAATTTCAGAATCTGAAATATACGGTTCAGCGATTGTCAACGCAACGCTACCGTCTTTTTTTTCTGTCTTAGGCGCAATAATCACGTCCGCATTTTTAATCGCATTAACCGCCTTAATCGTCAAAAGTTCAGAATCTCCCGGTCCGACGCCTACTCCGTAAAAATTTCCTTCTAAATCTTCAAACTTACTATCCAAATTTATACGCTCCAAATATTACGAAGTCATTTTAGCAATAATTATTGTGATTATGCCGAAAAGTATTCCGAGTACGACGGTTGCTCGCGCCAAAAATGCGTCCATTCCGCGAACTTTACCTGTAAATACCGTGTCAGAGCCGCCGTCCATTCCGCCCATACCTGCTGATTTTGCCTCTTGACCAAGTACAGCTCCAATTAACGCAATCGAAATTATCGCGTCCAACACCATTAAAAATGTCAACAAAAATATCACCTCAAATAAGATTATATCACAAACTATAAATTTTTTAAAAAATTTTTTATTCGTCTAAAAGTTCAATCGCCGCTTTTATCACGTCTTCAGGCTTGACGTTGTAAAGACAATTAGGTTTAGGATACGACGGACAATTTTCAGGCTTCACTTTGCACGGACAACATTTTTCATTACTCGTCAAGGAAATTGCATTTGGATTAATCGGACGCCAACGACTTAAAGGCGTACATCCAAAAATCGTAACCATTTTAACTTCTGTCGTCGCGGCAATGTGTGCAGAGCCTGTGTCAACCGTTATGAATAAATCTATTTTACGAAAAATTTCCGCTAAATCTGTCAAAGAAGTTTCTCCGCAAAAATTTTTCACGTCAACTTTCATTGCCGCTATAACTTCGTCCGCGTATTCTCTGTCATCAGGCGCACCTATTATAAAAAATTCCGCGTCATACTTTATAGACAATGCGTCTACAACTTCAACAAAATATTCCTTCGACCAATTTTTAAGCGGAAAAGTCCCCTTCACGCATAACGCAATTTTAAATTTATTCGGCGCAAAATGACTAAGTAATTCATTTGCTTTAATTGAAAAAGTTCTTGGAAATTGCGGCGTTCCATGTCCCTCAATATTAAAAAATTTCCGCACAATTTCTTGATACGTCTCCGATTGATGAGTTTTATTTAAATCGTGAGTAATTTTTATAACGTCCGTGTATAAAATCGTAACGCGGCTGGTATCGTCATCAAAAACTTTCGATGGACCTACGCGCTTTTTAATCCCTGACATGAAAGTTAATAGCGCAGGTCTCAACTTTCTATCAAATGAGATCGATAAATCAAATTTACGCCGCCGAATTTCGCTAATCATTTCACGCGTTTGTTTAAATGTGCTGACCTTCGACTTGTAATCAAAAATTATTACATCGTCAATTACGGGATTGTCAATTACCGCGTCTTTCACAACCGGCTTAACTAACGCCGTAATTTTCGTATAAGGGAAAAATTTTTTTATCAAGTCAAGTGCAGAAGTCGTCAAAATTACATCGCCCAAATTTACGAGCATATTTACCAAAATATTTTTATATTCCATTTGAAATAAATTCTCTCTTTAGCTCAAAACTATTTCCTAATCTCTGTTACGTGTTTATTTTCTTTTCCGTAATACCAAAGTTTAACATATTTTGCCATCGTATAAAAATAATGGAAAAATGACAAAATAAAACCTATTCGTCCGTCCAAAAATCCTCCGCGCAGAATATACATTCTAAACGCCGCCCAAAACGGATGCGCTATCACGTCAAAAATATTTGCGCGTTTACCGGCGTCGAATAATTTTTTCGCGGCAAGCGTCGTGTAAACATTAAATTTTCCAAAATAATGTTCCCAATCGCGGTATGGATAATGAACCAGATATTTTGATTTCGGCAAAAAAATTTCTTTACATTCGTGACAAATTTTTTGATGAACTACGCCTTCAACATGAGTTCCTTTTTTCGGCAAAAGTCGCATAACATAATCGGGAAACCAGCCGCCATGTCGAAGCGGTTGTCCCCAAAAATAACTTAATCTTGCTACGCGATACGCAAAATTTTTATCGTCGCCGCGCAGAATTTTTTTAATTTCTTCGGCAAGTTCAGGAGTAACTCTTTCATCTGCGTCAAGAATAAAAATCCAATCGTGAGTTGCTTGCTTTACAGAAAAATCCTGTTGAGTTCCCCAATCACCGTTTAAAGCGCGTTGAATTACACGTGCGCCGAGTTTTTTACAAATTTCTGCCGTTTTGTCCGTGCTGTAATCGTCTATCACTAAAATTTCATCAGCAAAATTTTTTACGCTCTCTATGCACGCGCCGATAAATTTTTCTTCATTTTTCGCCAAAATCAAAACTGAAAGTTTAGCCATTATTCAGCCCCAAATACCTGTTTATTAAAATTTCCGCTACAAGATTGTCGACAGGAACAGGTGGCACTTGCATTGAAGTTGGTAAAAATTTTCGCCAGCCTTGCGGAGGAAATTTTTTCCAATATAATTTTCGCGCCTGTTCCGTTGTAAATTTTTCGTCGACTACTAAAACTTTTAAACCTATGTCGCGAAGTTTTTTTTCTGCATTGGCGTGAGTTGTGCCGTTGCCCAAAATTGCAAGTTCTATTTCAAACTGCGCGGAAAGTTTCTGCAAAACTATTTCAAATTCACTCGTAGCTATCACTTCACTAAATTTTACTTCGCCATTGGAATCTAAAACCGCTACGCCGCACTTGTCCTTTCCGGGATCAACGCCTATTATCAAAAATTTTCACTCCAATTTAAAAACTTTCGCGACAAGATTATATCACAAATTTTTTTCTACACAATAAAAAAATCGCCCGACCTTCTCGAACGATTTAATTTCAGTTCAAAATTTTTGCGGAACGCAATTCTCCGCTTTCAATCTTCCCGACTCCTAAAAATTTTTCTTCATAATAAACTTTCACTAATTTATTTTCATCATTTATATTCGTCGGCAGACCATTTAAATAAGCTTTTACGCGATGACTCGGCAAATTAAATTTCTCAAATTCTATGCAACTTTCTATCGGAATTATTTTATTTTCGCTTAATTCTTCAATCGTCACTGCGTTTTCAATAAAAAATTTTCCAACTCTTATTCGTGCCAAATTTTTAAGCGTCGCCGGCAAATTTAAACTTTCTCCAAAATCTACCGCTAAACTTCTTATGTACGTCCCTTTTGAACAATCTACCTCAACCGTCAAAATATTTTCTTCAACCTTCAAAATCTCAAATCGATTTATCTTAACTATCCTGCGCGGCATTTCAAATTCTATATTTTTTCGCGCCATATCGTAAGCTTTTCTGCCATTTATTTTTATCGCTGAATATTTCGGCGGACTCTGTTCAATCTCTCCTATAAAATTTTTTGTCGCAAATTTTAATTCTTCAATACTCGGCATTAAAAATTTTTCTTCACGAATAATTTTCCCTGTAATATCGCAGCTGTCTGTCTCAATTCCTAATAAAATTTCTGCGCGGTATGTTTTATCACAATCTGTAATATATTCAAGAAATTTCGTCGCCTGCCCTATCGCTATCGGTAAAATCCCCGTCGCCATAGGATCAAGCGTCCCGCCATGCCCGACTTTTTTAGTTTGAAAAATTTTCCTCACAATATTTACTGCATCGTGACTCGTCATTCCTGCAGATTTTTTTAAATTTATAAAACCGTCAAGCAAAATATTCTCCTAAAGTTTTCAGCAAAATATTTTTTGCGTCCTCAAAATTCGTGTTAAATGTACAACCTGCCGCGCGAATATGTCCGCCGCCTCCAAGTTTTTTTGCAATTTCTGATACATTTGCGCTTTTCGACCTCAAACTTGCGCGAATATTATTTTCATCTTTATATTTCAACACAAATGCAACGTCTACCGTATCAATAACACGAATTAAATCGACAAGCCCTTCCGTATTTTCAGCAATTTTTGAAACTTCTTCGTCTATGAACAATCCCGCAACTTTTCCGCCAAAATATATCTCCATTGTCTGCAAAGCCGCACTCATAATTTTAACATCTTCAAGTTTGCGTCTCTCAACTTGCTCTGATATATAATTCGGTTCAACTCCATTTTCTACAAGTTCAGCCGCAATTCTAAATGTTTTCGGCGTCGTGTTTGAATAATTGAAAAATCCCGTGTCAGTCGCAATTCCTGTATAAAGACAAGTCGCTATTTCTTTCGTAATTTTTACGCCAAGTTCCTTGCAAATTTCAAAAATAATTTCACAAGACGCCGCCGCATTAGAATCAATATAAATGTCATTTTCAAAATTTTTATTAGTAATGTGATGATCTATATTTAAAATCGGCGCATTCGTCAAATTTTCAACTTTTCCTATCCTGTCAGGCGCAGTGTCGATAACTAATATTAAATCTGCGTCAAATTTTTCATTTTCTGTAGGACGCTTAATTTCTTCAATATGCGGCAAAAAATTTAAATTCGCAGGCATTACGTCATCAATATAAATCTGCGCGGATTTACCGAGCTGTTTAAGTGCTTGATACATCGCCAAAGTTGAGCCGAGTGCATCTCCGTCCGGATTTATATGCGCTGTTACTAAAATTTTTTCGACTGATTTTAACTTCTCCGCCGCTTCATTCAGCGTTATTTTCAACTTTTTTATCCTCCTCTGCCTTAACTTTCAATAAAAGTTTTTGAATATGTTCGCTGTAGTCAAGCGATTTATCTAACTCAAATGAAATTTCAGGCGTGAATTTAATTTTTATGCGATGACCAATTTCACGGCGAATAAATCCCAATGCAGATTGTAAACCTTCCCACGAAGTTTTAATCTGTTCATCATTTCCCATTATGCTGACAAAAATTTTTGCTTCGCGCAGGTCGCCCGTCATTTCGACGCCTGTAACAGTTACGAAACCGATTCGCGAATCTTTTATGTCAGTCAGCAACATTTTCCCGACTTCCTGTTTAATAAGTTCCTGCAATTTTTCTACACGAAGTTGATTACTCATAATTTTTTTCTCCTATAATAATTTTTGCAATAAATTTTTACAATAATAATTTCTAGTCAGAAATAAATTTTCCTGCAAAATAATCTCAATGACGTATCGAAGAGATTTTAAGCCTTAACCACGAAATTTTATTTTGTATACTTTCATTGCCTACCTTGCAAAAAATATTATATGTGCTATAATATAAAATACTTAGAAGAAAATTTTTGGAGGATAATTAATGAAGTCGGAGTTTACACTGAAGCTTGATAGGTGCAAAGGTTGCGGAATCTGCGCGGCATTTTGTCCGAAACAAGTTTTGGCGTTGGATAAGCTGGGAAAAATTTACGTTGCAGACTCCGAAAAATGTATAGCTTGCGGGCAATGTGAATTGCGTTGTCCTGACTATGCAATATTCGTAGACAAAGTAAAGGAGGAGAAAGAGTCAGTAACCTAACGCATATAAATGCGGGGGCTTGTAAAAGCTCTTGCTGACTAGCCTCAGTTTTAAACTACGTTACCCGCAAATATATAGGCACCGGCGGACGTTAATCCTAATCTGCCGCTCTGCGGTTTATGGTTAAACAGTCCTGAGAGGTAAGGGCAGTGCTGTAGACAAAAACTGCGGGATAACATTGGCGAAGGATTTTTACCCTAGCGGGTGGGGATCTGCTTTATTTTAGCAGCTATTATGCCCGCTCGCCTTCGGGCGAAAAAATTTTTAAAGGTGGTGGAGCGCGGCTTCATCCCCACAGCTAAAGCAGGGGGTATCCGCCGCGTAAATTTGATGAGCGCGAAACTTATGCAGGGCAATGAAGCCATTGCTGAAGGCGCATTAGCGGCTGGCGTTCGTTTTTTCGGCGGCTATCCTATAACTCCTTCAACAGAAATTGCCGAGACGATGGCTAAACTTCTTCCGCAGGTTGGCGGCACTTTCATTCAAATGGAAGACGAAATTGCAAGTATGGGCGTTATACTCGGCGCGTCACTTGCCGGAAAAAAAGTTTTAACCGCGTCGTCAGGTCCCGGAATTTCGCTTAAGCAAGAATTAATCGGTTATGCGTCTGAAGCAGAAATTCCCGCCGTTATCGTCAATGTACAGCGTGTTGGTCCTTCGACGGGGCAACCTACTGCACCTTCTCAAGGCGACGTTATGCAAGCGCGTTGGGGAACTCACGGAGATCATTCAATTATAGTGTTAAGTCCTTGGAGCGTTCGTGAAGCGTTTGAGTTGACGGTTAAGGCAGTGAATTACGCTGAAAGATTCAGAATCCCCGTAATCTTGCTGACAGATGAAATTGTCGGACACTTGCGCGAAAATGTCGAACTTCCAACTGCTGATGAGCTTGATATTTATCCGCGCAGAACTCCAAAAATTTCCCGCGCAGAAGGTTATCAACCCTACGCGCCCGATGAAGATTTAGTTCCCAACGTTGCAAATTTCGGCGAAGGCTACAGAATTCACGTAACGGGCTTGATTCACGATGAAACAGGTTTTCCCGTAGGCAGTCCGAAAGTTACTGAAAATCTGATTCGCCGTATCCACGAAAAAGTTTCCCGCGCAGAAGAAATTATCGAAGTTCAAGAAATTTTGATGGACGATGCGGAATTTGCGGTGGTAGCATTTGGCGGAACGGCTCGGACGGCTTACGAAGCGGTTAAAATCTGCCGCGACAAAGGCTTGAAAGTCGGCTTTGTGCGATTGGTAACAATCTTCCCCTTCGCTGATAAAGCTATTCGCGAATTGGCGGGTAAGGTTAAAGGAATCGTAATGGCGGAGTTGAACTTCGGACAACTCGTGGGTGAAGTTCAAAGGGCGGCTAATGGTCAATGCCCCGTAAAACTTTGCGCCAAGTACGATATGACAATCTTCGAGCCGGAAGAAATTGTAACATCTATTGAAGAATTGATAAGAGAGGTGACGGCGATTGATTGAAAGAAGTTATGAAAAATATTTTAGGCAGAATCGGTTGCCGCATCTGTGGTGTCCCGGTTGCGGTAACGGAATTGTAATGAAAGCGATTGTCCAAGCGATTGAGAAAAAAGGTTGGTCGCAGGATAATACCGTTATCGTCAGCGGAATTGGTTGTTCCTCGCGTGCATCAGGTTATATGGACTTTGACACTTTGCACACGGCGCACGGACGGGCAATTCCCTTTGCAACGGGCGTTAAAATGGCGAATCCTAACTTAAACGTAGTTGTGATAACGGGCGACGGCGATTGTACGGCGATTGGCGGAAATCATTTCATTCACGGTTGCCGCAGGAATATCGACTTAACCGTTGTACTCTTCAACAATAATATTTACGGTATGACGGGCGGTCAAGCGTCCCCGATGACTCCACTTGGCAAAAAAGCAACTACCGCGCCGTATGGTTCGATTGACAGACCTTTTGACGCGTGCAAACTTGCTGAAGCGGCTGGAGCTACCTATGTTGCAAGGTCAACTGCATTTCACGTACAGCATTTGGTTAAGCTGATAGCGGACGGTATGGACAACAAAGGATTTTCATTTATCGAAGCTCTTGTCCAATGTCCGACAGCTTACGGGCGACGTAATAAAATCGGCGATCCTGCGAAAATGATGGCGTGGATGCGTGATAACGCGGTTATGAAAACTGCGTGGGATAAACTTAGCGAAGATAAAAAAATTGGCGATAAATTTCCGATAGGGCTTTTTTACAAAGTCGAAGAAGAAACTTACAATGATTCTTATGAAAAGGTTAGAGATATAGCGGGAGGTTCTTTAAGATGAGAAGACAGTTAAGACTTTCGGGATCAGGCGGACAAGGCGTCATTACGGCAGCAATCATTTTGGCGGAAGCGGCAGTCGCTGAAGGCAAAAACGCGGTACAGTCGCAAAGTTACGGACCTGAAGCGCGCGGCGGTGCGTCGAAGTCTGAAGTCATTATCGACGATGAAAAAATTTTCCACCCGCACGTTAAAGCACCTGACTTTGTGCTTGCAATGACGCAAAAAGCGGCAGATAAGTATTATGAAGATTTAAGCTCGGATGGCGTTTTGATTCTTGATGATGATTTAGTTCCGAAAACTCCTGAATTTAAAAATGTTGTCCGTGTTCCGATTACCAAATTGGCGGTTGAGAAAGTTGGACGTTCATTGTTTGCAAATATCGTAGCATTGGGTGTTATAGCGAAAATTACGGGACTTGTAGACTTTGACGCAGTGAAAAAAGCTGTAGCGCATCGCGTACCTCCGCAGACGATTGAACAGAATATGAGAGCGTTACAAATTGGTTACGATTCAGTGAAATAAAATTTTTACGATAAAAAAATTTATCGGCAGGGAAAAATCCTTGCCGATTTTTTAGTTTTATTAACCAGAAAAATTTATGTTGCTTTTCCAAGTCGCCCGATGTTCGACAAAATTCCTATCGCCGCCATTGTAACTATTAGCGATGTTCCGCCGTAACTTATAAATGGCAAAGGTACGCCGACAACAGGCAATATCCCGCCAACCATTAATAAATTCGCTATTGCTTGTCCGACAATTAATATCATTATGCCCATTGATAAAATTTGTCCGTATTCATCACGCGCCCTGTTTGCAATTCGCGCCGCGTAAATCGTCAACGCCGCAAATAACATAAATACAAATATCGCGCCCAAAAATCCGTTCTCTTGACAAAATATCGCGAAGGCAAAATCTGTGTGAGCTTCCGGCAGATAATCATATTTACTTACGCCGACGCCTAATCCCATACCCGTCAATTCGCCTGAACCTATTGCTGAAAGGGATTGTACAGTTTGATAGCCGTAATTTTGAGCGTCCGACCAAGGATCATATGTAACTTTCAATCTTTCAAGTCGATAAGGTTGTCGATATATTAACCCTATTACTCCAATTATCGTTGCTCCAAAAAGTAAGCAAATTTTTTTCCAGTGCAAGCCCGCTACTATCATCATAATCAGCGGTATTCCTACAATTATTGACGCAGTTCCCATATCGGGTTCTTGCTCGGTTAAAATTGTCATTACGGCAATTATTCCCATCTGCGCGGTAAAAAATTTTATTTCTAAGTTTTTTCTTATACTCATCGCTAAATACGCCGCCATAATCATTATAGCTACGAGTTTTGCAAATTCCGCCGGCTGAAATTGTGCCACGACTAACGGTAACCATCGCCGCGCACCATTGACGACGGGACCGATTATTAAGACGAGTAGCAATGATATTACTGTAAACAAAAGTATAAACGGCATAAATTTTCGCCATTTGTGATAGTCGACTTTGAAACAAATTATAAACGCCACAAATCCTATCGCGATGTTTATTAAATGACGTTTCAAGAAAAAGTACGGCGAATCAAATTCCACCTCCGCGATTATGAAACTGGAACTGAATACGTTTATCGTTCCTAAAATTAAAAGTACTACCATAATTCCAATTATGGCTTCCATATCGTTATTCCAAAATTTTTTCTTCTCGCCTTGTGCCGAATCTATTTTCCCTGCATCTTGAGCAGTTGCCAAAAAATTTCATTCCTTTCAAATTTATTTCAGAGAAAATTTTATCATAATTTTTTTTGAAAATAAAGTGAAAGTTTTTATAAAAAATAAAAAAACGTTGCCCAAAATTTTTGAGCAACGTCTGTACAAAAAATTATTTTTTCATCATTGTAAAAAATTCGTCAAATAAATACATATTATCAGTCGGTCCCGGCGACGCTTCAGGATGATATTGTACAGAATAAATCGGCAACTCCTTATGTCTCATTCCCTCAACAGTGCCGTCATTCATCGAAATATAAGTCACTTCGACGGGCAAATTGCGTAAAGATTTTTCGTCAACCGAATAACCATGATTTTGCGAAGTGATATAAACTCTGCCGGTTTTTAAATTTTTTACAGGTTGATTAGAGCCGCGATGACCAAATTTTAATTTGTAAGTATTCGCGCCCATTGCCAACGCTAAAAGTTGATGCCCTAAACAAATTCCAAAAATTGGCTTGCGTCCAATTAATTTTCTAACTTCAACGACAACTTCAGGTAAATCTTTAGGATCGCCCGGTCCATTTGAAAGAAAAATTCCGTCAGGATTCATCGATAAAATTTTTTCAGCAGGAGTACTCGCCGGAACAACCGTAATTTTGCAATCAAGATTGTGCAAGCTGTCAATAATATGTTCTTTTACGCCGAAGTCCATTGCCACGACGAACGGCGCATTTTTAGTTTTCCCTTCAATCGTATATGCCGCTGGCGTACTGACTTGATCCACAACATTTTTTTTAAGCGGAAGTCTCATCATTTCATCAATCGTCATCTGTGAAGTATATTCGCTGACTATAACGCCTTTCATCGTGCCGGTTGAACGAATCCTTTTCGTCAATGCTCGCGTGTCAACGTCATAAATGCAAGTAATTCTTTCTGACGTAAGATATTCCGACAAAGTTTTTTCCATACTCGAACTTGACGGCGTTTCACAAAGTTCACCTATAACTAAGCCGCCTACAAAACTTTTGCGACTTTGATTAAAAATTTTCGCCGTCCCGTAATTTCCAATCATAGGATACGTTAAAGTCACTATCTGCCGACAATAAGAAGGGTCTGTCAAAATTTCTTGATAACCCGTCATACCTGTGTTAAAGACAACTTCGCCTTCTGCGTTGGGATTTGAACCGCCGAAAAGTTGACCGTGAAAAACACTTCCGTCAGCTAAAACTAATTTTCCTCTCAAAAAATTTTCACCTCATTTAGTAAGTAGTAAATAGTTAATGGTTAATAGTGTTGATACCATTCACTATTTACTAACCACTATTAACTATCTCTTAACAATCGCTCCAACAGGACAAATTTCATAACAACGACCGCAATGACTGCAATAATCTTGATCAATTTTCAGCGGAACATCTTCATCGTTAATCGCTTGATGCGGACATACATCGTAACATTGTTCACAACCTGTACAGTCGTCCGTTATAAAATATTCCGAACGCGCCGCATTAACCTTTCCGCAAAATAACATACCCGCCGATACCAACGCCGCCTGTTTTAAAAATTCTCGCCTATTCATTTTTAGTTCACATCCATAACAAGAATATCCTTTGCCGCAGGATGAATTGTTTCCATTAAATAATTAATTTCTGATTCATCCGGCATTAAGAGAACAAATTTTTTTATGCGCCCTTCCGAGTACAAAAATTTTGCATCGTCAGTTGAAATAAATGGAATTCCCTCCTCCGCATTTTTGTTCACGTTATTTATATTAAAATAGTTACGATTATTTTTATTAGTCAAAAAATCCAATTGGATATTTTGCCCACTACCTAAATCGTCATCAACAATAAATTTAGGTATCAAATCAGAATTCATTTCTGACAATCTACACAGAATATGATAACTTTTCATACTATAGCCCTGCCAAAGAGCGACGGAATTAATTTTTTCTGTTGGATTTAAATTACAAGCTTCAGCAACTTCCATTTCAAAAATCTTTTTTTGGTTTAAAATTTTTTCACGATAAGCTTTTTGTTTATCGTATTCCGTCTCAAAATTTTCAAAAACGTAACGTATTTTTTCTACAGCTTTTTGAAGCTCTTCGTCGGTTTCTTCAAATTTAAATTCTTTCGGGATATTTATGTCGAAATCATTTCCTGCTGAACCGCGCTTGCCGGTAATGATAACGCAACCGGAAATTGCCGCCTCACGAGGGATTCTTTCTCTACCGGGATGATTGCCAAAATCTACATAGACTTTTGCCTTCGATAAAACAAATTGAACCTCTTCTGGTGTCATACCTTGAATAGGAAACCATTGAAGATCTGATGAAAGTTGAATTAGCCTCTGCGTAACGTTCCAACCTTTTGAAGGATTGAACAAAATTGCATCTTCTTTTTGGCTTAAATCTACAGTCGATGCACTACTCAAAAATGCTTGGCTTACATAAGATTCAACATAGCGAATATCTTTTTCCTTGACCCCATTAATCATTAAAAACAGCCGTGCATAATCCGAATTAACCCAATGCTCAGTATTTTTTTCCGTATCTTGGAAGTAAAAAAATTTTGGTAACGGTTCAGATAAGACTTTATCATTGTGTTCTAAAAGGATTTTGGCAGTATCGTTAATGTAATTGTTGACGCTCAACCACCAAAGAATTTTTTGAACGTGTTGATATTTGTAATAAATTTCGCCAATTATCTCGTACAAAACTAATACATTGTGGGGATTATCCTCGACTTCCCAAACATATGGTACATGATATTTATAGTTAACTTCTGCAACGGGATTATCTCGATTGCCTGACGTATAAAACATTTGTGCGTTTAACCCGTACTGAATCATTACAGAGCAAAGTTGATGAAGTGATTCGGGACCGCCAGTAGCAACATTGCCGGGACAAGCTACATAAATCTTTGTATCTGGAAAAATTTTCATTTGTTTTCCTCAAAAATTTTTCCGCCAACAATCGTGGCAACAGCTTTACCTTTTAATTTTCTTCCGACAAACGGTGAATGACTTCCACGCGTGTAAAATTTTTTATCGTCAACTGTCCATTCTAAGTTTGTGTCGATAATCGCAATGTCAGCCGGCGAGCCTACACTTAAATTTCCTGCATTAAGTTGGAAAATCTGCGCGGGTTCATAAGTCATCTTTGAAATTAAAGTTTCTAAGTCAATTTTATTTTCGTGATACAAATCTGTCAACAAAATTCCTAACGCCGTTTCAAGTCCGGGAAATCCTGAAGGCGCGTAAATATATTCTCTGTCTTTTTCTTCCGGCGCGTGCGGAGAATGATCCGTTACAATCATATCAATCGTACCGTCAAGCAGACCTGCTAAAAGAGCGTCGCAATCCTTTTTAGTGCGCAACGGAGGATTTATTTTCGTCGAAGAATCCGTCGGGTCAACCAAATCATCAGTCATCGTTAAATGTTGCGGCGTAACTTCAGCTGTAACTTTCACGCCGCGTTTTTTCGCGTCACGAACAATTTCAACAGACCGCGCAGAACTTATATGCGCAATGTGTACTCGTCCGCCCGTGTATTCGGCAAGCAAAACGTCACGCGCAACCGCAATGTCTTCCGCAACAGTAGGACGCCCCTTTAAGCCTAAAATTGCACTGCGTTTTCCTTCATTCATTACGCCTTCTTCAACTAATGTAGGTTCTTCTTCGTGACAGATAATAATTTTATCCGTGCCGTTAAGATAATCAAGCGCATTCATAAAAATTTTTGCATTGCTATCAAAATGTCCGTCGTCTGAAAATGCAACAGCACCCGCCGCTATCATATCGCGCAACTCTGCAAGTTCCTCGCCCTTCTGATTCTTCGTCAATGCGCCAATAATTTTAACGTTGATAATCCCAACTTCATCTGCGCGACGAATCATTGAACGTACAAGCGCGGCATTATCTACAACGGGCGAAGTATTCGGCATTGTTGCAATGGTAGTATAACCGCCAGCCGCAGCCGCTTTTGAGCCGCTTACAAAATCTTCCTTAGCCTCTTGTCCCGGTTCGCGAAAATGTACGTGCATATCGATTAAACCCGGCGTAACAATTTTTCCTGTCGCGTCGATAATTTTTTCGGCTGACGTTTCAATATTCGGTGCAACTGCAGAAATTTTTCCGTCGACAATCAACACGTCTGCAACTGAATTAATTTTATTCGCGGGGTCAATCACGCGCCCGCCTTTAATTAAAAGTTCACTCATAATTTTTCACCAATTTTTATTAAGTAATCAGTGGAAAGTGGTCAGTGGTCAGTGAAAAATTCTTTCCACTATTAACTATTCACTAACCACTTTTCCTCCGCATAAAGTCAAATTTAAAAGTGCCATACGTACAGCAACGCCATTTGTAACTTGATCGTGTATCGCCGAATGTTCCCCGTAAGTCACTGAATTTGAAATTTCCAATCCTTTATTCTGCGGACCAGGATGCAAAACTAAAACGTCATCTTTCGCCAACTTCAAGCGTTTATCATTTATGCCGAAAACTCTTGCATATTCGCGCGGCGAAGGAAATAAACCCGCCTGTTGACGTTCAAGTTGGATTCTCAAAACATTTATCACGTCCGCATTTTTTATCGCGTCTTCAACGTTATCATGAACTTGCACGCCATCAAATTCAAAATATCGCGGCAATAAAGTTTTTGGTCCTGCTAAATGAATTTCCATTCCCATTTTCGTCATACCAAAAATATCTGAACGGGCAACGCGGCTGTGTAAAATATCGCCGACAATCGCAACTTTTAAGCCTTCAAGACGATGTTTGAATTGTTCAATCGTAAATAAATCCAAAAGTGCTTGCGAAGGATGAGCGTGCGCTCCGTCTCCTGCATTTATTATAACAGATTTTATGACTTTCGACGCATATTCAGCCGAGCCTTCCGCCTTATGACGAATTACAACCGCATCAACTCCCATTGCCTCAATCGTCCGCAATGTATCGCGTAAACTTTCACCTTTAACAATGCTTGAAGTCGACGCGTTAATACTTACAACGTCCGCGCCAAGATATTTTCCCGCCAATTCAAATGAAGTTCTCGTCCGTGTCGACGGTTCGCAAAATAAATTTACTATCGCTTTTCCGCGCAGATTATTTAACTTTTTCATTCCGCTGCAAATAATTTTCTTCATATCCTTAGCGGTGTCCAATACAACTCGAATTTCTTCGGCAGTAAAATCTTCAAGACCGATAATATTTTTTTCACAAAAACAAATATTAGAATTTTTATCCAAAACCTTCACCCTTTCTGAATAAAATTTCTAGGTTATTATATCAAATTTTTTAGTCCGCGCAATAAAAAAATCGCCCCAATCTTTGGAGCGACAAATTTTTTTATCAGCTATGATTAATGCCCCATGTTGTGCCAAACGTAATTATAAATACTTGCTGCAACGGGGGAACTTCCGTCATGAACATAACCGGAATAACCTTCGGAATTTTCGTATTGAGTGCGTCTGCTATTTACGGTAGTGCCAGAAATCCAAAATCTGTAACTCAAATAATCTCCGCCCGCACGGACTCTGCAAGTAAATCCATAACCATGAGGATTGCGCTGAGTAATGTTTACCGTTTCAGTCAAAAGATACACTGCCGTGCCGTCGCTGTAACGTCCTACGTACTGTTCATATGCTTCAGCCTGATTACTCTGACTGCCGACAATCACCAGCGCAAATGCCAACAACATCGTTGCTAAAATCTTTTTCATAAAAACCACTCCTTAAAAACTTTCAACAGAATTTTTTTTCATCACTCCACTCAACCATATCTAGTCCATTGTCCAGTGCGCTCGTCGTACCAATAAAGTTGACCGTCAACATACCACACTATGTCATAATTACGATTACCATACGGACACGGAGAATGATTATATCTGTCGTCTCTGACAACTTTAGTTGGTTCGACGCGTATGATGAGATAAACTTCAGCACCACAGTTCCTACACCTTCCGTAGGAAACGCTGTAGAGAGTAGCCGCACTGCAGAAGTTGCTTTTAAGTGCAACAATCAGTGCCGCAAAAATCGTGACGAAGATTTTTAATTTATTCAGTCGTCCTTTCATAGCACACCCTCCTCAAAAAATTTTCGTGAACAACTTTAGCTGAATCCATTATACACAAATATTCTGAAAAAGTCGTCCCCCACAGGGGTAATTTTCAAAAAAATTTTTAGCTCTTAGGAATTGGAAATCCTTTTTGCGCAAAGATAAAATTCAACTGCGCATTTGAACCGATAATCTGCGTAGCACCCAAAATTTTTATATTCAAGTCAACTGAGCCCATCTGTGCATTTTTATTAACTTTAACTTGAAACTGATTCAGAGGAATTTTAAAGCTGTAAGTCTGTCTGGAATTTAAAATCGTGCCGCTTAAAATTTTTTTCTGTATATTTCCGTCGTCATTAAAAATAATTTCAAGTTGCGGCGCAAAACTTTCTTCTGAAAAATTTTCAACCTTAACTTCAAGCGTCCCTGTTAGCGGATAAAAATTATTTTGCCAAACTTCGTAGGAGACGTAGGTAAGATTCGTAACTTCCTCGTCGTAAACCAAATTATTTTGCCAATCATTAATCTGCTTGCCGTTCAAAAAATATTTAGCGCGAACAAAATTTTTTTCAGCATTCTGTTCAGGAAAACTCGGTTCAAAATTTGAAGAAGTTACATTTTCTTGATTTGGAAAACTCGGCTTAAAATTCGGAGGAAGTGTAATGGGCGGCTCTTCAACCTGCGCGGGCATCGTGACAATATTTGTTGAAGAAGTTGAAGGCGGTGTATCTTGCGGCAAAATTATTTCATCAAACTTAAATTTTTCTTCAGGAATTTTTTCAACACTCTCAACTTTTTCAGTTTCAAAAATTTTTTCATCAGTTTGTGGAATCTCGGCGTAAATTTCTTTTTCATCTGTCGAATTAAAATAAAAAATTCCTGCAAGCAAAATTATTCCCGCGCAGATTACAAAAATTTTGCCGTAAGATTTATTTTCAACAACTTCAATTTTACGAATCACATCAGAATTTTTTACGGCTCTGTAGTCCGTAACATTTTCAAGCGGCTCAACGTCAAAATTTATCAGCGCGTCTTTAATTTCATCGACAGATTGAAAACGGCGTTTAGGATCGTATTCAGTACATTTACCGATAATTTTTTCAAGGCGTCCGTGATAATTTTCTCCTAAAATTTCTTTCAAAGTTTGACCAAGTGCGTAAATGTCACTTCGCGCATCAGTTTGACTGTGACCAAATTGTTCAGGTGCGGCGTATCCGTCAGTGCCAAATTGTTTTGTATCGCGTTGCTTATTTGCTTTAAAAATTCGCGCAATGTCGAAGTCAATCAATTTAATTTGCCCGTCTGATTTCAGTATCAAATTTGCGGGCTTAATGTCGCGATGAATTATGTTATTTTTATGCAAAATACTCAATCCGTCACAAATTTGCAACAAAAAATTTTCTGCAGTGTCTTCATCAATATAATTTTTTTCAACGATTTTGCTTAAAAGTTCACCTTCGACAAATTCTTCAACGCAAACTGTTCCGTCGCTCGTGCAGTAAAAAATTTTTGCAAAAAGAGGATGAGAAATTTTTTTTAATTCCGCGTATGGGGCTCCGCCTGATTTAGAAATTTTCATTACGGCATCTTCATCTGTTGCCTTGACTTTAACGCGCCAAATTTCTTTTTTATCGTCGTTTTTTATCAATGCAACTTTTTCAAAACGAAATTCCAAAAACGCCGCTATTTCTGCCTTCAAAATAATTCCGTTACCGAAAACTTATAAAAAGTTAAAAACTTTTACCTTTCATTCCTGATTCAACGCGTCTGCTTTTGTTCGACATAAGTCGCACTACTCACGTTTTTTTAATGCTCCATAGGATTAAATTTCCCGCCAACGTACGGTACAAATCAAAATTTTAGTTTGCGTTTATACATGCACATTATAAAAAAATAATCTAAAAGATCAAATTAACAAGTTATCAGTAACGGTTCCACCTCCTTTAAAAAAAAAATTAACCTGTAATAACTTATTATAAGTTATTACAGACTGTAGACAAAAAGAAAAAAAAATCTCTCGATAGAGTATAATCTCAATTTGGATTTTTTTTATTTATCGCAGAAAAATCAAAAGTAAAGATATGTGAACGCAAGTGAGATTTTTATCGTCTCTACTCATATAAGGACGAAATAAACGCGTAATGCTTTTCGGAAGGTAAAAAAAAAAAATTCTATTTCAACGACAGATATTTTTTAGTTCAAAAAAATTTTTTCATTCAGGCAAAATAATTTTTAATTTCATTTTCTGCGCGGCATCCAAAATTTTTTTTGTCGGCGCAGTTTCAGTTATCAATCCGCTAATTTTTTGTAAAGTTGCAAAAGTAAAATTCGCTTCCGTCCCTATCTTACTTGATTCCGCCATTACGTAAACATTTTGACTCAATTCAATCATTCGACGCTTGTGCATTCCTGAATTAGAACCATTTGTCGATAAAGAATTTTTTTCAATGTCTACGCCCACGACGCCGATAAACGCAACGCTCGGACGAAAATGCGACATAAATTCCAAATTAAGTCCGTCTAAAAATCCGTCGCGATTTTTATTAATTTGTCCGCCTGCAAAAGTTAAATTAATTTTTGGATTTCTCGCCAACATTACAAGCACGTCAATCATATTCGTCAAAACTTTGTACGGCGTCTCACTTTTTTCTAAAATTTCGGCAATCGCAATGCTTATCGTCGATGTGTCAAGAAAAACTAAATCTGATGAATTAATTAATTTTACGGCGACGGCGGCAATTTTTCGTTTCGCTTCAACTTCTTTTATTCTTCGTCGATTTGCTTCAGCGATTGGTAATTTTTCTTGAATCGCAACCGCTCCGCCGTAAGTTCGTTTAAGTTGCCCTTCCAACTCCAAAGTTCCTAAATCTTTTCGTATCGAATCCTCCGTTACGCCAAAAATTTCCGCTAATTCTTTTACTAAAACTTTTCCGTCTTTTTCTAGCATTTCTAAAATTTTTGCTTGTCTTTCTTCCATAAACATTTTTTATCTCTCCAATTTTAAATTTATTCCCGCCGCATTTCCTGTCGCCCATGCCGCTTGCAAATTAAATCCTCCAGTGTACCCGTCAATATCTAAAACTTCTCCAACAATAAATAAATTTTTTATAATTTTTGATTCCATTGTTTTTGGATTTATTTCTTTCACGTCAACTCCTCCTGAAGTTACTATCGCTTCTTCTATCGGTCGCGTTTTCGTGATTGTCAACGTAAATCCTCGAATATTTTCTAAAATTCTTCGTCGCTCTTCTTTCGTTATCGCGTCAATTTTTTTGTCCTCTTCAATGTACGATAAATCTAAAATCGGCAAAATTATTTTTGTCGGCAAAAGTTCTATTAACGCATTTTTTATCGATTTGTGCTTAAATTTTTCAAAATCTCTTAAAATCCTCGCGTCAAGTTGCTCCGGCGTTAATGCAGGTTTCAAATTTATTAAAATTTCTACAAAACTTTTTTCTGATAAAAATTTCGCAACTGCGCGGCTCATTGTCAAAATTATTGGTCCCGATACTCCAAAATGTGTGAATAACATTTCGCCAAATTCTTCAGAAATAATTTTTCCGTCTGCTTTCAACACTGCGCGGACATTTTTCAGCGATAATCCTTGCAATTCTTTTACAAAATCTTCCTCAACTTCCAACGGTACAAGCGAAGGTAAAATTTTTGTGACTGTATGTCCGAGATTTTTTGCAAATTTTAAGCCGTCTCCAGTTGAACCTGTCGCCGGATAAGATTTTCCGCCAGTCGCCAAAATTACCGCGTCAACATTTATAAATTTTTTCCTAACTTCTATTCCAAAAATTTTTCCGCCATTTGTAAAAATTTCGTCAACACGCGAATTTATTTTCACTTCAACATTTAAAATCGCAAGCCTTTTATTCAACACGTCGATAACATCAGCGGCATTGTCACTTTCAGGAAAAACTCTGTTTCCGCGCTCAACTTTCGTCTTAAGTCCAAGTGAATTAAAAAAATTTATCGTATCAACCGCAGAAAATTTTTCCAATGCACTGTACAAAAATTTTCCGTTGCCGGGCATATTTTTTATAATTTCGTTGGTGTCAGCTAAATTTGTAAGATTACAACGACCTTTGCCTGTAATTTTCAACTTTCGACCTATCGCAGAATTTTTTTCATAAATAGTTACATTCGCGCCATTTTCAGCCGCACGTATCGCCGCCATAATTCCTGCAGGTCCTCCGCCGATTACTGCAACTTTCATATTTTTTCGCCCTCAACCATTTTATACAGTTTTTTTACTTCTTTCGCTGTAAGTCGCCGATATTTTCCGATTTCTACGCCTTCTAACGTCAATCCTGCAAATTTTATTCGCGTCAATTTTTTTACGTTGCAACCGACTGCCGCTAACATTCGCCTTATTTGTCGATTTCTTCCCTCTCTAATCGTAATTTCCAGCGTCGATGAATTTTTATCTGCGTAAATTAAATTTATTTCTGCAGGTGCTGTCATTCCGTCTTCAAGTTCGATTCCTGCGCAGAGTTGCGAAATTTTTTCGGCTGTAATTTCTCCTTCCACCTTCACTCGATACGTTTTTGCTATTTTAAATTTCGGATGTATCAATTTATTCATCAATTCGCCGTCATTCGTCATCAAAATTAATCCCGACGAATTTAAATCCAATCTCCCGCACGGATAAACTCTTTCTGAAATTTCTTTCACCAAATCTATTACCGTTGGACAGCCTCTTTTATCTTTCGCCGTTGATAAAAATCCTTCAGGCTTATTCAGCAACAAATATATTTTTTTCGCGTCGAATTTTATTTCTTTTCCGTCTACACAAATTTTATTTTTTTCTGCGTCTGCACGAGATCCCAATGTACTTACAACTTTTCCGTCTACTGTCACTCGTCCTGCAACTATAAAATTTTCTGCTTCGCGTCTTGACATTAATCCTGCGCGGCTTATCAACTTTTGTAATCGTTCTTCACTCAATAATTTCACCTCAATTACTATGAAAATTATAGTTGAATGATTAGAAATTTGCAATTACCTAAAATTTTTTCTATCGTAAAAAATCTCATAAAAAAAACTTGCCGACCATTTTTAAGCGGCAAGTTAATTTTTTCATCACAAAATATTTTTTACTCGTCTATCACAATTTTTTTGAGTGAGTCCCAATCTTTATCAAAATGTTCTTTCAAAATTTCTTCCGTGAGTTTGTAGTAAGTTATCTTTTTCAAACTCTTGCAATTATAAAATGCATATTTATCGATTGATTTTAAATTTTTGTTGAATTTTATTTCTTTCAAGCTCTTGCAACCAGAAAATGCTCCATTACCAATTAAAGTCAAATTTTTAGAAAATTTTATTACTTTCAAGTTAGTGCAATCTGCAAATGCTCCTTCACATATTAATTTTAGGCTATCAGGGAATTGTATTTCTTGCAAGCTCTCACACTTAGCAAATGCAGATATACCGATTGATTTTAAATTTTCAGGAAAAATTATATCTTTTAAGCTTTCACAATGCATAAATAAACAATTGCTAATAGAAAATAAATTTTTTGGTAATTTTATTTTTGTCAAACTTGTACAACATAAGAATGAGCCAGAACCAATTAAATTTAAACTTTCAGGAAAAATTATCTCTTTTAAGTTCTTACAATGAAGAAATGAATTAAATCCAATAGAAAATAAATTTTTTGGTAATTTTATTTCTGTTAATCTCTCGCAATTAGAAAATGCATGATCACCTATCGAAATCAAGCTATCTGGTAATTTTATTTCTGTTAAGCTCGTGCAATCTCTAAATGCATATCTACCTATTAAAGTCAAATTTTCAGGAAAATATATTTCTTTTAACTTTTCGCAACCTTCAAATGCACCAACCTTTACAATTGTTGATTGGAAAGAATCATAAAATGTTTCATCATAATCATAACCTTCATTGATTAAAGTTAAACTATCAGGCAAAATTATTTTTTCAAGTTCTCGGTAATTTCTAAAGTCTTCAGGTCTGATTTCAGTAATTCCTTCATGCAAAATAATCGTTCCAATAGCGTGCTCTTTTTTGTTGTCGTAATAAAATTTTTCAAGTATATTTTGACTTTCATTTACAAGCTCTTGACCTACTTTTTCAAGTTTCTGAAACATATCGGAGAATTTATGAGCCTGTTCATAAAATTGCTTAGCTTTTTCAGCAAGATTTTTCAGCTGTAAAAGTGCGTCAACGTCACCTTCATTAGCTTTTTTAAAAATTTCCTCAATATCCATACAAACCACCTCGCAAAAATTTTTTGTAAAAAATTATAATCTTAAATGAAAATATTTTCAAGAAAATTTATTTGAAAGGCAAAAAAATTTATGATATGATAATAAAAAAATAAAATGAGAGGATTTTAAAATTGTACGCTGGAACTTTTGGAGCGACGACGCAAGGAATTGACGGATTAATAATAAAAGTAGAAGTAGACAGCGCAAATGGAATGCCGTCATTTGATATAGTAGGCTTGCCGAGCACATCAGTACGCGAATCAAAGGAAAGAGTAAGAACAGCGATAAAAAATTCAGGTTTGCGAATGAAATCAGAAAAAATTACGATAAATCTTGCGCCTGCTGAAGTAAAAAAAGAAAGTGTCGGACTAGATTTGCCGATAGCTGTAGGAATTTTGGCAGCGCAGGGAAAAATTTCCGCAGAAAAATGCCGAGAATTTTTATTTGTATCAGAATTATCGTTGGAAGGAAAACTTTGTCGAGTAAATGGAATTTTGCCGGTTGCGATAACAGCGAGGGACGAAGGCTTTAAAAAAATAATAGTTGCGAAAGAAAATGTCAACGAAGCTTTACTTGTCGAAGGTTTAGAAGTTTACGCACCAAATAATTTGCTTGAATTGGTAGACTTTCTTAATGATGAAATAAAGCTTGACGCAGAAAAATCTACGCCGATTGAACAGCCGGAAAGTTTTATAGAAATGGTAGACGATTTTGCGGACGTGCAAGGACAATTTATGGCGAAAAGAGCGTTAGAAATTGCGGCGGCAGGCGGACACAATGTTTTAATGGTAGGCGTACCGGGATCAGGAAAAACAATGCTTGCAAAACGAATGAGTTCAATTTTGCCTGAATTGACACGCGAAGAGGCATTAGAAGTCACAAAAATTTATAGCGTTGCAGGAAGATTGGGACGTAACGAAGGATTGATGACGACGCGACCATTTCAAAATCCGAATCACGATGCGTCAATGGCGGCGATAATCGGCGGCGGAGTAAATCCTAAACCGGGACAAGTTACGTTGGCACATCACGGAGTACTTTTTCTTGACGAATTGCCGGAATTTAGAAGATCTGTAATTGAAGCATTACGTGAACCGCTTGAGGAAAGACAAATTACAGTTAGCCGAGTTAGTGCGACGTTGACATTTCCTTCGAGTGTAATTTTAATCTGCGCGATGAATCCCTGCCCATGCGGTTGGCGCGGCGATAAAGATCGAAGTTGCCAATGTTCAGATTTGGATATTCGGCGATATATGCGAAAACTTTCAGGACCTTTGCTTGATAGAATTGATATTCATATTCGTGTTCCGCGCGTAAAATATGAAGATTTAAGTTCAAAACGTCGTGCTGAGCCGTCAAGCGAAATTCGCAAGCGTGTATCTGCCGCCCGTCAAATTCAGCAAGAACGTTTGAAAAAATATCATATGTTTTGCAACGCGCAGATGTCCCACGCAATGTTGCAACAAATTTGTACAATGTCTGAATCTGCGGAAAAACTCTTAAAAAATGTTTTTGAGACGAAAAAACTTTCTGCGCGTTCATACGACAGAATTATAAAAGTTGGACGCACAATCGCTGACTTGGACGGCGGCGCGGAATTAATTTCAGACAAACACATTGCGGAAGCAATTAAACTTCGCAACGATTTAGATTTAGACGTAAGATAATTTTAAAAATAAAAATAAAAAAAAATTTCCCGTCTCAATGGCGGGATTTTTTATGCTTTAAATTAATGCAAGCTAATTGTGTATTGATTCAAGTCGCCGTTTAAGTTCGTCTTGAAATTCTTTACCGCCGACTTGAAATTTTACTTCGACGCAGATAACGTAAATTGGTATGCTCCAATCAGCTTTGGCAACTTCATCAGGAATTTTTACGGCGTCTTTTTCAGTCATAACGATAGCTTCCGCGCCGAGTGCGTCAGCTTGCTGTAAAACGTCCTGCATTTCGTTCATTGTGTATTCGTGATGATCCGGGTAACGCAAACTTTCCAGTACAACCGCGCCCAAATCTCTAAGCGTCCGTTCAAATGACGCGGGATTACCTATAGCCGAGACCGCCATAATTTTTCGTCCGACAACTTTTACAACGTCAACGCCTTCCTGCGTCAAATCAGCAAACCAATCCGCCAATGTCAAAAATCTGCGCGGACGATGAACACTTTCAACAATTTGCGCTTTTTCGTTGTATTCGCGTACAGTCTTACGAATATAATCACACGCGCCCGCCTCTGCTTGATCAATCTTAGTTATCAAGCAAACATCTGCGCGGCTAATGTGGCTAATCGATTCACGCAAAATTCCTCGCGGCAAAATATATCCGTTACCAAAAACACTTACCGCATCAATCAACAAAATATCTAAATCGCGTTCAAGTTGCCAGTGCTGATAGCCGTCGTCTAAAATTGCAACTTCCGCGCCAAAATTTTCAATCGCATATTGCCCTGTGACAGCCCTTTCCGCACCGATTAAAACGGGAACGCCCGGTAAATGCTTAGCTAACATATAAGCTTCGTCGCCCGCCTCGTACTCCGTCATACAAATTTTTTCGCCGTCAGATACAACGCCGACTTCTCCGCGCCAAGTAGCTCTGTAACCACGATTCAAAATTACAACTTTGTATCCCATATCGCGAATATCCCGCGCTAAACGTTGAGCAGTGGGAGTTTTGCCCGTTCCGCCGACAGTAATATTTCCTAAGCTTATTACGAAACAGTCAAGCTTATCTCTGCCGGAAATTCCTAACTCGTAACCCCAAAGTCTAATGTTTACTAATGACGCGTAAATCAATGAAAAAAATCTCAACACACCCATTACAATATTCATTGAAATTCCGTGTGCTTCCTTCGTATGTATCAAGTGGACGAATTGCGTCTGAAAATTTTCTACCTTCTGCGTTGTATGCGGACGTAAAGTATTTTCCCAAGCTTCGTATTCCGTCAACAATTTGCGAAGTAGAATTGCCGACTTACGGGACGCGCCGCGATTTTCACGAACAATTTTAATTGTTTCATCTTCAAGTTGTCGACGCAACGCAGGATTGTCAAACAAAATTTTAACCTGTTCGGCAAGTTCTTCTGAATTATTAACAGTAACGCAAGCATCACGATTTTTGAAAAGCGCGTGTGTATCCTTAAAATTTTCCATATGATGACCGACGATTATAGCTTTACCATGCGCCGCCGGTTCCAAGATATTGTGTCCGCCATGAGTTACAAGAGAGCCGCCAACATAAATTACATCGCCGACGCTGTAAATTTTCCCGAGTTCGCCAATCGTATCCAAAATTATAATGTCTTCGTTATTTGGTTTACGCTCCTGCAATTCAGTTCGACGTGCCACCGTATAACCGGCACTTTTGCAGAGTGCTACAACTTCACGAGTCCTCAAAAGTTCACGCGGAGCAATGACAAGCCTGATATGCGGATGAGTTTCACGAACAGCTTTAAACGCGTCCAAAATATAATCTTCTTCGCCGCGATGAGTACTTCCAGCCAATAAAATTCCTTCGGCGTTTTCAAGTCCCATTTCGGCTAAAATTTTTTGGTGTTCTTCAGGTGTTACGTCTGTATAAGTTTGATCAAATTTCGTGTTACCTGTTACAGTCACAAGATTTTTCGGCGCACCCAATTCCAAAATATAATTCGCGTCAATCTGCGACTGCATTGCGAAAAGTTTAACTGTACGAATCATATCAGTTAAAATCGAATACATATACTTGTAGCGTCGAACACTTTTTTCAGAAATTCGCCCGTTGACCATCATAACCGGAATATGAAGTTGCCGCGCATTTTTTAAAAAGTTGGGCCATAATTCCGTTTCGACCGGTAAAAATACTCGCGGATGGATTTTTCTCAAAACTAATGCCGACACGAAAGGCAAGTCAAGCGGAAAATAAATTATGCTGTCCGCGTCTTTTATGATTCGGTTAGCCATTTCGTAGCCGTTAGTTGTCACAACTGACACTAAGATTGGCGACTTGGGAAATTCTTGTCGAAATTCTTTTATCAGAGGGCTTGTAGCTACAATTTCGCCGACCGATGCCGCGTGTACCCATATGCAATTTTTTTTCGCGACAGGTTTAAGTGCGCCCTTTGGAAAAAATCCTAAACTTTGTTTTATTCTTTCGACGAAACCTTTTTCGCGTACCGATCTTACTAGGAAGACGGGAATTATCATTACTACGACGAATACCGCCGCGAGATTGTATAAACTATACAGAAGTTGCATTGAAAATCACCGTGATTAAATTTTAAAATTTTTAAATACGTAATTTTTTTTTCAAGAGCAGGTGACACAGCTTTAGGGAAATCTTTTGAAATATCGTCTACCTACCAATTCCAGACGCGCCGCGCTTTCATTTCTGCCGCAAAATGAAAATAATATACCAGCGGAATCAAAACCGGCGTATCAGTGTTGTCGACGATTCTTACTTGATAAACGCCAGCCGATTTTTCCTGTACCATAAAGTTAGCAGTGTTTCTGTCAAATTTTCGCTTTATGCGATTCTCACACACTTTGACGGATCGAGCGGATACACAAAAGTTTTCTGTCTCCCGCCCATTCCGATAAAATATTCGTCACTTAAAACTATTTCATCGCTCATATTATTTTCCACTAAATTTATCAACCCACTGTAAAATTTTTAATTGTATCTGCGCCAAATCTCCTACGCGCCGAATTACCGCACAATCGTAAATATTAGCGTTGCCTTCAACTTCCGCAGTCAGAATGATTTCTTTAGTGCCGTCAAGATTTAAAATCATTTCGTTATCGTCCGTCAAAACTTCCGTCAAAATTATTTCGCCGTTGACTTCCGCGTAGATTTTAACAGGTTCATTTACATGAAAACGATACAAACTCAAAGAAATTTTTTCAACTTCATAAGGCACAAAGTATTTGTAGAAAAAATTTTTCTCTATACAAAGTTTGATGAACGGTTGAATTTTCCTAAGTGGATCAGCATTTGCAAAAAATTCTACGTTGGAAATCCCAAAATCTTTACCAACATTAACCGGGATAATCTCTGCGCGGCGCACAAATATTTTCTTAACGTCCTTCACGCATGGCAGACCAAGCGCAGGCAAATTCAATTTAATTTCTTTTTTATTATCAATGGAATTATCATCTTTGTCAATGGCAACGGCAAAATTATCAAGTTCAAGACGCAAAATAATTTCAGCGGGTTCATCGTCCAAAATATTTCCGTAAATCGCAATGCGTTGAACTTGTACAGCCTCTTCGAATTTAAGGGATAAAGGATTGGAAAAATTTTTCCCTAATCCCTTTTCCCTATTCCCTAAATAAATTTGATTGTCCGTCCTATGCTCAAAAAAAACTTCATCAGAGTTTAAAATTTTCAATGCGGAGAGTTCCTCACGTCTCGACTTATAAGCGAAAATCGCATTGGCTAAAGGATTATCTTTCAAAAGAGTTTTACGGCAATTTTCAGGAACTGGAAAACGTACACGATTTTTCCAAGCATAACCTGCGCGGTCGATAATGTCGAAATCGTAGCCGTCAGTGACACCAATTTTAGGCGGACGTGTAGACAAAAGATTAGGTGCGTAAAAATCGGGAAAAGAATTTATAGCCGTCGCCAACGCAAATTTTTGATAAACTTCAGGGTGATACTCCCTTGTCTCAAATAAAATTTCGTCGAGGACATTTTCAAAAGTCATCGCTAAATTTTTATAGTCAACAGCGTAAAAAATAATATTGGCACGCAAATTCAGTAAAGTTTTTTTCAAATCAGCTTCAAAATTTTCAGCGTCGAGGAAAATAATTTTTTCACGTGGAACGCTTAAAATATTTAACGCCGCTAAAAGTTCGTCATTGAAACCACTACAATTTGAGTAAGCAATAAAAATTTCAGCTTTCGCCGCCGAGAAATTTAAAATCATATTTCCAGCAACAGCTATTTCATCGCCCGGACGTGGCGCAATAATTAAAATCCTCGTGCCAAAATATGAACGGTCAAAAAAAGAATTACCTACGGTCGGAACTTCCTCTTCATACGCGCATTCATCAGCAATTTCCAACGCCGGACCGATTCCGACTTCGTAAAACTTTTCGCGCATCAAATCCACCTTTAACTATTTTTTAATTCTTAGCGCATATTATAGCAAAAGTTTTCAAAAAAATCATCTTCAAGTAAGACTGAAAAATAATACGTTTTGGCAGGAAATTTTTCAATTTGGAAGAATCAAAAATATTATTTTAAATATAAGGAGAGATTTTATTTTGGAAAAGATTATAGACTTTAGCGAACAGCTTAAGGGCGGCTGGTATGTACTCAGCATAATCGGTCGTATGGATACTAACACCGCTCCCAAAGCCGAAGATAAAATTAAATTTGCACTCGCAGATCATTTGAAAATTGCGCTTAACTTGGGAGATTTAAATTACATTTCCAGCGCGGGCTTGCGTGTTCTTCTTCGCGTTGCAAAAATCGCTAATAAGGAAGATAAAGATATTGTAATTTGTGGCGCAAAAGGTATGGTGCAAGAAATTCTTGACGACTTCGACATTGAGGGCTTTTACACCGTTTATAAATCCGTTGACGATTTAGAGTAATCGGAAGAGTTTTTGTAAAGATTTAAAAAATGAACACCTTGATAAATTTCATCATTGGTCGCAAAAATATGACCATAGAAAAAAGGATAAATCGCGTAATATTATCTATCTGCGTCGTCTTGATGGTTTTCTTTAGTTGTGTTACGTTTATCGGAGTCTCCAGCTCAAAAGATTATGCCAAAGATATTAGTCAGTCAATAGGAAATGAAGCATTGGAAACCAGTTCTGCAATTTTGCGCGACCAAAAACATAAAGAGTTGCTTTACAAAATCGAAACGCGCACGAAATTTATTTTGTCGGAGATGAATGATTTTTACGGCGATCTCAAACTTTTGGAAAGGGAAGTCAACGAAATAAATCAGCACCCCGATAATTTTAAAGCGCGTCCCGTAAGATTGGGCAGAGACTTTCAAGAAGGCGATGTTGCCGCGTTACGCTATGCGCCTTTCATAAGCATTGAAGATTTGTCAACTCCTGCACTCATCAACGAAATAAATATGTTGGGTAACTTGCAAGATTTATTTTACTTTTTGAGTTTGAAATATCGCAACCCGGATTTTTGGGACGCACCGACTTTCGGAATTTTAACCGAGTCCGGAATAGGGATAATGGCTGACAGTGCAGTAACGCTTGAACAATGGCACAATTCAAACGATAATGCAGATTTTTGGAGCAGTCCTTTATACCAAGAAACAAAAAAAGCATGGCTTGAAGGCAGGAGAAACGCGCCGATATACACCAGCACTTACAGCACGGGCATTAACAGAAATATGGGCGTGTTTTCTTGTTCAATCCCTTATGAAGTCAACGGCGAATTTAAAGGCGTAATATTTTTTTCAATTTTAATGGATGAACTTGATTACTTGGTAGAATCTACAAGTATGACAAATGACAACGTTAATTTCGTAATGAATGACGAGGGTAAAATACTTCTTAGCTCTCAAGAAACGTCTACTTTAACCGACTTGAAAGAACTTCGACTGGTTTACGATTATCCGCCGGACATTCGCGAAAGTAAACAAAAGGAATTAGCGGATATTGCCAAAAAAATGTCTGCCGGCGAAAAGTCTATAGACGAAGTAGAAATTAACGGAAATAACTATTACATAGCTTATGCACCGATTGAAGAACTTCGTTGGAGTCTCGGATTAGTCTTGCCTGCCAATGAAGTGACGGAAACCATTGAAAAAAATCGAACAATTATTCAAAATTTAACTGACGAAAAAGTTAAAACACTCGACAGTACTTTGATAGCAGTCATGGTTTTAATGCTTTTGATTGCGTTGATACTCTGGGCTGCAGTAACCACATTGATTGGCAGGAAATTAGCAACAAAATTTGTAAAACCTATTAAAGAACTTTCAGAAGGCGTCCGCGATATTGCAATGGGTAATTTTGAGAAAAAGCTGGAAGTTATCAATACAGGTGACGAAATTGAAAGTTTGTCCACAACTTTTAATGCAATGACGGACGAACTTCAAGATTATATAAAAAATTTGAGCGTCGTCACTGCCGAAAAAGAACGCATTGCGGCTGAATTGGATTTTGCAAAAAATATTCAGCAAAGTGTGTTGCCCAGAGAATTTCCGCCCTTCCCTGACAAAACTGAATTTGAAATTTACGCGACAATGGAGGCGGCGAAGGAAGTCGGCGGAGATTTTTACGATTTTTATTTGGCGGACGAAAATCATTTAGTCGTGACAATAGCGGACGTTTCAGGCAAAGGTGTTCCGGCGGCGTTGTTTATGATGACAAGTAAAACTGTGCTGAAAAATTTTGTGCTTATGGCGAATACTGCTGACGATTTAGCGGCGGCGATGACTTTAGCCAATAAACAACTTTGTCAAAATAATGATGAAATGATGTTCGTTACAGTCTTTTTGGCAATGCTGAACTTGAAGACGGGCAAATTGATTTACGTAAGCGCGGCGCATAATTATCCGTTGATTTATCAAAATGAAAAGTATACCTATTTTCCGAAGATAAAATCTTTTGCGTTGGGGATTCGACCTAAGGCGCAGTATGAACAACACGAATTGCAGATGGAGAAGGGCGATATTTTATTCCTGTACACAGACGGCGTAACGGAAGCTGAAAACGTTGACAAGGAATTATATTCCAATGAGCGGCTGGAAGAATTTTTGAACAGTACGGATAAAAATTTGCCATTGGATAAACTTTTGGAGCAAGTCCGGCAGTCGATAAAAAATCACGCGGGCGACGCGCAACAGTCTGATGATATTACAATGTTGGCATTGCGATTTAATGGAAAATAAAAAGTTTTTGAATGATATTTGAGAAAGATTTTTAATATTAAATTATTCAAATTTGACATAAACCGCCTTTTTGGTGTAAAATCTTTGGCGTTGGTTAAAGCCAACAAAAAATTTTTACAGAACGAGGTGGTTTTTTTGAATAGTGTACGATTAAAAAAATTTATGGCGGCATTTGTAATTGGCGCGTTTGCAGTTTCATTACCGATGAGCGCAAGTGAAGGAAGGATACACGATCCGAAAGTCAAAGCTATATCCTCGTCAGACCTTCGTCACGGCACTCAAGCTGAAACAAATACAATTCCCAAAACAGATTACTCCAAATATAACGGATACCTCCGCGACACTCAAATAGAATCGAATTATAGAGAAACTTATTCGCCTCCGCCAATGTCAGACGTAAATTCTTTTCCCGTACAACAAACTGTTTCTGTAGCTGATACTTCAATATTCGGCACACCGATAGCAACTCAAGCACAATGCGTAGAATATCTTTTGAGAAATAATCCTTATCCTAGAATTTCCGTATCTCCTCAAGAAATTGTTGCTTACTACTACGAAGAGGCAGGGCGCGAGGGTATTCGTCCCGACGTAGCATTTGCGCAAGCTTTAAAGGAAACAGGATTTTTCCGTTATGGCGGCGATGTTGTGCCTGAACAAAATAATTTTTGCGGACTCGGTACAACCGGCGGCGGCGTAAGGGGAGGTTATTTCCCAACCGCGCAGATTGGCGTTCGCGCACATATTCAACATTTACTTGCTTACACTTCGACGAGGCGTCCAACTATGCCTTTGGTTGATCCGCGATATGATATTGTACGCAATGCTTACGGAAGTCGTACCCTTAGCAGTTGGGCAGATTTAAATGGCAAATGGGCTGTTCCCGGACATTATTACGGGCAGGAAATTTTGTCAATGTTTAGGGCGATTTTAAACATAAGAGCATAATTTTATAATCAGTAAAAAAATTTTTTAAGACGCGCAGGAACTTTTACACTTGCAGGGAAGAATACCTTGCAAGTTTTTTTGTGAAAAAATTTTTAGATTAAACGAAGTGATAGATTTGGTTTCAGAGTGGGAACTTTTTTTAAGGCTGGCATTATCTTGCGTCTTAGGTGGCATAATCGGTTACGAGCGACAAAGTCGTAGAAAATCTGCGGGACTTCGTACAAATGTTTTAGTGTGCTTGGGTTCGTGCTTGATAATGGTTTTGAGTGAAGCCCTTTACTTCAACGTCGAGGGCAGGACGAATGCTGACCCTGCGCGATTGGCGGCACAAGTTGTAAGCGGCATAGGCTTTTTGGGCGCGGGCGCAATAATGAAGGAAGGCTTAACCGTCACTGGCTTGACTACTGCGGCTTGTCTTTGGGTAGTTGCAGGCGTAGGACTTGCAGTCGGTGCGGGATATTATTCAGGCGCACTCTTCACGACGGGATTAATTTTCGCGACGTTGGGAACTCTTTCACGCATTGATGAATGGGTTATGCATGACCAAAATTTATATCTTAAAGTTAAGACGCGCGATAAGCCCGGACAACTTATGCACATCAGCTCCTGCATTGACGATTTACAATTAAAAGTTCGCGGCGTAAAAGTTAAAGCGGACGAAGATCACAACGATATTTTGTGCATTGACTTTGAGGTTTATAATCATCGCGGCTTGAAAGGTGTTATTGTGGTTGACGCTATTCAGCGTATTGAAGGCGTTGTAAGTGTAGATGTGAATTAAGGGATAAGGTTTTAGTATGATAGTTTATACAGTCAGCAATGGAAAATATTTTCCTGTTGCCGAAAGTTTTTCGAGTGATTCTGAAAATCTGCACGGGATTTACATCAACTTGACGAATCGCTGTAACAATGATTGCGTTTTCTGTCTGCGTGATAAAAAAATTATGGCAACAGAAAAAAGTTTATGGTTGGAATGCGAGCCGACAGTTGAGGAAGTCAAGGCGGAATTGTACGCCGTGCCGTTTAATCGCGTCAAGGAAGTTGTATTTTGCGGATTCGGTGAACCTACAATAAGGCTTGCCGAGCTTACAGAACTTTTGCGTTACGTCAAGGAAACTCATCCAAATATTTCAACGCGACTCAATACAAACGGACTAGGTAACCTTGAACACGACAGAGACATTACGCCGGAATTTAAAAATATTTTGGACGTGGCGTCAATCAGTTTGAATGCGGCGACGGCGGAAAAATATTTTAAGCTTACGCGTTCAAAATTTGGTATTAAAGCTTATGAGGCAATGTTTGATTTTGCAGAACGTATGAAAAATTTTGTCCCGCAAGTTGTAATGACGATTGTTGACAAAGTTACACCGCCTGATGAAATTGACTCTTGTAAAAAAATTTGTGACGAACACGGTTTAACTTTGCGCGTCCGTCCGTACGAAGCAAATTAAAAATAGACGAACACGATTACATGTCCGCCGATACGAAAAAATTTTTTAATATTTTAATTCATAAGCTGTGGCATAGACCACATTTTTATTTCTCTCCCAAATTCCGTTGAAAAATCTTTGAGGTACAGGATTGTCATAAAAGCCACTTTCCGCACCCGTCTCAATCGTAATGCTCGGAATACCCAACTTGTAAACTGCCCAATCTTTGTAACCTGCCGCATCAACCGCCGTATAATCATCATCAAGCGGATAACCTGTCGCGGAAGAAATTTCATTAGCAAATTTTTGAGATTGAGCAAGTACTTCGCCGCTTTGCTTGTAGTACCAGTAAATTAACGCGCCGCAAGTGTGATAGCTTATCGCGCGTTTAATGTGATAATCCTGCGTCAAACTAATCAACGCGGCTGCTTCAGGTTCACTGCCGGGCGCAGTTCCCTTGTATCTTTCGGAGGATGGATACGAAGAGCCGCCAAATTCGTACCAACCTGCATCAAAATTTCTGTTTAAGTCGACGCCGCGAGCATTGGCTTTCCATTGAACATAATCGCCGCCCATTGACGCCACTTGATTACGAATTGAATCATTGTTAATTCCGCTCAATCCAAATTGACTGATTGAAACGCCGTCGGGATTGCTAAGCGGTACAAAATGAATCGTGACACCTTTCAAAAGTTCGGCATCAGATATTCCGCGATAAGTTCCGCCGCCACCGTTTAAAACGTCGATAGCTTCGCAAAGTTGCCGCATAACAACCTGCGTCGTGATATATTCCCGCGCGTGCATTGCGCCGAAAATTAAAACTTGATTGTCGCCGTTAATGTCGCCCAAAACAATGTCGTACACGCCGCGTCCGTCGGGAGTGTCACAAAGTTTTATGATTTGAACTTGTGACGAATAATTATTCTCAATGATTTTTAAATCGTGCATAAAATCATCGTAGGAATATTTTTCAGGACTGGAATAAACAATTAAATCTTGACGCGGAATTTTTGATTCATTGGAAGGTGCAGAATTATTTGACTCCGCAATATTTTTTGTAGGTGTTACATTAGAATTATCTGCTCCTTCTGACGCACAACCAAAACCGCCAAAAAAAATAGCACCCGTTAAAAATGATGCCAAAAAAATTTTTTTAAATTTCAACTTATTTATTCTCCGATTTTTAATCTTTGACATATTTTATATACGCACTTAAAACGTAGCCTTGTATACCGTTGTATTCAGCTGATAAGAAACCATTACTGGCAGTGCCGTTAATCCAAACCCATTCGTGAAGCGGAATAGTTGCAAGGCGAGGAGCTTCAGTTGAAGCATAGCTACGCAACGAAATCCATTCGTTACAATCTACAACCATTCCCCACCAAGCTTCAGCTTGATTATTCTGACCGTTTACAATCAGTAAAGTAAACGCCAATGCGATCGTTACAAAAAATTTCTTTAACACACAAAAAACCTCCCCACTAATTAAAAAATTTTTCTCGCAATTCATGCGTGTTTAATTAATTATCGTACAATGCAGGATAATAGTCAAGCCCTATTGAAAATTTTTTCTGAATATTTTAAACGAATTTAATGGCAGGGAATTTCTCTTTTACGTTGAAAATAAAATTTCAGAGGTGATTAGCTTGAAAAAATTTTTTGTATCGATAATATTTTTGTTCGGAATGATTTTGACGACGACGGCAAGCGCGGCAAATTGGGTTAGTTTCGGCTCTGATAGTTTTGGCAACGAATATTTTATAGATACTTTGTCCGTCCATGTCGAAGAACAAGGATTTGAGTTATTAATTTTCAACGCCGATTTTAAAACTGTATTCAGTGATGAAGGGCGAACAGTTTTCAGCAATGATACTTTAGGCGAGGCTATTTCTGTTTGCTCCTTCAAGAATAAAGGCAGAATAAAATTAATTTCTACAGTTTCGACGAAATATTTTGCGTTGGACGGCACAGTAATTGCTGAAGACGAAGAGCAATCAACTTGGCAAGCCGTTAAGCCCAACAGTTTGTTACAAGTAATGTATGATACCGCTTACGAATATCTGAAACTTTAAGGAGCGGTTATCGTGAAAAAATTTTTTATACTTACGTCTTTTATCTGCGCGATTATTTTTACGGCGACGGCTAATGCGGCAAATTGGAGCAGTCTTGGTACAGACAATTTTGGCAACGAATATTTTTTAGACACTGAATCCGTCAGCCTTTACAAACACGAAGGCAATAGGACTATGTTTTACGTTTCATTTAAAACAGTTTTCAGTGACAGTGGACGGAAAAAGTTGGAACAGGAAAATTTAGCGTCGGTAGTTTCGTTATATGCCTTTGCGAATAATAACGGGCAAAAACTTTCTGCTGAACTTTCGATAAGAGCAACGGCGTTGGACGGTTCATTGATTGATGAAATGCAGGCAAATTCGCCGAAATGGGCAAAGATTAATCCAAACAGCGTAATTGAAGCGATTTACGAAGAAGCTTACAAATATTTGAGATTATGAGAATTGCAATTTTAGCCGTAACTGAAACGGGTTACAAATTGGCTGAAAAAATTTCTGCCGGTATTGGCGGAAAAATTTTCGCTAAAGGGCGCGACTTCGAGCGAATGAAAATTTTTGTCGAAGAGATTTTCACGAAGTTCGACGCGCTGATTTTTATTTGTGCGACGGGAATTGCTGTTCGTATGATTGCGCCGTATATTGTCGGCAAGCTTGAAGACCCTGCGGTTATTGTAATTGATGAACGCGGGCGAAATGTTATCAGTTTGTTAAGCGGTCACGTCGGCGGAGCAAATGATTTGACTTTGAAAATTTCCGCGCAGATTAATGCTAACCCAGTAATTACGACGGCAACGGACGTTGAAGAAAAATTTGCCGCCGATAATTTTGCCGCACGTTTAGGATTATTTCCTGAACCTAAAGACGCGATTAAGGCGATTAATACGGCGATTCTGCGCGGCGAAGAAATTTTCTTGACTGCCGGGAATGTTCGACTTAACTTGACGTCGAAAAATTTAATTTGTGGTATCGGTTGCAGGCGTGGTGTTTCAGTTGAAAAAATTTCCCGCGCAATTAATGACGCTTGCAAACTTATCAATCAACCTGTCGAGCGTATAAAAATTTTTGCAACGATTGACATTAAGCGCGATGAAAAGGAATTAATCAACTTCGTAAGCAATTTGGGACGTGAAATAAAATTCTTTACGGTTGATGAACTTGCCGAAAAAATTTTGGAATATAAGCTTGACGAATCAGATTTTGTCAAAAAAAATATCGGCGTCGGAAATGTTTGCGAAGCGGCGGCGTTATGTGTTGCTCCTGCAAAATTCGCGTTACCGAAAACTAAATTTGATGAAGTCACTGTCGCATTAGCTTGGGAAAATATTTTTTAAAATGCTACAATTAATCACAGACATTGAAACGGTAATGTGGCGCGATTGGGTAGTATTGCGCCGCCGTCTTAAAAAATTTATCCTGTCACGATTAGTCACGCCGGTTTTGTATCTTGTCGCATTCGGCTGGGGACTTGGACGAAGTATCACGCCTGAAAGCGGCACGTATTTAGATTTTCTTGTACCGGGCATAATCGCGTTAAATACGATGAACGTCAGCTACATAAGCGCAACGACGGTACACGCCGAAAAAATTTATCATAAGAGCTTGGAAAATTATTTATCCGCACCGATTGAACCGACTGCCTTTGTAATTGGAAAAATTTTATCTGCGGTAATTCGTTCGTTTATCTCGACAGGATTAATTTTAGTTATCGCGGCAATGTTCGACGCGCAATTAAGTTTTTTATTCGACGTTGGACGAGCGGCAGGATTTTTCGCGGTAATATTTTTAAACTCAATGATTTTTGCAAGCGTGGGATTCTGCGCGGCAATGTACGTAAAAACTTTTGAGGAACTCTCACAAGTCAACACCTATTTTTTAATGCCGATGAGTTTTCTCTGCGGGACATTTTTTTCAACGTCGCAACTGCCTGACTTCGTAAGATTTTTTATAGAAATTTTACCGTTGACACATACAAGCGAAATGTTACGTCACGGAATAAATTTTTTGTCGCTGATTATTTTAATTTTATATGCGGCGGTGCTGATAAAAATTTCCTGTAAATCTTTTAAAAATTTAGCGGACGGGTGAAATTATGCTGATAGCTGAAGTATGCGCGAATGTACAAGTTAAAGCAATCGACCAAACTTTTACTTACATTGTACCTGCGCGGCTGAAATTTTTGACGGCAGGATGGCGCGTCATTGTACCTTTTGGAAATATAAAAAAAGTTGACGGTTTTGTAATCAGCGTAAAAGAAATTTCCGATGATACAACTTTCCCATTTGAACTAAAAGAAATTATTGACGTTTTTGATGAGGAAGCGTGGTTTACTCCGCCAATGTTAAACGCGGCAAAATGGCTTGCAGATTTTTATTTATGCCCTCTTGCTCAATCAATGTCGCTGTTTATGCCGACTAAACACAGCCGTAAAATTAAATTGAAGTTTGAAAAAATTTTCAAGGCGGTTAAAACTTTTGACGCGAAAAATTTCTCAGATAAACCCGCGCAGTTGAAGGCGTTAAAAATTTTACAGGAAAAAATTTCGCCGACATCTGAACAACTTCGTGAATTAAAAATTTCCGACAGCATAATTAGAATTTTGATTAAGGCAGGATTAGTTGAAGTCGAAATGCGGCGCGTCCTACGTGATAGTTATGCCAATGTAAAATCTGTAAATAAAAATTTTGAATTGACTGAAGACCAAATTAATGCAGTCGAAGAAATTAAAAAATCCCTTGACGCAAAAATTTTCAATGGAATTTTACTTCACGGCGTCACGGGTTCAGGTAAAACGCAAGTTTATATTGAGGCGGCTAAAATTGCTCGTCAAGGCGGGCGCAATGTGATAATTCTTGTGCCGGAAATTGCATTGACTGGGCAGATTGTAACGATTTTCAAGGCGCATTTTTCGGACGTGGTTGTAATTCACAGCGGCTTAAGTGTCGAGGAACGCAACGATACTTTTTACAAAATACGCAATGGCGACGCGGGAATTATTATTGGTGCGAGGTCAGCACTTTTCACGCCGATTGATAATGTCGGATTGATTGTCGTCGATGAAGAGCAAGATTATTCGTATAAGCAGGACAATCCGCCGTTTTATCATGCGCGAGTGGTAGCAGAGGAATTTGCAAAATTTCATAACGCCACAATAATTTTTGGTTCTGCTACGCCTTCGCTTGAAACTTTTTACCGTGCCACTATAGGCGAATTAAAGTATTTGGAACTTCCGCGCAGAATTTTAAATTTGCCGTTGCCAAAGGTTAAATGCGTCGATATGCGGCGGGAACTTAACGAAGGTAATAGAAATATTTTAAGTCGAGATTTGCAAAAACTTTTGGCGTATACGTTAGCTAAGAATCAGCAGGCAATTTTACTTTTAAATCGTCGTGGCTGGTCAACCTTTGTAATGTGTAGAAATTGCGGACACGTTATAAGTTGTCCCGAATGCGGCTTGCCGATGACTTATCATAAAGATAAAAAATTACGTTGCCATCATTGCAACGTTGAAAAAATTCCTCCGACGATTTGTCCCGTGTGTGAAAGTGAACGTATAAAATATTTTGGAACTGGGACGCAGAAATTAGAGCAGGAGATTCAAATTAATTTTCCTGATGCTAAAATTTTGCGTATGGACAGAGACACGACGACGAAAAAACTTGCTCATCAAAAAATTTTGAACGATTTTAAAAGCGGCGACTACGATATTTTATGCGGGACGCAAATGGTTGCAAAGGGGCATGATATTCCGAATGTTACTGCGGTAGGAATTTTAAGCGCAGATTCTGCCTTAAATTTTCCTGACTTCCGCGCAGGTGAACTTTGTTTTATGTTGATAACGCAAGCCGCCGGTCGTGCGGGACGTGCCAAAATTGTAGGGCGGGTTATCGTTCAAGCATACAATGTTGAAGCTCCTGCAGTAATTTTTGGTTGCAAGCAAGATTATAAAAATTTTTGTAAGATTGAACTTCCTGAACGTGAGAAAAATTTTTTCCCGCCTTATTCGCGCTTAATAAAAATTTTATTTACTTCTGAAAATCGAGATTATGCTATGGAGAAAGCAAAAAATTTCGTCGAAGATTTTAAATCTGAAATGTTAAATGCTGAAATTGAAGGACCGATACCGGCTATGATTGAACAACTGCGCGGCGTCTACAGATTTGCGGTACTGATAAAAACTTTGGACTTGGACGCGGTCAGAAAATTTTTGCGTGAAAAAAATCTCCATTTAATGGACAGCGTATTAATTGACATTGATCCGTTGACAACTTCATAGAATTAGCCTAAGTCGACAAATTCACGTTGACGCTGATTGAAACGCAGAATTTTTTTGTAACCGAAACTTTTAACGTAATCAATCGCCTCGTCACAAAATTTTCCACAGTCTTCAGGTTGATGCGCGTCCGAAGTTATGATTATCGGCAATTCATACGCGGCGGCAACTTTCATAAAATCAGCGTATGGAGAAATTTCCGCGACAGGGTAACGGTATTTCGTTCCGGTGTTTACGTCAACCGCAAGATTAAATTTTTTCATAGCGGCGGCAACTCGTTCAAGATATTCTGTCACGTCGAAGGTCGGAAAATATTTGAACAGTCGAATGTTAAACGGGTGACCAATCACGTCGTAAATCTGCGCGGCGGCAAGGCGTTCAACCTCTGACGTATACATTTCGTAAATTTCGCGCAAGTCGTGCCGTTCCCATTCGGCTTTAATCTTCGACGCGTCATAGCCCCAACCGTTAAGAAAATGTACCGAACCGATTATGTAATCAAAATTCCACGAATCTAAAATTTTTTTCACAGCCTCTTGATTTTGGAAATTGCAAACTTCAATTCCGATTTTGACGGCGTGATTTTTTTTGAGTTCGTTCATAAAATCGAAGTAATCTTTCAATGTGTGTTTAAACTTATTCGTCTTAAGCCAAATTTTTTGAAACGCGCCAACTTCCGAATCGTCCAAAATTAAATCTTCGTAGTACAAACTTTCAAATTCGGGAAAGGTGTGTGTATGCTCCGAAATACCAATTTCAGATAACCCGCGCAGTTTCGCCGCGTCAAAAAATCCTTCAACCCAATCAATTTTATAATCGCCGTATTCAAAATGCATATGATAATCTGTTTTCAAAATTTTCACCTCAACTTGATTTTTATAAGTCAACGTTGGATAATGTATCAAAAATTTTTTGTTACGTCAATTTGGAGGAAAAATGTTTAATAAAAAAATTCGTCCGCGCAGATTACGCCTTAATGAAAATATTCGTGCGCTTGTCCGTGAAAATATTTTGACGGTCAAAGATTTAGTTTACCCAATCTTCGTTGTTGCCGGAGAAAATATTCGTGAAGAAATTCCGAGTATGCCGAATTGTTATCATTTGTCGGTTGACAATGCCGTTGAGATTGCAAAAAAAATTTCGGCATTAGGTATTCCAGCCGTAGAAATTTTTGGTTTACCTGAATATAAAGATGAAATTGGTAGCAGTGCTTGGGATATGTCGTCGCCTGTTCAACGCGCTATTTCTGCGATAAAAAAAGCTGTGCCTGAACTTTTAATAATTAGTGATGTTTGTCTTTGTCAATATACAAGTCATGGGCATTGCGGAAAACTTTGCGGCAATTACGTTGATAATGATAGGACATTGGAACTTTTGCAGAAAGCTGCTTTAAGTCAAGCGCAGGCAGGTGCAGATATAATTGCGCCTTCTGATATGATGGACGGAAGAATTGCGGCGATTCGTGAGATTCTTGACGCGGAAAATTTTTCTAACGTTTTGATTATGAGTTACGCGGTAAAATATGCATCGGCTTTTTATGGACCATTCAGAGACGCGGCGGACAGTTCTCCGAAATTCGGTGACAGAAAGCAATATCAAATGGATTTTGCAAACTCGCGGGAAGCTTTAAAGGAAGTTGCGCTTGACATTGACGAAGGCGCGGATATTATTATGATTAAGCCTGCAATGGCTTATTTGGATATTGTTACAAAAGTTCGCGAAAAAATAAATTTGCCGGTTGCGGTTTATAATGTAAGCGGTGAATACGCTATGGTTAAGGCGGCGGCTAAAAATGGCTGGATTGATGAAAAAAGAATCGTCCTTGAAAGTTTAACGTCAATGAAACGCGCCGGTGCAGATATTATCATAACTTATCACGCGTTGGACGTTGCCGAATGGCTTTGAAAATTTTTTTTAGTTGAATTTACTTTCTCTTTGGCGCAAAGAGAAAGTAACAAAGAGAAACATGCCCGCTGAAATCGCATCCGGCGATTTGCGCGGGCGGCGCACGTCCTTGTGCGCCTCTAAATTTCCAACAGATTTTAAAAATTTTTAATTACCTGAGCAACTTAAAAATTTTTCGTGACAAATTTCATAATAGATTGTAAAATGGCTTGTACAAAGATTTTTGTGCAAGTATTTTTTTACACAAATTTTGGAGAGATTATGAGATTTTTTTTAACAACGATTTTAATTTTTATGACGGCTTTTTTGACGAGTTGCGGGATAAGTGATTCGCCGGAAGACGCTTTACAGGAAATTCAAGAATCCCTGAATAAAAGAGATTTTGAAAAATTTTCTGCGCGGGTCGATACTGAAAAACTTTTCGCGCAGATTTACGAAGATGCTACGATTGAGCTTGCTAAAAAATGTGACGAGTTCGGAAAAAAATATCCCAAAGACCCTTACTTTCAACACGACGGCGAATTTATAAAAAATTATAACGCCGAGCATCGCGAATTACATTTAGATTTTGCGCGAAAATCAATGGTGGCGTATTTTGAAAATCTTCCTGCACCAGACAAGCCGCAAGATAATCCATACGCTTATGTTGCACACGAATTTACGAAAATTTATTTTGTATCGACGGCGGAGGTTGAAGATGTTAAGATAAACGGAAATTCAGCAACAGTTACCGTAAATATAAATGGCGATAGAAGTCTTTTGGGAATATTCGTAGGCTTTTTGAATTTTGAATTAGGTTTTGAAAAAATCGACGGCAAGTGGATTCTTACCAAAATTGAAAATATTGAGGAATTGACGCCGACCATTGTCGATAAAGCGGAATTAATTTGGATAAATTTATAGGATAAAAAATTTTTTAGTAATTGAAAGGAGCGATTAAGCTTGGCATTTTATTACAGCGAACCTTCGCACACATTTGGAGAATATCTTCTCATACCGGGTTACACGTCAACGCAATGCATTCCGCAAAACGTTGACTTGTCGACGTCTCTTGTAAGATTTAAGCGCGGCGAAGAACCTAAATTAACTTTAAACATTCCGATGACTTCGGCGATTATGCAATCTGTTTCCAATGACACAATGGCAATCGCGTTGGCTAAGGAGGGCGGCATTTCCTTTATTTACGGCTCTCAAACTATCAAGGAACAGGCGGCTATGGTTGCCAGAGTCAAAAATTATAAGTCAGGCTTCGTGTCAAGCGATTCAAACTTAAAACCTACAAATACGCTTAAAGAAGTGCTTGAGCTCCTTGACGAAACAGGACATTCAACAATGGCTGTCACGGAGGACGGTAAACCTACGGGAAAACTTTTGGGAATAGTCACAAGCCGCGATTATCGCGTAACTCGTATGAATGGCGATGAACTTGTAAAAGATTTTATGACGCCGTTTGAAAAATTGATTTACGCTGACGCCGAGACGACGACGCTTACAAAGGCTAATGATTTAATTTGGGAAAATAAATTGAATATGTTGCCGCTCGTCGATAAAAATCAGCGGTTGCGCTATATGGTTTTCCGCAAAGATTATACCGATAACAAAATTAATCCGCTTGAATTGATTGACAGGCGCAAGCGTTACGTTGTCGGCGCGGGAATTAATACGCGTGATTATGCGGAAAGAGTTCCTGCATTGTTAAAGGCTGGTGCGGACGTTTTATGTATTGATTCGTCGGAAGGTTTCAGCGAGTGGCAAAAAATTACTATTGAATACATTCACGAAAATTTTGGCGAAAATGTAAAAGTCGGTGCAGGAAATGTTGTTGACGAGGACGGCTTTAACTTTTTGGCAGACGCGGGCGCAGATTTTGTAAAAGTCGGAATTGGCGGCGGTTCAATTTGCATTACGCGCGAGGCTAAAGGCATTGGACGCGGACAGGCGACGGCGGTAATTGAAGTTTGCAAGGCACGCGATGAATATTTTAAAAAGCATGGAATTTATATTCCTGTATGTTCGGACGGCGGCATTGTCCACGATTATCATATGACTTTGGCTTTAGCAATGGGCGCAGATTTTCTTATGCTTGGCAGATATTTTTCACGCTTCGACGAATCGCCCACCGATAAAATCAGGATTAACGGAACTTACTACAAAGAATATTGGGGCGAAGGTTCAAACCGTGCGCGGAATTGGCAACGCTATAACTTTACCAATGACGCTAAACTTTCATTTGAAGAAGGCGTTGATTCTTACGTTCCTTACGCAGGCTCGCTTAAAGATAATATGGCTACGACGCTTGCTAAAATTCGTTCGACGATGTGTAATTGCGGCGCGTTGAATTTACAGGAACTTCGAGAAAAAGCGAAAATTACTTTGGTGTCAGCTACAAGTATTGTTGAGGGCGGAAGTCACGACGTTATTTTGCGTGAGAAATTCGGCGTATAAAATAAATGTCAGTGAATAGTGGTTAGTTAATAGTGAAAAGTGGAGAAAGCCAAATTACTATTCACTATTAACTATTTACTATTCGCTCTTTAAGGAGGTTTTTCAATGGGACAGGAAAATTTGAGCTTGCAACAACTCTTAAATTCAACGACCATTAAAAAGCGTTTTGAAGAAGTTTTAGATACATCTCCGCAATCTTTTATTTCGTCAATACTCTCAATCGTGCGCAGTAATTCCAAACTGCAAGAGTGTTCGCCTAATTCTATTTTAAGTGCTGCAGGAATTGCCGCCGCATTAAAGTTGCCGATAAATCCCAGTTTAGGGTTCGCGTTCATTGTTCCGTATGGTAAACAGGCTACTTTTCAAATTGGCGCAAAAGGTCTTATTCAGCTTGCGATGCGCAGTGGACAATATCTGACTTTAAACGCCGGTTCGGTTTGCGAAGGACAGATTAAAGAAATTGATTTCGTGACCGGAGAAATTATTCGTGGTGAAAAAATTTCTGATGAGATTGTTGGCTACGTAGCATTTATGCGGCTGATAAATGGGTTTGAAAAGTCGCTTTATATGACGATTGAGGAACTGCAAGAACACGCGGAAAAATATTCTCAAAGTTATGCTTATGATTTAAAAACGGGAAGAAAAAGTTCAGTTTGGAGTACCAATTTTCCGGCAATGGCGAAAAAAACTGTGTTGAAACTTCTGCTTAGTAAATTTGGGATTATCTCCCTTGATCAGAAAAGCGTTGATTTGGCAAAAGCTCTTCAAGCAGACCAAGCAGTTATAACTTCAGAAGGCTATCGATATATTGACAATGAAAATGGCGAAGAAAGAATTGTACCTTTTAATGATATTGTAAATTTTTCTGAAGAAGAAATTCCAAATACGGAAATATCCAAAGACGCCGAAGAATAGATTAAAAATCTAATATTTTTAGAAATTAAAAAAGGGACTTGATAAATTTTCAAGTCCCAAATTTTTTTATTTAGTGGGAGAAATACATTTTATTCGGAACGCCCATGCCAAGTTCATCTTCTGCAATTTGTTTAATACGTTGCGGTGATTTCATCTTAGCGATCTCAATTTTAAGCCGTTCATTTTCTTGTTCAATTTGTTGTGCCATATTCTGCGTCTCTACAAGCGCATAACCGCGACTTGCACTAATGCCGCTACGAATTACGACCAACATTGCCAAAAGAGAAATTACGATAAATGCCAAGCGGCAACGTGAACGTAAAAGTTTATCCAATTTCGGGCGACCTTTGATTAACGTAAGCTGTGCGCCCCCTTCTGTAACTTTTCCTTCGCTGAAAGATGAATAATCCGAGCGATTTATTTTTTTGAATTTAGGTGTACGAGTTACCGCCATAATGAGCACCTCTTCACAAAATTTTTTCTGCCGCACGAAGTTTAGCCGACTTCGCACGAGAATTTTTTTCAACCTCATCGGGCATAGCAACTTTAGCCTTGCCCAAAATTTTTATTTCTGCGCAGTGGTTGCATACACATACGGGAAAATTTTTCGGACAAATACAATCACGCGCCATATCTGCAAAAGTATTTTTAACAATCCTGTCTTCAAGCGAATGGAAAGTTATAACCGCAATTCGCCCGCCGACTTTTAAGCGATTAACCGCAGTTGCAACGGAGTCACGCAAAATTTTTAATTCGTCGTTGACCTCAATGCGTATGGCTTGAAAAATTCTTTTCGCAGGATGCCCGCCACTTGAAATTTTTGGCGTAACACTTTCCACAAGCTTAACCAATTCGCCGGTTGTCTTAATCGGTGAATTTTTTCTTACGTCGACAATTTTTCTAGCAATTCGTCCTGAAAATTTTTCTTCGCCGTATTCGCGGAAAATTTTTTTCAAATCTTCCTCGTCGTAATTGTTCACAACGTCATACGCGCTAAAATTTTTTGTCCTGTCCATACGCATATCAAGCGGCGCGTCGTGCATATAGGAAAAACCGCGTTCAGCTGTATCAATTTGGTAAGATGAAACTCCCAAGTCAAAAATTATACCGTCAACTTTATCAACTTGCAAGCCGTCTAAAATTTTTCCCAACTCGCTAAAATTTTCGTGGACAATCTCAACTTTGCAATTCAACCCGCGCAGATTTTCACCAGCCGCAGTTATCGCGTCAATGTCTCTGTCAATTCCAATCAGCAAACCGTCTTCGTTAAGCCGCCTACCAATTCTTAAAGAATGTCCGCCGCCGCCCAATGTGCAATCAACGTAAATTCCACTCGGATTAATCTTCAACGCGTCTATAACTTCATCAGGCATTACGCTTTCGTGTTTAAATTTCAAATTCTTATATTCTCCCATTTTATCATTATATTTATAACAAATTTTTTAAGATTATGCAAGTAAAAATTTTTCAGTAAAATTTCATTTTTCCTTGCCAATAAAAATTTTATCAAGTATAATTCAAGGGGAATAAATTTTTTTATCTTAAGGAGAGTTGAAAAATGGTTATTAGAAAAATTTTTATGGTTGCAATGCTGTTGACCGCAATGGTTTTCACAGGTTGCGGAGGCGGCGATACGCAAAACGGTAATGCGGACGGCTCAAAAAAAATTGTCGTAGGATTAGATGACGAATACCCGCCTATGGGATTTAAAAATGATAAAAACGAAATTATTGGCTTTGACGTTGACCTTGCGAAAGCGGCTGTTAAAAAACTCGGTCGCGAAGTTGAATTTAAAGCTATCGACTGGAACAGTAAAGAAGCCGAGTTGAAGTCCGGCAGAATCGACGTACTTTGGAACGGTCTCGACATTACCGACGAGCGCAAACAAAATATGCTTTTCAGCGATCCTTATATGGACAATCGTCAAGTGGTTTTCATTCGTAAGGGCGATGAACAGAATCAAAATATTAAAGCGGAAGCAGATTTAAATGGTAAAGCTGTAGGTACTCAAGCCGGCTCGACTGCAGAAGATTATATTACGGGCAACGAAGCTCTGAAAAATTCTTTCAAAGAGTTTAAAACTTACGGCGATTACATCAGCGCGTTTATGGATTTGGAAAACGGCAGACTTGACGCTGTAGTTTGTGATGAAATTGTTGGACGCTATTACATGGCGAAACATGCTGACAAAATTGACGCACTTAACGTAAATGTCGGACCTACCAGCGAATTTGGTATTGCTTTTGCTAAAGAAAATACTGCTCTGCGTGATGAAATTCAAAAAGCTTTTGATGAGATTGTTGCTGACGGCACGGCTAAGAAAATTTCTGAAGAGTGGTTCGGTACTGACTTAATTAAGGCTAAAAAATAATTTTTAAGCTTGGAAAATTTTTCTAAAGGCTAATGAAAGGGGCGGCGGAAATGGACGCTACTGCGATTAGGAAAGAAGAAATTTTAACTGACGAGCAACTTGACAAAGTGACGGGCGGCGCACCTGATTACGTCGCCTATTTCAAGGCGGCAGAGGCGGCAGGAATTGATACTTCAAAAATTCGCGTCGACGGAATTTTAGGCATACAGATTATCAATCCCGCAGACGTTAAAAGGTAATTAAATGGAAAAATTTTTTGATATGGCACTGCTTATAATGGAAGGTGCCGAAGTTACGTTAGAAATTTTTATCGTAACTTTAATGTTAAGCTTGCCGATAGGTGCATTGGCGGCGTTGGGCAGAATCTCAAAATTTGCGCCTCTCCGCTACCTTATGGAATTTTACGTTTGGATAATGCGCGGTACGCCGTTAATGTTGCAACTTTTGTTTGTGTACTTTGCATTGCCTATGGTCGGAATAAAACTTCCTGACATTGCGGCGGCACTCTTAGCTTTCACTCTGAACTATGCGGCTTACTTTGCAGAAATTTTCCGCGCAGGTATCCAAGCAATTCCACGCGGGCAATACGAAGCGGCTAAGGCATTGGGATTAAAACATTGGCAGATGATGCGCTATATAATTTTTCCGCAAGTCCTGCGCGTTGTCTTGCCGCCAATTTCCAACGAAACAATCAACCTCATCAAGGATACTTCGCTGATTTATATTTTGGCGATGAATGATTTACTGCGCGTAGCAAGGACGATTGTCCAACGCGAATTTGATATGACTCCGTTTTTAATCGCAGGAATTTTCTACCTTGTAATGACGGCATTGTTGACTTGGATATTTAAAAAACTTGAGCAACGTTACGGTTCATATGAAACCTGATTCGATAAAAAATTTTAATCTATTACATTTAAAAGGAGGCAATTTAAATTTATGAAACCGGTGATTATGTGTCTCCTTTTTATGTTATTTTTAAGCGTGACGGTTGAGGCGGCAACTCCGGCAAAGATACAAGACCTTCGTTACAGCAATTCGGGAGAAAAAATTAGAATCGTGCTTGACTCAACTAAAAAGGTTGAGTTTACAGAATCTTACCTTGAAAATCCTTCGCGCTTAATCGTTGACGTTGAAGAGGCTGTTTTAGATTCCAAAGTTAAGAAAGAAATTCTTATAGGTTCACCGCTCGCTAATAAAATCAGAATCGGACAATATAAACCTAAGACTGTTCGCGTTGTGGTTGAAAGTATGTCGGAGATTAATATTTTTTGGCTGGACGGCGGACCAAGCGGCTATCGATTAGTCATTGACGTTATACAAGTTCCAAGCGTCTTTCAAAATGAAAAGCCTCAAACTACTACTAAACCTCCTGTTGATACCAGAACTAGAGAGGAAAAAGAACGGCAGGCTAAGTTAGAAGCGGAACGCAGGGCTAAGGAAGAAAAAGAGCGTAAAGCTCGCGAAGAAGCCGAACGTAAAGCACAAGAAAAAGCCGAAAAAGAGCGTAAGGCTCAAGAAGAAAAAGAACGTAAAGCGCAGGAAAAAGCTGATAAAGAGCGCAAGGCTCAAGAAGAAAAAGAGCGTAAATCTCAAGAGGAAGCTGAACGTAGGGCTAGAGTGGAAGCTGAACGTAAAGCCCATGAAGAAAGAGAACGTCAGGCTAAAGAGGAACGGGATCGTCAAGCTCGCGAAGAAAGGGAACGTCGAGCTAGGGAAAAAGAAGAAAATAAAACTGATAAGCCGACTAATACTCCGCGCAGTGAGGTTGATGACGATTTGGATAATTTGATGACATTGAAAGGAAAAATTATCGCGATTGATCCGGGACACGGCGGCAATGACGCGGGCGCGATTGGTCCAACCGGCGTTATGGAAAAAACTGTTACGCTTGAAGTTGCATTGGAACTTGAAAAACTTTTGAAGGCTAATGGCGCAACAGTTATAATGACGCGACACACCGATAAAACTGTTTCTTCTGCGGGTGCTAAGGCTTCAGCTATTGAGGAACTTCAAGCGCGTTGTGACATTGCTAATTCTGCAAAAGCAAATATTTTTATATCGATTCACGCCGACAGCTTTAACAATTCATCTGCGCGGGGGACGACCGGATACTATTATAGTCAAACAGTGGGGCAGGCGTCGATAAAACTTGCCGATTGCATACGAAAGGCACTTTGTGAACAAATTAAGACGCCCAGTCGCGGCACTAAACCTTGTAATTTCTACGTAGTAAAAAATACCGATATGTCGGCAACTTTGGTTGAATTGGCTTTTATCTCTAATCCCGAAGAAGAAAAACTTTTGTCATCTAAAGACGGTATCCTTAAATGTGCACAGGGAATTTTAGACGGCATTGAAGATTATTTCGGATAATTTTTTCAGAAAGGTATTTTTAAAATGATTTTAACTGCTGAAGTCGGTAATTTTAATCTCGTCAACACTTATTTTTATATTGATGACGAAACGCGACACGGCTTTTTAATTGATCCCGGCGATGAAGGCGATAAACTTTTGAAAATCTGCGCGGAAAATAATTTCACGATTGAAAAAATTTTAATCACTCACGGACATTACGACCACATCGGCGCAGTTAATCAAATTCAGTACGCTTTGAATATCCCTGCCATTATGAACGTAAATGGAAAAATTTATGCCGAAAATCCTCAATGGAATTGCTCAATTTATGTCGGCGATGAAATTAAATTGGGAAAAATTACTTTTCTTGATGACGGCACACAAATTAATTTGGAAAAAAATCCTAATTTCGGCGTAAAAATGATTCATACGCCCGGACATACGCTTGACGGAGTTATTTATTACAGCAAAAATGATAAAGTTGCTTTTGTCGGCGATACTATTTTCAAAAATAGTTACGGGCGATACGATTTGCCGGGCGGCGACTCAAAAACTTTATTTAATTCTATTCGTACAAAAATTTTAACTCTGCCAGCTGATACAATTTTGTTAAGCGGACATACTCCCGCTACTACCGTTGACGCTGAAAAAATTTTTTTCTAATTTATATTAAAAAATTAAATTTATTGGTGGTAAGTTTCGACTTGCCACTGAAATTTTTTTTTGGAGGAATTTTTTATGAAAATTATTTTAACCGGTGATAGACCTACAGGAAAATTGCATTTGGGACATTTTGTCGGAAGTTTGCGCGAACGTGTAAAACTTCAAAATTCAGGCGAATTTGATAAAATTTTTATAATGATTGCCGATGCTCAAGCTTTAACCGATCACGCCGATAATCCTGAAAAAGTTCGCGAAAATATTTTTAACGTCGCTCTTGATTATTTATCTGTCGGGCTTGATCCTAAAAAATCTACTTTGTTCATTCAATCGCAAATCGCTGAACTTTTTGAGTTGACGGCTTATTATCTTAACGTCGTCACTGTTTCGCGTCTTGAAAGAAATCCTACCGTTAAAAATGAAATTGCTCAAAAAAATTTTGAAACGAGCATACCCGCAGGTTTTTTGTGTTATCCTGTCAGTCAAGCCGCCGATATTACCGCTTTCGACGCAAATATTGTTCCAGTCGGCGAAGACCAAATTCCTATGCTTGAACAAACTCGCGAAATTGTTCGCAAAATTAATGACATTTACGGCGAAGTTTTAGTCGAACCTGATATTTTATTGCCAAAAAATCAAATTTGTCGCAGATTGCCCGGTATCGACGGTAAAGCGAAAATGAGTAAAACTTTGGGTAATTGCATTTATTTAAGCGATGATTCTAAAATTCTTGCCGAAAAAATTAAAAATATGTACACAGACCCATTGCACATAAAAGTTAGCGATCCCGGTCATATCGAAGGAAATGTCGTTTTTACTTATCTTGACGCTTTTTGCGAAGATAAAAAAATTGTCGACGATATGAAGGAACATTATCAACGCGGAGGTCTCGGTGACGTAAAAGTTAAAAAATTTTTGCTTGAAGTTCTTGAAAATATTTTATCTCCTATTCGTCAACGTCGCGCAGATTATGAAAAAAATCCCGACGAAGTTTTAAAAATTTTGCGCGAAGGTACGGAAAATGCTCGTCAAAAAGCTTCTGAAGTTTTAAAACGTCTTAAACGCGCTATGAAAATTAATTATTTCGATTAAAAAATTTTTTCTTTTTTTATCCCGTAAGTTTTTAACCTACGGGAATTTTTTTATCTTGCAGAATAAAATAAATTAACGTATAATTTTTTAAAAAAATGAGGTGATGAATTTGAAACGCGGAGCAATTTTCGATATGGACGGAACGCTTTTTGATACTGAAAAACTTTATCACAGAGCTTGGATTGAGACTGCTGACACTTTCGGCGTTGAACGCAAGCCTGAAATTGTATTGGAAATTAGTGGCAGTAGTGTTGAAAGAATTTTGGCTCATATTCCTCAATTTTTCCCTGAAGTTGACGCTAATGAATATTTTTTGCGCGTCGTTAAGCGTGTTAAAAAGGAAATTGAAGAAAAACTCGAAATTAAATCGGGCGTTATTGAAATTCTAAATTTTTTCAGCCAAAATAAAATTCCTATGGCGATTGCAAGCAGTACTGATACTGATAGCATAATTAAAAATGTTAAACGCGCAAAAATTTATAAATTTTTTAAAGAAATTGTCGGCGGCGACCAGATTAAAGACGGTAAACCTGCTCCTGATATTTTTATTTTGGCGGCAAAAAAAATAAATCTCCAGCCGGAAGATTGTTACGTTTTTGAGGACAGTGCCAACGGTATTCGCGCGGCATTTGCGGCAAAATGTACGCCGATTATGGTTATTGATCAAGTTACGCCTCTTCCTGATATTCGCGAACTTTGCGCAGGAGTTTTTAATAATATGAATGACGCTCTTGACGCTATAAAAAATGGAAAAATTTAAATAAAAATTTCTCAATAAAATGTGTAAACTGCAAGCGTCCCATTTGAGACGCTTATTTTTATTTCTTCATTTTCTACGCGATTACTCACTGCATTTGGAAAATTTTGTTTCAAAGTTGCATTTTCAAGTTCCCAATGCACATTTTTTATCGTAACTCCTTCGACAATTTCTGTTATCGGTAAAAGTGAAAGTGCATACGGTTTTTTTAAAAATTTTACTGTAAAATTTTCTCCACTTTTTACAAAAAAAATTATTTCTTTTTCATCTGCAAGACAACATTTTACTTTAGAATTACCGCAAGTAAAAATATTACTGTATAAATGGTCGAATCTTCCGCCGAAAATTCCTGTAAGTATTACAAAATTTTCCTCATCAATCAAATTTAATGCAAGTTGCGTATCTGTAAAATCTTTGTCTACCGGGTGGCGTTCAATAGGGATTTTATTTTTTTCTGCCCAATTTACAGCAGAACTTTCCGCGCTGTCAAAATCTCCTATCAAAATTTCAGGAAAAATATTTAAATCTCTGCAAATTTCTATTCCTTTATCAATTGCAAAAAGTTTTCTACCGACTGATAATTTTTTAAAAAATTTTTCTTCAGGTCTATGCCCGCCTGCTACAAATAAAAATTCCCGCATTATCTGCGCGGGATAAATTATTTCGCATTGTGGTAATTTTATTTTATTCATTTCAAATATTTATCGTAAAATTCTCTGGCAGTCACTATTTCAATTCCTGCAAAATTTTTTATCGTCAACAAATCATTATCACCGCTAACTATATAAATTGCTTTCGCGTCAATCGCACAATTTATAAATTTGTCGTCTTTCGGGTCACGGCAAATTTTCAAATCTGAAATACTTTCAAAACTTTGCAAATTACTGAAAAATCTTTTGCGAAGTTCTCTATCCAAATGATATTTCGGCTTTAAAACTTTTTTATCAATCTGCGTTCTATACTCATCAAATATTTCATCGTTTATGCAAACTTGAAATTTTTCAAAATCAAGTTCCTCTATAAGTTCTCTCGGCAATCCGTGAAAAAATAAGCCTGATATTAAAATATTAGTATCAATTAAGATTCTCATTTTTTATTTGCTCGTTCCTCATTATGAGTTTCTTTTATCCAGCCATTTACAAATTCGTTAATTTCATCTTCATATTTTTTTGGGTCACTCTGGAACTTTGCAAGTTTCATCTGTTCTTCTGCATATTCTTTATCTTTCAAAAAATCTTGTGCATACTGAACAATCGCAAAAAGATATTCTTCCGGCATAATTTTCATTAAATTTACTGCCTCTGCTCGCAATTCTGACATTTTCACACCTCCATAAATTTTTTTATTCATTTCTACACTTACAAATTTTTTCCTGTTGCACGATAACCGAACAAAGTTACTTTCGTCAGATTATATTTAGGTGCAATTTCAGCGACAACTTTTTTAATTTCTTCAATCGTAATCATTAAATCATCTCCAAAATTTTTTTAAATAATGTTCAATCCCAATCAAAATCTTTATCATAATATGCAGCCGGCGCACAATCGTTCATATCCTCATCCCAAACTAAACCGCAACCTTTATCGTTATAAGAACGATGTATCTTTTTAGTAACTTTTGAAGTGGTTGAGCGAGACTTTTTAAGTTCATCAAATCTTAACTTTTCATGAGTAGCCATAACATTATCGTAGGCTTCTTCATTATTAGGATTAAGTTCATAAGCTTTTTGAAAATCCGACAGAGCATCTTTGTAGTTTTTTAAATGATAATAAATTTTTCCACGCGAAGAGTATGCATCATAATAAAGTGGATTAATTTCAATAGCTTTAGTATAATCGGCTATAGCTTCATCGAATCTTTCCAAATATATGTAAAATGATCCGCGAATGAGATATGAAAATGATGTAGGATTATATTTAATAGCTTTTGAAAAATCTTCAATAGCTTCATCATCTTTTTTTAAAAGTCTATAAATATTTCCGCGTCCAAAATATGCCTCTGTATCATTCGGATTAAGTTCAATAGCTTTAGTGTAGTCAGCAATCGCCAAGTCATATTGTTTTAAAAGGTAATAAACAAATCCACGACTGAAATATGCCTCTGCATAATTCGGATTAAGTTTAATAGCTTCGTTACAATCTGAAATCGACGCGTTATAATTTTTCAATCTACCATAAACAAATCCGCGCTCAACATAATAGCTAAATTTATCAGGAAAAAGTTCAATTAATTGATTGAGCAAATCCAAAGCTTTTTTATATTTTTCTTCATCATTCATAAAAAATCACCTCTGAAAAATTTTTTATACATTTCGACTTGAAAATAAATTTTCCTGCAAAAAAAAATCACCACGCAAGAGCGTAGCGAAAAAATAATTTTTTTGAAATTTTTAATCGTCATCGTCATCGAAATGAATGCCGCGTTTTTTTAAAAGTTCTTTAACGTTAGCAATACGTTGAGGTTTATTTTTTTCGAGCAAGTCAATGCCTTGTAAAATTGCGTCGGTTTTAGTGAGATTTTTTTGTTTAGCGACGCGAGAGATTTTTTGAAACTCAAAATTAGTAAGCCGAATAGTAATAGCTTTATCACGAGGAATTTGAGCTTTAGGACGACCAACTTTCAAGTATACCGCCACCTTTTTAAATTTTTTTTAACTTTTTCAATTATAATTTTTGTATTGATTAAATTCAAGAAAAAAATTTTTGTATTGAAAAAATTATTTTGAGCGAAAAAAAATAGCCCGAAGGCTGAGTGGAAAAAATTTTATTCAAAGGCTTTTTTGGGACAAAGTTGGGAACAAACATTGCAACCGACGCATTGATTAGAATGAATGTAGAATTAATTTTCGATTAAAAATTTTGTCGGAGATTTTTTTTTGTGTTATAATGTGGAAAAATTTTTGGGGAGGAAGTTTTATGGCATTTGAAAAAGAATTGATAATCCGCAACGTAAAATATTTTTCAACGGCAGGAAAAGTTGAAGAGGGAAATATTTTTATAAGAAATGATAAAATTTCGCGAATCACGCCGCCTGCAAAATTGGAAAATATGAATGGCGATAACGTAATAGACGGTCGCGGGAAATTTGCGGTAGCGGGATTAGTGAATGCGCATACCCACGCGTCGATGACATTGTTGCGCAGTTATTCGGACGATAAAGCGTTAATGGACTGGCTGAACAAAGACATCTGGCCAATCGAAGGTAAGATGAAACGCGAAGACATCTATTGGGGCGCGGCGTTGGCGGCAGTTGAGATGATACGCGGCGGCACAACAACATTTATGGACATGTACGGACCGAACATGGAAGAAGTCGCAAAGGTTGTCGAGGAATCGGGAATGCGCGGCGTATTGTGTCGCGGGATAATCGGAATTTTTGACGGCGAAGAAAAATTGCAAACCAACGTAGACTTGTACAAAAATTTTAATGGCGCGGCTAACGGACGTATAACGGTAATGTTTGGACCGCACGCGATTTATACTTGTCCGCCGGATTTTCTGAAAAAAATTGCTGAAGTTGCGGGAAGTCTTGGCGCGGAAATTCATATGCACATGAATGAAACGCTTGACGAAATAAACGACTGCATGAAAAATTACGGCAAGAGACCCTTTGAAGTTGTAGCAGAAACGGGCTTGCTTGAGTTGGGATTTTTGGCGGCGCATTGCGTACATTTGAGCGACAACGAAATAGAGATAATGCGCAAAAAAAATGTCAGGGTAGCGCATAATCCCGGCAGTAATTTGAAGTTGGCGAGCGGAATATCTCCCGTTACAAAAATGTTGAGAAAAAATATTTGTGTAGGCTTAGGAACAGACGGCGCGTCGAGCAACAATAATTTAGATATGCTTGAAGAAATTCGACTGGCGGCGTTGATAAGCAAAGTTGAGCAGATGAGTCCGCTGGTAATTCCTGCAGATACGGCGTTGAAAATGGGAACGGAGGAAGGCGCGAAGGCAGTCGGCTTGAAAAATGTAGGACGCCTTGAAGCTGGTTACAAAGCAGATATAACTTTGTGGGACATGAGCGGCGCGGAGTGGCAACCGAACTATAATCCTGTGTCGCTGTTGGTATATTCTGCGAACAGTTCATCAGCGGACACGGTTATAGTTGACGGAAAAATTTTAATGAAGAATCGCGAATTGAAAACGCTGGACGAAGAAAAAATTATTCACGAGTTTAATGCCTGCGCCAATCGCTTAACGGGCAAGTAAAAAATTTTTTTAAGGCGTTTAGGTAGATATGACGGGAGTTTTTGGGCGGTCTAAATTTTTTTTTTAAAATTTTTTTGGGTAGGGGTTGACAAAGTAAGGTAAAGGTGCTATCCTATGCAAGCTGATTCGCTCAGGACTC
>JAFZIV010000009.1 GCA_017554235.1 Selenomonadaceae bacterium
ATAAAAAAGTTTTAATACCGGTGGCTCGCCGGGAATTCACGACTGTGGAGTGTTACAGCAAACGTTAGTAGGTAAGCCGAGAACGGACACTTTGAAGCAGTAAGACAGAATCGCGAGGTCTGTCCGATTCATCTTGACATAGGTGACTATGTTTTAAGGAGCAGCGTTTGTTTAACGACGGGACACTTGAGGAACGTAAACGTTTCATCGAAAATTGCGGCTTCTCCGTCAAAAATTTTTTCTACACCGACAAAGTGAAAGTAATTCCTTCGCTGCAAGATAATCCCGCTTTGATGCAACGTCTTTTGTCTGCGTATAAAGATAAAGAATTTATGGTATGGATACTTACTGCAGAGGCGACGAACGCAACCGAAAAACAGAAATTGAATATTCCTTTCTCTCAAAAAATTTCTTTAGAAGGCGATGTCCTTTCAATTAATATAAGCGGACGATTGGATACAATTACCGCGCCGAAATTGTTGCAAAAATACGAAGAAGAAAGGACAAAATATACCGTTAAAGAAATTCGCGTAAACGCGGCTGAACTTGAGTTTATTTCTTATGCGGGGTTGCGCGTGTTGAAAATTATGCGCGACTTTTTGGAAGATAAAAGTTTGTTTAAAATTGACAATGCAGACTGCGAAATTGGAAATATTTTGAAGGAAAACGGCTTTTAAGTTTGAGGGGTTTTTATGAAAGATTTTGCAACGATTGAACAGGCGATTGAGGACATTAAGCGCGGCAAGATGATTGTCGTGATTGATGATGAAGATCGCGAAAATGAAGGTGATTTAATCTGCGCGGCGGAAACAGTTACGCCTGAAATAATAAATTTTATGGCGACTTACGCTAAGGGTTTAATTTGTACGCCGATTGACGGTAAACGCCTTGATGAACTCGGTATAGGTCAAATGGTTTTGAACAATACCGACAATCACGAAACGGCTTTCACTGTTTCGATTGACGCTTACGACACGGAGACCGGCATTTCGGCTTATGAACGTTGCCGAACGATTAAACTTTTGCTTGATAAAAATGCTAAGGCGTCAAGTTTTCGGCGTCCCGGTCACGTCTTCCCATTACGTTCAGTTGAAGGCGGTGTACTTCGCCGCGCAGGTCACACTGAAACGACGACTGATTTAGCGCGTATGGCTGGCTTTTATCCTGCGGGTTTATGCTGTGAGATTATGGACGATGATGGGCATATGATGCGCACTGAAAAGTTGAAAGAGTTTGCTGAACATCACGACTTAAATATTATCACTGTACGCGCTTTGATTGAATATCGCAAGCATACTGAAAAATTTGTGCGTAAGATTGCGGAAGCTGATTTTCCCAGTAAGTACGGACATTTTAGATTGAAGGCGTATGAAAGCACGCTTGACGGAAAATGCCACTTGGCGATTGTTAAAGGTGACGTTGCAGGCAAGGAAAATGTTTTGGTACGTGTCCACTCCGAATGCTTGACGGGCGATGCTTTAGGGTCATTGCGTTGCGATTGCGGCGACCAACTTGCAACGGCTTTAAGAAAGATTGAGAGCGAAGGACAAGGCGTTTTACTTTATATGCGGCAGGAAGGGCGCGGCATTGGACTTGCTAATAAAATGCGTGCTTATGAATTGCAAGACGCCGGCAAAGATACTGTTGAAGCAAATGTGATTTTGGGATTTAAACCCGACCTTCGCGATTACGGCATTGGTGCACAGATTCTTGTAGACTTGGGCTTAACGTCGATTCGACTTTTGACAAACAATCCCGCTAAACGCGCAGGGCTTGAAGGACACGGCTTGAAAATTACGGAGCGAGTGCCTATTGTTATTGCGCCGACGAAGTTTGACAAAAATTATTTGACTGTCAAAAAAGTTAAGATGGGGCATAAGCTTGACTGACTACACGGTTATTGCGCTTGAAACTACGGGATTTAGTCCGCCGGTCAGTCACGTAATAGAAATTGGCGCAATAAAATTCCGCGCAGGTTCAGAAGTCGACCGCTATCAATCGCTTGTAAAGCCGCCCAAAAAAATTCCTTACGTGATTGAGTGTTTGACAGGCATTGATAACGAAATGCTTAAGACTGCCCCGACATTTGAAGAAATTTTCGACGACGTTAAAAATTTTTTGGACGATGACATTTTAGTTGGTCATAACTTAATTATAGACATAAAATTTTTGGACGGCATAAAAAATAATTTTGTCGACACATTACAAATTGCATTGAAAGTTATTCCGAATTTAAAATCGATTGGCTATGGATTAGAAAATTTATGCGGATATTTTAATATAAAACCGCCAGATGAAAATAGAGCGATTGAAAATTGTTTAGCTACAGACAAAATTTTCCGTTGCCTTAAAAATTTAAATTCATCTTACAGATAAATTTTTATATAAAAAATCTCCGACTTTTTCAGCGGAGTTTTTTTATAAGATAACGTTAATATTTTTTCCAAAATTATCTTCTAAAACCTTTTCAAGCTTTTTCAAATAAGACTCTGCATTTTTCGACGATTTTTGAGTTGCGAGATTCTTAGCAGTTTATCCCAAGATTTTTTTATCAGATTCATCAATTTTTTTAAATTTTTCATTCCAAACAGATCCATACAAAATTTTTTGGCAATTTTTTGCACGTTCAACATAATTTTTCATTTCAGAATCATTTCTGTTGGCGCGAATAAATTCGTAAATATGATGGTCAATGTTATAATTTACTTGCAAAATTGCCTCGTGATGAAGTTGCAATTCCACAATCGCACCGTTTGAAAGTTCAAAATTCAATTTAATATCACGGTATCCTTGCGGCAAAGGATTATTCCAATTATCCTTAATCCTGACAATATTTTCACGACTTTTAATTTTTTCAAATGCTGATAATAATTCTTTTTCATTTGGATAAATTAAACTTGCCGCCCATAAATCGGTAATCTTACTGTAATCTCCGCCGCATTCAAGTTCAGCTTTCTCGCGAACTCTTCTTTTAGATTTTATATCAGGTCGCTTAATAAGTCGTCCGCCAAGTTCTTTTTGCAAATCGTTCATAAAGTTATCAAATTCATCTTTTGCCGCAAAATTTATCGCATAAAGGTATTGGAGACTTTTAATATTTTTATGATAGACGGGGAAATTTTTTTCGTCAATTTCTTTCGTATCAACGAGAATTTTGTTTGCGTCAAGATTTATTTTATTCTCATTTTCGCGTTCAATAACTCCTATATGTTGACGACGAGAAATTTTTCCGAGTTTAGATAACTCTATGCTTTTCTTATCAAGTAAAATTTCTTCCAAAGAAACTTCTCCTATAAAAATTGAGTCATTCATTGAATGTGCTATCGGAGTCGGCATTGTCAAAATAAAATTAGGGTTGGCGATTAAATCTGACTCGAAAGCTTCACATTTTACAAAGAAACAAAAAATAATTGCAAAAATAATAGCTATGTTCATCTTTAACTTAAAAAACATTCTTACCCACCTTAACGTTTTTTTATTAATTATACGCTTGACTAAGAAAAATATTAAGAGGTTTAAAAAAATTTTTTTATTGATTCTTGTGGGGCAATAACCTTTGCAAATATCGTCATAAAAATTTCTGCATAACTAAACCTATTTACAAAAAAAATCTGCGCGTTTATAATTCACTTCATTAAGGAGTGAATTTTTTTATGGAAAAATATAATCCGCAAGAGATTGAAAAGAAATGGCAAAAAGTTTGGGACAATCCTGATTATTACAAAACGGAAATTGATAATTCTAAGCCGAAATATTACGCGCTGGAAATGTTCCCGTATCCTTCGGGAAATTTGCATATGGGTCACGTCAGAAATTATTCAATCGGCGATGTTGTTGCGCGTTATCGTAAAATGGCTGGATTTAACGTCCTTCACCCAATGGGCTTTGATGCCTTTGGTATGCCTGCCGAGAATGCCGCAATTTCTCACGGAGTTAAGCCCGGCGATTGGACTTTCTCAAATATTAAAAATATGATTGCCCAACAAAAAGCTATGGGGCTTGACTACGATTGGGACAGAGAAGTTGAGACTTGCCGCGCAGATTATTATCGTTGGACACAGTGGCTTTTTGAACTTTTCTATAAGCGCGGGCTTGCTTACAAAAAAGAAGCCGCCGTTAATTGGTGTGACACTTGCGGAACAGTTTTAGCGAATGAACAGGTTATCGACGGTAAATGTTGGCGTTGCGATAATGAAGTTCACAAAAAAAATTTGGCGCAATGGTTTTTCAAAATTACTGATTATGCCGACGAACTTTTAAAGGATTTGGAAAAACTTCAAGGCTGGCCTAATCGCGTCAAGATTATGCAGGAAAATTGGATAGGTCGCAGTGAAGGTTTAGAATTTTCGTTGGAAGTGCCGGAACTTGAAGAAAAAATTTCTGTTTACACCACAAGACCTGACACGGCTTTTGGAATAACTTTTCTTGCACTTGCGCCGGAACATCCTTTAGTTGAAAAAATTTTGTCTAAAAGTCCCAACGCCGAAGAAATTAAAAAATTCTGCGAAAAAGTTAAAAATCAATCTGACATTGAGCGCACGTCTTCCGAATCTGAAAAGGAGGGAATTTTCACCGGCTTTTATTGCATCAATCCTTTTAACGGAAACAAGGCGCAAATTTGGATAACAAATTACGTTGTCTTTGAGTACGGCACGGGCGCGGTTATGGCTGTCCCTACTCACGACCAACGCGATTTTATGTTTGCGACAAAATATAATCTCGAAAAAATTTTGGTTATCGATAATCCGAAACAACCGTTGAAACTTGAAGAAATGACTGCGGCTTATGTTGAAAAAGACGGCGTGCTTGTCAATTCCGGCAAATTCACTGGCATGGAAATGCATAAGGCAATGAGTGCCATTATTGATTATGCTGAAGAAAATAATTTCGGCAAGCGTAAAGTAAATTATAAACTGCGCGATTGGCTGATAAGTCGTCAAAGATATTGGGGCGCACCGATTCCCGTAATTTATTGTGATGATTGCGGTGAAGTTTTAGTTCCCGAAAAAGATTTGCCCGTTGAACTTCCCGACGATGTAGAATTTAAACAGGGCGCACTTAGTCCGCTGTCGACGAGTAAAAAATTTAATAACGTAGTTTGTCCAAAATGTGGTAAACCTGCGCGGCGTGAAACTGACACGATGGACACGTTTATTTGTTCATCGTGGTACTATATGCGCTATACAGACCCGCATAATGATAAAATGCCTTTCGACCGTGACAAAGTAAATTATTGGAGTCCCGTCGACCAGTACATTGGCGGCATTGAACACGCGATTTTGCATTTGCTTTACTCCAGATTTTTTACAAAAGTTCTTCGTGACGCAAAACTTTTAGATTATGATGAGCCGTTTACAAATTTGTTGACGCAAGGCATGGTTATCAAAGACGGCGCGAAGATGAGTAAATCTCTTGGCAACGTTGTTTCGCCTGAAGAAATTATCAACAAATACGGCGCAGATACGGCAAGATTATTCATTTTATTTGCCGCGCCCGTCGAAAGAGATTTGGATTGGAGCGATCAAGGCGTTGAAGGTTCATTCAGATTTTTGAATCGTGTATGGCGAATCTTAGGAATTTTTGAAGACGCTATTAAAAACGGTGTTGACAGCTACGACATTAACGCACTTAATGATGAAGAAAAAACTTTGCGCCGTATTCTTCATAAGACGATTAAAAAAGTTACAGAAGACCTGCGTGAAAGATTTATGTTTAACACTGCTATTAGTACGTTAATGGAACTCGTCAACGCGGCGCATAATTTCCAAGACAAGCCGATTAATTCAAATTTGGCGCGTGAGTTGGCGAAAAATTTATTGATAATGCTGGCACCGTTCGTCCCGCACATTGCCGCAGAACTTTGGAGCAAATTTTTTGAAGGCGACGTTCACAAGCAAAGTTGGGTAACTGTCGACGAAGCGGCTATAGCTGAAGATGAAGTTGAAATCGTAATTCAGATTAACGGCAAAGTTCGCGAACACGTAAAAGTTGCAACAGGTTTAAGTAAAGTTGAACTTGAAAAAATCGCGCCGACATTACCTCAGGTACAGGAATTGACGGCAGGTAAAACTATTGTAAAAATTATTGCCGTTCCGAATAAATTAATTAATGTCGTCGTTAAGTGATAGCAAAATTAAAATTTTTTTAAAAGTATCAAAATGTTTAATCTCCGATGAAAAAATTTTGTCGGAGATTTTTTCACATCTGCATTTTACGCTGTTTAAAATTCACGACGGTTAATCCAATCTCTTCAACAAATTTTTTTGCGTCCTCAAAATAATTCCCGATAACTTCTGCGCGGTGAGCGTCTGAACCGATGGTAACGTACTTGCCGCCAACATTTTTATAGCTCTCATAAACAGGCTTAAGCTCCATAAAAATTTCTTTACGGTTTAACCTGCGTGTATTCAACTCCAAAACTTTTTCGCGCTCGACGACAATTTTTAAAACTTTGTCAATTTCATTTTTAAATCTCTCATAATCAATCGACGTGTCATCATAAGTTGCAGCGCGGCAAATATAATCGATATGCCCTAAAACGTCGAAGTCATTAACAGCGGCTTCCTGCGCCATTACGTTAAAATAATTCGTGTAGACAGAAATTTTATCCTTGCCGTAGAAAAATTCTTTGTGATAAATGTCCGCACCGTCAAGCATATGGATTGAACCTATAACTTGATCGAAATCTGCAGACGCTACAAAATTTTTATTAACTTTCCGCGCAGTTTTGGTAAAGCCGACTTCGACACCGAGCCGAACTTTATCGCCGCGAAAATTTTTATATTCGCTCATATATTCAGCGGGAACAAATTTAAAATTGCCTTCCAAGTCGTAATCAAAGTGTTCAGTGAAAACTATTCCGAGATTTAAACTTTCTGCGCGGGCAACGGCATCAGTTGCGAGCATTTGAGAATCTGCGGAAAACTTTGTATGCGTGTGGCTGTCGAAAATCATTTTCAACCCTTCCTTTACAAAAATTTTATTGACTGATAAAATTTTATCACAGAGATTAAACAGGTCAAGGAGAAAAATTTTATGGAATTGAAAGAAAAAAAAGTTTTAGTAATAGGAGCAGGAATCAGCGGATTTGCCGCCACAAAAATTGCTAAAAAGCTTGGCGCGGACGTAACTTTAAGCGACGCAAAAGAAGAAACAGACTTTATTAAGGCAAAAGTGCCTAAGGAACGGGAAAAAAATACCCCTAGCGACTTACCCGCTAACTCCTTACCTCCTACCACTTTTCCCTTATTTGATGAACTGCGCGGCTTGGGAATAAATTTAATTTTCGGCAAGCAGGAAGAAAAACTTTTGAAGGGCGTTGATTTAGTTATAGTATCGCCCGCCGTGCCGTTACGCATTCCCATTTTGCAAGCCGCATTAAATAAAAAAATTCCCGTCATCAGCGAAGTTGAATTTGCTTTCAATTTGGCTAAATCTCCTATCTGCGCGGTGACAGGCACGAACGGAAAAACTACGACGGTTACGCTGTTGGGATTGTTGCTTGCAAGTCAATATGAAAAAGTCGGAGTCGGCGGCAATATCGGCGTAGCGTTGAGTGAAGTTGCATTGGAAGTCGGAGAAGGCGGATATATCGCGGCGGAAATTTCAAGCTATCAAATGGAGGCGACGAATAATTTTAAGCCGCACATTTCGGCGATTTTGAACGTAACGCCGGATCATTTGAAACGTCACGGCACTATGGAAGTTTATCAGGCAATGAAGGAAAAAATTTTCGCGCAGGAGACGGCAGACGACTTTTTAGTTTTGAATTATGACGACGAAAAAGTCAGGGAAATAAAAGACCGCGCAGGTTGCAAAGTGATTTACTTCAGTCGCAAAGAAATTTTAGACGAAGGCGCGTTTGTTGATAACGGAAAATTAATTATCAAGTTTGACGAACAAACCTTTAAACTTTGCACGATTGAGGAACTTGGCATAAAGGGCTGGCATAATGTTGAAAATGCTCTTGCCGCGTCGATGACGGCGTTTTTGGCTGGCGTGACTGCGGAAAATATTTCCGGCGTGCTTAAAACTTTTCAAGGCGTCGAACATAGGATTGAATTTGTGCGTGAAATTGACGGCATAAAATATTACAACGATTCAAAGGCGACAAATACCGATTCGACAATTAAGGCGTTGGAAACTTTCGACGGGCATATAAATTTAATTGCAGGCGGCGATGATAAATTAACTGACTTAACGGACTTTTTAAAGTTGGTCAATCAGCGCGTCGACAATTTAATTTTGGTTGGGGACGCGGCTAAACGTTTCAGAGAAGAAGCACTGAAAAGCGGATTTAATGCAGACAGAATTTTTAAAGCCGGTTACTCAATGGAAAATGCGATTGATATTGCGAAAAAAATTTCTATTCCTCCGCAGATTGTTTTGCTTAGTCCTGCCTGCGCAAGTTTTGATATGTATAATAATTTTGAGGAGCGCGGTAAAAATTTTAAAACGATTGTTAACGCGCTTTAACGATTAGGAGAAATTTTTATGGAAATTTCAAAAGAAGAATTGCAAAAAATTTTGGACGATCACGCCGCTTGGCTTAGAAATGAATCAACGGGCAAATACGCTAAATTGCAAGACAAATATTTAATGAATGTTGATTTATCGGGAGCTGACTTGTCTTTTGCCGATCTTGAAGGAGCGCGTTTTTGCAATGCAAAGTTGAACGGTGTTAAATTTACGCATTCTAAATTAAGATTCGCAAATTTCAGCGATGCTGACTTAAGCGGTGCAGATTTAGCTTTTGCCGATTTACGCGGTGCTACTTTTAGTGGTGCTAATTTGCAGGGCGTTGATTTTAGCGGAACGGATTTAATGTTCGCAGATTTCAACGGCGCGAATGTAGATAACGTCAAAATTAGCGATATGACTTCAGGATTTGCGCCTTTGTGTCCTTTGGAAGGAACGTTTATTGCTTACAAGAAAGTTGAAGATAAAATTGTAGTTTTGGAAATTCCCGAAGATGCGCGGCGCAATTCAGGCACAAGTTATATTTGTCGTTGTGATAAAGCAAAAATTTTACGAATTGAAAATTTTGACGGCACGATTGCAACAGAAAATTCTGTTGGCGGATATACCGTTGGAGAAATTAAAATCGACAAAAATTTTGAGGCAGACAGGTTTAATTGGCGTGGCTTAGGTATAATATTTTTTATTTCGCGTGACATGGCGGTTAATTTTGCTTAAAAAAATTTTGTGGAGGCTATGATGAATTTTACAAAGGAAGAACTGCAAAAAATTTTAGATGACCATGCCGCTTGGCTTGAGGATAACTCAAAAGGAAAGCGAGCTAATTTAAGCAGGTTGGATTTACGCGGAGTAAATTTAAGTTGCGCTGACCTTAGCAATGCTGATTTGCGTGGTACAGATTTAAGAGGTGCTGACTTGCGTGGTGCTAACTTGAGTAATGCTGATTTGCGTTACGCTGATTTAAGCCGCGCAGATTTAGTCGGTGCAAATTTGAGTCGCGCTGATTTGAGCGGTGCCGATTTACACAATACTAATTTGCTTTGTGCCGATATGACAGGCGTTAATTTATCCGGCTCTAATTTATGGAATGCTAACTTGAATAATGCCGAATTGGTAGACGTTGAGGTTAATGAATTTACGGTAGGCTTAACGTCCTTATGCCCTATGCAAGGTTCATTTATCGCTTATAAAAAAGTTGAGGATAAAATTGTAGTTTTGGAAATTCCCGAAGATGCGCGGCGCAATTCTGGGACAACTAATCTCTGCCGTTGCGATAAGGCTAAGATTTTAAGAATTGAAAATCTTGACGGTACCCCGTCGGAAATAAAAACTGTTCGTGATAAATCGACTGCATATGTCGTTGGTGAGACAACAGAGGTTGAAAATTTTGAAACGGATCGATTCAATACAAGCGGTGCAGGTATAAAATTTTTCATTTCTCGTAAAATGGCTGTTTATTGCAAGCAGTTATGATTAAAAAATTTTTAAGCACTTGGAAATTTTTAACAGATACGCTGATATATTTCGTATTTCCGCCGTTATGTCCCGTCTGTAAAGAAATTGTCGACGAACGCGGAGATATTTGCGCACCTTGTCTTGAAAAGATTTTGCGGAAAGATTTTCATCCTAAACCTTCCGCGCATATCGAAAAGGTTATGCGCATTACGAAATATCGAGGCGGGGTTCAAAAACTTCTCCATAAGCTGAAATTTGATAAAAGTTTAAGTACACTTCCTGCATTGAAAAAAATTTTGGAAAGTGTTTCGACTGACGAAATTGTTACCGAATTTTTGAAAGGCATTGACTTGGCAGTTTGCGTACCGTTGCACGCAGAAAGATTGAAAGAGCGCGGTTACAATCAAACGGAATTAATTTTCAGTGATTGGTTGAAGTCATTAAACATTCCCGTCGAAAATATTTTACTTCGTACAAAAAAGACAAAGAAACTTTTTGATTTGTCGCCGACCGAACGTAAAAAAGTTTTGCAGGGCGCATTTGAAACGGTTGAAGGCGCGGACGTTGCAGGTAAAAAAATTTTAATCGTCGATGACATTTACACGACCGGCGCAACTGTTACGGAATGTGCGGAGGCATTAAAAAAAATCGGAGCCGCGCAGGTTGACGTTTTAGCCCTTGCGTCCGATTTTGGAAATTAGACTGATAAAATTTTTTATGAACTTTCTCGCGGCATGGCGGTTTTAATTGCGTCGCGTAAACTTTCAACGGGAAATAAATTTAATTTCGCGGAGGTGTTTAACTTCGACACTTCGGCGAAATTTTTTTTAGGCAGGATAATATTTTCAAAGCCCATTCGCGCAGATTCTTCAACACGTTGCCGAGCCTTCGACACTGCGCGGACTTCACCGCTTAATCCGACTTCGCCGAAAATTGCGCATTGCGGCAAAAGTTTTCTGTTTGCAAAACTCGACGCCAATGCGATTGACAGCGGTAAATCTGTAGCCGGTTCATCGATTTTAATTCCGCCCGCCGTCTTAACATAAACGTCACAAGAACCTATGCTTAAATGTATGCGTTTTTCCAACACGGCTAACAAAAGTTGTATTCGCTTAATGTCGACTGAATCGCTTGTCCTGCGCGGAGGCATAAACGGCGTTGGTGCAACGAGTGCTTGAACTTCGACCAAAAGTGGGCGAGTACCCTCAACCGTCGGCACAATCACGCTGCCAATATCATCAGCTTTTTCAGGCAAGAAAAGTTTTGACGCATCAGGAACATCGACAAGCCCAGTATCACGCATTTCAAACAGACCAATTTCAGAAGTCGCACCGAAACGATTTTTTATCGCCCGTAATACGCGAAAGTCAGCGTTGCGTTCGCCCTCAAAAAATAAAACCGTGTCAACGATATGCTCCAATACGCGCGGACCTGCTAAATTACCGTCCTTCGTAACGTGACCAATTATAAAAGTTGTAACGCCGTTGCTTTTTGAAAGACGCATAAGTCCCGCCGAACATTCACGAACTTGTGAAACACTACCGGGCGCACTTTCAATATCAGATTTATAAATCGTCTGAATCGAATCGACTATCAAAAGTTCCGGCGAAATTTTATCAACGTGTTGCGTAATTCTTTCAAAATTATTTTCCGCGCAGATAAAAAGTTCATCGGCAAGGGCGTTAAGTCTTTCGGCACGCATACGAATTTGACGGGAACTTTCCTCGCCTGTCACGTAGAGGACGCGCCTTGAATTTCTTGCAACGTAAGCACATACGGCAAGCGTCAAACTGGATTTACCTACGCCGGGATCTCCCGCAATTAAAATTATTGAACCGGGTATCAAGCCGCCGCCCAACACGCGATTTAATTCACCAGAACCCGTTGAAAAGCGCGGTAATTCCGTTAAATCAACTTCAGCAATTCTGCGCGGAATTTCATAAGCCGTCGTCAAGGCGTGTTTAGTGTTGACTTCCTCGACGACTTCTTCAACCAGTGTATTCCACTTTCCACAAGTAGGACAACGTCCCAGCCATTTAACAGACTCCGCGCCGCATTCTTGACAAATATATTTAGTTTTTTTCTTTGACATTACATCGCCTTAATTAATTGGTAAGTATCCAACTGAACGCCGTTTGAAGTCGATAAAAATATTGCGGCGTTTATAAAATCTCGCTCTTCGACGAATCCTGAATCAGTCAAAAATGATTTTAACTGTTGATAACCTTCAAAAAAGAATATAAAGAAAATTTTTTTACTAAGCGAATTTCTCATGGAGTCTACCAATAATTTAAATGATGAATGATTCTCCAACAAAATAATTTCTTCGTCGGCATGCACAAAAAAAGCTTTTTTAACTGACTCAATAATTTGTGGAGACGCAAAAAAAGCGCGTTCCTTACCGGCAACTATAGAAGTCATCCTTAAGGCAAAAATTTTCGACGACGATTGATTTTGATCTATTATTTGCTTAAAGCCTTCGTCGAGATGTGCTATTGTACCTTTCGTAAACCAAGGAGTCTTCACAAAATAACTAAACCAAATATCGTTGAAAATATCCTGCATGTCTATATTCAAACTATTATGGATATAGTGTAAAATGCGATTTTCAATTTGCCTTCTTTTCGTTGCCCTGTTCTCCATAACGGAAACATTATATTTTTTTGGCAATCTCAAATAATTTTTTGAAAAACAATAATTGAAAATATCTTGATCGAAACATTGAGATTTAAAATTTTCAGCTAAAAATTTTATACCGTCAGAGAGATTTTCCTTTTCATTTTCATGAAATCGTTTCAGGTTAAAAATCAAAATGCCGTTGTTAAAATAATCTTCAGGATTCACCCAGCCATATTCACACATCGGAAAAATTTTTTTAATCCCATCATAGAAAATATTTTTTGTGTATTCGGTATAGTTACCATCTTGAATGAGGTTATTTTCAGCGACTGCGGCAAGCGGCTTATTCTCCAAGTCAATGTTCCAAAGTTCGCTTACATCTAAATTTATAATCGTATCCGAATCAAGATAAATAATTTTTTCTATATCGTCAGGAATTGATTGAGGAATCAGCAATTTGTAACTTGCACCAATCGTAAACTTCTCGTATTGGGGAAAATTTTTGAAAAGCTCTTCGATATTTTTAATTTCTTCCGCGCAGAGTTCTTCAACGTTGTAAAATTTAATAGTTTGTCCGTAACTTTTGGCAATGTAAGCAAATTTGTCGAGGTTATCTTGTGTTAATGTGTTATCGTGCAAAAGGTGGACGATAACTTCTGCGTGAGTGTTTTCAAACATTGACAACATAGCAGTTCCGGTAAATTTGGAATATCTTCCGTCTTTGTCGTAAATGGCAAAACCAACGTGAATCATAAAATTTTTCCTTCAACAATCACATAGCCTTGACTAACGGGTAAGAGTTCATCGGTACGCCCTGAATTTCAGAAAGAAATACCGTGCCGTTGACGAAATCTTTTCCGTCGACAAAACCTGCCTTTTCCAATTCTTCACGGAAGAATGAAAAACTTCCTGTTACTATGAAGTAAAGTTTCCTGCCATGAGATTTTTTCATGGAGTCTATTAATTTGTGAATTGCCTTATCGTCGACGTTTAAAATTAATTCTTCGCCGTCTTCTACGCCAAAAGCTTTTTTCACCACGTTTACATTAGTTTGAGAAGTAAAAAATGCACGCCTCTTTCCCGACATCATTTTTGACAAGCCCATTGCTCTACTTTGACATTCGTGTTGGATTTGGCGGACTCCGTCATAAAGACGCCCAAAAGTATCGGCGTTGAACCAAGGCGTTTTCGCAAAATATTGGAAGTAAAGTCTGTTCAACGGGTCGCGAAAATTCATCGACGGATTCGGTCCGGTAAAATGATAAATTACATTTCTTACGGGTTGCCTTTCGACGCGTTCGCTCGTTACAAATCTATCAAAACGATTCGGAAGGTGTACATAATCATTCGCAAAACAATAATTCAAAATATCTTGGTCGTGAGCTACACATTCAGGAGTATTAAAAACAAACTCCATTCCGCGTTGCAAAATTTGTCGATCTTCCCTAAGCTTATCTAAGTTTATTGACATAACTGCCACATTAAAATAATCTTCGTACTTTACCATTTCGGAATTTATCAAGTGATGTACTCGCGAAACACGTTCAAAAAAAGTCGTATCGGCTTGAGATTCGGGAACAGACGCAATAACTTTATCGCCGAGTTCAATTTTCCAAAGATCATTTATATCAAGGTTAACAATCATATCCGAATCAAGATAGATAATTTTTTTTACGCTAACAGGAAAAATATCTGCTGCCAAAAGACGGTACATTGTGCCGATTGTAACTCTATGCGTAGTTACTTGAGGGAATTTTTCTTTTATCTCGTTAATTTTGTCCGCGCAGATTTTTTCGACATTATAAAACTTAACCTTTTGACCGTATTTTCCGGCGAGATAAACAAAATTTTGAAAGTTGTTCATCGTCATTGTGCTATCGTGCAAAATGTTGACGGTAACTTCAGACGTGGTATTTTCAAAAATCGACGCAATAGTTGTACCGGCAAATTTGGAGTATCTTCCGTCTTTGTCGTAAATGCCAAAGCAAACGTGAATCAAATTAAAATCTTCCTTTCAAAACGCAACGCAACGATTAATTTTAACGCCTTGCGCACTGAATTTATTTTCGTATTCGGTGCGGATATTGTCAAGCGGTTCATCGGCGTGCAAGTCAAAATTTACGTCACGAACTTTCCAGCCCGACGCGTTGAATTGTTCCAAAGAAAAATCAAACAATGCCCGATTATCCGTCTTAAAATGAATTTCACTGCCCGCCTTTAAAATTTTTCGGTACATTTCCAAAAATCGAACGTGAGTCAAGCGGCGTTTAGCGTGACGTTTTTTGTGCCAAGGATCGCAAAAATTTATATAAAATCTGTCAACTTCACCGTCCGCAAAAATTTCAGCAATACGATTAATATCAAAAATTGCTAAGCGAACGTTGGATAAATTTTTTTCGTGAACTTTTCGCGCCGCCGCCAATACAACTGTAGGCTCGACTTCCAAGCCCAAAAAATTTATATCAGGATTTTTTTCAGCAATCTGCGTTATGAAATCGCCCTTACCTGTACCAAGTTCAACGTAAAATTTCCGCGCAGAATCTCCGCCAAATAATTCCGCCCAATGCCCGCCGATACCGTTAAGCTTTTCTTTGTCAATTATAAAATCTGTAAACTGTTTTAACTTTTCATCAGTATGCGGCTTTTTCCTTAAGCGCAAACTTTCACTTCCTCATTAAAGTTTATTTTTAAATTTACTTTCTTTTGGCGCAAAAGAAAGTAACAAAGAAAAACATTGGTCGGCAACTGCGATTTTCGCGAACAACATTACAGTAAATTTGATTTGTCGCCGCGTTCCCGATGTTGCAGTAAATTGAATCTGCAGAGAAAATCGGGGAGTTGCCTATTTGGTTCAGTTTCTTTTATTCTTAAAATTATTCAAATTCAATCGTTGCAGGCGGTTTAGACGTGCAATCATAAAGTACACGATTAACGCCCTTAACTTCATTGACAATTCTGTTAGCTATAACGTTTAAAATTTGCCAATCAATCTGCGCGGCTTCCGCAGTCATAAAGTCACTAGTCAAAACTGCGCGGAGGACAATCGCATAATCATAAGTTCTTCCGTCGCCCATAACGCCGACTGAACGCATATTAGTCAACGCCGCGAAATATTGTGCAAGTTGAGGAGCAATTCCAGCCTTAAAAATTTCTTCGCGGTAAATGGCGTCCGCGTCCTGCACAATTTTAATTTTATTCGCCGTTACCTCGCCGATAATTCTAATACCTAAGCCGGGACCGGGAAAAGGTTGACGACTGACAATATTTTCAGGCAAACCAAGTTGACGCCCAGCCTCTCGTACTTCGTCTTTAAAAAGAAGTCTAAGAGGTTCAATAATTTCTTTGAAGTCAACAAAATCAGGCAAGCCGCCAACGTTATGATGTGATTTAATGACGGCAGATTTTCCCAAGCCGCTTTCAATCACGTCGGGATAAATTGTCCCCTGTACAAGGAAATCAACCGCGCCAATTTTTTTGGCAACTTCCTCAAATACGCGGATAAATTCTTCGCCGATAATTTTACGTTTACGCTCGGGGTCAGTAACGCCTTTTAACTTACTTAAAAATCTTTCCGCCGCGTCGATACGAATAAAATTTAAATCGTAATTTTCAAAAGCCGTTTCAACTTCTGCAACTTCATTTTTTCGTAAAAGCCCGTGATCCACAAATACGCAAGTCAAATTTTTTCCGACAGCTTTACTAAGCATAACGGCGGCAACGCTGGAATCAACACCGCCCGATAACGCGCATAAAACTTTTCCGTTACCAATTTTCTTTTTCAACTCGGCAACTGCATCAACTACGAAAGTGTCCATTTTCCAATCGCGTTGACAACCGCAAATGTCGACGAAGTTTGAAAAAATTTTCTTACCTTCGACTGTATGCAAAACTTCAGGGTGAAATTGGACGGCAAAAAGATTTTTAGCCGAATTTTCCGCCGCCGCTATCGGACAATTTTCACTCCGCGCAGTTAAAATAAAATCTTTCGGCAAATCAAAAATTCTATCGGCATGACTCATCCATACAACGGAATTTTTTTCAACGCCGGTAAAAAGTTTAGACGCTTCCGCAATTTCAAGTAAAGTTTTACCGTATTCGTCAACGTCAGACTTTTTAACTTGACCGCCCAAAACGTGAATCATAGCCTGTGCACCGTAACAAATTCCCAAAACCGGAACGCCTAAGTTAAAAATTTCTGCAGGCGGCAAGCTTGAATTAGGATTGTAAACACTTTGCGGACCGCCCGTCAAAATAATTCCTTCCGGCTTAAGATTTTTTATCGCATTAAAATTTATTGCAGTACCGAGACCGCTTTTAACATTTTTGTCGGCGGAAATTTTTCCGTCTGTCAACGTATGCACTTCGCAGTAAACGTGATTTTCACGAACGCGCCGCGCTATCAGCTGATTGTATTGCCCACCAAAATCCAAAACTAAAATCATATTCTCACCTCGCTGTTTTATTAAAAAATATTTTCTAAGACATCAAAATTATATAAAACCTCATAAAAATTTCCCCTATTAACGAAAAAAGCCTCGAAACTTTGAGGCTTTTTTTCCGTTGACAAATTTTTATTAACTCCCCGAACTGGACTCGAACCAGTGACTCCCTGATTAACAGTCAGGTGCTCTACCGACTGAGCTATCGAGGATTTCGACACTGAAATTATAATCCAATTACCTTTAGTTTGTCAACCTAATTAAAAAATTTTTTGTAGGAGTAATAAAAAAATCTACAGTCAAGTCGTGCGGCTCCATCGGAACTTCATCAACAATCTGAAAATCGTAAGCCAGCGCAACTTTTTTTGCATTTATGGCGCGACTTAAAAATTTATCGTAAAACCCGCCGCCCTTGCCGAGCCTGCCGCCGTGAACGTCGAAAGCAAGTCCGGGCGTTATGACACCATCAATTTTCGCCGCGTCAATAATTTTTCGACAATCACTTTTAACAGTCAAAATTCCGTAAGCACCGACTTCTAACTCGTTAAGACTCGGCAACATCGCCGCGTACATTTCGCGACCTTCAATGAACGGTACAGCTAAAATTTTTTTATCTGCCAACGCTATTAATAAAAATTCTTGTAACTGAATTTCTTCCGAAGTCGACAAGTAAGCCATTATAACTTTGGAATTTTGATAAATTGGATGCGCTAAAAATTTTTCGACAACCGCACGACTTAAATTGACGCGCTCTTCAACTGATAAATTGGCAAGTCGCGTATTCATTTCACGCCGCAAAAGTTTTTTCTGCGCGGAAATATTTTCATCTTTATAAATCGTCGTCATCATCAGGTTTTTTATCAGTCGCAACCATGCCGACAGCTCCGCGTGTAATTTGTATCTCAACTTTATCGGCAATTTGAACTTTCAAAATTTCGTTGCCCAATTCAGTGATTGTGCCGTAAATTCCTCCGGCAGTTATAATCTTCATACCGACCTTCAAGCTACTCATCATTTCCTCGCGTGCTTGTTTAGCTTTTTGTTGCGGACGATACAGCAAGAAATAAAAAATCAAAACCATAAATAAAATTGGAGCCCAACTTGCGACAGCCGCCATTGCTTCATTTTCCATTAAATAAAATCTTCCTTAAAATAAATTTAGGTTTCATAAGGCAACCCATAACCTTAAAATTAATTTCTGTCACTGCCCTGCCACTCGACAATTTCTGCGGGCAATCCCAGCTGTAATAAAATTTTGTTGATAATATGATTGACGTGAGATTCGATTGTCATTTCGGTATTGTAGAAAGTCATAACCGGCGGCATAATCACGACGCCTAAGTTTGCAAGCTCTTTCATATTGCGAAGGTGAATCCTACTGAAGGGCATTTCGCGCGGCACAAGAATTAATTTGCGTTTCTCCTTAATGCAAACGTCGGCAGCGCGTAAAAGTAAATTTTCGCTGTAACCGCAGACAATCCCCGCAACAGTTTTCATCGTGCAGGGAACAATAACCATTCCGTCGACAAGAAAACTACCGCTTGCTATCGACGCGTCCATTTCGTGAACATCATAAACAACGTCAGCAAGCCTTTTTATATCGTAAACGTCGAAGTCAGTTTCGTCACGAACGGTAAGTTCACCGCCGTCCGTGATAATTAAATGTGTTTCTACACCGTCAATTTCTTTCAGCTTCTTCAAAAGCGCAACGGCTATTACAATTCCGCTCGCGCCTGTTATTCCAACGATTATCCGCACAATAATCACCCCCGTTTGAAAAGTTTAAAAGACTTTTTAGCGTGTCTCCTCCAACGCCTCCCGCGTCGCCTGCAAATAAGCATATCCGTAACGGCAATCCGGTTCTAAATGTGAACCTTCTGCCCATTCATTCCACGAATTAACAAATACCATGTCTAAATCTTTATTATATTTATGAACCACTTTGCTTTCCAAAATTATATCCTTAAGCCACGTTTTGTAAGTTTGAGGATTCATTCCAGCATACATTTCGCTGTATCCCGAGATAACATTTCGAGCGGTATTATCGAAATTTGTTACGGCAACCCGTATTAACTCTCCACTACTATGATATTTTTTTAAGTATTGTTTCTCTTGAAAATAATTCGTCATATCCCAAATATTTCCAATAAAATAAGGATTAACGTAACCCTTAGGTATTAATTTAGGAAGAGGGTTTTTTATCAAAAAAGAAAATTCGATCAACGAATCTACCCCCCAATCATCTACTGAATCGATGAACTTGCCTTTAGTTACCAACATGATAAACAAATCCGAAAAACCATTATTTTTAGCAATTTTACGAAATTTATCGACCATTTTTAAAAAACGTTCTTTCGGTATGGTATCATTTCTATAAATCGATACAACAGGGCGATCGTTAATTTTTATATACCGTTTATCCTTAATATACGGAAGTAAGTCGTGCATAAATTTTTCATTGTCATCGTCAGCAAGTACTTGTTCTTGAATAATTTCTCTTCTGCCACCATCCCACTTTGATGTCCAATTTTCATTAGCCCACATTAAACAAAACGGCATGTCCCATTCTTTGTGCGCGTACAACATTTTCAGCGGATCTTCCATTAATTTTTTCCCTGAAAACCAATAGTAATAAAAACAAAAACCGTAAATGCCGTAATATTTAGCCAATTCAATCTGCCGTTTCATGGCTTCAGGATTTTTTAAATCGTAATAACCCACGTCATATGGAATATGCGGCTGATAATGTCCTGCGAAAAGCGGAATAGCCCGTGAAGTGTTAGTCCATTCAGTAAAGCCTTGTCCATGAAACTTATTATTAATCTCCATTTGATGAAATTGTGGCAGATAATATGCGATAATTTTTGTATCATTTTTATTAGGCACAAATTTTTCAGTATTGAAATCAACAAAATCTTCCCGAGATTTAAGCACTGATTTTTCACAGTACTCAACATATTCTTTATAATCTTCTGTAGTAAAATCTGAAAATAATCCTACAACTTTAATTTCTTTCGGAAAAGTTTTAACTGCTTGTCTTAACGAAGTTGCTATGTTGTAATTGTTATTTTTAGGTAATACTACAATTGTATCTATAGTGGCAAGATCTACCGCTTTCAAATTTTCTATACGGTAATTCTGAAATATCTGTCCAATAAGCGGACTACCGTCAAAGTCGACAATATATTTCAATTTGGATTGGCGTCCCGTTACGGTTACAATATTCCAAATGGCATTAAAGTAGTTATCAATACCGAGAAATGCCACTGCAGAATTACTTTTGTAGAAAATATCCGTTAAACGAGAAAAAATATATTCCTGTTCCGAAACAAAATTCATCAAATATGCGCGGCGGATACCCCCTTTGTGGGGTGCGAAACGACCGAATAGGGAGCTTCAGCTAGCCGCGCTCCACCACCTTTCAAATAAATTTCGCCTTAAGGCGAGCGGGCTTAATAGCTACTAAAATAAAGTAGTCCCCCGCCCGCTAGGGTAAAAATCCTTCGCCAAAGTTATCCTGTGGTTTTGTATGCTTACAGCACTGTTCCTACCCATCAGAACTGTTTAACCATTGCCCTTAGAGCTACAAGTTAGGATTAACGCTCGTAGGTAACTATACATTCGCAAGTAACGTAGTCAGAGACAAAGGCTAGTCAATCAGGGCTTTTACAAGCCCCCGCCGTCGCGTGGGGTTATTGACTTCTGTAAATCATCTCCATAAAAAAATTTTTCAGTTAAAGAAAAAATCTGAATCGATAACTTCACGATACGAATAAAACTTGACGCAATTATTTTTCGTTTCCTTAAAATCTCTTTCGCCCGCATACCAAAAAGGTTTTATCCCAACTTTTTCTGCGCCTTCAATATCACGTTCTAAACTGTCGCCGAAATATGCCGTTTCATTTGCATTGATGCCCAACTTTTTCAACGCCAATTCAAACATAATCTGCGCAGGTTTTTCAAGCCCAGTTTCTTCACTGCTAACCATAAAATTTATTGATTCGCTCAATCCAAGCCGCCGAATTTTTCTGTACTGAATCTGCGCGGTCATATCCGTACACAACGCAACTTTTATTCCGTTATCCTTAAGCTTACGAATAAATTCTACCGCGCCTTCAAAAGGTTTCATTCCCGCCAAAAAATTATCCCAATAACAATCATACATCTTCAAAATATATTGGAAAGGATTTTTGCCGAGAAGTTCTAACGTAGTCTGCAAAAATAAAACTCTGCTGTGCCTTGAGCCTCCGTCCGTTAATCGTTCCTTTACTATTCGACGCGCTTCGTAATATGCCTTCAAAAAATTTTCCTTCTCAACATTCAAATTTTTTTCCGCAAATTCACAAAGACTTCCAACCGCAATTTTATCATTCGTCGCGTAACTGTACAGCGTGCCGTCAATATCGAAGATAACGCCTTTAATCAAATTATCATCGCCGCTTTCAAAGTCAATATTGTTTTAAAATGTCCTCGATCTGTTCATCAGTAAATCCCGCATTTTTAAGAATCGCGGTTGCAGTCTTTGTAGGAATTTCAACCTCATCATCGTATTCTACTTCATTAAAATTTTTTTTGGCTAACATAGCGGCGTAAGCTTCAGTATCGGCGCGAATCATTACAACCTTTTCTTTGTCATCAAGAATAATGTTTTTAGGTTCAGTCGGTGTCGGAATATCTTGACCCTCTTCTTCAGCGTCCAACATAACTAAATTCAAAAGGTCTTCCGCCATATAAACCGCCTCGTCAAAATTTCTGCCGAAAGTCACGCAATCTTTCATATCGTAAAAATAAACACCAATGCAATTATCATCAGGAAAAAATATTGCGGGGAAAGCATATTCCATTAAATCTCACACTCCAAAAATTTTATCCGATTTTTGCAACGTGAATAACTTTATAGCCATGAATTTCAAGTTGGCGTTTAACTTCATCAAAACCTTTTTGGCGATCGTCAAAGCGCACGACCAATTCATAATGTTTGCCGTCCTGACTGCAAGTAATAATACTGTCGAGATTAACTCCGTTATCCGCAAAAATTTTCGTGATAGCCGCAACAGTTCCAATTTCATTATTGACCGATAAAGTTATACGCATTTTGCCGCCATGCGGAAGTCCCATAACGTTTACGAAAGTTTTTAAAATATCAGTCGCCGTGATAATCCCTACAACCGCGCCGACTTCTGAAATTACAGGCAAGCCGCCGACTTTATTGTTGTACATAATCAACGCGGCTTCCTCAATCGTAGCGTCTTCGTTGACGGTAACAACTTTCGTCTTCATAACATCTTTGACGCTAAGTTTGTCGAGCAATGAACGAATTTCAAATTTGGAAAGCGAAGTTGCAGGCGAAGGCGTAACCCTTACAATGTCACGGTCGCTAAGATAGCCGACAAGTTTTCCGTCATCAATTATCAACATTCTGTGAAAATTATTTTTCTGCATAAGTTTACTGACTTCACCGATTGTCGCGTTACTCTTCACGCTGACGGGGTGCTTAGTCATTCTGTCTGCTACAAACATTTTAAAACCTCCTTTAAAGTAGATTAGAGAATTTAACCGCCCAAATACGCCTTACGAATTTCTTCACTGGCGGCAAGTTCTTTAGCGTCGCCCGAAAGAGTTATCCTGCCCGTTTCCAAAACATAAGCGCGATTAGCTATCGATAACGCCATATTTGCATTTTGTTCGACAAGCAAAACCGTTGTGCCCGTTTTATTTATGTCAACGATTATATTAAAAATCTCGCGAATTAAAAGCGGTGCAAGTCCCATACTAGGTTCATCAAGCAATAAAAGTTTCGGTTTACTCATCAAGGCGCGTCCCATTGCAAGCATTTGTTGTTCGCCACCTGAAAGAGTTCCTGCCAACTGTAATTTTCTTTCTTCAAGGCGCGGAAATCTGCGGAAGACCATTTTTAAATCCTGCGCGATAGTTTTTTTATCGTCGCGAATAAATGCACCAAGTTCAAGATTTTCCATTACAGTCATCTCGGCAAAAATTCTTCGCCCTTCAGGAACTTGTGAAATTCCTTCCGCAACAATTTTATGCGCAGGCATTCCGGCAATATCTTTGCCCAAAAAATTTATCGTACCAGTCTTCGGTTTTAATAAGCCGGAAATTGTGCGAAGCGTCGTAGACTTACCTGCGCCGTTTGCACCAATCAGCGTGACAATTTCGCCTTCATTAACATAAAGACTTACGCCCTTAATTGCGTGAATTGCGCCGTAATAAACATTTATATCTTTTATATCGAGCATTAAAAGAAATCACCTTCCTGCGTTTTTAAAATGTTTTCAATTAAATGACCACTTGCCAATTTTAGACTAACTCTGTTGTAATATCTATAACATCGGCAACGTCTATAATGTCAGTGTCAGATTTTTTCTCCGAAGGTTTAACGTCAATTTTTTTGTCGTCATTTTCAACCTGCGCGGGGATTTCTTCTTTAGGCGTAATAATTTCTTCCGCAGGAATTTCAATAGGCGTGTAAACTTCCGCCAAAACTTTTGAGCGATTTTCAATATATTTGTCAATGTCGCGCAGGTAAGTTGTCAAATCTTTTGCATGAAAACTGGTTTGAAGTCGCATTTCTTTATTGTCGGGCACTTTTGTTGACGCCGCCGCACCTACGCCTAAAATTACCTGCTGTTCGCCTATAATATTTACGTTGTAGATACATTCCGCGCCGCGCTTGCAGTAACCAACATTTTCAATTCCGCCGACAATATATCCCTGCCGATAAAGATAATAAGGAGCATAACCTTTTCCACGCAAAATTCTTTCTGCAGTATAAGAAATATTTTTAACTTCTTCGTCGCTCGGCAATTCAAAATCCTCAAGCGCAAGAAATTTATCTGCAATTTGAGTTTGCATTTGAGAACCGCGTTTAAGTGCCAACGCGTGTAAAGTTACGTCATCGGGATTGAGTTGTAAAACTTTATTCAAGCTGTCAGTAACGTCATCAAAATTTTCGCCCGGCAATCCTAAAATTAAATCCATATTAATTTTCCAATTGCTAGCTTTACGAAGTTTTTCAAAAGCTGTCACAATCTGCGCGGCAGTATGTTTACGCCCAATTTTTTCTAAAGTTTTATCCTGCATAGTCTGCGGATTGACACAAACGCGGTTGACGTGGAATTTTCTCATCGCCTCAATCTTCGCGTCATCAATCGTATCAGGTCTGCCACATTCAACCGTAAATTCCTTAACATTGCCGTCGTAAAAAGCATTGGTAACTTTTTCTAACATTTCCGTGAAAAAATTTATCGGCAGACTGGTAGGAGTGCCGCCGCCAATATAAATAGTTTGAACCTTAAAACCGTAACGTTTAATTTCAGCCGCCGCCGCGTTAATGTCTTTTGTCAAAACTTCCATAAACTCCGCAACTTTTTCATCGTCCGGCAAAACATTCGAAGGGAAGGAACAGTAAAGGCAACGTGTCACGCAAAACGGTATTCCGATATAAACGCTGATAGATTTTTCATCGCCGCTGTTGAGAATAGGAAGTTGACGCAATGCAACTTCGGTAAGCAGTAAAGCTTTTTCGTAGCTTACAAGATAATCTGCGCGGAGCCGGCGGGCAATTTTATCACGGTCAATTACGCCGCGACTTGTCGTAGCAAAACCGCTTTTAAGCCAGCGATGAACAATTTTTGTCGGGCGAACACCATGCATGATTCCGTAGGGTACGCCGTGCAATTTTAAATCGCCCGTCAAAATTCTGTAGAGATTTTTTTTGATGAGTCGATGAACTTCTGCGCCGAATTTCTCTTCCGGATTGACAATTTCAGACGCACTTAAAATTTTTACAGACTTAGAACTTTTCACAACCAGCCGCGTTTTAACTATATCGCCGGTTACGTCATTTGAAATTTGAAATTCTTCAAAGTCCGCATAATCGTCAACAATATCAATGTGGAAGGAGCGTAAAACTTCGCCCGTAATTTTCGTAATAACTTGGTCGTCGCTGTTAAGTTTTAAATTTTTTATACGCATATTATTTTCCTTTACAATTCTTACAATAGCCGAAAAATTTTACTTCGTGATTAACAATTTCAAAGCCGGACTTCTTAGTAATTTTTTCTTCAAGCCCTTCAAGTAAATCTTCCTCAAATTCAATAATTTTTTTACATTTGAGACAGATTAAATGATGATGCTGATGAGCTTTCGGATCAGTCGAAGCCAATTCGTAACGAGTACAGCCGTCATCAAAATTTACCTTCGACAAAATCCCCAATGTACAGAGTAATTCAAGATTGCGGTAAACAGTCGCCAGACCAAAATCAAAATCTTTTTTCTTCAAAAATTCGTGAACTTCCTCCGCGCTAAGGTGCGGGTCGGCGTCATTATCAAAGAAAATCTGCAAAACTTCTTTACGTTGCGGCGTCATCTTGTAACCGTTTTTTGATAACATTCCGCGCAAATCTTGAAGTTTAAAAAATTTTTCGCCCATAAAAATTTCCTCCTAGTCGCCAAAAAATTCATTCTCTGCGGCAAGGCAAATCATATGATAAATCGGTAAATGAAACTCTTGAATAGTATACGCAGAATCAGCGGGCGCACAAATTGCACAATCAGCAACGTGTTTCAGTTTGCCGCCGCGTCTGCCAGTCATTGCAATAGTAGTTATGCCCATAACCTTAGCAACTTCAACCGCGTAAATTACATTTTCTGAATTGCCGGAAGTTGAAATCGCTAAAAGTACATCGCCCGCTTGACCAATTCCGCAAAGTTGTTGCGCAAAAACTAAATCCGTCACACAGTCATTGGCAAAGGCAGTATTCAATGCTATTTCACTCACAAGCGAAACTGCAGGTAAGGGGCATTGCATATGAAGTTTAAAATAGTTTACGTCATTTGGAAAAAGTTCCGTTGCGCGGCGGACAAAGTCAGGCTTAAAATCTTGAAGTTTACGCGGCAATTTGAAACCTTTCATCAACTCGCCGACAATATGCATAGCATCTGCCGCACTGCCTCCGTTGCCGCAAGTTATAAGCTTATGTCCTGCGCGGAAACCGTCACAAATTTTTTCGACTGCAATAGTTAAATCTGCGCGGCAAATTTCCAATGCCGGATAACGTTCAATCAGTTCATTAATTTTTTTATAAGTTGTCGCTTTAATTTTAATTCAGTCCTTTCAAAAGGTATAAGTGGTCAGTGGTCAGTAATCAGTGATCAGTTAAAAAATTCTGATCACTGATCACTTTTCACTGATCACTACTTTGATTCTGCCCAATTTTTTCCGTGATGTACGTCGACAAGCAACGGAACTTTCAACTCAACAACATTTTCCATAGCGGCACGAACAATTTTAGTAACTTCGTCAAGTTCACTTTCAACAGTCTCAATTACAAGTTCGTCGTGTACCTGCAGAATCAAGCGGCTTTTAAGGTTCGATAAATTTTTTTCAGCGCGAATCATAGCAATTTTGATAATGTCAGCAGCACTGCCCTGAATCGGCGTATTCATCGCCATACGTTCGGCAAGTCCGCGCAGATGGAAGTTGGAATTTTTAATCGCGGGAAGTTGACGCCGCCTTCCAAACATTGTAGTCACGTAGCCCAAATTTCTTGCTTGCTCAATCGTCGCGTCCAAAAAATTTTTAACGTTGGGATAGCGTTCAAAGTACAGCCTTATATATTCACCCGCTTCAGTTCGCGTAGTCCGCAAATCTCGTGAAAGTCCGTAGTCACTTATGCCGTAGACAATACCAAAATTTACCGCCTTAGCCTTACGTCGAAGGTCGGGCGTAACTTCATTGAGATTGACGCCGAAAACTTCAGCCGCCGTCCGCGCGTGAATATCCTCGCCGCTCAAAAATGCGTTTATTAAATTTTCGTCTCCCGACATATGCGCCAAAAGTCTAAGTTCAATTTGCGAATAATCGGCAGAAAGTAAAAAGTCATAACCTTCGCCCGGTTCAAAGAGTGCGCGAATCTTTCTGCCCTCTTCCGTGCGAATAGGAATATTTTGCAGATTAGGGTCTGAACTTGATAACCTGCCAGTCGCTGTGACAGTTTGATTAAAATGCGTGTGGACGCGATGAGTTTCAGGGTCAATCAAAGTTTTTATGCCGTCAAGGTAAGTCGACTTCAACTTAGCAAGCGTGCGGAAATTTAAAATCTCCTCAATAATCGGATGTATCCCGCGCAGATTTTCTAAGACTTCAGCGTTAGTTGAAATGCCAGACTTAGTTTTCTTTTTAGTCTGCGTAAAGGGCGGAATTTTCAGCTTGTCGAAAAGAATTTCAGCAAGTTGTTTCGGCGAATTAATATTAAAATTTTCTCCCGCCAACTCGTAAATATTTTTTTCAATTTCGGCAATGCGGCTTTCCATTTCAACGGATTTTTCGTCAAGGCTTTTCGTATCGACAAATACGCCGCGTTCCTCCATACGCGCTAAAATTTCAGTCAGCGGCAATTCCATTTCATCGTAAAGTTTTTGCATATCAAGTTCAACAAGTTTTTCAGAATAAAGCTTACCGAGTTTTTCAAGAGCCGTAACCTGCGCGGCAGATGAATCGTTAGGAAGTTGCAAGCCGTCAAATTCAAGCGGTAAAAGTCTGTCGCAACTGTAATCATTCATCTCAGGATAAAGCAGGTAAGCCGCTAATTCTACGTCGAAAAAATTTGACACGTCATCAATTTTGAAGTGGTGCATAAAATTTTTTAAGTCATGAATAAAAATTTTTTTTGGATACTCTTTAAGTATTCGTGCAAATTCTGTTTCAGTCGTAGCAAAAACTTTACCGTCCGCCGCAGTCAAAATACCCAATTCGCTCGGATTGCCAAAAGAAATGAAAGGCGCGTTCAATACAACGCCAAAATCAACAGGTGAAGTTACTTTTGGCACTTTCAACATTTTAACTGTAACTTCTGCAAAAAGATTTTCTGTCGTGTCGAAAAGTTCATGAATTTTTTTCTGCGCGACAACTAAAGCATATCGTGTACAAAATTTGTCGACAAGCGAAAAATTAGGCGTGATTCTAAATTGTTCGGCGTCAAAAATAATGTCGGGAACAGCGCAATTAATCTGCGCGAGTTTCTTACTAATTTTTGCAAGTACAGCTGAATCTCTTATTGCTTCGCGCGTTTTTTTAGCGGAAATTTTATCGACGCTATTAAGAACATTTTCAAGCGTTTCAAATTCCTGCAAAAGTTTAGTCGCCGTCTTAGCACCAATGCCCTTGACGCCGGGAATATTATCTGAAGTATCGCCGCTAAGTCCCTTAAAATCAACCAAAGTTTTCGGAGGGAAATTATATTCGGCTATAAACTTTTCTTCGTCGTAAACATCAACTTTTGTGTTGCGAGTCAACAAAACGCGCGTCGTAGAGTTAATGAGTTGTAAAGCGTCGCGGTCACCCGTCACAATGTCGACTTGAAAATTTTCTGCCTGCGTTACAAGCGTGCCTATAATGTCATCAGCTTCATAATTCGGCGCGATTAAAGTTTTAATGCCAAGTGCTTGAATAAATTCTTTCAACAAAGGAAACTGCGCGGAAAGTTCCTCCGGCATATGTTCACGATTCGCCTTGTATTCCGGAAAAATTTCCGTGCGAAAAGTTTGTCGTGAGGCGTCAAGAGCAACTGCCGCAAAATCAGGATTGTATTCACGCAAAAGTTTGAGTACGATATTTGCAAAGCCCGTAATGCCGCCCGTAGGTTCACCAGTCGGAGAAGTAAGATTAGGCATCGCGTAGAAGGCGCGGTAAAAAATACTGCTCCCGTCGATAATCATAAAACGTTGCATTTAAACCTTGTCACCTCTCAATGTCGGCGCGTCGTAGAATTTTTATCAGAATTAGATTTTTGGTCGTCGAAAGGTTTGTCCAATTCTTTAGAATCAGTTCTTGAAGTCGGTTTATCAACTTCGGGTTTGTCATCGGGTTTAGGTTTGTCGACATTAGGCTTTTCTTCTGGTTTAGGTTTATCGACGTCAGGTTTATCATCGGGTTTAGGTTTGTCGACATTAGGCTTTTCTTCAGGTTTAGGTTTGTCGACATTAGGCTTTTCTTCAGGTTTAGGTTTATCAACTTCAGGCTTTTCTTCAGGTTTAGGCTTGTCAACTTCAGGTTTAGGTTTATCAATGGGCGGCTCAATAATTTCAGGCGGCGGAGTTATTGACCTCAAGCGATAAATTTTTCCGTTAGTGGTATTCTGTAAACCGCCGTCAATGTTGAAGAGTAAAACGGCGTCATCGGAATTACAATAAATTTGTTTACGTTTTTCGTAACCGGTAACTTCACCGTAAGCAGTTTTAAGCGTCGACTCGGCAGCACGCCATTCAAGTTTCGTGTTAAGAGCAACGGCAATAGGCACGACGGGCAAATAAGCTATCGTGTCGCGAATAACGGCGCGGGCAATAAAAGTTCTTCCGTTTATTTCAATTTGTTTCAAGACTGTACCGTTGAGTTCGATATTGTAGGGCTTGCCGATATAATTTGGCTCGCCTCTGGATTCCAAAATTTCGCTTTCAATTTCTGTATCACTAACAAATGGTAGAACTCCATAAGGTTCAATCCAGCGCGTAACGTCTTTGACTTCAACATTTTGCCAACCGTAACCGTCGGGATAAATGTAATAAACAACATTATCATCATCAGCTTTTTCAACGACGACACGATTGTAAGTAATTTCGACTGGCGTGTTGACTTCTACGGCATCAAAAAGTTCCTCAACATTTTCTTCAAGCATACGAATGCAACCATTAGAAACGTAGTAGCCTATGCTGTCTGGACGATTCGTGCCGTGAATACCGTAATTGCCGTAAACTTGCATCCAACGATAGCCGAGCGGGTTATCAGGACCGGAAGGGACTGATAATGAAGGATCGGAAGGATCTGTCCACGTCGGATTTACAATTTTTTCAAGAATTTTGTAGTAGCCGGTTGGAGTTGGCGTTGAAGCTTTGCCGAGACCGAGAGGATACATGGCAACTTTTTTATTTCCGTCGTAAAGTGTTAAAAGTCTGCTGGCTGAATTAATTACGATTTTTCTTTCAGGCTTAGACGGTTTATTTGTAGTCTGATTAGTTGTAGTGGAGTTTTGCGAAACTTCTTCAGCCTGTGCGGACGACGCACCAAAAACTAAAGTTAAGCCTAAAATCCCCGCTAAAATTTTTTTGGGCAATCTACCCCAATTCATTTTGTGCTAACTTCCTTTCAAAATTAATGTTATAAATACTACCATTAATGACAAAAAATTACAACGGATTTTAAAAGTTGACTGCAAAATTTAAATATGGTAAATTGTGAATAAATGTAAGTATTAAGGGAATGTAGGCATATGAAAAAAATTTTCTTTTTTGTTATTACAATGTTCTGTCTTTGCGGACTTATTTCAACGGGCGAGTGCAGAGAGGTTGTATTCGTGGTAAATTCAAGTCAATCAATGAATGTGTCCGATCCTTTCCACGCAGTTGCCGAAAGTGTCACTTGGGGCGTTGATAATCTTTCCGCTGATGACGAAGTTGCTATCGTGACTTTTAATGATAATGCGTCGGTTCTACGTCAGCTTACGAAGGTTGATTCAGTACCAAATCAGATTTTCAATTTGAATTATTCAGGACAGAGTAACGCGGGCGCAGGACTTTTGACTGCCATAGATATTTTGTCGCCAAAATTTAATACTCAACGCGACATTATTTTTATCACGAACGGAAATATTCAAAGTCCGCAGTCTACTAATAATTTTAAAGCAGGTTTAGATCAAGCAAAGTGGTTAGGAATTTCAGTTTACCTCGTGGAACTTCGTCATGATGCTAACCCACAAAATTATAAACCATATGAAGATCACGTAAAATTTTTGCCTGTAAATTATAAAGAACTTATGACGACGATTCGCACGATTATTCAAGGGGATTTTCATTCGCCGTTTATTACTCTTCCCACAAATCATTTAACGCAGGGGACATTAAATTTTGAATCGCCTGTCGAATCTGCGCGGCATCTTAAAATTTGTTTGCTTTCATCCAATATCGGCAAAACCAATCTCAAAAATTTTACACCTGACATTCAAGGAAAGTTTATAAATATTTTTGAAATAGATTCTCCGTCAACAAATAATTTTGAATTTGAAGTCGATTATCCGCAAGGCACCGGCTTGACTTTAGACGTTATTCCTACCGTGCCGGGAGAGTTGAAGACAAATACTTCGACGCAATTTCTTACAAAAGATATTTTAGAAATTACGCCGATGAACAGTGAGAAAAAAATTCTTGCCAATAAATTTTTCGACGGCAAATCAATAAATTTAGTTATGGACAGCAAGAAAGTGGAAGGCAAAATTCACGACGGTATAATTCAAGTTCCGCTTGACGACTTCGGAGAAAATATTTCTCTGCAGAAAATTCACTTTGAAGACATTGGGATAATTTTTTACGGCGACGATACCGCAAAGATTTTTGCGCCGAAAAATCATTATGTTGAAGGTTTAATAGGATTTCTCGGATTATTGATAATCGGCGGCTTGTTGTGGCGTATACGCAATAAAAAACAATCTTCTAAGTCGATTGATACTCTTGCAACTGTCAGAGGTAAAGAAAAAAATTTGCCGCCGCTTGAACAATCTTCACCTAAGAATATTAACTCGGTGTTTTTCTACAGCGGCAAGTTGCTGATTTACTTTACCAAAACGCCTACTGCTGAAGAAATTGCACCGCGTGAATTTAATTTGTTTCGTATGAATTCCGCGCAGATTTCCTTAGCTTACATTCTGCAACAATGCAATATCCTTGAAAATTTTAAAGGCGCGGCAGATATTTTCTTTAATCCCGACAAAAATGGTATTAATGTTGAAAATAAATCTGATTGCACAATTACCAAGAGAAATATTTTGGTTGAGAAAGGTCAACGCGTCGATCTTTACTATGATGATTCGGTAAATGTCTTGACTGATGATGAATCGGCGGAAATGATTTTGATGTACAAAAGTTTCAAGCCGGTTTAATATTAGTTGATAGTAAATAGTGAATAGTAAATAGTAAATAGTGGTCAGTACTATTAACTATTAACTATTAACTATTCACTATTCACTATTCACTAATCCTTACATTGGATGTGAAAATTTTGCGGAAGGATAGAGCAACTTTTTTGGACGAAGAAGTTTTAAGAATACAAAATGAAGTGAGGCGATATAAAAATGAGCAAAGAATATATGACGGCAATGGCAATGATAAAATGCAACGGCGCGACAGCTCCGGTGACAATACCGATTCAATGTCCGATAAGTCACGGGATAATTTCTTGCAAAACACACTTTCCGATTCTCAACGCTAACGACCATATCCCAATGTTAAATATAATGCCTTTTGGGACGTGTAAAATGATTCCGCCGACTCCTGCAGGTCCTGTGCCTTGTGTACCGGCGATAATTATGGCGTGGAAGAGTTGTGATATGCATTATTTTGTAGGCGGCGCACCTGCGTTGACGAAGGATAGCTTTTTGACTTGCACATTCGGAGGGACGATAAAATTTCAGTAGAAACTGATTCGGTAACACTTGCCGATTTAAAAATTGAGGGCGTTGAATATCAGCAATTAATTGACGTTGATATTTTTGAAACGGTTCATCAGCACGGAACTTGTCGGCTTAAATTTATTATGAAAGAAGATTTTGACGCCAAAACGATTCTTAGCTGGAATAAAACTCAAATTAAAGTTAAAGCTGACAAGGATATTATTTTTTGCGGAATTATCAGTAAGTGTGTCTTTGATGAACAAGTTGGCGCAAATTATTTAACGGTGACTGCGCGGACTTTATCTTGTCAGCTTGAATCTGCGCGGAAAAGTCAGACTTTCCAAGACGCCAATAAAAAATTTTCAACAATGCTTTCAGAGATTGAAAAAGATTATAGTCCGGCGGAAATAACTTGCGCCAATGACGATACCGTTGCCGAAATGATTTATCGCGAAAATCTTACAGATTGGGAATTTTTAACGGAACTTGCAGAAAGTCACGGACAAGTTTTGTTTACTGATTCTAAGTCGGACAAATTGCGTATCAGCTTAGGATTTAAAGCCTTTAAAGAATTTGAATCTGATGATTTAAAACTTTTGCAACAACATGTATCTATAGACGTTTACAAGCGGCTTGAGGCAAATACTTATGAAGGTGCGCGAGCTTGTTACTTTCTCGAAACGGATTTTTTTACGTATGATGTCACAATCGGCGTTGGACACGGCGTCAACTACGATAACCAATTACAAGCCGTTATTTCAAGTCACGTTACCGTTTACGAGCATGTTTTACAAAATAAACTTACAATTCGTTATGCTGAAGGTTGCCGCGCAGATGCTTGGGACGTTGTGAAATATTTCGACAGATTTTATTATTTGACCGGCAAAGTTCTTGAATCGACGGATACTAATGTTAAAGTTCAATTCGATTGCGACGAAAAGCAAGATAAAAACGCAGCTTTAGATATTCCGTATGAATCGGCTGTCAGCAATTATCTTTACACAATGCCCGACGTTGACGACAAAGTTTTTGTTTACGTCGATCACATAAGGCAAGCGGCAATGGGAAGTTTGCGTGCCAAAGAAGTTTCAGACGATTACAAAAACCGTTCGTTTAAAGTTAAAAAAGATTCTGCGCTGATTCTTGAACCTACGAAAATGGAATTTAACGCCGCTGAAAAAACTTTGATTGACGAAGAAGACGGAATTAAATTTGCTACGCCGAAGGATATAATTTTTTCTTGCAAGGGCGATTTAATCATTCAATCCGCGCAGGGTATGGTTCCTGATAATCAACTGACTATGGCGGCAACACATATGGCAGGTTACGCGCAATATTTAGCGGGACTCGGTCAACCTGCGACGGTACAGTTTAATCCTGCGGGAAGTACGGTCGGTAAAGTCACTTCGCAAATTACGGGTAGCGGCTCGAAGGCTGAATCAGTTGAGCTTTCTGACATTGCTAAGGAACTCGATAAATTGACGGGACGCCAAAATAAAAATTCTGAAGAAAGTAAATCCGGCGGTGGCGGTGGCGGTTCTATCAAACTTGAAGCGAAAAACAGTGCTCTTGTTCAAGTCAGCGACAGTTCGATTGAGATGAAGGGCAGTAATTTAAATGTCAAGACACCTGCGCTTATGCAAGTTGCTACTATTCCGATGGCTGGCGGCGGCAAAGGTTCAGGCGGAATTGGCGGCGGTAATCCTAAAAATCGCTCTGAAAAAATCAACGTCGAACATGGGCAAGAAGATCGTTCACGCGTCAAAGAGGAAGTTACGAAGACGCCCGATGATAAAAGTATTTCGCGTTAATTAGTGAATAGTTAATAGTGAATAGTTAATAGTTAATGGTATCGTCTACTAAACTATTTACTATTCACTAGCCACTATTCACTAAAGGAGAAATTTTATGGATTTTGAAATTAAGTTGCCGGAATTGGCACGGCACGAATACACGATTGATTATGCGACAGGAAATTTCACGCTGAAAATTACTGACTACGCGCAGGCTGATATTCTTAAAAATTTTGTTGTAACGCGTGAATATAATTCGCGTATCAATCGCTGGATATTCAATATTGACGACACGCAACGGTTGACTTTGAAGACTCTGCGCGAAATTTTTTTTATATACGAAGGGAAAAATTTAATTGCCGTTAAAGATGAACTCGGACGCACTACCCGATACGTTTATGAAGAAAATTTGTTAACTCGCGTAATTTATCCTGACGGTAGCCAAATAAAATATTCTTATGATGATAAAAAATTGGCAACTTGCTTTGAAGGCGGCAAAAATATTTTTCAAAACGAATATGACGAATTTGGACGATTGATGAAATCTTCTTATGATAACGGCACGCGAAAATTTTTTTACGACGATAAAAATCGACAGACGATTGAAAGCGGACGAGATAATATTATTTACATGTGGAATCGCCACAAGTTGGTTGAGAAAATTATTTACGCTGATGAAACTTTTGAACTTTTCAAGTACGACGCCGATAACAGATTGAATTATAAACGGACACGTAACGGGGATGAATATTTTTGGCGATATGTTGAAGGACGTTTGACACGTGAAATTTTTCCGAATAATTTTATAAAAAAGTTTGAGTACGACGTGCAAGGAAATATTATAAGAATTTCAGACAGTGAAGGACATGAGGAAATTTTTTCTTATTCGACGAAAAATTTATTGATTGGAAAGCTTACCCGCTTAAACATTAAAGATTGGCGGCGCGAAGTTTGGGAACGCGATATTGCGGGGCGAATTTTAATGCATGATATTAACGGGCAAGTTACACGTTACGCCTATGACGACGAGTCCCCTGCACCTTCGATGATTAAGACACCTTGTGGTTACAAGTTCAATTTGTTTTATGATAAAGCTTACAGGCTTTTGACTGTTCGCACTGATGTTGGCGAATTTTCTTTTGCACATACTCCGATGAATAAAACCATTGCCGCGCAAGAAAATATTTTTACGGCGGTTGAAAGTCCGGAAAAATTTTCCGAGCCATACGATATAAAAATTTTTGACACGGGCGGAAGATTGATTGAGGCGCGTAAAAAAGTTGACGACAAATTCAAGCTTACGCGCTGGAAGTATGATTTAAACGATAACTGCATTGAGCGGCGCGATTGGTTGGATTTACAAACTTTGCAAAGTGCAACAGGAAGGGTTAAAATAATCAAGTACGAGTATGATTTACAAAATCGTTTGATTCGGAAAATTGACGGCGATAACGTGACCAAATATTTTTATGATTGTTTGAATCGCTTGACGATAGAAAGAAAAGGTAAATTAAAGTAATGGGATTGACTTCATCAGATAAAGAAAAAGCGATAAGTATTCGCGACATTAAAATTGAGGGCGTAGAATTTCAACAGCTGATGCAGTTGGAAATAAACCACGCCGTAAACGAATATGCGAACGCTCGCCTGACTTTGATTATGGAGGATAAGGAAGGCGAAAATTTTTTGAAACAAGCTGACGCCGATAAAATAAAAATTTCCGCTAAAGTCGATAATAAGGATACAGTTTTATTTCAAGGTTATGTTTCCAATGTGAGTTTTCAACCTACGGTCGATTATAATCTTTTGACGATTGATTTATATGACGCTTCCTACCTGCTTAACTGGAAACGTGCAACTCAATCTTTCCAGAAACTTGAAGATAAATACGAGGACATTTTGAAAAAAACTGTTACAGAGGAAGGCGCAACGGTTCAATTAAAAGTTACTGATAAGGCGATTGAAAAAATGATTATTCGCCTGAATGAAACGTCTTGGCAATTTATAAAGCGTATGGCTTCGCAATTCAACGCCTCGATTTTTACAGATATTACCGCCGAAAAGCCAATGGTTACAATCGGTCTTCCTGATTCTAAAAAAACTGTTGAAATTACGGCTAAGCAAGTCAGTTACAATTTCGACGACGCGACATTTCAATTTTTTAACGCCAATGAAACACTGAAAGCTAAGGACACGAAAATTATCAACGAAGATTTTGCGTCAGTGAGTGTCGATGGCTTATATGAATATTTAAATATTGCCGACACGGTTAAGCTTAATGAAAAAGAATATATCGTAAAAAGTTTGAATATGAGATTCGTTGATACGGTTTTAGTAGCAAGTTACAATTTGGTCGGCAAGACGGCATTTTTTGTGCCTATTGAGACGCAACAAAATATTTACGGCAGAGTTTTTCGCGCACAAGTTAAGAAGGTCGAAAAGGATAAAGTTCAAGCGCATTTGATTGACGTTGATGAAAAGTATGAGGAAGGTACAACTTGGTTTCCGTTTGCGACGGCTTATTCAAGTGCAGACGGTAGCGGTTGGTATGTTATGCCTGAGGTTGATGATTACGTAAGAATTTTATTTCCGTCAGTTGATACTAGTGATGCTTTTGCGTTGAGTTCGATTAACACTGCGCCGCTTAAAGAACCGAAGAATAAAAGCTTGAAAGCTCCCGGCGGTCGTGAAATTTTGTTGACGGACAAGGGCGTTGAGATTATTGCCGAACACCAAAAAACTTTTATTTTGCTTGACAAAGACAAGGGGATTAATATCGTTTCCGCAAAAGATATTGTCATTAACGCGGACGGAAATGTTTCTTTCGACGCTAAAGGAAAAATTCAGATGGTTTCACAAAAAGAAATTGCCGCGCAGAGTGGACAATCTCACATGAAAATTTTGTCAAATCAGATTGATATGGGCGGTAGCAATATTATTGTCGGTGAATAAAAATGGAATTACTTCAAACTTTCGACGAATATTTAAACCTGCGATACAAACCGCTTGAAACTGAATTTATGAAAAAAGTCGGGCGGAATTTAAGCAAAGAAGTTTCGACGATTAGAAAATTTTGCCTTGAGGAATGGCAAAAAGCTCTTGCCTATGCTTGCGAAATTCAGCAAAAGGAAAATAAAATCTGCGCGTATATGAGCATCTCATTTTTAAATACATCTCTGATTGACGATAAACCAACTTTTCAAATAGATTTTTACAATGAAGAATGGGTTTACGGTGAGGCTTGGGCGCGTTATCGTATGAGCGCGGATTTTCTTTTCAAGTATTGGAAAGATTTTAAATTTGATGCGCTTGACGACAGATTTTTTATTCGTAGTAAAATTTCTAAAGTTGAGATTAAGCCGTTGTTTTGGGGAACACTTGACAAGTTGACTTTTCTGTTTACTTGTTACGCGAAATATTTTGCGCGGCGTCTTGTCTATTACAGCGAATTTGACGAATTAATTAAGGCAGAAAACTTTTACGTGACTTGCGGAACTTATCTTGATTGGCAGAACAGAATTTGCGCGATGTTGCCTGAAATTGACTTGCTTAACCCCGACGCCAATGAAGAAACAAACTTTCGCCCCGTCAAGAAAAAAATTTATAGGCATAAAAAGTTTAGCGACTTAGACCTGCGCGGATGTCAATTTGTAGATTGTCGGTTCGATAATTTTACTTTTGAGAATTTAAAATTAACTGACGCGATTTTTTTGAATTGCCGATTCACGTCAACGAAATTCGTAAATGTAAAAATGGCGGGCTGTGATTTATTCGAGTGCTACTTTAAAAATTGCACCTTTGAAAATTGTACGTCAAGCCCTGCTGATGTTGCAGAGGACAATGACGAATATTTTGCGCCAATGCGAATGTACCATTGTTTTCTTTTGCAAATTAACATTGATGAAAGTTGTAACTTTGACGAATGGATTAAAATTGATTGTTACGAGAAAGAATAAATATTTGTAAAGACGAAAATAAAAAATCCTTAACATTTTTTAAGTTGGTGCGTATAATAAGCAGAAAGAAATTTAATTTAAGGAGTTGTCAACAATGAACGTTGAAGAAAGATTAACGAAGATGGATTTTTACAAATTAAGCAAGGTGCAGGAAAGTTTGTTGCAAAAGATTAACGTTCGCCGCGCCCGCGATAATGAATTAATGGATTTGGATGAACTGGATTACGTTGCAGCGGCAGGTACTCCTACTCAACAAAAATATCCGCCTAAAAAATCCTAAGTCTTCAGAGATCGTCGAAGAGAAAAAAACTTTTCGGCGATTTTTTTATTTGCGAAATTCTGTTATAATGTTCATATGTACAAAAAAATTTTAGTTATAAACTTAATGCATCTCGGCGATTTAATGTTGGTCACGCCGACTTTGCGAACGCTAAGGAAAAATTTTCCGACGGCGCACATTGCTTTACTTGCCGATAAAAAACTTGCTGACCTCGTTCAGCTTAACAAACATCTTGATGAATGTATTTTGATTGACAAGAAGGGCGTTGACGATAATCTTTTCAACTTCGTAAAATTTATTTTCAAGATTCGTGAGAAAAAATTTGATCTCGTGATAAATCTTCACCGTAACGAAAGGGCATCGGCGTTGGCGGCTTTCAGCGGCGCGGAAAAAATTGTCGGTTACTCTAAGCCGGTTTTTTCGCTGTTCTTTGATAAAGTTATGCCTAATCCTTCGATAGCTCGTCATATCAAACACGGCTTTAAGACGGAATATGTTCCCGGCTCTCAACATCAAGTTAAATCCCATTTTGACGTACTGCGCGAAGCTTGCGGCATAACTGAATTTGATGACGGCGGCTTGGAAATGTGGATTGATGACTCCACGAAGATTGAGTCTACAAAAATTTTCAATGAAAACTTTCCGCCAAATACAAAGGTTATCGCGTTCAATATCGGTGCAAGTTGGCTGACTAAACGCTGGCTTGAAGATTATTTTGCAACCTGCGCGGACGAACTGATAAGGCGCGGTTACGGCGTTGCATTTCTCGGCGGACCAATGGACGAAGAAATTGTCGCGTCTTGCGTCGATAAGATGACAGAAAAAAATAACCCGTTGATGAAAATTTTCACGGGCAAATTTACTTTGGCAATGGTCGCAGGATTTTTGGATAAGTGCGTTTTATTTTTGACAACTGATTCGGGACCAATGCACATAGGCGTTGCGCGAAATATTCCTATCGTCACGATGTTTGGCGCGTCGCCTGTACCGGGCTTTTATCCTTACGACGCGAAAGATATTTTGATTAAGTCGCCTGAACCTTGTCACCCTTGCGGCAAACATACTTGTCCCCGCGCAGGTTCAGATAATTTGGCTTGCATGAAAAAAATTCCCGTCGAAGTCGTAATGAAGTACGTCGACGAGCTTTTAAAAAATTATGGGCAACCTGCAGAAAAAATTCCACGCGTCTATGGTGCGTATCAATGCCGCGTGATTGAAACTTAGCTAAATAATCAAACGTCATTGCTCATTTGCTAAAAAACAATTATAGCGAACAGATGAACCGTCCGTATATTTTGTAACGATTCTTTCTTCGGTAAATCCACATTTACGGTAGAAATCAATAGTCTCATCGTCGGTTTGAACTTTAACACAGTTTAATTTCTCACATTCCATTACTTGGCTAATCATGTGTCTGCCAATTCCTTTGAAACGACAATCTCCGCGTACAGCAAGCCCAACAATTTCCGCAAAAGTATCTGACCGATTCAAAATCAATATGCCTAATTTTTTATCGTTATCTTCGCATAAAAATATTTTCACAATCGAATTATCAATAAATTGTTCAATCTTCGATTTGTATTTTTCATAAGATGGTTTATACATACACGACGAATAAATAGAAAATGCTTCGTCTGATAATAACCAATTTACATTATTACACGGTACAACTTTCAAATCAGATAACAGTGACCTTTCCGTTAATCCTTTATTTTCCAAAATTACATTTGACATGTCGAATCCAAAATAGTTTGCAGTAATTCTTCGCGCCCCGAATTATTTTGCGAAGAATACGGCAATATAGGAAGTTCCTCAATGCCGAAAGAATTTTTTATAATCGTAAATTGTTTTTTCTGTTCAGTCTTGCTAAGTTTGTCCGCCTTCGTCGCAATGATGAGGACGGGCAAATTTTTTTCGACAAGCCACGCGAAAAATTGTTTATCGCTGTCCATTGGCGCGTGACGCATATCGACGAGTTGACACACAAATTTTAAATTCTGACTTGCCAATAAATATTCCTCAATAAATTTTGCCCAAACACGGCGATTAGTTTTGCTGGTCTTCGCGTAACCGTAGCCGGGCAAGTCAACTAAATGTATCGGCGTAAAATGTTCATTTACCTTCAACGTCACGCGAAAAAAATTTATAGTTTGCGTCTTGCCGGGCGTCTGTGAAGTTCGTGCAAGATTTTTTCTGTTGCACAAAGAATTTATCAGCGACGACTTACCGACATTAGACCGACCAATAAACGCAATTTCAGGCAATTTTTCTTCGGGATATTGACTTTTATTGACGGCGGACGCTACGTAATCACTCTTAGTCACAATAATTTTTTCGTCCAAATTCATCACCACCTGAAAAATTTTTTAGACAACTTAAAGATAATTAGCTAAGCGATTTTTGGCAAACTCTTCAAATTCTCCTTGCCCATAATTGACGAAGGGAACGATTGAAATTCCTCCGCGCACGCTGAAATTTCCTTCGACTTCAAGATAACGCGGTTGCAAAAGCTTAATTAAGTCATCAGCAATGCGATTAACGGCTTCTTCGTGAAAAATCCCGGTATTCCTAAAACTCGTCAAATAAAGTTTCAAGCTTTTACTTTCGACAAGTTTTTCATTGGGAATATAATTAATTTTAATCGTCGCAAAATCCGGCTGATGAGTGACGGGACAGACGCAAGTAAATTCGCCGCTTGTCAACCGTACAAAATAATTTTTATCGCGATTTTTATTGGGTATTGCCTCCAAAAAATCCGCATTATATTCAAAATTGTAATCGACAGTTTTACCTAAATTTTTCAGTTCACTCATAATTTTTTCCTCCATTGTACATTCCACGCCGTTAAAATTTCCAAAGATTTTTCCGCGAAAATCGGTACAAGTTTTTGCATTGGTGGCGTTAAATTTATTCCTAAGTCGAGACTGTACGGTTGCACGCCTAAAAGTTCAACGCAGGGAATTTTTTTGCCGGTAATTTCAAGCATTGTCAAAATATCCTGTATGCCGACTTCGTGAACAGAAATTTTTTGTGTAAAATGATTTAAAATTTCGTCGCCGCGCAGATGAAAAATTTTCCCAGCCTCCGCGCCGCCGTCAATCGAATCAATTATCAAAAGTTTTGATGTGCCAACTACAAAGTGCATAAGTTCAACGCCAAGCGTGCCGCCGTCAAGCAACTGAACATTTTCAGGGAATATGTAATTGTCTTGTAAAAATTCTACGACGCGCACTCCAAAACCTTCATCGCTTAAAATTGTATTGCCAATTCCAAGCACGGTAATTTCACTTGCAAATAAACTTTCCACACCAGACCTCCTATAAATAAAACTTGATTTTCTCTTTGTAAGCCATTAAAATAAAATAAATTTGAAGGGAGATTTTTAATGGGAATACTCGACAGAATAAAAAATTTATTGCCGAAACGCAAGCCGCCAGAGCCGGTTAATAACGTCCCGAAGGAAAAAGAAAATATTCGTAAATCTTTCGGCAAATATTGTAACGCAAATCACGGCACGAGCGACGGAAAACTTTGTCCGAAATGTACCGCGCTTTTAACGACGGTAATGTTAAAAATTCAGCGTTGCCCCTACGGGATCGGCAAGCCTGTTTGTGACAGTTGCGAAACGCCTTGCTTTGGAGAGGATGCTACAAATAATTTTCTTGAGATTATGAAATCCAGTCGCAAAAAAATGTTCCTGTCACATCCGCTGATGACGATTAAACATAAAATTGCGAATATCGGCGCGGACTATGCCAAAATGCAACGTGATAAAAATTCCACCGAAAAGCAAAAAAATCAGGAGGAGAAAGCTAAATCACGTATCGCCAACGCCTTTAAGTCTCCGAAAAATTCTTCCAAGTCGAAGAAAAATAAAAAGAAGAAAAAATAATTTAAGTAGTCAGTGGAAAGTGGTCAGTGGTCAGTGAAAAAACTCTTCACTCCTCACTCTTCACTCTTAACCAATTATTTCAGACATTTAAAGCAGGCAAAAGATTTTACGTTGGAAATTTCAACGCGCCTGTAAATTTTTTTTAGCTTATTTTCTAGCGACGAAAGATTTTTATGAGGCGGAGTGAAAACTCCTACGCGATTGCAAAATTGTTTAACAAAAAAATCTGTATGCGAATTTTGACCAGTGACATATGATGAACCGCAGAAAATTCCGTTCGGCTTAAGGACGCGGAAAATTTCTTTATGAGCGGCGTTTTTGTCCGGGAAGGCGTGCAGACCGTTTACCGACAATACCACGTCGAAAAATTTGTCCGAAAAAGAAAGTTTGCCGACATCGCCTTGAATAAAGGTAACGTTCGGCAAACTTATTTTATTGGCGTACGATTGTGCCGCGTTTAACATAGCCGTTGAGTAATCTACGCAAAAAATTTCTGATTCTGTCAAGCCTTCGTAAAGCGGTAACGTAAACACACCCGTCCCTACAGGAACTTCCAAGAGCTTGCCCTTAAAATTTTTCGGTACACCTGATAACGCTTTATTCAAAAATTTAAAATACTCTTCTACAGATAGTCCCCAAAAAAATTTCAGTGCAAATTTCCCGACACATGTTGACGCCGTCATCATTCCATCGTACAACTTAGATAATTTCCCGACGCCTTCGTATGCTGCAAAAATTCTCTCTTCCCGTCCCATTTGGTTACAAAATTTTATTATTCTTCGTCTTCGTCGTCTTCTTCGCTAGCACTCCATACAACTTTCATAATTGGCGGAATGCACTTGTCCATAATATCGCTCAAAAGTACAACCATCGTTCCGACTTGCTTGTCGATAACGTTTTCGTCTGTTCCAAAAATTGTGAAGTCGTACGCAGCTAAAATATCACCGTCACTGTCCAATGAAACAGTTACGTAACGATATTTATTGTTAAGCGCATTAATAACTTTCAACAATTCATTCTGTTTTGACTTCGGCGTATCTTCGGCAAGATAGCAACGAATTTTAGAATCTCCGTGAGAAGAAACTTCAAATTTAACGTTTAAGCCCGGACAATTCTTAGCAGACATAGGAAGAGCAAAAATAGTTCTGTCCTCAAATGTCCTTACGTTAAAATGCCAACCGTTATTTTCAAAAGCCGCTTCAACAAGTTTTCCGTAATTAATTTTTTCTTCAATATTTTTCTTTGTATTTTCCTCAACGTTTTTCTTCGCCATAGAATTTCCCTCCATGTCAAGATTAAAAAATAGAAAACTAACCAATTACCCATTGCGGGAAGGTTGAAAAATATTTGCAAGTTTATCAAAAATTTTTTCAACCGTCAAGCAATTTGGTTTTCAGAAAATCCAAGTCTGCGCGGAGTTGCATTTTCAGTTCCTCGACAGATGCGAAAGTTTTTTCGTCACGAATTTTTTCAATAAAACTGACGGAAATTTTTTCGCCGTAAATGTCATCGTTAAATTCATCGATAAAAACTTCCAGCCTCCGCTTGGCAACTTTGAATGTTGGATTGTCGCCAATGTTTGCAATGCCGTTGAAATTTTTTTCACGAACTTTAACGCGTACAACGTAAGCACCATTAGGCAACATTGAATGTTTATCGTCAATTTCCAAATTCGCCGTAGGAAATCCAAACTTCCTACCGCGTTTATCGCCGTGAACAACTTGCGATGTGTAAGTAAATTCGTGTCCCAAAAATTCATTCGCCGCTTGAAGTTCGCCCGCCGCAATCAACGCACGTATTTTCGTACTGCTAACCGTTTTTCTGTCAATCGTAACCGCAGGACAAACTTCAGCCTTAAAACCGTAACTTTCGCCCTCACGAATCAGCATTCGTCCGTTGCCGCGTCCGAACCTTCCAAAAGTATAATTCGGACCCGTTACTACATATTCAGGCGAAATTTTTTCACGGAGCATATCTAAAAATTCTTCAGGCGTCTTACGGCTTAACTCTTTCGTAAAAGAAATTTCAATCAAGACTTGTACGCCGAGCGATTCAAAAATTTCACGCCGCAAATTTATACTTCCGACAGTAAGCGGAACATTTTCCGGCGCAATTATGTTTAGTGGGTGATTGGAAAAAGTCAACACCATTGCTGTACCGTTAATCTGCGCGGCAATTTCAACTGCGCGGCGAATTATGCTGGCGTGTCCTATGTGTACGCCGTCGAACATTCCCAACGCAACGACGGGCTTTTCATAAGACACGCGCATAAATTTTTTAATAATATCCATTTTAGCTTTTAGGGAAATTTTCTTATCCCTTATCCCTTATTCCCTAAATAATTTTTCACGAATTGTTGAGCCGTCCGACCGTTCCTGCCGGAATGTGACATTTCCCAACGTAAACCCTCAAGCCGCAAAGTTTCCGCGTCCAACTCAATATCATTTTTCTTCAACATATGCTGAATAATTTCAAGATATTCATTTTGCGACGGCGGATAATAATGCACAATCAGCCCGAATCTGTCAGAAAGCGAAATGGTTTCGTTTACGCTGTCATCATTATATCTGTCTTCAAAATCTTTTTCGCGTATCAAATGCCGCCTGTTACTCGTCGCGTAAATTAAAACATTTTGCGGCAAAGATTCAACGCCGCCTTCAATCGCCGACTTTAAATATTTATATTCTGATTCTGATTCGTCAAAAGATAAGTCGTCAAGGAAGATTATAAACCTCTTACCTGCAAAATTTCGTAACGTCTCCATAACGGCGGGCAAATATTTTAATTGCGGCTTTGTCAGTTGGACAAGTCGAAGTCCGCGCGTATAATTTTCGTTGACAAGAGCCTTGACACTTGATGATTTACCAGTACCGCGTGCACCTACAAGCAATACATTATTGGCAGGCTTGTGTTCGATAAAGGCGTTTGTATTTTTCGTAAGCAATTCTTTTTGATGAGCATAACCAATTAAATCGTCAAGGTGTATCGTCTCAAAATATTTTATGCCGATAAGATTTTTAGTCGTCTCGTCGAAACGAAATGCACGATAATCCGCAATGTCGCCGCAACCAAATTTTTTGTAATGCTCAATCAACGCGTCAACAATTTCGTCAACGCCGCGCAGATTGTCAAGCTTACTCATAAGCGTGTTAAAGGATTCGGAATTATTTTTGACGGTGGGATTGTAATTTGCAAGAAAATTTTGCTCCGCGTAAAAAAATTTGTCGAAAAACAAAATCTTTATGTCATGCTTAAAAATTTCGCGTAAACTCTCACCAATTTTGCCGCCGGTGCGTTCAATCGTCGTCGAAATTAAATTCGGCTCGTGCGCCAATTTGTAAATGATATAGCTGCGGTAAAGATTGCCGCTTAAACCTGCACGCTCGGCAATTTCGACAAGCGACGCGACAGTTATATTCTCATCGTCAATAAAATTTCTTAAGACAATTAATTCTTTAAATGTATTCAAAATTTTATCCCCTTAAGTTTAGTAAATAGTGGTTAGTGAATAGTAAATAGTGGTTAGTTAACGTTAATGCTACTATTTACTATTAACTATTTACCATTAACTTTTCACATAGTTGTTAAAAGTGCGTCGGCAATTCCTTCAAGCGTCCATTTACCTGAATTGGCTGGTATGAAAAAGCTGTCTCCCTTCGTGTAAGTTAAAGTTTCATCGTCGACAGAAATTTTACCTTGCCCGTCCAAAATCAACACGCTTAAAAAACTTTCGGCGGTAACTGTTCCTTCAAGCCGCGCTGATATTTTTCCATCCAAATTAATTTTATCAACGGTGAAATATTTGCAACGTGCAATGTGCGGATAATTTTCTGCCTTATCGTCGAAGGGCTTTAAATCGGCAACGTCAAGAGCTTTTTCAACGTGTAATGCCCGCCGTTTACCGTCCGCGCCGATTCTGTCATAATCGTAAATGCGATAGGATACATTAGAATTTTGCTGAACTTCCGCGAGTAGAATTCCTTTGCCGACGGAATGAATTGTTCCTGCCGGTATGAAAAAACAGTTTCCCTTCTGCGCGGGAACTTTTTGCAAAATTTCTTCCAAAGTATTTTCCGCAATGCGTTTAACAAATTCTTCCTTAGTGACGTTACGATTAAGCCCGCGATAAATAAAAGCATTAGGAGTGGCGTCTAGAATATACCAAAATTCATTTTTGCCGAGTTGTCCTTCAAATTTATGCGCGTAATCGTCGGAGGGATGAACTTGTACAGAAAGATTATCCTGCGCGTCAATAAATTTTATCAAAATCGGAAATTCATCAGCGTTATAACCTTCGGCGGCAAGATATTCACGAAAACTTTTTCCCGCATATTTTCCATTAGTGATAACAGACGATCCGTCTTTGTGCGCGGCAAGCATCCAAGCTTCTGCCAAAATTTTTCTATCAAAATTTATTCCGTATTTTTCAATTAATCTTCGCCCGCCCCAAAGATAATCTTTGCAAGCAGGCGCAAGTTTTAGAATCGCTATTTTAATTACCTCTCTTTACTTTCAGGGAAAAGTAATCAGTGATAAGTAAAACTTCTGACCACTGACCACTTTTCACTGATCATTAATTTCTTCCTTTGCCACCGGTATCATTTGGGGAAGGTGCGTCATTGGAAACCGGTTCGGACGCAGGTTCATAAACAGGTTGAGATGCAGGCTCATAAAACGGCTCGGATGCAGGTTCATAAACTGGTTGAGATGCAGGCTCGTAAACCGGCTCATTGTGAGTAGGTTCATCTCGACTTGTATCATGATAACCGGGATTATAACCTGTTCCGTCATCAGCCGGAGGTGGCGTATAATCATTGCGCCTTTCTTCGTAATGTTCAGGTTCAGAACGTCTTTCAGGTTGATACTCGTAATTGCTACTTGGAGAATTATAAGATTCTTCAGACTGACGTTGCCGATCATAATAACCTTCATCGCGTTGAGTGCCACCGCCGCCGCTACCTGTCGTTATTGGCGCACTACGTTGCTCAACAACCAAATCATTAAATTCATGAACAGGAACATTAAGTAGAGCATTCTGCATAAAATGACTCCAAATATTTGCGGGAACACCACCGCCCATAATTCCATCAAGCGGCGAATTGTCATCATTTCCAACCCAAACACCTGCGACTAAATCAGGCGTGTAACCTACAAACCAAGCGTCTTTAAAATCGGAAGTCGTTCCTGTCTTACCTGCGGCAGGTCGTCCGATATTTGCGCCTTTACCTGTACCGCGTTTTATAACATCTTCCAACATACTTGTCAAAGCGGCGGCACTTTCAGGCGTTATAACCTGCGTACCTGCGGAGCTTGCCTCCTCCAGAATATTTCCGTTACGGTCAAGCACTTTCGTAATAACAATGTGCGGAATGAAAACGCCGTCATTAGCAAAAGTACAATAAGCATTAGTAATTTCAAGAGGCGTAACTCCTCGCGTCAATCCGCCCAATGCCGTCGAGTAATTATTATCGTTTGGGTCTCCTTCCAATACAAAAGTTGAAATGCCCATTTGATACGCGTAATTAATCGCTTGATACATGCCCAACGCCATTGCAATTTTTACTGTCGGCACATTCATTGAGAAAGTTGCAACTTGACGCATTGTGACACTGCCGGAAAATCTTCCGCTGTCATTTTGCGGCGACCAACCGTCAATAGTAACGGGACTATCTTCAATGACTGTGTCCGGCGTAAAATTATTTTCCAACGCGGCAACAAATACAAAAGGTTTAAAAGCAGAACCCGGTTGACGCTCTGCCATTGACGCGCGATTAAATTGATCTGTGCCGCGTCCGCCAACCATTGCCTTGACGTAGCCGGTTTTAGGATCAATCGCTACAACTGCTCCTTGCGGCTGGACAATTCCGTTAGCGTCCGTGTAATCCGTCGGCAGGTATGTCAACAAAGCTTGTTCCGCCATACGCTGAATATCTAAATCAATCGTCGTGTAAATTTTTAAGCCTTCTTTATAAAGTGCGTCCGCACCGTATTTTTCAACCATTACATTTGTTACATAGTTGATAAAATACATTGCGTCTTTCAATTCTTCAGGACGATTGGGCTGGGCGAATACCAATTCCATATTTTTCGCCTCATACGCCTCATCAGAGCGGATGTAATGATATTTAACCATCTGATCAAGCACCATGTTACGCCGTTCAAGTGATGCTTGCAGATTGTTAAACGGCGAATAATAATTAGGACTCTTAGGAATGCCTGCCAACAATGCGCACTCCGATAAATTTAAATCCTCAACATTTTTGTCAAAGTAAATTTTCGCCGCCGCCTGTACACCATACGCGCCTTGTCCAAAATAAATTTGGTTCATATACATTTCAAGAATCTCTTGCTTAGTATATTGCTTTTCAATTTGCAGTGCCAAAAAAATTTCTTGAATCTTTCGCTTGAAAGTTCTTTCTTGCGTAAGGTAAGCATTTTTCGCTAACTGTTGAGTAATAGTCGAGCCGCCTTCGGAAATTTCTTGATCCTTCAAATTTGCGTATAAGGCACGTGCTAAACCTTTCGGATCAATGCCGTTATGCTCGTAAAATCGATTGTCCTCAACAGCGATGAAAGCGTTTTGTAAATTGCTTGGAACTTGCTCAATTTTTACGGGCATACGATTTTCGACGGCATGAATGTTAGCAATTTCATTACCTGCCGAATCGTAAATCTGCGATGACGCTGGCGGCAAAATATCCTGTGAAATGTCCGGCTTTGTGTTAATGTTAGCCGTGACAAATCCTATTGCGACACCGACAGCAGTCACGACAAGAAAAATTATAAGTCCAAAAAAAATTTTAAGGAAAATTGTCAACTTGTTGCGTGCGGCAATTCGTTTTCGTCTTGCTTCGGACGCGGCGTCATTTCCTTGAGTATTTGTTTCTGCCATAAAAATTCCCTCCCGCGCAGATTTTATCACAAAACACCTTGCTACGTCGATAAAATTTTTTTATTTTAAAAATTTTTAATGTAAAAATAATCGAAGTGTTTTTAAAAAGTTACAAATGACTTTTACGTTGACTTTTAATCTTATAAACTTTAAAATTAACTTCAAAATGCAATGGGAGGGGTCAATTTGTTTTTTTCAAAGGGGAGAAGATTGGCTACAGCAATGGCGTTGTTTTTGTCTGCAACAGTTTTTGTCGGTTGCGGTTCAGAAGAACCTAAACAGCAACAAGTTCAAGCGAAACAAGTTAAAGCCATGAAGGTGATTCAGCGAACTACGCCGATTACGAGTGAATACGCCGGACATTTGGTAGGTATCGAGGAAGTAAAGGTTCAATCTAAAGTCAACGGCAATGTCGTAGAAAAATATTTCAACGGCGGTGATTATGTAGAAGCCGGAGATTTGCTTTTCAAAATTGATTCGCGTCAATATGAATCTGCCATACTCAAAGCACAAGCCGATTTAGCTAAAGCCGAAGCTGTCCTCCAACAATCGATAGCAACTTACAAAAACTCTTTGATTGATCTTCACCGTGATGAACAACTTTTTAAGGAATCAGCAATCGCTGAACAAGTTGTTACGACTCAAGCGGCATTAGTTCGAGCAAATGAAGCAAACTGCGCCGCTAATGAAGCATCAATTTATGCCTGTGAAGCTGCTTTAAGAACTGCTCAAGAAAATTTAGATGATACAAAAATCTACGCACCAATTTCAGGAAAGACAGGACTTAACGACGTTGCGGTAGGAACTTTCGCCGCCGCAGGTAATACAAATCTTGTTACAATCGGATCGACTGATCCTATTTATGCGCAATTTTCAATCAGTGAAGCTGAATATTTGAAGTTCATTACGATACAATCTAATCAGACGGACAGAAATCCTCTGCGAGTTTCAATCACCTTGACGGACGGCAAAGAATATCCTTATTCCGGCGAAGTCGTCGAAGTTGACAGGGAACTTGCCAACAATACCGGTTCATTGGTGATGAAGGCGGAATTTCCTAATCCTAGCGGCACATTAATTCCCGGTATGTTTGCTCGCGTCAGACTTTCGGGAGAAAGTATTCCAAATGCAATTTTAGTTCCTCAACGTGCGGTTCAGCAACTTTTAGGAAAATCTTTCGTTATGGTTGTCGGCAATGATAATAAATCGGAAGCACGCAATATTGAAATTGGTCAGCAAATCGGCAGTTATTATGTTGTGACAAGCGGAGTTACTGCAAAAGATACGATTGTTGTCGAAGGCTTGACGAATCTGCGCGAAGGAGTTGATCTTGCAGTTACGACTGTGACACCAACCGAAATGGGGTTTACTTTTGTGGACGTTACCAGCCAATATAATTCAGATTCAAATATGACGACACCGCTTGACAGTCCAAACTCTCCCGGTAATTTGAGTCGTTAAAATTTTTAGGAGTGTTCCCCATGTCTTTTCCACAACTTAAAGTGATTGACGTTAAAGATGTACCATTTGCATTCCGCCCTGATTCAAGTGATCCTGGTATAATGCAACAAATTTTTCATAACGGCGATTACATTTTGCCGATAAAGAATTTTCAGCCGAAATTGATTTTGGATTGTGGCGGCAATATCGGTTGTGCGTCAGTATTCTTCGCGAATATTTATTCTGACGCGCAGATTTACGCCGTTGAGCCTGAGCGTATGAATTTTAAAATTTTAACGTACAACACAATTTTCTACGACAATATTCACCCGATAAATTCTGCTTTGTGGGACAAAGAAACTTTTATACGTATTGAAGATAGAGGCTACGGTGCATGTGGATATATGACGTTTGAGACGACGGCAGAATATCCTCAAGCGATTGGTACAACTACGGTATCGAAGATTTTAGCCGAGTCCGGCTTTGATGAAATAGATTTGTTGAAGATTGACATTGAAGGCGCAGAGAAGGAAGTTTTCAGCTCACCTGATGTTTATGATTGGTTGTCGAAAGTTAAAGTACTGGTTATCGAACTTCATGACCGTATGAAAAAAGGTTGCTCGCGTGCATTTTTTACGGCAATGTCGAAATATGATTGGCACTTTGAACTGCGCGGAGAAAATTTAATTTTTATGCGTGAAGAATAAATTTTTAGGGGTGATTGTATGACGGACATTGAAAAGCTTAGAAAAATTTTAGCTGGAAGTAGCCGTGCAGTTTTCTTTGGCGGCGCAGGTATGTCGACTGAATCGGGTATTCCTGATTTTCGCAGTGCGACGGGAATTTATAATCAAAAACTTAACAAAACTTTCAGCCCTGAAGAAATGGCATCCCATAGTTTTTTCGTCAATCACCCTGAAGAATTTTTTGAATTCTACCGCACAAGATTTATTTACCTTGACGCAAAACCTAACGCAGGACATTTTGCACTTGCTGAACTTGAAAGGCGCGGAAATTTGGCGGCTATCGTTACTCAAAACATTGACGGACTTCACCAACTTGCCGGTTCAAAGACTGTTTATGAATTGCACGGCTCGATACGTCGAAGCTATTGTACAAAGTGCCGCGAAAAGTACGACGTTGAATTTATTTTAGAGAATCGACCAATACCTTATTGTGAAAAATGCGGCGGGATTGTCAAGCCGGACGTTGTACTGTATGAAGAGGGTTTAAACGATAATATTTTAATGGCGTCTATTCGTGCGATTGCACAAGCTGATACTTTGATTGTCGGCGGTACAAGTCTTGTCGTGTATCCTGCGGCAGGAATTGTAAATTATTTTCGCGGCGACCATTTAATTTTGATTAATAAGAGTGAAACCCGCGCAGATAAATTTGCTGAACTGGTGATTCGTGAAAATATCGGCGAAACACTTAGCAAATGTATACTTTAAATTTAATTGAAAGGATTGTTGAAGTGGAAAAGAAAAAACTGTTTATTTTTATCCCACACGGAATTGTTGGCGTTGCCGGTATGGAATTGCATACAGCCGGTTTAATTCAGTACCTTGAAAGCGTGAATTGTGGAATTCGTATTTTAACCAATGAATCTCGCGAATCTGTCCCCATAATACCTTGCATTAGAAAATACTACGCTATAGGTAGCGGACTTTCTTTTCTTGAGACTTTGCCTTACAAATATAAAAAAGTTGAACAGGAATATTTTTTGAATGTCATGGTCGCTGCACTTCATTTACCGAACCATTTAGATGAATATGACATCTTTATAGAATCCTATTCCAGTCCAAGAGCGTTATGGGCAGAATTGCTTGCCGCAAAACTCAATGCACGACACATATTTATCGCTAGTGAGGAAAATTACCGTGAACCTCAACAATGCTATGTTGAAAATTTTCCGTTCTTTTATTTTAAGCTTACACGAAATGAAATCATAGGATCTGTCGCCACTATAACCAGATTATTCAACGGATACAAAAATGTCGAAGGTCCTTTTATTAATTATCCGGAATTTGTTCGTGAGGCATATCCTATTCAGGATGTTGAATATCCTCTTTTTGATCATATTCAAAAACTTGACTGGAATATTTGCCATATAGGTCGCCCAAAAGATTATGTTCCACATGCTATAATGGGAGTTAGTGAGTTAGCAAAACGTCATTCAGATAAAACAATCAGCTTTCTTCTTATCGGCAATGCCAATCCCTACATTCCACTGATTAAAGAAAAATTTAACGGGTTAAATAATGTCTCTATACATTTTAGCGGAGTGTTATTTCCTATTCCAAGAATTATATTTTCTAAATTTAAAGTTGTACTGGCTATATCACAGACGGCTATGTTTGCCGCAAATGAAGATGCCTTAACTATCGTAGGTACTGCTGATAAACCAGACAGAACTTCTGGGGTTTTAGGATATGATACAGATAATACTATATATGGTAAGCCTACTTACACTTATTTGGAAGCTTTAGAAAATATTTTTGTAAAGCGTTTATATGACAATAAGCAATATCAACTTCCCAAACTTACTCCATCAGAAGAATATTACAAAAACATTTGGACTATATTAGACACCGTAACCCAAAACGATAAACAATATTATACTTCAATTTCTGAACCCAGAATTAGAGATTGGACAGCGATTTTTCCTTTTGGTATAATAGCACGTGGAGCTCGGGTAATTCTTTTCGGCGCAACGGAAATTGCCAAAGATTATCGTAAGCAGATTGAAAGTCAAAATAATTCTCAAGTTGAATTTGGCGAAGATTATGTCAAACAAATGAAACCTTCACCATATTGTAAAATAATTGCAACGTTAGATGAGCATCCTGAAGAATTTGATAATGAAGTTGTAGGTGCTGAAAGGTTGCGTGAAAAAGATTATGACGCTATAATTATCACAACCTTTCCGCAAAATGCTCAATCTGCTTATAACGCTATCGTTAAAACAGTGCCGGAAATGGCTAATCGAGTGGTTTATAATTTTCAAATTTTGCCAACTTAAAAAATTGAAAAGGAAGTGATTTGGTCTTAATGTTATCTTTCAATGTTCCTCCCTTTGTAGGTGAGGAATTGATTTACGTAGAACAAGCTGTTAAAAATCACAAAATAAGCGGTGACGGCGAATTTACGAAGAAATGTAATAAATGGCTTGAAAATAAATTTTCCGCGCAGAAAGTTTTGCTCACCACAAGCGGGACAAGTGCGTTGGATATGGCAATGTTACTTTGCGGCTTTCAATCGGGCGACGAAGTAATTTTGCCAAGTTATACTTTTTCCAGCACGGCAACTTCAATTTTGGTAGGCGGAGGTACTCCCGTCTTCGTTGACATTCGTCCTGACACAATGAATATTGATGAAACAAAGATTGAAGCCGCTATAACTTCTCGGACAAAGGCTATTATCGCAGTTCATTATGCGGGCGTTGCTTGTGAAATGGATACGATTATGGACATTGCAAGGCGACATAATCTTAAAGTAATTGAAGACGCCGCGCAGGCTGTTATGAGTACCTATAAAGGAAAGTTTTTAGGGACGATCGGTGATTTTGGTTGCTACTCTTTCCACGAGACGAAAAATTATTCTATGGGTGAAGGCGGCGCACTCGTTATTAATGATTCGGCGTACAATGAACGCGCAGAAATTTTGCGTGAAAAGGGAACGAATCGTTCAAAATTTTTTCGCGGACAAGTTGACAAGTACACTTGGGTTGACGTTGGAGACAGCTACTTGCCGAGTGAATTAAATGCCGCGTATCTTTGGGCGCAACTTCAACGCGCTGATGAAATTAATAACAATCGTCTTGAAACGTGGCAAACTTATTACGACGCATTTAAACCGTTGGTGGATAAAAAACTTTTGGAAATTCCGACCGTTCCCGCCGAATGTAAGCATAATGGACATATGTTTTACTTGAAGTTGAAAAATCTCGACGAGCGCACAAAATTTATTCAACATATGCGCAATAATGGCGTTGGTTGTGTTTTTCATTATGTGCCGTTACATTCCGCGCCTGCAGGAAGAAAATATTGTCGCTTTCACGGTGAAGATAAATTTACCACAATCGAGAGTGAACGACTTGTTCGTCTGCCAATGTACTACGGAATTAGCAAAGAAGATTTAAATTACGTTATGGCGACGATTAAAAAATTTTTTGAATGAATTTTGGAGAGTTAAGTATGATTTTGATTATAGGTGCAACCAGTTTCATAGGTTTATATACCTCAAAAGCTTTTATTGACGCTGGCTATAAAGTTGTCGGTACAGGCAGAAATCTTTTATCTGGTAGGATTCTTAAAGATTTTGGCGTTAATTTTATTGAGCTTGACATAACTAAGGAATCAGATTTTGAAAAACTTCCGACTGAAGAAGTTGACGGCGTAATTTTACTTGCAGGATTACTTCCGGCTAACTCTAAGGCTGATTTAAAAACTACTGAAAATGCGGCGGATTATTTTTGGGTCAACGTTATAGGAACGATTAATGTTTTGGAATATTGTCGAAGAAATAACTTCAAAAAAGTTATCGGAGCTTGCAGTTATGGCGATGTTTCAAATACTTGGGGTAGCGGTCGAATAATTACTGAAGATGAGCCGCGCAGTTTTTCTTTTACAGGCGATCACGCGTCGTACATAATCAGCAAAAATGCGGCAAATGACATGATGGAATATTACAATCAGCAACACCGTATGCAATGCGCCGTCTTTAGATTTCCTCAAGTCTATGGTGTTTGTCCGCACAATATTGGATATTTTTTGGTGGACGGCAAGCCGCGAATTTCTGGTACGGGCAATTTTATTAGGAAAGCTAAAATTGGTGAGAATATTGAACTTTGGGGAAATCCTCGCGTTGCTAAAGATATTGTTTATGTTAAAGACGTGGCACAAGCTTACATAAAAGCTTTGGCAAGTGACAAAACTCGCGGATTATATAACATAACGGGACATATGCAGGTTACTCTTGAAGATCAAGCAAAGGCTGTAATTAAAGTTTTTGGAAATGAAAACTCTAAAATAATTTATCGTCCCGAAAAAATTTCTTATGACAGACCTCCATATCTTTATAGCATTGACAAAGCTAAACGAGATTTTGGATATTCTCCGCAATACACGGATTTTGTAAAAATCATGGAGGATTACAAAATCGAATTAGAAAGTGGAAGATGGAATGAATGGATAAATTCGCGTTCAAATTAAAAAGAAAATGAAGAAAGTTGCAGTTTTACAATCAAATTATATTCCTTGGAAGGGATATTTCGACATAATTCACGACGTTGATGAATTTATTTTTTACGACGAAGTTCAATTTACCAAAAATGATTGGCGCAATCGTAATAAAATTATAACTAAACAAGGCGAAATTTGGTTGACTGTTCCAGTAGGAATGAATAAAATTCATCGTTTAATTCTTGATGTTCAAATGAAAGATTCTTCGTGGCAGAAAAAACATTTTGCGACGCTGGAAATGGCTTATCATAAAGCACCTTACTTTAAGCATTACGAAGAATTTTTGAAGTTTGTGTACCTTGAAAAAACTTGGACGTATCTTTACGAACTCAACAGATTTTTGATTGAAAATATTTCGCGCCAATTTTTGGGCATCACGACAAAATTTTCGGATAGTCGCGATTATCCTACTCACGGAGCTAAGCACGAAAAACTTTTAAGCTTGGTTAAAGCCGCGCAGGCTGACGTTTATGTTTCAGGACCGGCGGCTAAAGATTATATTATCGCGGAAGATTATGCGCGTGAAGGAATTGAGCTTGTCTGGAAAGATTATTCAGGCTATCCCGAATATCCGCAACGCAATGAAAATTTTACGCATAATGTATCAATTTTAGATTTGCTTTTTAATGTTGGCGATGACGCGCCGTATTACATTTGGGCATATAAGAAACGGGGGGGGGGTAGCTCATTGTTATAGTTTCGTCGCGTTAATTTTCTTGTCGATAGCATATGGTGTTTTGCGTTCCCTCGAAAGGAAATTGAGGGAATAAGCTTTGAACAAAAAAATTATGTTACTCGGCGGAAATTATTATCAAATGACGGCGACGAAGGCTGCAAAAGCTCTGGGTTGTCACGTTATCAGCGTTGATTATCTGCCGAACAATCCCGCACATAAATTCGCAGATGAATACCACAACGTAAGCACGATTGACCGCGAAGCAGTCCTTGCATTGGCTAAAAAACTGAATATTGACGGCATTTGGTCTTATGCGTCGGACGTTTCCGCTCCTACCGCCGCTTATGTTGCCGAAAAATTGGGCTTGCCGACTAATCCTTTAAAGTCAGTAGAAATTTTGACTCACAAAGATTTAATGCGCGACTTTTTGCGTAAAAATAATTTCAATGTCCCGAAGGCTGAAAGTTTCACGAATTACGATGAGGCATTGAAGTTTTTCTTAAGTTTGAATAAAGCGGCAATGGTTAAGCCCGTCGATTCTTCCGGGAGCAAAGGCGTTACAAAGGTAGTTGATGAAAAAAATTTCCGTGCGGCATATGATTCGGCAATGAATTATTCTATCTCAAAAAAAATTATCGTCGAGGAATTTATACAACGAAAAGGTTATCAAATAGCCGGTGACGGTTTTTTGGTCGACGGGAATTTAATTTTTGCAGGTTTGATGAATGAACATTTTGACAAACTTTGTAATCCTCTCGTACCTATCGGCGAAAGTTACCCCGCAATACTTAGTCCCAACCTTCAAGAAAAAGCTGTCAATGAAATTCAAAGGTTTATGCAACTTGTAGGAATGAAAATGAATGGCATAAATTTGGATTTTATGTTCGACGAAAAAGAAGAGCTTTATATTTTGGAGATAGGACCGCGAAACGGCGGGAATTTAATTTCGGACGCTATAAAAGAAGCTACTGGCGTTGACTTGGCGAAATATACAATAATGGCAGCGTTAGGTATGGATTGTAGCGAATTGACACAGCAACCCGCAAAAAAATTTGTTTCGTCATATGTGATTCACTCGCTGACAGATGGCTTATTTCAATCATTGAGTATAAGCGATGAAATTAAGAATGATGTAATTCTTTGTGATTTGTTCGTAAAGCCGGGCGACAAAGTATATCGTTTTGAAAACGGCGGATTTGGTATAGGTGCAATGTTGATAAAGTTTGATTCAATAGATAAAATGCTTTACAGAATGGATCACATGGAAAAATACATAACCTGCAACGTCTCGCCCAATTAAATAAAAGAAAATTATCAATCTAACTAAACCGTGTTTGAAATTCCTGCAGGAAAATCTTGCGATGGAGTGGAATTTATCAAATACGGTTTTTTGTGTCCAATTTGTTATTTATTTTATGAAGGGAAGTGATTTTGATGCTTGCTTTACGTCAAGAGGCGTTGCAGATTGTGAACGACATACCGGATAATTTGTTGGCGGCGTTCGTTCAGTATCTCAAAAATTTCAAGCCTGACAAAAAAATTTCGATTGATGATTTAAACGTTGATCCTAAAAAGGCGGCGGCTATGAAAGCTATTGCAGAATGGCAAGAGCGCAATCGTACAATTTTAGAGTCAGGAATTGATTGGGATAAAGAATTTGAATTGGCAATGGAGGAAAAATATGGTCCTTTTAATTGATGCCAACGTTGTCATTGATTACATTATGATTCGTAAGCCGCAATACGACGACGCCATAAAATTAATTGATTATTGCAGGAAATTTAAGGTTAAAACCTATGTCGCATTTCATAGCGTTTCAATAATATGGTACATCTTAAGAAAAAATTTTCCTCCGCAAGAACGCAGACCAATTTTGTTAAGCATAACAGATTTGTTGACGGTAACAGCTGCGCCGCACGAATCAGTTGTCGACGCGATAAACTCTGAAGATTTTCCAGACTTTGAAGATTGTCTGCAAGAAAAATGCGCGTTGGAAGTCGACGCAGACTATATTGTTACTGGGAATGTCAAAGATTTTGAAACGTCACAAGTTAAGGCGGTTACACCTGCTGAAATGCTTGAAATAATTTTTAATTCGTAAAAAAAATTTTTTGTTAAGAAGGAGGCGGTAAAGTGGCGAAATTTTTTATTCATCGACCGATTTTCGCAATAGTTATAGCGTTAATAATCGTGTTGGTAGGAATTTTGGCGGGTGTGCAGTTACCCGTCGCACAATATCCGCAAATTGCGCCACCGACAATTTCCGTAAGTACAGCTTACGTTGGTGCTAGTGCGGAAGTTATTAATGCAACTGTCGCGCAGGCGATCGAACAACAGGTAAACGGTACGGACAAAATGGATTATATGAGTTCCAACTCCGATGACACGGGACGTTACAGTCTTTCCGTTGTCTTTGAAGTTGGCACTGATAGCGATATGGACTCCGTTAAAGTTCAAAATAATGTGGCGGTTGCTACTCCTGCTTTGCCAACTTCCGTACAAAGTCAAGGTGTCACAACGCGAAAATCTTCAGATTCAATGGCGTTAATGCTGGCAATGTATTCACCTGACGGAAGATACGATCGCGCATTTATGAAAAACTATTCGGACATTTATTTTATGGACGAAGTTAAGCGCGTCGATGGCGTTGGTGACGTTCAAATTTTCGGCTCGGATTATTCAATGCGTATTTGGCTTAATCCAGATAAGTTAGCCGAATTGGGATTGACGGTTACGCAAGTCGTAAGTGCCATTAATGAACAGAATCAGCAAGCGGCGGCAGGTACTGTCGGTTCAATGCCCGTCGCAAGCGGTCAAGAAAAACAATACACAGGTAAGTTGCAGGGACGTCTTACCACCGTTGAGGAATTTAGCGATATTATCTTGAAGAGTGACGGCGAAGCAGGTTTTGTTCGTCTGAAAGATGTTGCGAGAATTGAGAGCGGTCAACGCCAATACAATATGATTAGTAAGTTTAACGGTCAACCGGCAGTAGGTTTTGGTATCCAGCTGACGAGTGACGCTAATGCCATGACGACGATTGCAGAAGTTCGTGAAGTTATTGAACGTGCTAAAAAGGATTTGCCGCCGGGACTTTACGTCGATCAAATTTTTGACAGTACGGATTTTATTCGTGAATCGATTGAAGAAGTTGTACATACATTTGTTGAAGCACTTATCCTCGTTGTCTTAGTTATATTCATCTTCCTGCAAAGTTGGCGTGCTACGTTAATTCCGCTCTTGGCAGTTCCCGTTTCACTGATAGGAACTTTTGCGGCATTTATTCTTCTCGATTTTTCGATAAATACATTAACGCTTTTTGCAATGGTTCTTGCAATCGGATTGGTTGTCGACGACGCAATAGTTGTTATTGAAAATGTCGAACATCATATGGAAAGCGGATTGACACCTGTTGACGCAACGGAACGCGCTATGGACGAAGTTCAAGGACCTGTTGTAGCAATCGCGTTTGTATTGTCGGCGGTATTCATTCCCGTAGCATTCTTGGGCGGTATGACGGGCGTTTTGTATAAACAATTTGCATTGACGATAGCTATATCAATGGGTCTTTCAGCATTTATCGCGTTGACGTTGACTCCTGCACTCTGCGCGATGATTTTAAAACCGAAAGACCCTGAAGCAAAGAAAACGGGAATCTTCGACAGATTTTTTGGAGCTTTCAATAACTGGTTTGAAAATACGAAAAACGGTTACGTCAAAGTTGTAGCGTCGTTTATTAAACGCTCTAAACTTGCGTTAGTGTTCCTTTTAATCGTCGTGGGATTGACGGGATTGGTTTATCAACGCTTGCCGTCAACCTTCGTGCCTGAAGAGGATCAAGGCTACTTTATGGCATCAGTAAGTTTGCCTGAAGGTACCTCAATGAATCATACACAGGAAACAATAGACAAAATAGTTGCCGCAATTCTGAAAGAAATGCCGGGACTTCAAGCTTGTATGTCAGTTTCGGGATTTGATATTTTATCTTCCGGTTCAAAACCCAGCGCAGGTCTGGTTGTCTGCAGTTTGAATTCTTGGGGGAATCGTGGACCTGAGGCGTCAATTAACGCTTGTATAGGTAATATGTTTAGGATTGGTGCACAGTACGCGCCGGAAGCTATGGTCATTGCGTTTAACCCACCTGCATTGCCGGGCTTGGGAAATGTCGGCGGTTGGTCATTGCAACTTCAAGACTTGTCGGGACATACCAACGAAGAACTTAATACTATTGCTAATCAAATTGTTGCGGCGGCTAATCAGCGTCCCGAACTTCAAGGCGTCCGCACAACATTTAATATTTCCACACCAACTATTGAATACGAAATTGATCGCGATAAGGTTAAACTGCTCGGCGTAAGTATGAGTGATGTTTTCACGGCGTTGCAGATTAATTACGGCGGAATGCAAGTTAATGATTTTAACCAATTCGGCAGAACTTACAAGGTTATGCTGCAGTCAGATACTTTGTACCGCAGTGAAGCTGATTCGGCTAAATTTATTTTCGTCAAAGGTGCTAACGGGCAAAATGTTCCGCTGGATACTTTAATCACTCCGCGCAAAAGTACGGGACCTACACAAATTTCAAGATTTAATATGTCCCGCGCAGTTACGATACAAGGTAACGCAGGACAGGGTTACAGCTCTGGGCAAGCACTTAATGCTATTGAAGAAGTTGTCCGCGAGGTAGCACCTGTAGGATTTAATATTGAATGGTCAGGACAGTCACGCGAAGAAAAGAAAGCGTCCAGTTCAACGGCACAAGTTTTAGGCTTGGCGTTGGTATTTGTATTCTTAATGCTTGCCGCACTGTATGAAAGTTGGTCAGTACCGTTTGCGGTATTGTTCACAGTGCCTACGGGAATTTTCGGCGCAGTCTTTTCAGAATATATAATGGCGATTATTGAAGGAATGTTCGGCATTCAAAACTCGGGCTTGCAAAACAGCGTTTATATGCAGATCGGAATAATTATGATAATTGGATTGGCGGCGAAAAACGCAATATTAATCGTCGAATTTGCAAAAGTCCGTGTCGATAGAGGTATGACACCTGTTAAGGCGGCGATTGAGGCGGCGGGTTTACGTCTCCGTCCTATATTGATGACTTCGCTTGCGTTTATAATCGGTTGTATTCCTTTAGCAATGGCAACAGGCGCAGGTTCAGCGGCGCGTAACGGTATGGGCGTTGCAGTTGTCGGCGGAATGTTATTTGCTACGATTATGGGAATATTTTTAATTCCCGTCTTCTTTGTAATCGTTGAGTGGGTAGCCGAAAAACTTGGCTTTATGAAACAGGAGAGGAGAAAATCTTCAATCGATTATATGTAGGAATGTTCTATGATTAAAAGAAATATCGAATACGATATGATGAACGACGTTTTGTTTAAGTTTATCTTTGGAGCGAACGAAAGAAAATTTGTGAGTTATAGACATAACGGGTAATGCTTTTCAAGACGTAAGGTGGGATTTGAAAATATTCGCTAAAGATGAAAATCTTGTTAAAAAATATTTTGAAAGAGAAGCAGCTATACAAAAATATAGTGCCAAGAGACAGGCTGTTTGTGAAGAGGGACGTAAAGACGGCGAGAATAATATCTTCTGTCTTGCTGATAAACTTTATAAGGCAGGCAGAATGGAAGAACTTTCAAAAATGTCTTCTGATATTGAACTTCGTAAAAATATTTACAAAGAATTTAATGTTAATTGGTCACTTGACAAAGTCTATTTGCCGAATACAGATCCCGATGTTCAAGAGTTACAAAGAATGCGGCAAATTGGAATAACAAGCGACGAAGACTTTAGAAAATATTACGCTATTTTGGGTTCTGTTATGGATTATAATTCTGATATGGGAAATTATCGACAAGAAGGACTTGAAAAGGGCGAAAATAAATCATATCGTCTTATTGATGCGCTGTTTAATGCAGGACAACAAGACGATATTGCGAAATTGTACGCCGATAAAACTTTGTGTGAAAAACTTTATGAGGAATTTAACATCGATTAGATAATTTGAGAGGAGATAAATTTTTAAATGGCAAGAAAAAAAGCAGAAAAAAAAGTCGTACAGGAACTCGGTGTAAATGAACAGACGCCGCGTGAAATCGTTGAGGAACTCAATAAATATATCGTCGGGCAGGACGAAGCTAAAAAGTCAGTAGCCATTGCGCTTAGAAATCGTTGGCGCAGTCGTAAGCTTGCCGATGATATTCGTGACGACGTGATACCGAAAAATATTTTGATGATTGGTTCAACCGGCGTAGGTAAAACTGAAATTGCCCGTCGTCTTGCAAAATTGGTTAAAGCCCCCTTCGTCAAAGTCGAGGCTACTAAATTTACTGAAGTCGGTTATGTCGGGCGCGATGTGGAATCAATTATTCGCGACCTTATGCAAATTGCCGTGCGTATGGTGCGCCGTCAAAAGACCGAAGAAGTTAAGGAAAAAGCTACCGAAAATGCCAACGAAAGATTGTTGGATATTTTAGTTCCTGAACCTAAGCGGACGCAAAATCCTTTAAGCAAACTTTTCGGCGGCGGTAACAATGAACCAATTGAGGAAAAAGAAGATGAACCTGTAGCCGATAATGCGGGACGTGAATTTGTTCGTAAACGTCTTCTTGCAGGCAAAATGGAAGATCAAGTTATCGATCTTGAAGTTGCTGACCACGCCAAACCAATGGTGGGAATGTTCTCCGGCTCAAGTCTTGAGAGTATGGGCGACAATCTGCAGGATATGATTAGCAGTGTTATGCCGAAACGTACAAGAAAGCGTAAAGTTACCGTTGCTGCTGCGCGGAAAATTCTTGAACAGGAAGAAGCCGAAAAACTTATTGATATGGAAGAAGTTGCCGAAACTGCGGTACAGCTTGCCGAACGTAGCGGAATTGTTTTCTTTGATGAGATTGACAAAGTGGCAGTTAAAGGTTCAAGTGCAGGTCCCGATGTCAGCCGCGAAGGTGTACAGCGTGATATTTTGCCTATTGTCGAAGGCTCAACCGTTATGACGAAGTACGGACCGGTTAAGACTGACCACATTTTATTTATCGCGGCGGGCGCATTCCATACGGCAAAACCTTCTGACTTAATCCCTGAATTGCAGGGACGTTTCCCGATTCGTGTTGAGTTGAAGTCATTGAAGAAGGAAGACTTTGAAAAGATTTTGACTGAACCGCAAAACGCGCTGATTAAACAGTACAAGGAACTTTTGAAAACTGAAGGGCTTGAAATTGATTTTGAAGGCGAGGCTATCGGACGTATTGCTGAAATGGCTTATGACGTTAATGAACAGTCCGAAGATATTGGCGCACGCAGACTTCATACCTTGCTTGAAAAGTTGCTTGAAGATATTTCCTTCGACGCTCCTGACATGGTTAAGGAAGGCAAGACCAGCTTTAATATCACTTCAGATTATGTCGACGAACGCTTAAAGGAAATTGCCAAGAATCGTGATTTGTCACAGTTTATACTCTAGTATCCTTAAATTTATTTTCCCATGAAAGGTGCGTGAATTTAATGTGGAGTATAATTGATAAAATTCGTGATCTTTATCACGAATATATTGGAGGCAATAAAACCATTTCCGATTACAAGGAAGGCGACAAAATTAAATTAGCTACGGACATTGCGGGAGTGGCAATTTTTGGACCCAGTTTTATTTTTAAGACGAAGTTAGGCGAATTGATTATTGATGAAGCCGCAGACAAACTTATTGAGATAATTGATAATGACGATGTCACAAAAGCTTATGCGTACCTTACAAATAACACCGGCATTGTTGACAGAAGCGACTCTTCCGTTTTTGAGATAATTGAAGGCGCGTTGGGTTTATCAAATTATCTTATCGCAGGTTCAGGCGGATCAAGTTTAGTTGGCAACGGCGGTAATAACACATTACAAGGCGGCATCGGTAAAGATTCCTTTGTTTACAGTGGTGACAATGATGTTGTTCTGAATTATGCGACTGGAGACATTATAAATTTCGTTTCAGATTTTATCGGCGTAGGAATTTCTGCAAATGATTTTCTGTTAAATTCAAGTAACGGTTCTGTAATTATTCGTGACGCGCTGGACAAAATTATTGACGTAGCGGACGTTGACAATAATATTTTTACACGCGCGTACATTTCTAGTACAGCGACGGAACTTGACGGTCGCGGGATTAGTGGTACAGAAGTTATCATTGGCGGCAATGATGGCGGTGACATGATTTATTCCGGCGATGGCGGCTCTTCACTTTGGGGCGGCGAAGGAAATTTCAATGACAGTCTTTTTGGCGGCGCGGGACAGGACGAAATTTTTTACATGGTCGGCAATGGACAAGATGAGATTTTTAACGTCAATTCGAAGGATATAATTAATTTACTTGGAGTAAATCTTGACCAAATTGTTGACGCTGTGATTAATGATGATAGTTCACAAATTCGTTTCACAGACGGCGGCAGTTTAAATATTTTGGGGCAGGCAGGAAAATTTTTGCTTAACGGTAAAGCTTACTTTGCTGATTATCAAAATAAACGCTGGCTTACAGATGGTGAGACATAAAAATTTTTGAAGGGCGCGTAAAAATGGCAGAAAATGAATTTAAGGGACGCTATGACGAACAGCGCGAACTCTTAAACGAAACTTTCACGGCTATTGGGCATAAGACGGAATTAATTTTGTCGGTGGGACAGTTGCTTATGGAAAATGGCGCGTCCGCCGACAGAATTGTCCGCATTACTAAACGTGTAGCCGCATTTATGGGCATTGCCGAAGAAAAATTTCATCTGCACATAATGTACACGACTTTAATGTTGAATATCAGTGACGAGCGGCAATCTCATACTTCTTTTAGGAAATGCGTAAAGCACGCCGTTGATATGCGGATAATTTCTTCAATCAGTAAGTTGAGTTGGCAAGCTTTCAGTGAACATTATACGATGGAGGAATTTCAAGGCAGGCTTAAAGAAATTTCTACGCGTCCGCGTTTTTATACCGAGTGGCAGGTAATTTTGGCAATCAGCGTTGCTTGCGGCGCATATTGTATTTTATTTGGTTGCGATATGGCGGCGGCGATTTATACGGCAAACTGCGCGGCGTTGGGAAAAATTGTACAAATTCGTTGTGTCAAGTCAGGGATTAATCCTTACGTCGGAATTTCTTTTTCAGCGTTCACTGCAACAACGGCGGCTTATTTCGCGCATTTTTTACCGACTCAAACTCCTTGGCAACCGATTATAGCTTGCGCGTTGTTCATAGTGCCGGGCGTTCCGATTATTAACGGGCTTACTGATTTACTTAACACGTATTTAATCAGCGGCGCGGCAAGATTTTTACATACAATTATGATTGTTGGCGGTATGGCATTTGGAATTGTCTTTTCTATAGGAATGTTCCCCGTCGTCGATTTTACAAGCTTAACGATGTTGCCCGATATGAACTACATAATTTTTGCGATAGCGGCGGGAATTGGCGCGATAGGCTTTGCTATCCTGTTCAACCTGCCGCCTCGTCTTTTATTGGCTGTAGGTTGTGGCGGCGCGTTATGTGTCTGCATAAAATTCTGTTTGATTTTGGAATTGGGCTTTGGTTCAGAAGTTGGAACTTTAGCAGGCGCAATGGCGGTCAGTATCATCGCCGTGAAAGCAATTCACTGGTTACATACGCCAATGCAAGTTTTAATCGTCCCCGCCGTAATTCCGCTTGTGCCGGGCGTTTTAATTTACAGATTTTTATTCGCAATGATAAATATTCGTGACTTGACGCTGGAGCAACTTTTAAGCGCGATGCAATCGGGTATGGATGCAGCATTGATAATTTTGGCAATCGCAATTGGTGCAACTGCGCCTAACATTTTTGCGCACCGTTCATTTGCGCGTCAGGACAAAGAAAAGCAAGCAAAACTTTTAAATGAAGCGTATAAGAATTAATTGACGGAGGTAAAAATTTTGATTAAGAAAAAAGTTTTGGTGCAGGGTTCACTGCAAAGTTTACAAGAATTTTTTTCCAGTAAATTCAACGTCGAGTTTGAGCCACTTGCAATTTTGACGGACGCTACTTCAAAACTTATGTTGTCTATGAGTTCGACGAGTGGTACACTACCTGAAATTTTTACGATTGATACTCTTCCACGCTTTTCATTTCGTTTCATCGACGGCATTGTTTTGACTGATAATAAATCCCGCACAGAAAATATCAATCGTCTCCTTAAACTCGGACTTGAACCGCGTAAAATTATTTTGTGGAATAATCGCGGAGAACTTGAATTTTTCGATATAAAAGGAAAAGATGGTTCGCCGATAGTTTTTATGGAAGGTCTGCAATTTCACATTCGCAATCAAAATGACTTAAATTTTTTCCATGAAATGCACTTTGTTCTCCAACATCAACGGCAATTCTACACAATCGATCCGAAATTTTACCCGACGATAGTTGAGCAACAGTATCAGCAATTTATGAGAAAACCGCTTGATTGGAATAATTTACAGACGTGGACTGAAAAAATGCAATGGATAAAATTATACGATTCGACGCCCATTAAAACGCGTCTTGCCGATAAATATTTGGTACGGCAGTGGGTTGCTGAAAAAATTGGACAAGAATACTTGATACCGTTGCTTGGCGTTTGGGATAATTTCGACGAAATAGATTTTGACATCTTGCCGAATCAGTTTGTTTTGAAATGCAATCACGGATCGGGAATGAACATAATATGCCGTGACAAAAATAATTTCGACTTTGAAGACGCACGACAAAAATTAACAGGTTGGCTGGCAGTTGATTTTGGAATGAGATTTTTCGAGCCGCATTATTGCAACATTAAGCGTAAAATCATTGCAGAAAAATTTATGACGGATAAGGACAATCCGGGCTTAAAGGATTATAAATTTTGGGGATTTGGTGGAAAAGTTTTCTATTGCGCATATGAGACTAGAGACCCTGCTGATTGGTTTGCACCCGATTATCTTATGGACTTTTTTGATATGAATTGGAATCATACAGAAATTGAAAGATATGACCATCCGCGTAATGAAAAAATTAGCCATTTTCCTAAACCAAAAAATTTCGAGTTAATGAAAAAACTTGCCTCTAAATTAGTTGAAGATTTTCCGCATGTATGTGCAGACCTTTACGAAATTGAAGATAAAGTTTATTTCGGCGAAATGACTTTCACGAGATCGTGTGGAAATATAAAATTTAAGTCTAAAGGTACAGATGAACATTTTGGCAGTTTGATGACATTGCCGAAGGAAAAATATTTATTTTGGGAGAAAAAATTTATTGGAGTTGATTGAATGATAGTTGTAACGGGCGGCGCAGGTTTTATCGGCAGTAACATTGTACGCGGGCTGAATCTGCGCGGCGAAACAGATATTTTGATCGTTGACAATCTCGGCAAAGGTGACAAGTATAAAAATTTAATCGGCTTGAAGTTTCATGATTATATTCATATGGATGACTTTATGAAGAAGATTGAGGACGACGAATTTTTTTTGACGGAAGATATTGACGTAATTTTTCATGAAGGTGCTTGCTCCGACACAATGGAATACGATGTAAATTATATGATGAAAGTTAATTACGAGTATTCCAAAAAGTTGTTGGACTTTTGCACTGATGAAGATATTAAGTTTATTTATGCGTCGAGTGCCTCAACATACGGCGACGGTCAAAACGGTTTCCGCGAAGATGACGATTGCGAAAATGCCTTGAATCCCTATGCGTTTTCAAAATTGCTTTTCGACAGATATGTAAGAAATATTTTGGCTAACTTTGACGAAGATTTTTCGCCGCCGTCAATAATAGGACTGCGATATTTCAACGTCTACGGTGCGCAGGAACAGCACAAAGGGCGTATGGCGTCGATTGTCTATCAAATGTATCAGAATGTTAAAAATACGGGCATTATAAAGCTTTTCAAGGGCAGTGACGGCTACGCGGACGGCGAACAAAGACGCGATTTTATTTCAGTTGAAGATGTTGTCAAGGTAAATCTTTGGGCTTATGATGACGAAGATATTGTCAGTGGGATTTACAACTGCGGGACGGGCAAGGCACATACCTTTAACGAAGTCGCGCAAGCTGTCATTAAGGCACTCGGCAAAGGCAAAGTCCAATATATAGACTTTCCCGACGAACTTCAAGGCAAGTATCAAAGTTTTACACAAGCTGATACGCGCAATTTACTCCGCGCAGGTTACGACGGCGGCTTCGTGGATTTTGAAAAATCTATTGCCGATTATTGCAAATTCTTAGACAACGGCGGATATTTTTTTAATTAAGAATTAAGAGTTTAGAATTAAAAATTATTTTTAGGGCGTGAAATTTTGTTCAAAAAAATTTTAACCGCGATGATTGCGGTAATTTTTTTTACAGCGGCGGGCAACGTCAACGCGGCATTACCAAAACCTAATGCATGGCAACCTGAAGTTTTGATAGGACTTCTGGGTAACGTCCAACAAGTTAATTTAAGTTTTTCCGCGCCGTGCGTTATGACAGACACATTAACTAAACAGCAAATTCAAAAAGTTTCGGCGGGTAAAGATTTGTATATAGATGTTTCGTCTATGCCGGCGAACTCCATAGAAATTCGCGGTGATAAAGTTGCGCTGAAAGATTTACAAGTTTGGGTCAACGGCGTAATGTATTTCGGCGGAATAAAAATTCTTAAAAAAGGCACGACAATAACGGTAATAAATATTGCGCCGGTTGAAGAATATCTGCGCGGAGTTTTACCTAACGAAATGATTCAATCTTGGCACTTAGAAGCGTTGAAGGCGCAGGCGGTAGCGGCAAGAACTTTCGTTTTAAAGAATCGTCAAAGGCATAAGAATGAAGGTTACGAACTTTGCGCGACGACTCACTGTCAAGTTTACAACGGCATGAAGACTTTTGACACGACAGACAGAGCAATTCTTGTGACTTGTGGAGAGGTCGTATATCAAGGCGGACGGACGGTTGATGCACCTTTTCACGCGGATAGCGGCGGTATGACGGAGAGCGCGGAAAATGTTTGGGGAGCTAAAGTTGCGCACCTTCAAGCCGTTGCGGAAGATGAAACCCAAACCCAAGCGTGGACTGTTAAATTTACAGTGAAAGATTTTTCGTCGCGAATGGGTAACGCTTTCGGAACTTTACAACGTTTTAGTTTAACGCCGTTGACGATTGGAAAATCTGCCGCTGACAGGACAACTTCAGGGCGTGTAAAGTATGCGAAAATTATCGGCAGTGGAAAAACCGTTCAGATGAAAGGCGATGAAATGCGCAGAAAATTTTCATTGCTGAGTACGCTTTTTGACGTAAAGATTGAAAACGGCGAAGTAATTTTTTCAGGTTACGGCAAAGGTCACGGCGTCGGATTATCTCAATACGGCGCGAAACATTACGCTGAAAAAGGTTGGACATACGACAAAATTTTGTCTCATTATTACAAAGGCGCGACGATTAAAAAATTGTATTAAATTTTAAAACTCATTTAAGTTTTGAAACGTCAACCCAATCAGAAAAATTTATATAACGCGGCAGTTCCTCAAGTGTAAGCTTGACAACGCTGTTACTACTTCCTGCGGCAGGGTAAACGTATTCGTAACGCCGCAAAGATTCCTCAAAATAAATCGGTACGCCTTCATTGACGGCAAAAGGACAGACGCCGCCGACTGCGTGACCGATTAATTTTTCTACTTCGTCAACAGGAATCATATGCGGACGGCAATTAAACCTGTTTTTAAATTTTTTGTTATCCAACTTCATATCGCCCGACATCAAAATTAACACGGGCTTTTTATCGACAAATACGGAAATCGTTTTAGCTATCCTGCCGACTTCGCAATTTAAAGCCTGCGCGGCTTGGTCTGAAGTTGCGGTTGACTGTTCAAACTCGACGACTTTTTCAGGTTCACCGCGACTTTCAAAAAATTGTTTGACTTTTTCTATTGCCATTAGTGATTCTCCTTGCATAAAAAACTTTTGCGATTATAGCACAGCCAATATTTTAGTCAATAATGGTACGGTTCGCCGCGATTTATCTTGAAGGATCGGTAAATTTGCTCAACGATTATCAACCGCGCCATTTGATGAGTAAAAGTCATCTTCGACAAACTTAACCTGAAATTTGCCGCTCGCCTGACTTCATCGCTTAATCCGAATGCTCCGCCGATTAAAAATGTTATGTCTGACACGCCGCGCAGATTTAATTCAGAAATTTTTTCCGCTAATCCCTCTGAACTCAACTCAACGCCTGCAACGTCCAACACGATTAAAAATGAATCACGCGGGACTTGTGCCAAAAGTTTTGTGCCTTCCTCTTCGACTGTTCGACATTCGGAAATTTCTCTGACTTCGACTTTGGCAAAAATTTTTATTCGCTTAATATATTCCGCAACGCCGTCAACCAAAAATTTTTCCTTCAACTTGCCGACGGTAATTAAATTTATTTTCATTTATTTTTCTCAAACTTTCTGGTAGAATATGAAAAATTCACTTGGGAGTTAAGATTATGTTAATGGGCTTATTTATCGCCGCCGTAATTGCGCTTATCATCATTTATAAATTTTTGCCGAATAAAAAAATTTTCCCATATCTTTGCGTTGCGTTGCTGATAGTTTTTGCGGTGTCAGCCTTCATACAGAATCGTTATAACAATGAAGTTTTGACGCGTGCGCAGATTGAAGAGCTACACAATCGTCAAAATATTTTCAGCGAATGGTACGCGGAATATCAAAAAGATATTAACAGCCTTGACAGAAATTGGCAGAGATATTACGGAATTGTCGAGACTTTGAAAACGACTGAAATTTACGAGTACACGATTTACGAACAATTACTTGAATTGGAAAAAGAAACCATTGATGAACAGCAACGTATTCACTCCTTGAAAGTTCCGCCTGAACTTGATGCCGAATCCTCCGAACTTTTAGCGAGTGTTATCAACAAAACAAAAATTTACGCCGACGCGCAGGTTAAAACTATTTCTTTGACGCGAAAAGCCGCCAATCCTGAAGGATTTAAAAATTTAAACGCACTGAATAAACGAATAAATGAAATTAATATTCGTGAAGCACCTGCAGGACTTTTTACAGCGACTGAAATTGCCGCTATCCGTAACATTTTAGGCGATGTAGAATAAAAATTATTCGCGCCATTCAAATTCCATTTTGCCAATATGAACTGTCATACCTTCTTTTATGCCGCGCTCTTTAAGTTTAGCGTCAAGATTTTTCATTCGCCAAATAAATTGAAAACGCCGTAAACCTTCCGAGTTGTCAAAATTCGTCATAGCGACAATTTTTTCAAGATTTTTATTGTGGACGATAAATTCGGCTGCGTCATTGCGGGTAATCGTAACTTCATCGTCGTCTTTGTCCAAATCAAAAACTTTCACGTCATCAGCGGCAACAATCGGCTCAACGTCCTTGCCGTGTTTGTCAAGCCACTCACCAATATAACTTATAAGCTCCTTAACATTTTGACGAGTGACGGCGGAAATTGCAAAAAATTTCATATCGTTATCCTGCGCAAGTTTTTCAAGCTTAGGAAGATTTTCAGCGGCTTGCGGCAGGTCAATTTTATTTGCGACCAAAATTTGAGTTCGTGCGGCAAGATTTTCATTATATTTTTTCAATTCAAAATTAATTTTATGAAAATCTTCGACAGGGTCTCTGCCCTCAACAGATGCGGCGTCAACAATGTGCAAAATTAATTTAGTTCGCTCAACGTGCCTTAAAAATTCGTGTCCAAGTCCGACACCTTCAGCCGCGCCTTCAATCAATCCCGGTATGTCAGCCATAACAAAATTTTTTTCGTAATCAAGTTTGACGACGCCCAAAACAGGTACAAGCGTTGTGAAATGATAATCGGCAATTTCAGGACGCGCTTCACTGACCGACGCAATTAAACTTGACTTGCCAACGCTTGGATAACCAACTAAACCAACGTCCGCCAAAAGTTTAAGTTCCAAAAGTAATTCGCGACTTTGTCCCGGTTCTCCGAGTTCAGCGAAAGTTGGCGCACGACGCGACGAAGTTTTAAATTTGGAATTACCACGCCCGCCGCGTCCGCCTTTTGCAACAATTACGCGTTGATTAGGCAAAGTTAAATCTGCAATCGTTTCACCGGTCACGGCATCTTTTACGACAGTACCACGCGGAACTTTTATAACGCAATCTTCTGCGCCGCGCCCGTACTGATTTTTTGTTTCGCCATGCTCACCATTTTTGCCGACGAATTTTTTATTATAGCGGAAATTCAACAGCGTATTAACATTTTCATCGACCAGCAGGACAATATTTGCACCTCTGCCGCCGTCTCCGCCGTCAGGTCCGCCTTTCGGTACAAATTTTTCATGACGAAACGAAGATTTACCGTTACCGCCGTCGCCCGCTTTCACAAAAATTTTGCTTTTATCTATGAATTGCATATGTCACCTCAACAAATTATTCTGCTCAAGATATTCTATAAATGCGGAAAAAATCTTTTCATTACGCGTCAAAATATCTTCTTCCGTGAAATCCTCTTTAGTTTCGGCAAGTTCGCGCAGTTCATTAATCATCGTTCCTTGCGTCCACTTACCATTTCTTTTGTAACCGAGATAATATTTTTTCTTATCCTCAAAACGATAATCAGCCGCCCGAATATTTATGCGCTTTTCCAATAAAGCTTTATTTCCTAAAAGCTCCAAATTTTTTTCATCAGACAAAGGCGAAAATTCATGACGCTTGACCGCGTAAATATGCTCAATTTCAAGTCGTGTATCAATCGGCGGCAACTCCTGCGCGGAATTGCGGAAAATCCACCACGCTAAAATTGCTCGTGTAATTCGACGCGTATTTGAAAAACTCATTTCCCGCATTTTTTCAATAAAACTTTTTTTGTCTTGCCGATAATCTTTGAAGCTCAAATTTTCTCCGCGCAGAATATTTCCGAACTCTACGAAAAAAGGACGACGAATAGATTGCACTCCTAGATTTGCTACGCCGTGCATTAAAATCATTGCGTTAATTTTATCTAAAAAGTTGTAAAAATTTTCATCGCTTAATGAATTTTTATCATTGCGATTGCTCATAAAATACAACGATACAATGTAAGCCCAAATATTATATGGAGAATAACTCAAAATATAAAGTTGCCTTAATATGCGCTCCGAAAATCTTTCACTGTAACGGTTAGCAACGTCATCCCAAAATTTTGCAAGAATCTCTAAATCTTCAAAAGTTTTTTCGTCCTGTAAGATAGCGTAATTATTTTTTTCGTAATACGGTCTTAAACCTAAAAATGTATCACTTTTAATATTTTCACGCGCCATCAAGTAATACATATAGCGCATAAAAAGATCGTCCATAGACGTACCTGTACGAGGATGAAAATTTTTATTGCAGAGACGTTCTAATTCTCTCCAGCGGTTGACAAAATTTTCTTTTTCAGATTTTCCTTGACGTTGAAAGAATTTATAAAATTGCGCCTTAAAAATATCCGAATCAGAAAGCGGCATACCTCTATCATTCAAAGTCGTAAAAATTCTTAATGCTGTATTTTGTGAATTGGTTTCAATCGGCAGTAAAATACAGTTGTCCAAAATTCTTTTCGGAAGAAGTGAAAAATTATCCGGCATAGTTAATTTAAATTCGTTGATTTTGCGTTGAAAGTAGCGATAATTTTCAGCATAATTGCTTTTATCATTTTGTGTAGCAATTCCTTCAGAAATAATTTTTCCAAATTCTTTATTATTTTCGTCGGTAGCAACTTCCGAAGTAATTTTGCACGTTGAAAAATCGGGATTGTCATTTCTATCAATTTTCCAAATACACTCGGCAATTCTACCATAAGTTTTATTTTTAGATTCACCAAAAGATTCATAAAAAGCGCGAAGTAACAGTAACAATGTAATTAAACGTTGCTGACCGTCAATAACTTCATTTTGTCCGCAACCATTATCGAAAGTTAGAATTGTCCCCAAAAAATATTCGTCTTTATCGTCGTTAAAAATTTCTGCGTCACCATTAGGAAAAGCAAATTCCTTGAAATCTTCCCACAATGTTTCGCAATGATCCAATGTCCAAGAATACGGACGTTGATAATCGGGAATCAAAAATTTTAATCCGCGCTTCGTGAAAACTTCATAGACACTTTTACGTTCAATGTTGAGGCTAGACACAAAATCCCTCCAAAAAATTTTTTACGCTAATTATATCAAAAATTTTAATTTGGCGGGTAATTTTTTTGTGATATAATAATTAAAATTTTTGCGGGAGGTTTTCACGTGATTAAGATTATTTTTTCTGATATGGACGGGACGCTTTTAACGAGTGAACACAATTTGCCTGAAGGATTTGACGAGATGATTGCGGAGCTTAAAAAGCGCGGCGTAATTTTTGCACCGGCAAGCGGACGGCAATATTTTTCATTGATTAAAACTTTTCCACAGTATAAGGACGAATTTATTTTTTTGGCGGATAACGGCACTTTGGTAATGCGTAGTGATAAAGAAATGTTTAGTCAGCCGATGAAAAATGAAATTGCGCTTGAAATTCTTCATGCGGCAGATGAGATTGAAAATATTTTGCGCGTTTATTGCGGGAAAAATAATGCTTACATAAAAGATTTTCAAGATGTGCCGGAATATCGAGCTGAACTTTTCCGGTATTACACTCACACCGGCACGATAAAAACTTGGGAAGAAATTGACGACATACCGATTAAAATGGCGTTTTTCGACGGCAATCACAACGCGGACGAAAGAATTTATCAAAAGCTGAAAAAATTTAACGGCGTAGTACAAGTCATACTTTCTTCTGATGAATGGGTTGATGTAATGATGCCGGGCGTCAATAAAGGTTCAGCCGTCCGTAAAGTTCAACAGATTCTTGACATTAAGCCGGAAGAGTGCGCGGCGTTCGGCGATTATCTTAACGATTATGAAATGTTGCAGTCCGTCGGTTATAGTTTTGCTATGTCGAATGCTCATCCCGATTTGAAAAAAGTTGCCAGATTTGAAACTTTAAGCAATGATGAAAATGGCGTATTTGTCGGAATTAAAAAGCTTATGGACGAAGGATTGATTTAAATGGTTACGGCAATATTTCCTGCGGCTGGTGCAAGTCGACGTATGGGCGGCGGTACGAATAAAATTTTTTTGGAACTCGGCGGCGAACCAATTTTGATTCGTACGCTTAAAACTTTTTCGCAATCGCCGCGTATAAATTTTTTAATTGTTATCGTAAGTGAAAATGATGTTTACGCGGTAGAAAATCTTTTAAGCACGGCGGACGATTTAAAGCCGTATAAAATCGTTGTTGGCGGCAGTGAAAGGCAATATTCGATAGCGAACGGCTTAAAATTTTTGCCGGACGACGCGGAAATTGTTTTGGTTCATGATGCGGCAAGACCTTTAGTCAGCTTGAAAGTTATAGAAGACGTTATAGACGCGGCAGAAAAATTCGGCGGAGCTATCGCGGCAGTTCCTGAAAAAAATACAATTAAATTTATAGACGGTGAAAATTTTGTAACCTACACGCCGCCACGTTCAAAACTCGTTGAAGTTCAAACGCCGCAAGGTTTTAGGCGTGAACTTTTGCTTAACGCTTATAAACAAGCCGAAGCGGATAAATTTTTGGGAACTGATGATTCAAGTTTGGTTGAAAGAGTCGGCGACAAAATTAAGGTTGTGACAAGTGATTATCGCAACATAAAAATTACGACACCTGAAGATTTAAAAATCGCCGAATCGCTCGTCAATCCCATAATCCCTAGTACCTCTTCCCTTTTCCCTAAAATTGGAATGGGTTATGATGTTCACAAACTCGTGGCACATCGTAAATTAATTTTGGGCAATGTAGAAATTCCTCACGAATTGGGGCTTGAAGGACATTCGGACGCGGACGTTTTGATACACGCGATAATTGACGCAATTTTAGGCGCGGCGGCACTCGGCGACATTGGGCAACATTTTCCTGACACTGATGAACGATACAAAGGCATTGACAGCGGCGAATTGCTTAAAAAAGTTTGTGCGTTGATTAATCTGCACGGCTACAAAATCGGCAACGTTGACGCTACGATTGTCGCGCAGAAACCTAAACTTGCACCGCATATTTTGAAGATTAGGGCGAGGCTTGCAGAAATTTTACAGGTCGATTCTAACTTAATCAGCGTCAAGGCGACGACAACTGAAGGGCTTGGATTTACGGGACAATGTCAAGGGATTTCCGCCTACGCAGTAGTTTTGTTGGAAAGATAAGCCGTCAAGGAGTGTAATTGATGAAATTTTTTTCGCGTCTCAAAAAAGACATTCGCGTTGTCTTTGAACGTGATCCTGCGGCGAAAAGTACGTTGGAAGTAATTTTATGTTATTCGGGACTTCACGCAATTTGGTTACATAGAATTTCGCACGCACTTTTTACGCATGGCTGGATTGTATCTGCGCGGCTGGTTTCAAATTTCTGCAGATTTTTGACGGGGATTGAAATTCATCCCGGCGCGACGATTGGCGACGGACTTTTCATAGATCACGGCACGGGAATTGTTATAGGTGAGACGGCGGAAATTGGAAAAAATGTAACGCTGTATCAAGGCGTGACACTTGGCGGCACGGGCAAGGAAAAAGGTAAACGCCACCCGACGATTGGAAATAATGTCGTCGTGGCGACCGGCGCGAAAGTTTTAGGTTCATTTAAAGTTGGAGATCATGCGAAAATTGGAGCGGGTTCAGTTGTCTTAAGGGAAGTGCCACCGTATGCAACAGTTGTAGGAATACCCGGTCGCGTCGTTGTCCTTCACGGTAAACGTATTCACAATGAAGAAGATTATAAAAATGCTTGGTTAAGTTTTTGCGCTAAAAAAGGTATGGACGTTAAAGACCCGAATGTCCGCGCAGAAATTTGCGATGAAATTGATGTTGACCTTGACCATGATCTGTTGCCCGACCCTGATCGCGAAGTTATAGAAGTTGCTCTGCGACAAATTCAACGACTTGAAGCGCGTGTCAATCAGCTTGAATCAGAACTTGCCGCCGTCCGCGCAGAAATTACCGATGAAGCTAAGAGAACGTCAACTTTGGAAGTTGTTGTTGCCACCCAAGAAAATTCTATCGACAATTTAAAGAAATCTAAAAATTAATTGCCGTTATCGAAAGGAGATTTTATTATGCAAACTGTAAATGTTAAATTGAAGGCGGGAGCTTTGAAAGGAATCGTCGACCTGCCTGTTGATGATGACCAGCTTGTTAATGTTACTGTAAGCCCTGAAGTTGAAGAAACAAAAAAAATTACCGAAAAGGATTTTGATGATTTGCTTGCGGAAATTAAAAATTTTTGGGCACACCGTGAAAATGCTGAAGACATTAAAACTTTTGACGAATATCGTATGGAGAGATTGGAGAAAAAATATGGAGCTTTTAATTGATTCTAACGTAGTGTTGGACGTTATTTTGAATCGCGAACCTTTTTTCGACGCGTCAGAAAAAGTTTTAAGACTTGGCATTAGACCGAACATAACCACTTATGTTTCTGCGGCATCTGTAACTGATATTTATTATATCGCTTACCGTAATTTAAAGGATAACGATATGGTTTACAGCTGGCTTTCGCGGGTTTTCGGATTTGCGAAATTAGTTTCCGTCACTCCTGAACATATCTATAACGCTGTAAATTTGCGTTGGCGCGACTTTGAAGATTCGGTTCAATATTCTATTGCAAAGTCGAACGGTATGGACGGAATTGTTACAAGAAATATGAAGGGCTTTAAAGAATCAGACGTAAAAATTTTTACGCCGGAAGAAATTTTAAATTTTGTAAAATCGCAGGAGGAATAACATTGATTCAAGTTTACAACACAATGACTAAGCGTAAAGAAATTTTTAAACCGCTTAAAAAAGATGAAATTAGTATTTATTGCTGTGGGATTACGCCGAATAAGTCTACGCATATCGGTAACGCTCGCCCGTTTGTAGTTTGGGACGTTATACGCCGCTACTTTGCAAAACTTGGCTACAAAGTTCGTTATATTCAAAATTTTACTGACGTTGACGACAAAATTATTGCCGCCGCCAATAAAGAAAATTCTACTTGGCAAGAAGTTTCTGCGCGGAATATCAAAATTTATTTTCAAGCTATGGACGCTCTTAACGTCCGCCGCGCAGATTTTTATCCGAAAGTTTCCGAAACAATGACGGAAATTATTTCGATGATTGAAACGCTGATTAATAAAGGTTACGCCTACAAACTTGATAACGGCGACGTTTATTACAGCGTCGAGGCAAATAAAAATTACGGCAAGCTTAGCGGGCGAAAACTTGAAGAAATGATGGCTGGCGCACGCATTGAAGTTGACGAGCGTAAACGTCACCCGATGGATTTTGCGCTGTGGAAGTCTGCCAAAGAGGGCGAACCGTTTTGGGAAAGTCCCTTCGGAAAAGGTCGTCCCGGCTGGCATATTGAATGCTCGGCAATGTCTTTAAAATATCTCGGTGAAAAGTTTGACTTTCACGGCGGCGGCGCGGATTTAATTTTCCCGCACCATGAAAACGAAATTGCTCAATCTCAATGCGCTATCGGCGATGAAAATTCTTTCGCGCAGTATTGGTTACATAACGGCTTTTTGACAATAGACAATCAGAAAATGAGTAGCTCCGAAGGAAATTTCTTTACAGTCGAAGATATTTTGAAAAAATTCCCGGGCGAAGTTGTGCGACTCTTTCTTTTGCAAACGCAATATCGCAGTCCGCTTGATTTTGCTGATACGCTTATGGAAAATACGCGCACCGCTTACAATCGCCTGAAAACTTCCTACGATTATCTTAACGATATTGCTAAAAGAATTGAAGCGGGAACTTTTGTTAAGAGTAAACCTGAAAAATCTGCCATGATAACTTTATCGCAGGCAGGCGGACTGGTAGAACTTGCCGAAAGGTTGATGTCAAGCTTTGAAGATGCGATGAATGACGACTTCAACACCGCGCTTGCTATCAGCTATATGTTTGAACTTTCGCGCGACGTGAACGGTTACTACAACGATTATATCAGCGGCAAAATTTATCCGCGTGGTACTGATGCTTTCATAATGTTGCGCGTGAGAGAAATTTTTATGGATATGGCGTCGATTATCGGCATTTTTGAAAATATTCCTGAAGAAAAAGCTGTTGACGACGAACTTGTAAACAAACTGATGAATATTATAATTTCGATTCGTCAAGACGCACGCTCAGCCAAGAATTGGGCAGTTGCTGATAAAATTCGTGATGAACTCAAGACGGCTGGAATTATTCTTGAAGATACTCCGCAAGGTGTTAATTGGAAAAATGCTTGACTTTATTGACGAAGACGAAGTTAAAACTTTATCGCCGCTGGTTACGGCTTACATTGGCGACGCTTATTTTCATTTGTATGTTAGGACGCGACTGTTGACCGTTACGCGCAGGATAAATAATCTTCACGACTTAAGCGCGGAAATTGTTTCGGCGACCGCGCAGGCTACGGCTTATGCAAAAATAGAATTTCAACTTACAGACAAGGAACGCGAAATTTTCAGACGCGGTAAAAATGCTAAAAGTCACGCGCCGCGCAGTTCCTCAATCGCCGAATATCATATCAGCACAGGCTTTGAAAGTCTTTTAGGCGAATTGTACCTTAAGAAAAATTTTGAACGGCTTAACGAAATTTGCGATCTGGCTTTCAACGCTTTAAATAAAAATTGACAATAAAAAACGGCAGGATTTTTCGTCCTGCCAAATTTTTATGTGAGAAGCAACCGCAATCTTCAAAGGCAGTTTATTCAGATTCTCCAAATTTCTTTGCATATCGTATAATTTAAAATTTCTTTTTTATTTTCGGAAAATCTACGCCACCATTATAAACGCCCGCAAGATTTACACTTGTTGCCACTCGGAGGAACTGCGATTGTAAGTGTAGCTTTCGCCGTTTGCAAGCTTGAAAGTCGGGCTGACTTCGTCGGAACTGGATACGCCGATACCTTCACTTTCGCCAACAACAATAGTGATTGAGCTGTTAGTAATCTCAACGTTGGAAATGTCGCCGAGCGTGATATTGTAAAGGTTAATGGTATCGCCCTTCTTCGTATTTTCTATAAGGTCTACGCCTTCATCTTTGCCGTACCAGAAAGTGTTTTGACCTGTTCCGCCGAAAAGATAATCATTCGTCTTGTAACGACCGCCCCACATATTATTTACGCCGCTGCCGCCAAAAAGCTGATTATCCTTGTTATTACCGGCGAGAATATTATTTCCCGTCGTATTGGTTGCATTAACTGCTACGTCTTCAGATTCGTTACTAAGCCAAACTTCATTATCGCCCGTTGTTTCATTAAGCGTGAGAGTTTTGACTTCAGTGGCAGTGGTTGTAGTAGTGGTGGTATTGGTCTGTTGCGTAGACGTGCCGAAGATTGACGAGAAACCGTAATTTAACATATTACCTACGAGTCCCATAAAGCCGCCTTGTCCGAAGGATTGTCGACCGCCGTAAGATTGATGACCGCCCCAGCCCCAAGTCGGCATAAAAGTTCTGCTGTTGAACCAGTTAAATCCTCCCCAACTTTGTACAACATTTGTGAAAAGAGATTGCACAAAACCGAAAATGCTGTTGGTAGTCGTAGTTGTCGTATTTGTAGTAGTGGTAGTACTAGAACTTGTAACGACATTATCGGTTGACGCAGGAGTAGTTGACGTTGAAGTAGCAATTTCAGTTACGGTAGTTGATGACGCAGAAGTTACGTCACTGTCATTTCCGCCGGTGATTTCAGTTACGGTAGTTGATGACGAGGAAGTTACGTCACTATCATTTTCGCTGACAACGGTCGTATCATTATCTGTACTGTTGTCGGAATTATTATTTACATTATCATTGACGTTAATATTGTTATTCGAGTTTTCGTCCATTTTAAACACCTCAAAAGTTTTCTTAACTGTCTTTTTACTCTACCTTTATCGTAGATTTCGGCAAATACTTAAACACTTTAAAAAAATTTTAATCTTTTTTTAATAATCACATCGCCCTCCTTCGAAGATTGCCGGTTGCCTCTCAAGTGTCATTATACATAAATGATTAAAAATTTATTAAAGATTTTCTTAAAAATTTATTAAAAATCTTGAATAGCCTTTTATTGAATCTTTTTAGATAGAAGAAAAATGATTAACCCTAAAGAATAATAAGCGGCAGGAATTTTCTGTCGATTATAGAAAAGAAAAAATTTGGGGAGGTGTAGTTTTTAGGGATTAGGGAAAAGGGATTAGGGAACAGCTACAAGGATTTATATTATTATGAATTATTAAGCATTATGAATCGATTAGGGGGTCGGAGTTATTGATGTTTTTACTTGCGCTGTCGCCAATATTATGGCTGGTGATCGCGCTTAGCGTAATAAAAATGGCAGCGTGGAAAGCTTGTATAATCGCGCTGATAATCTCACTTGCCGCAGGTATGGGCGTATGGGAAATGGAAAGCGTCCGCGCAATGGAATCAGTCTTAGAAGGCGTAGCATTGGCGTGTTGGCCAATCTTGCTGGTTATCGTCGCGGCAATTTTCACTTACAACTTGACATTGCAAACAAAGGCAATGGACACAATCAAAGAAATGTTGACAAGCGTCAGTCACGACAAGCGCGTATTAATTTTATTAATCGGCTGGGGCTTCGGCGGCTTTTTGGAAGGTATGGCGGGCTTCGGTACTGCTATAGCTGTTCCGGCAGGAATGTTGGCAGGTATCGGTATCAATCCAATTTTATCGGTATCTGTATGTTTAATCGCAAATTCTGTCCCGACGGCTTACGGTTCAATCGGTATCCCGCTCGTAACTTTGGCGAATGTCACGGCATTTGATTCAGTTCAACTCGCAACGTTTACGTCATTGCAACTCGGCGTATTAACTTTACTTTGTCCTTGGCTTATAGTTATCGTGTCGGGCGGCGGCTTGAAAGCTCTGCGCGGAATGTCAATGATGTGCTTGGGTGCGGGACTTGCATTCTTTATCCCCGAACTTGCGCTTTCAATGTTCGTAGGTCCTGAATTGGCGGTAGTCGCAGGCGCAATCGCAACAATGGGGACAATCGTTTTCATCGCGAAAAAATTTCCCGTCAATGATCCTGAATACGCAATGCCTTCTCACGAAGGCGCGAAAATTACGACGGCTAAAGCTATCAATGCTTGCTTGCCGTTTATTTTAATTTTTATCTTCCTGCTGTTCACGAGTAAACTTGTCCCGCCGATTAATGCGGCATTATCAACGATAAAATCAAGCGTTCCGATTTACAACGGCGAAGGCGGCGTTCCTTATACATTTATGTGGGTTAATACGCCGGGCGTGCTGATAATGTTGGCGGCGTTCATTGCGGGAAGTAAGCAAGGCGCAAGTTTCGGCGAAATGTTAAAACTGCTTGGCAAGACGATTAACGGATTAAAATTTACAATGCTCACAATAATTTCCGTTATCGCGACGGCAAAAGTTATGGGCTACAGCGGAATGACAAATCAAATTGCTGACACGGCGGTTGCGGCAACTGGGACGGCTTATCCCTTAATCGCGGCGTTTTTAGGTTCAGTCGGTACTTACATAACGGGTTCTGCAACGTCAAGCTGTGTTTTGTTCGGCAAGTTGCAGGTTATGGCGACGCAAGCGATTGGTGCTGATGCCAATATTCAAGCGTGGGTAGCGGCGGCTAATGCTACGGGAGCCTGCGCGGGTAAAATGATTTCACCGTTATCAATCGCTATAGGTTCGGCGGCTATCGGCGTCAAGGGGGCTGATTCCCAACTGCTAGCATTTGCGGTAAAGATTTATATCCCCTTCGTAATATTTATGGGCGCGGTCGTTTACTTCGGTCAAACACTTGTAGGTTAAAAAATTTTTGTTATAGTCGACATTGATTTTAAGAATAAATCTTTTAAGTCAATGTCGATTTTTTATTTGTCAAAGTTGAAAAAATTCTGTACTGATATTATAATTCTGCTAAGTCATTAAAAAACTTTCAGCACTTATTTTATAAAGTTATTTTCCCCCAAAATTTTTCGGGAGGGCTAAAAAATGTCTAATGGAAAACCTAAAATCGTAATTGTCGGCGGAGGGTTCGGAGGTATAAAACTTGCTAAACTTTTCGCTAAAGAAAATGTCGACGTGACTTTAGTTGACCGTCATAATTTTCATTTGTTCCAGCCGCTGTTGTATCAAGTTTCAACGGCAGTTTTATCTGAAGATGAAATTGCCTATCCCATAAGAAGTTTTTTCCGCAAAAACAAAAACGTCAACTTCTTTATGGCGAAGGCACAAGGCGTCGACCAAGCGCGAAATGTTTTGATAACGAATCATGGAGAAATTTCCTACGATTATTTGATTCTTGCCGCCGGTACGACGACAAATTTTTTCGGAATGAAAGAAGTTGAAGAACATGCCTTCGGTATGAAATCTATACAAGAGGCTTTGCACATTCGCAACCACGTTATCCACGAATTTGAACGCGCAGATAAACCTTACCGCACGCCGGAAGACAGAAAAAAGCGTATGACTTTCGTAGTTGTGGGCGGCGGACCTACGGGCGTTGAGGAAGCAGGCGCACTTACCGAATTAATTGAGATTCAGAAAAAAGAATTTCATCATCTCGATTTCAACGATGTGCAAGTAATTTTGATTGAAGCAACGCCGAGAGTTTTACCGATGATGCCCGAAGATTTGCAGAAAGAAACTGTCCGTGTCCTTGAGAAAAAAGGCGTCCGCGTTATGTTAAATACGCAAGTTGTAGGTTATGACGGCGATGTTTTGAAATTGAAAAATGGCGTTGAAATTCCAACTACTACGGTAATTTGGGCGGCAGGTGTCCGCGCAGTTGACTTTATAAAAAATTGTGGCGGCGAATGTGCGCGTGACGGCAGAATTTGGATTGAAGAAAATCTTATGGTTCGCGGCGCAATCAATCAAAATGTTTTCGCCATCGGTGACTGCGCGGCGTTTATGCACGGAGATATGCAAAGACCATTACCGACAGTTGCTCCCGTTGCCACTCAACAAGCAGCAGTAGCTCACAAAAATATTATGAAGTTGATTAAAGGCGATACTAACTTAGAAAAATTTGTTTACAAAGATTTGGGTGCAATGGCGACGATTGGACGCGGTCAAGCAGTCGTCGGAAGCGGTCTTCCAAGCTTTATGAAGCCCTTCTTCAGCAGTGGTTTCTTGGCTTGGTGTGCGTGGATGTTAATTCATTTAATTCGCCTTGCCGGTGCGCATACAAACCTTACCGTTGCCATAAAGTGGACGTGGAATTTAATTTCAGGCATTCGTCTCGGCAGAATCATCGACAATATAAAACTTGACACATAATTTTTATTGACAATAAATCTCATTTAGATTATAATACGTTCAAGCTATCCTAAGCTCTCCTAAAAAATAATCATTTGTTTGGGCGACGAATCTTGAACGTTGGAAATTTTAAGCGAAATTTTTTCGACATAGAAATATAAGCTCAAAAAGACTCGGACATTGTGTCGGGTCTAATTTTTTTGTTTGATTTAACGTCGAAATTATGATAAACTGCAAAAAATTTTTTGGGAGGTTTTTATGCGAAAAATTTTTTTAACGTTTATCTGCTGGATAATTTTTTCTGCTGTCACCTATGCAAATGAAGTTGCAACAGATTTTGAAACGCGGGAAATTCAATTAACTTGCGCTTTGAGTTCATTTGCCGCGTACAGTGATGATAAAAGTTCTTTGATACGCAACAATTTGATTTCAATGGGCTGGAAAGTTGACGCAGTGAATACCAAAAAGCACGGCGTTAAGACAAAGGCTTATATTCTCGGAAAAACTTTTGATGAAGGTCAGATTGCAAAAATTTTAGTCATTTCCGGAACAGAAGATATGCACGACTTTGAAGTTGATTTTCGGATGGGTGGCGTAAAACTTCACGAAGATAAATCAGACGGAATTGTTGTCCACAAAGGTTTTCGTGACTACGCGGACGCTATGCTTTCTGACGGATTTGCTGAATCTTTAATTGATGAACTTAAAAACAATCCTAATGAAACTCTTTATTTGACGGGACACAGTTTAGGCGGTTCGGTTGCGATTATGACGGCGATTCGTCTTATTGATATGGGCGTTGATAAAGATCGTATGAAGGTTATAACTTTCGCCGCACCGGCTGTTGGCAATAAGGCATTGGCTAACGAATACGCAGATAAAATTGATTTGACGAGTATTGAGATTAAAGGCGATGTTGTGAGGAGCGTTTTTGAGCCGTTCGGTTATGTGCAATTCGGCAATATTGTGACATGGACTCCCGCTAAAACTTCTACCAATAACGAACACAAAATAGCGATGTATCTTGATTGTGCATTGAGAAATTATTTTGACGCGGAGGGTTTTACTTTCGATGCAGGCATTGACGGAAGTGAAATCGATGTGCCGGTTTACGTTGCGCCGATTCGTTTTGTGAAAAAAAATTTCATAGCTGAAGACGAAAAATATATTTATATGATTCTGCGGACGTGTTTAACTGCGCGGTTAAGTGCGTTGACTTTTGACGAAACTAAATACGTTGAAGTCGAAAGCGCGGATAATATTTCTACCGGTCTTATGCCGATAATTAACACCGCTAAAAATTCAGGTTGTAAATATGTTTTGGTGCAACTTGTCAACGCTGAAAGAGTGCGTGAAGCGCAAGACAATGAGCGTAAAGTTATGTTGTATGAATTTCTTGTTGATTTAAGCGGAGTTCCTGTAATGATGCAGACTTCGGGAATGTCGACAAAAGATTTAACTTTGATTGAAGCGGCATTTTTCGCGCAGGAAAATTTAATAAAATCATTAGAGACGGCTTTGTTAGGTAATTAAAATTTAATAAAAAAAAATTAGCGTCGGGAAAAATCTCTCGACGCATTTTTTAATTGCCGAAATTAAAATTTATCTGTTGCCGTACATTTTGGCGTAATAATTTTGATATTCGCCGCTGATAATTTTTTCCCACCAATCGCGATTATCCAAATACCACGCAACAGTTTTCTTTATGCCGTCATCAAATTTAGTTTGCGGTGTCCAACCAAGTTCACGTTCAATTTTTGCGGGGTCAATAGCGTAACGAAGGTCATGTCCTTTCCTGTCAGTCACAAACTCAATTAAATCTTCGCCCTTGCCCAAAATTTTTAAAATCGTCTTAACAACGTCAAGATTCGTGCGTTCATTATGTCCGCCGATATTGTAAACTTCGCCGACTTTGCCTTTGCGTACAATTAAATCAATCGCCGCGCAGTGATCTTCGACGTAAAGCCAATCACGAACATTAGCACCGACACCGTAAACCGGCAATTTTTTATTGTTAAGCGCATTGATAATCATCAGCGGAATTAATTTTTCCGGAAAATGATAAGGTCCGTAATTGTTGGAGCAACGCGAAATTGTTGCAGGAATTTTGTAAGTTCTCTGATAAGCTTGTACAAGTAAATCCGCAGAAGCTTTACTCGCAGAATACGGGCTTGACGTGTGCAAGTTAGTTTGTTCCGTGAAAAATAAATCGGGACGGTCAAGCGGTAAATCTCCGTAAACTTCATCTGTCGACACTTGATGAAAACGTTTAATGCCAAATTTTTTACAAGCGTCAAGCAAAATACTTGTACCAATTATATTTGTGCGCAAAAAAAGTTCAGGGTCTTCTATGGAGCGGTCAACGTGACTTTCTGCCGCAAAATTTACTACAACGTCAGGCTTTTCTTCCTCGAACATTTTATAAACTTCTTCACGGTTAGCAATGTCGCCGCGAATAAATTTGAAGTTGAGATTTTCCTGCGCGTCTTTCAAAGTTTCAAGATTGCCCGCGTAAGTCAGTTTGTCGTAGCAGATAACTTTATCTTCGGAATTTTTCAGAAGGTAATAAACGAAATTTCCGCCGATAAATCCCGCGCCGCCCGTTACAATAATTTTCATAATCATACCTCATTCAAAAATAAAATTTAATTCTTTACGTTCGATGCGTTCTGCAAGCGTAGGTGCATTTGCATCTTTGTCAGACAAAATTGTTGGTGCAAAGGGCAATTCAATTCCAATTTGCGGATCGTCCCAACGAATATTGCCGTCACATTGCGGCGCGTAATAATTATCAGCCTTGTACTGAATTTCAACATCATCAGTCAGCGTCAAAAATCCGTGAGCAAATCCACGAGGAATTAAAAGTTGACGCTTATTTTCAGCCGTCAAAGTTACAGCCGTCCACTTAGCAAACTGCGGCGAACCTTCGCGAATATCAACCGCAATGTCAAGAAGTTCTCCGCGAGTACAACGCACAACTTTTGCCTGTGCCATAGGATTTAACTGGTAGTGCAAGCCGCGAAAAGTTCCCTTCTGCGCGGAATAAGATTGATTGTCCTGCAAAAATTCAAAATTCAATCCTGCCGCCTGAAATTTTTGATTCGACCAAGTCTCCATGAACCAGCCCCGCGAATCTCCAAAAACTTTCGGCTCAAGAATCAATACACCTTTCAAACTTGTTTCGATAACCTTCATAAAAATTTCCTCCTTGTTTAGTTAATAGTGAATAGTCAATAGTTAATAGTAGTCAATTTTTTACTATTAACTATTTTACGAATTTTGGCTTTAAAATCAATGTCACAAAGTAAATTACCGCCGCACAAACTACTATCGTTGCTCCTGCCGCAGAATTTAATTCATAAGCTAAAAATAATCCCACGACGCCAGAACTTAACGCAATCGCCACGCTTAAAAGATGATACGACTTGACGGAGTTTGTAACATTTCGCGCCGCCGCCGCCGGTAAAACCAATAATGCATTGATGATTAAAATTCCTACCCACTGAATGCTTAACGCCACGACGACTGCCAACATTACCGCGAAAATTGATTCGACAACGTGAGTATTTACTCCGCGACTTCGAGCCAAAGTTTTGTTGACGGATGAAATTAAAAGTTTGTTAAAAATTGCCGCCCATAAAATTAAAACTGCTACGAAGACCGCCGCCAAATAAATTATATCTTCTTGAGAAATACTTAGCAAGTCACCAATTAAGAATCGCGAAAATTTATTGAACTTGCCGCCCGTCGACATCAACATTAAGCCTAATGCTATCGCCGTAGAACTGAATACGCCGATTACCGTATCCGCGCCGCCATGTGATTTATTTTTTATGTAAGTGATTAAAAGCGCAAAGATTATCGAAAATGCCAGCAGTCCAAAAATTTCTTCGTTGACGCCGATTAACGCGCCGATTGCAATTCCCGTAAATGCTCCGTGTCCAAGCGAATCAGAAAAAAATGCCATCCGATTCGACACAACCATTGTTGAAAGTATTCCGAATAGCGGCGTTACCAATAAGACCGCGCAGAGTGCATTGCGCATAAATTCAAATTCAAACATTCAAAATAAAAAAATCTCCCGTCAGAATTTTTCCTTAAGTAAATTTTAACATTGATTGTCAACTACGCGCTATCTTAATTTTAAGAAAATGTAAATTCTTTGTGATATAATTAAAAATAATGGAGGATTTAAAATGGATTCAATCAACAAAGAAAAAATTTATGTGCCGCTTGCCGAAAGAATGAGACCGCAAAAATTAAGTGACTTCGTGGGGCAGGAAGAACTTTTAAATTTTTTGGAAAAAATCATTGGCGGGAATTATTTGCCTTCGATGATTTTTTTCGGTGCGCCTGGTACAGGTAAAACTTCTTTAGCAAAAATTATTTCCAACACGACTGAAAGTAATTTCGTGAAAATTAATGCGGCTCTTTCAGGCGTTGCGGAGTTGCGAAAAATTATCCAAAAAGCTGAAATTGAACGTGAAATGAATCGTAAAACAATTTTATTTATCGATGAAATTCACAGATTTAATAAAAGTCAGCAGGATTTTTTATTGCCATACGTTGAGGACGGGCGAATAATTTTGATAGGAGCGACGACTGAAAATCCTTTTTTTGAAGTCAACGGCGCACTTTTAAGCAGAGTTAAAATTATTCGGTTAGAAAAATTATCTGCCGATAACTTGAAAAAAATTCTTCAACGCGCGATTAATCTTGAAGAAATAAATTTGCCGATTGAAGAGCGTGCAGTGGATATAATTTCTGATTTTGCGGACGGAGACGCGAGAATTGCTTTAAATCTTTTGGAACAAATCATTTTGGAAGGCGGCATAACCGTAGAAAATTTGCGAAAAATTTGGGGCGAAAGGTTAAGAAAATATGATAAAAGCGGCGACAATCATTATGACACGATAAGCGCGTTTATAAAAAGTATGCGCGGGAGCGATCCCGATGCGGCGATTTTTTATTTGGCGAAAATGATTGATGGCTGCGAAGATATAAAATTTATAGCGCGAAGAATTTTAATCTGCGCGGCTGAAGATGTCGGCAATGCAGACCCTCAAGCTTTAATTTTGGCTAATTCGGCGGCTCAAGCTGTTCAATTTGTGGGAATGCCTGAAGCGAGAATAATTTTATCACAAGTAGCGATTTATGTTTCCTGCGCGCCGAAAAGTAATTCTGCGTATGTTGCGCTTGAAAATGCCATGAGCGACGTAAAAAATTTAAAAAATATTGAAGTTCCTTTACATTTAAGGGACAGTCATTACAAAGGCGCGAAATTTTTTGGAAGTGGAAAAAATTATAAATATCCGCACGATTATGAAGGAAATTTTGTAAAGCAGAATTATTTGCCGAAAAATTTATCTGGTAAAAAATATTACAATCCGACTGAAAACGGTTATGAAAAAAATTTAAAAGATTATTTACAAAAATGTTGGTGATAAAAAAAGAGGCGCACAAGGACGTGCGCCGCCCGCGCAAATCGCCGGACGCGATTTCAGCGGGCATGTTTCTCTTTGTTACTTTCTCTTTGCGCCAAAGAGAAAGTAAATCTAAATAATAAAATTCTATCCAATAGACTTTAAAAAATAAATTCTACTACGCCGTAAGCTATTGCGCCCATTAAAGCCGTAATTGGGATTGTTATCATCCAAGCCTTGACCATATCTTGAGCAACGCCCCAATGTACCGCGTTCACTCGTTTAGCCGTGCCGACGCCCATTATTGAGCCTGATACAACGTGCGTAGTTGAAACGGGCAATGCCAAAAGAGTTGCACCGAAAACTACTGCTGATGAATTTAAATCTGCCGCGAAACCGCTTGACGGCTCCAACTTAAAAATTTTTCCGCCAACGGTTTTTATTATTCGCCAACCGCCAGTTGCCGTACCGATTGCCATTGCCGTTGCGCACAAAATCTTTACATACATAGGAACTTCAAATTCTGAAATAAAACCGCCGCTGAAAAGTGCAAGAGTAATTATGCCCATTGATTTTTGCGCGTCATTGGAACCGTTTGAAAATGCTATTGCCGCCGCCGAAAAGATTTGCATTTTGCGGAACTTACCATTAATAAAATGCGGAGAAAATTTTTCAAACGCCCGAAAAATTATGTTCATAATGATTATTCCGGTGATGAAAGCGATTGCCGGAGAAGCTATCAAAGCAACGAAAATTTTTCCTATGCCGTACCAATTTAAACCGTCTATTCCGTCCGAAATTAAAACTGCTCCGATTAATCCGCCAATCAGCGCATGTGACGAGCTTGACGGAATACCAAAGTACCAAGTTGCCAAATTCCAAATGATTGCTCCAATCAGCGCGGCAATTATTATTTTTTCTTCAACAATGCTGATGTCTCTTACAATATCTCCGCCGATAGTTTTTGCAACGCCCGTTGAAACCATTGCGCCAATAAAATTGAAAGTCGCCGCAAGTATTATTGCGTGAGTTGGGTAAAGGGCGCGAGTATTTACCGAAGTTGCTATGGCATTTGCCGTATCGTGAAAGCCGTTTATGAAGTCAAAGACCAACGCCAAAATTATTACCGTGAAGATTAAATACTGAAGTTCAAGCATATTTCATTACCGCTCCGCGAATCATATCGCCGATTTTTTTGCAATGGTCAAGGGATTGCTCAATGTCCTCAACAATATCTTTCCATTTAATCAAGTGAATAACTGCTTTACTCGCTCCGTGTTCACGTGCCGCAATTTCCGTAATTTCAAACAAAATCGAAATATCTTCGCGGTACACAACATCGCCTTTTTCTTCGTACTTGTCGACTTTATGAACAGAATCAAGCATCTGATGCTGATTTTTTTTCATATTCGACATAAGACTGAAAGCGTGTACAAGTTCGCGGGTACTTTCGACGAGCAATCCCGTCAACGTTTTACTTTTTTCTGTGGCGTGACCTGCGTGGTACATAATGATTCGCTGTAATGCGTCGTAAAGCATATCAACGCCCGTTGCCAATTCGCCAGCGATTGAATAAATATCTTCTCTGTCAATCGGCGTGATAAAACTCAAATTTAACTTCTCGATAATGCGTTCGTTGACTTTATCGGCGGATGATTCAAGACCTAAAATTTCATCAATACGTTCAAGAGCTTTATTCGGGTCTTTGATAATTTCATCAAGCAAAATTGCGCCAAGATGAAAATATTTTGCGTTCTGCGAAAATAAATCGAAAAACTCTATGTCTTTACGTGAAAAATTAAACAAATTCTAACCTCGTTTAGTGAATAGTGAATAGTCAATAGTGAATAGTGGTCATTTTTTACTATTAACTATTCACTATTAACTATTTACTACTAACTTCCATAGTAGCTTTCATTTTTGTTGCAACGCCGGGAATTTTATCAAGCGGCATTGAACAAGCGGCTACACGAATACCATATTTCAACGGCACTGCAAAAATTAAATCCTTTTGAAGTTCATTGCAAACAGCGACAGGATTTTCAGAAGGCACGGCGATAAAAAATCCGCCTTTATAAGGTACGATTTTCAAGCCGACTTCGTTAGCCTCGTCGACGAAAATTTTTGCACGACGATTAACCAAATTTCTAAGATTAGTTTGATCTTGCTCCAATTCGGCAGAAAGTTTTTCATCTTGATAAAGTTTTACGCAAAGAACTTGTGCGCCGTTATTAATGTTCGACCAAACTGCGCGGCAAGAATATTTGTTAGTCTCTTCAAATTCTTTGATAACGTCAGCGTCCGTCGATATAGCAACCAATGCGCCCGTCCGTTGTCCGTAGAAAGTGTAACTCTTCGACATACTGAAAGAAATCATCGTCAAAACATTTGCAGGAAGATTGGAAAATTTATCCATAAATCCCCACGCAATTTTTCTTTCCGCCGCAAAATCAATGTAGGCAATGTCGACGAGCAAAGAAATTTTCTTACCTTTAGCCGCATGACTTTTTATCACGTCCAAAATTTTATCCCATTCGTCATTGCTAATAGCGTAGCCCGTAGGATTATGCGCAGGCGTGTTTAAAATTATCAGCAGAGAATTTTGCACCTTCAACAAACTTTCAACTTTATCTGCAAAGGCGGTAATGTTAAACGCCGTCAACTCGTCATTGAACAGTTTAAAAGTTTCAAGGCGTTTACCGGTCTCCGCGCAGATAATTTTGTAATTGCCCCAACACCAATCTGAAGTCAAAACTGTTTCGCCGCGCTCGGCATAATTAGCAATGGCGTGATGAATTGCGCCCGTACCGCCCGCCGTTGCAACCGCGCCCAAATAGCCCGCGCAGTTTGTATTTTTGAAGACGATATTTTTCACCGCGTCAACATAATCAGCATTGCCGGAAAGTGCCGCGTAGCTCGTGTATTCAGACATTTTCAGATTGCGGAAAATTTTCTCAACCGTCGGCAATACGGCAAGCTTACCTTCTTCGTCCAAAACTACGCCGATTGTCGCGTTGATTACTTTATCTTTGCCGTGAATTTTCATAGCTTCCTTGCAAGCTGTTCCCGCTACAAAAATAGGATCGTACAAAGTTCTATTGACGGCGTGACTTGCCGCCATACTGTTTGACATTTTTTAAAAACCTCTCTTCAATGGAAATTACTTTCCGCTGACAAAATACGGATATTTTTTCAAAAAATCTTTTAATGTCGGTAAAGTTATTTCCTCAATTTCGCAACGAGAAAAATTTTCGCCGGACGGAAAATAAATCCCATTAGACATTGCGTCCCTTACAAAATTTTCGTCAATATATTTTTTATCTTTATTTACAAGTTCCACGCACTCAACAGCAGATTGCATTTTCGTGACAACTTTTTTAACGCCGCCCATATAGGAAAAGTGCCAGCCGCCGTTAGGTAAACGCGGTAAAATTCTTCGGGCGTTACGAAATGCTTGCGGCGACTTCATATGCTTAAACTTGCCGATAACTGTACCTTCCCAAGACAATTTTCGCGAAACCCAATCAAAATAATATATGTGATAATCTTGCCAACAAACAATAGGCGAGTAATTTAAAAAATTTATCGTCCTCATTAAGGATTGACAAGTTATCAAAGTGCGCGGCGAATATTCTTCAGGATAATAAAGTATCAGCAGATCAACGTTTTTAGACTCGTCGAACTGACTTTCCAACAAAGTTTTTATCGTATGCGGATTAGGAATTTCATCAACGTCTGAAATAAAAATTAAGTCGTCCGGCTCCGCGTCGCCTAAACCTTGAATAATATTATTTCGCTGATTATTTTCAATAGACCAATCGCCGACGCCTTTGTAGGGAACAATCGAATCGTCCATAACATAACGAATTTTTTTGAAGTAACGTTTAAATTCTTTCTTACGCTCCAAAAAATTGAACGGCTTAGGTTTATTGGCGTGCGTTTTATTCGCCTCAACGATAACAAAATAGTCGACCAAATCCCAAAGAGAATCAAGACGAAGTTCAAGCAATTCAAATTCGTTGAAAAACGTAAAGCAATCGTAAACCTTCATAAAAATTTACCACACAAAATATTAATCGCTGAAAAATTCGTCGTGAATGCTGTTGACTGCCTCAATAAGTTGCGAACCCTTAATCAAGCAAGATACGCTAATTTCCGATGTGCTGATAATGTCAATGTTGACACCTGCGCGGGATAATGCGCCAAACATTTTCGCCGCAACGCCGGGACTGCCAACCATACCTGCGCCGACGATTGAAACTTTTGCAACGTCTTCTTCAACCAAAACTGCCGCCGCGTCAATTTCATCAGCAACTTTATCAATAACTTTTTTAGCTTCTGCCAAGTCTGAAAGTTCAATCGTGAAAACTATGTCAGTAATATTTCTTTCAAGGTTGCGAATGCTCTGTACAATCATGTCGACGCTGATATTTGCTTCGGCAAGCGCGGAAAAAATTTTGTGTGCAATACCGGGCTGATTGTCAACGCCGAGAATTGCAACTTTAGCAACTTTCTGATCGTGCGCAACGCCGCGAATTTCAAAATAATTATCTTCCAAAGTATAATCCTCCCTGATAACCGTGCCGATTTTGTCATTAAAAGTTGAGCGGACGTGAATGGGAATGTTAAAGTAAAGTCCCATTTCTACGGAACGCGGCTGCATAACGCCTGCGCCCAATCGTGCCATTTCTAACATTTCGCGGTAGGTAATTTCTTTCATTTTACGTGCGCCCTTGACAATTCGCGGATCTGCGGTATAAATTCCGTCAACGTCCGTAAAAATTTCGCACTCGTCAGCTTTCAACGCGCCTGCCAATGCAACGGCTGATGCGTCCGAACCTCCGCGCCCTAATGTTACTGGGTCTCCGAATTTATCTGCGCCTTGAAATCCTGCAACGACGACGATATTACCTTTGTCGAGTTCCTCAAATACTCTATCAGGCGTTATGTTTAAAATTCTGCCCTTAGTGTGGACGGAATCAGTTTTCATGCCGACCATCGCGCCGGTTAAAGAAATTGCGGGTTGTCCCAACTTTTGAAAAGCCATTGCCAATAAAGAAATTGAAACTTGTTCGCCGGTTGTCAAGAGCATATCCATTTCTCGCAGGTAAGTTGATTTATATGGGTACTTGTCAATACCTTCGGCAAGTGTTATCAGATTATCTGTTGAATCGCCCATTGCTGAAACAACTACTACAATTTTATCGTCAGGCTTTTTCTCGCTTAAAATTCTTTCTGCCACAGCTAAAATTTTTTCCGTCGTAGCAACTGAACTTCCACCGAATTTTTTTACAACGAGAGCCAAATTTTACTCCCTCCTTTATTTTCGCTGATTAAACCAGCAAGTGTGATTGTAGCAAAGATTTTATCTGCCGTCAAAATTTTTCCCCTTGTATACAGTGTTGTCCATAAAATTGGCAAGTGCGCCAATTAAATTTGCGTCATTCAAAAATTTGCAGGGTACAACTTCAACGTGATTAAAATCAATCGGACATTCGCTATAAACTTTTTGGAGATTATCACGAATCGAATCAATAAAAATTTTCTGTGCGCTTATACCGCCGCCAATCGCGAATTTTGCAACGTCAATAATCAGCTGTATGTTAAAAATTTTTTCGGCAATGCGACGCGTGAATTTATCAAGGCAAGTCAGCGCGTCAATTTCATTTTCATTGACGGCTTGAAAAAATTTTTCTCCAGTAATATTTTCTGTTGACAAATTTTTAATCTGCGCGTAACCTTTTAAGAGACTTGGGACACTGCAAACATCGCTGAAAATTTTTTGATTGTGACCTGCGCGAAGAAAAGAAATTTCGCCAGCCGAATTATCAGCACCTTTGTAAATTTTTTGATTAACTACAAATGCGCCGCCAATCATCGTGCCGAATACCATTACGAATCCCGCGTCAACGTCGGCAAGTGATCCAAATTTTGCTTCGGCAAGTGCGGCACAACGCGCATCATTTTCAATCGTGACCGAACAGGTGCAAATTTCGCCGAGTTCGCGGACAATGTTACAATCGTTATTAAAACTCAACGCGGCACTTTTTACACAAATTCCACGCGCAGAATCAATCACGCCCGGCAATGAAAGCGCAATACCTTCAACGGAAATTTTTTCATAAATATTTTTAATCGCGTTGAAAAAATTTTGTCGAGTGTCAAGTGGCGTAGGAATTTTCCCGCGCTGAAAAATTTTTGCATTTTCATTCATCACGGCATATTTTATAAAAGTGCCGCCAACGTCAACCGTCAATATTTTCATTTTATCAACTCCATAGAAAGGAAATTTATTATGAAGAAAGTTAAAGTTCAAAATATCGCTGAAATTATGAATCGAATTGCGCCGCGTCAACTTGCCGAAGAGTGGGACAATGTAGGGCTTTTAGTCGGCAGTTTTGATTCGGAAGTTGAAAAAATTTTCGTCTGCCTTGACGTAACCGACGAGACCGTTAAAAGTGCTGTTGATTTTGGCGCAGATTTAATTATATCACATCATCCCGTAATTTTCCGCGCAGTCAAGAATTTTCGGACTGACTTGCCGCTTGGTAAAAAACTTGAGACGCTTATAAAAAATAATATTTCAGTCTTTGCCGCGCATACAAATTTAGATTCGGCGGAAGGCGGCGTCAATAACGTTTTAGCGGAGAAAATCGGATTGATTGACGTTAAACCTTTTGACGATGAACTTTCACTTGGGCGAATCGGTTACTTGCCGAATAAAATGTCTGCTGAAAATTTTGCCAAACACGTTGCAAAAAGTTTGAATGCTGACACTGTACGATTGATTGACGCGGGAGATTTTTTGATTGAGAAAGTTGGAATTTGCGGCGGCGCGGGCAGTGAATTTATCAGTAAGGCAAAATTTTTAGGCGCGCAAGCTTTTGTGACCGGTGACGTTAAATATCACGAGGCACAAAACGCCGTTGATAATAAAATTCACGTTATCGACGCGGGACATTTTGCGACGGAATTTCCTATTGTCCACATTTTGGCGGAAAAATTACGTGCAGAAATTGACAAACTCGGTTACAATATAAAAATCGCGGAAGATACAACTTCACGCGACGTTTACAAATTTATTTCTAAGGAGTGCGATTGATGGAACAACTTCAACAAAGTTTTTTAGATTTTATTTCGGTGTACGGATATTTTGCCGTAGCACTTTTAATGGCTATGGAAAATGCCTGCATACCTATTCCAAGCGAATTAATTTTGGGATTTGCTGGATATTTAATTTTCGCAGACCAAATGACTTTTACGGGCGCGATGACGGCGGGAATGATCGGAGGTATGGTCGGCTCGATATTCGCTTATGCAGTTGGAAGTTACGGAGGCAGAACTTTCGTTGACAAGTACGGAAAATATTTTCTGATAAAAAAATCTCACGTCGACTTAGCACAACGTTGGTTTGATAAATACGGTATCCGCGCAGTTTTCTTTAGTCGAATGTTGCCGGTTGTGCGGACATTTATTTCATTACCGGCGGGATTTGCACGCGTCAACTTTAAAGCATTTTTGTTTTATACTTTTGTAGGTTCACTTCCTTGGACGGCGTTAATTTTATACTTAGGCATATTATTCGGCGAAAATTGGAAAAAACTTTTGGAACTCGGTCACGAAGCAAGTATTATCGTCGTTATAGCGATTTTAATAATTGTTGCGATTTATATTTATAAAAAAAGAAAAAATTCACGATAAACTTAATGGAATTTTAATTATTAACAAATTGATTTTTAATCAATGAACTGCTAAAATAATTTCAGAGTTTACATGGAGGTGTTTGTCGTGAAGAAAGTTTTTGTAACAATGCTTTTGGCTGTTGCGCTGGTTTTTGCAGGCGGTTCAGACAATCAAGCCGAAGCATATCGGGTTCATGTAGGATATTATCAAGATAACGGAGCTGCGGCGTATCTGTTGACGGAGACTTTAGCAGGCGGACGCAGTAATTTTTCCTGCACTGTTGTAACTGATTATGGTGAATACATCAGATACAAATTTTACAGAGCCGGCGGCGGTCCTTACTACAAAAATTCTTGGGGAGCGTCAGCTTACGTTTACGGCGGTGAATCTCCCGTCGCTGAAAGAATTTGGGAATGGGTTCAAAGAAATTAATTAACGGATATAAATATTTTGTCGACTGCGGAAAAATTTTCGTAGTCGATTTTTTTATGAACAAATCTCGGATAAAACTAAATCCAACGCGTTAATTACGTCGTCAACATTTTTTTCAGTAATTACTAACGGCGGTTGAAAAGCCATAACATTTCTGCCGACTCCGCCTTTTCCAATGATAAATCCCAAATCTTTCAGTTTTTCCAAAACTTTATCTAAAACTTCAGGCGCGGGCGATTTATCATGATTTACAAATTCTGCACCAATCATTAAGCCGATACCGCGCACGTCACCTATTATCGAATATTTTTTTTGCAGATTTAACAAACCGTTTTTAAGTTGTTCGCCGCGCAGTTTTGCATTTTCCATAAGATTTTTTTCCGCGATATATTCAAGTACTGCAAGCCCAGCCGTCGAGGAAACAGGATTTCCGCCAAGTGTCGACGCGCCCGGTCTGGTGTAAGTGTCTGCAATTTCAGCCGTCGAAATAAATGCGCTAATCGGTTGACCGTTGCCTAACGCCTTTGCAACGCTCATAATGTCAGGTACAACGTCAAAATTTTCAATGGCAAACATTTTACCCGTCCTCGCAAAGCCCGTCTGAACTTCATCATCAATCAAAAGCACATTGTATTTGTTAAGAATTTCTTTGACGCGCTTAAAATAATTTTTCGGCGGAACAACAATTCCAGCATTGCCTTGAATAGGTTCGGCGATTAACGCGGCAGGCTTCCCCGACGTAAAATTTTTAATAATTGTTTCAATTTTATTAGCACATTCCAAATCACATTCAGGAAATTTTTTTCCGAGCGGACAACGATAACAGTAGGGATTCGGCGCAAAATTTATTCCGCCGACAGGATTAGGATCTGTCCTCCACATTCCTATACCAGTCAAACTCATTGTAAGTTTTGTGCGTCCGTGTAAACCGTTTTGAAGAGCGATAAATTCGGAATTTTTTTTGTAAACCGTCGCCAAAAGTAACGCGCCTTCATTAGCCTCTGTTCCCGTCGAACAGAAAAAACTTTTTTGCAAATTGCCCGGCGTAACTTCCGCTAATTTTTCGGCAAGATTTACAAAATTTTCCGTGAGGTAAATATTGCAGACGTGTTGAAGTTTTTGAACCTGCGCGATAATTTTTTCCGTGATGAAAGGGTTGCAATGCCCGCAATTTATGACGGAAACGCCCGCGTACATATCGAGATATTTTTTACCTTTATCGTCGAAAAGATATTGCATTTCACCGCGAACAAATTGCGGCGGATCAAAATAAAAATGTCCCAAACAGGGCATAATATATTTTTTCTTTTTCTCAATAATTTTTTCTGCGCCAATATAATTTTCCAAAAAAATTCCTCCAATCATCTGTCTAAACTTGCAACGCATACGCCCAGTAAAAACCAATAAAGGCGCATTGCGCTGTAACTTTCAAAAATAAAATCTGTCGCCGCGTAAAGCATTAACGACAGAGTAGAAAAAAATAAAATTTTTCCGTACAAATTTTCTGTGCGTTTCTTCGACCAAATTAAAATTGCGCCGAAAATTCCACAAAATAACAGCAAGCCGAAAATTCCCGTCTCTGCCCAAAATTGTAAGTATGTATTGTAAACGTGAGTAATTATTAAATTTTTCGGTAAAAATTCGTGTAAATTTCCTAATCCTACGCCCATTATAGGATTTTCGGAAATTATTTCAATCGCGCTTGACCAAACTATTTTTCGTTCCGTGAATACGTCTTCACCGTTTAGCGTACCTTGCGACATTATTAAAAAAATTCCAGCTGCCATTGCCAAGATTAAAGATTTTTTGTAATGTCTCAAGCCTTCAAACAAAATTATTAAAAAAATTATTGCCAAGACAATCTGTGCAAATTTCGTATACAAAAATAAAAATGCCGCCAATGATATGAAAAATGTTCCGCCGTAAAAAATTTGTTTTCTAAGTTCATGTGCGCTTAACGTCAAGATTAAAAGTGTAGGCAGTAAAATCACGTATAAAATTGAACTTTGAAACGGCGAGTCGTTTAAAAAAGCTATCGGATTTATGACGCCCTGACCAAGTTGATAAAAAATAAAAATGTCTTCAATTAGTAGAGACATTGCCGTTGCGATTAAAAGTTTTTCTGAATTTTTTTGTCCCCGAATCATTATTATCATCGGTATGAACAAAATCATATTGTGGCTGAAAAAAAACCAGTAAACATTACTGTCATCGTCTGTAATAATATCTCCGCCGTAAATTGAAGAAATTATCATCCACCACGCGAAGGCAGAAATTGGTAACAAAAAATTTTTATAGCGTTTAATGATTTCCATTGCATTATCGCGCCCAATAAAAAATGTAACCGCAACCATTACAAAAATAATTCTGATTATGTTGCGGCTGAACGGCTCGGACACACACACGCTTAACGCTAACAAAATCAGTAAAATTTTTTCAAATCGCAGTGCAAAATTTTTTCTGCGCAATTGCGAAAATACCGATGAAAATATTTTAATCACTAGGGATTAATCCTCAAAATCAAAATTTAAAATTGGATGTGCGGCTATCAATATTCCTGAAAAAAACCAAAACTCTCGTATGATTATTGACAAGCTAAGATTGGTTTCAGTCAATCCTGCAAAGTGTATGGCAACCGCAATTAGAAATGCTGTCAGTCCAGCACTAAATTTCATATTTTGTTCTTTCTTAAACTGGATAAAAAATCGCCGGAAAAAATAACCGTAAAGTATAAAGAAGGCGATGATTCCAATTATTCCTCTTTCGACAGCCGTATTGATAATATTATTGTGCGCTTGTGAATGCCACGACTCTACGGCATCTTCAGAAATATACTCTCCATTGTATACATCACGGAACATATTTTGACCTATACCGTGTAAAGGATAGTCTTCAAAAATTTTTAATGAAGACTCCCACATAAGCACTCTTTCGTGATTACCTTGAAAATTTACATCATAAATTGTTTTAAAACGATCTAACAAGAAAGGGGATGACATAAGTACAATTATAAAAACTGTTAATAAGACAGACAGGATTTTTATTGCAATTGTACGATAACGTTTCTCCATAAATATAAAAATAATCGCCACAACAAAGGCCGTGATCCATGATATTCTTGTTAAAGATGCGATTAGGGCAATAGCTGCCAATAAGCAAGAAATTACCGAAAGTATTCGCCAAAATTTAGGCATTATTTCCAACTGGGAAATAAAAATTTGTATAAGAATTTGCATTAAAACAATTGAAGAAAAAAAAGTTGCCCACTTATTCAATCCATACGCTCGTGTTTCACCTAGAATAAAGTACTGAACTAATCCCACAATTTCATTAACAAAACTTGTAATCAGAATTACAATTAATACATCACGCAGTTGAGACTTGCTCTTAATAAAAGTCATTGCGAAAATTAGCGGTAAAAATCTGTGTGATTCGCCAGCGACTTCACGAAAACTGACCGCCGGATTTAATGACATTATCGCAATAAAAACTTGCGCGGCAAAATAAATCGCTAGTACTTTCAAAATTTCCGTGTCAAATTTAGGAAGTTTCTTTGTTCGGAAAAATTCTAAAGCAATAAACAATACGCCAACTGCAACGGCAATGTTTGCAAGTGCGGTTGAGGTAGTAATAAATAACGCAAGTGCAATTACAACGCCGTACATTGCGCGATCTAATGAAAAATTTTTTAACATAACATTATTTATCTGGGTCGGGAATTTCAATGTTGGGAATGTCAAAAGTTTTGTCAAGCTGAAGAATCTTATTTTCAGTGACATTATAGCGGACGTGTGCGTAAGTTACTCCCTTTTCAAGTTTCAAACCTTCTTCAAACTGTAAATCTTTTTTGGCAGTAACTTTAACTTCTCCGTAAAAATCTGCAATTTTGTCTTCCCAATTAAAAGTTGCCTTGCTGGAAGTTACCGCAATGCTTTTTTTGCCTTTAAAATCAACGCCGCCTATAATGTCAGCGGTTTTAGTCTGCCATTGCAAGTAAGCGTTATCGCATTTTAAATCGTAGTCAACGTGCGAAAAATTTACGTTACCGATTGCCCAACATTTTTGTTCGACGACATTAACACGTGCCTCATTGGCAGTCACAGTTGCCTGTAAACCGTGATTATTCATAACGACGCGGACATTGTCTTTCAAAACGTAATGCCCTTTAAATACGTCGAAATAAGTTTGTCCCGCCGTAATTTCCGGCATTTCGGCAAAACTTTGGCAGGGGATAATCAATAACGCCAAAAGCATCAGTAAAATTTTAAAAATTCTCATTCGGCAACACCTTTACTTTTTATAAAATTTAAAACTTCGTCAAAAGTTTTAGCAACGTTGGGATAAAAAATTTTCGGACGGTCAATCATTACGACGGGCAAATTAAGAATTTTCGCGGCGGCAATTTTTGTATCAGCTCCGCCAACTTTGCCACTATTCTTCGTAATGATAACTTCTGCGCGGCAATGCTTGAAAGTCTCAACATTCATTTCGGTTGTAAACGAACCTTGCATAGCGATAATTTGTTTTGGAGTCAAGCCATAACTTTCGCACTCTCTCAAAACTTCCGCCGTCGGTAAAATCCTAACCGTCAAGTTACAATCTTTCAATGCAGGCGAATCAATAAATTTTTTAAGGTTACGGCTACCCGTCGTGATGAAAATATTTTTGCCAAGTTCAGCCGCTTTAATTGCCGCTGATTCGTAACTGTCAACTCTGAAAATATTTTCGTCGTCAATTTCGACTTCCTCGCGTTCAAAACGTATGTAAGGAATTTCAGCACGTCGGCAAGCGTCAATAGCATTTTGCGAAACGTTGACGGCGTAAGGGTGAGTGGCGTCTACAAGTATGTCAAAATTCCCGCGCAGATATGCTGTCAATTCGTCGGCGTTCAAACTTTTATCGTTGATTTTAATTCTGTCGTATTGTTGCAAAATTTTCTTGCCGTAATCGCTGACAACGGATGCCGTGACATTATGTCCGTGCATTGTCAAAAATTCTGCAAGCTTACGACCGTCTTCAGTTCCTGCCGTCAAAAAAATTCTCATACAATCACCGCAAATTTCAGTTTAACATAAATTTTAGAAATTACAAGCGTTTATTGCGTATTAGCAAATTCCAATTAGAAAAAATTTCTTTTTTTATTGTCAAATATTTTTTTATTTTTAAAACAGCATTTCTCTTTTGAAAGAGAAACGCTGGCAAAGAGAAACATAATCGGCAACAGCGATTTTCACGAAGAACGTTTCAATAAATTTAATTTGGTCGCCGCGTTCCCGATGTTTCGGCAATTTGAATCTACGACAAAATCGAGGAGTTGCCGAGTTGGTTGAGCTTTTTATTATAGGCTAATTACTAAACGCAATTCACTAATCTTTAATCGGTCGAATTATCGCCGCGATACCCGCAATTAATACCGTCAAAACGATTGTCCGCGTACCTTCCGAAATTTCGCTGAAAAATATCGATGCAAGAAAACTTAACGCGAAACTCGCAATAACCGCCACACCTACAACTTTATCTTTACGCGACGGTGGAATTATTATCGCCAAAAACATTCCGTAAAGCGCGACCGATAATGCACTGAGTGCTGACGGCGGCAAAATATTTCCTGCGACAATTCCTAATGCCGTGCCGATTGACCAGCCCGGTAATGCCGTCAACATCGCACCATAGTTGTAAAACGGATTAAGCTTTCCTGCGCGAGCTACGGATATTCCAAAAATTTCGTCCGTTACGTCAAAGCCTACAAAAATTCTGTGATAAAACGGCGTGTCGGGTGAAAATTTTTGACTAAGTACCGCGCTCATCAAAACGTACCGCACATTTGCTACCAGCGTCAATACTGCCAATTCCAAATACGGCGCGTCGGTTATCATTACTGCAAGTGCCGCGTATTCACCGGCGGAAGCGTTATTCAGCAGGCTCATCAAAAATCCTTCAAACGGCGTCATACCAACTTGACGGGCGACAATTCCAAGCGTAAAGCTTACGACGAAGTATCCCAGCCCTATAGGTATGCCGTCACGAAATCCATCTGATAACGCCTGCCGATTTTCCTGCGTCATAAATTTTCGCTATTCCTCCGTAGAATTCCCTTGAGGTGCTACGCCGCCGAAAATTTGTATCAGCAAATCATCAATCGACTTCGGGTCTGTTTCCTTAATCTTAAAAGTAGGATCAATAAATTTGCTAAGTGCCTCCATATCCTGCGGCATCCAATACAAATTGCCGTTATCGTCTTCAATAAGCTTACAAGTCACGTCAAAAGTTGTAGCGTCCTTAGTCGGAAGTTCCGCGATAAGTCCGAGAAAAGCTTTCATCGCAGTACTTTGAAATTGTCCGTCCGTCGCCAATTCCAACGGCTCGCTGATGTGTCGCATAACGTCAAGCGTTTTAAAATCGCCGTCATGCGCCGTTATCTCGTCCACAACACTTTGATTAATGTGATTCGCGGTAAGTTCGACGACAGGATTTTCATTATCGTCAACTTTCAACCGTGCAGAAATTTTCATAACCTCGTGAAGTTTTTCAACAAGTTTAGTTTGAACCTCCGCAAAATTTTCGGGATTAAGCGGGTAATTCTTAAAAGACATCATCAAATGGTTTTTCATACGTTTTTGAATTTCGTCGGCAAATTCTTTAGGAAGTCCCGTAGCCTCAATATTTTCAGAAGTTCCGTAAGTGTAAAGTTCAGCGTAAGCCAAAACGGATTTATCGGCACTGTATTTAGGCGTTGACGCGTCAACCGTTACAAGACATAACGACAAGAAAATTGTCAGCGCAATGCTAACCAATTTTTTTAACATATAAATTTTTCCTCTCTGGTTAATAAAATTTTTTATTGAAATTTTTAATTTTTATTTTTAATAATCTGTTCACACGCCTCAAATATCATGTCGGCAGTTATGTTGTTTATACAACTTAACGAACATTTTCTTGCCGTGTCATCATCGCAAGGCGAACAAGGTGGATTTAAGTATAGCGGAATACAATTTCTTTTCGGTGCCCAACGCGATGGCAAATCTTTACCGAAAATTGCCACACATTTTTTTTCTACAGCTCCTGCAACGTGCATTGGTCCGCTATCTGGAGTAACTAAAATTTCTGATCTTTTGACCAGTTCCACAAATTCACGAATAGAAGTTTCATTAATTAAAGTGTACTTAGAAATTTCTTTTGCTATTTCCCATTTCTTCTTCGGCGCAGATATGACAACAGGCAAGTCATATATTTTTTCAACCATTTTAACAAACTCAATAGCATTATGAATCGGAAGATTTCTTTGTTCAAAACCTGTGAAAGGTGTCATTAAAATGTATTGACTATCAGGTTTTAGTCCGATGGATTTGAGCATTTTATCTACAGATTGAACATCTTTTGTTTGCGGTTCAGAAATATCAATTTTGGTCATGTCGCCTTTAATTTTAATTTCCAATGCATTAGAAATTATTCTAGCGTTAGTACAAGCAACATAATCTTTTGAAAGAAGTGGGTGTTCCGTCAATTCTTTTTTTAAACATTTACTTAAGATATGGTTCTCTCGCCTATAACCTGCAACAAAGGGTATTCGCAGAAGTTTTGAAAAAATCATCAAAATAACTTGCCAATCAGTAAAGACAACGATGTCTTTATTGATGAGTGCCGGCACAGTACGATAGCGTCCAAAAGGTTTTCCACGATATATGCAGGCCACTTCGTCAACATAAGGCAATCCAATTAAAGCATCACGATAATTGTCACGACATACAAAAGTAATATGACAAGAAGGAAATTTTTCTTTCAAACTCCTTAGTGCAGGTGTAAACATAATCAGATCGCCAAGTCCGCAACAATTTGTGATAAGTATTTGTTTTCCGGATAAATCCACTCTTTACTTTCCTTTCTCGATATGGCTGATTCTAAATATCCAGATTTTTGACGAGCAAGGCATTTTCTTCAATGAACTGCCTGCGCGGAGCAACTTGATCGCCCATCAAAATTGTAAAAAGTTCGTCTGCCTCTGCCGCGTCTTCAATTTCAACACGCAGCATTGTACGTTCGTTGGGATCCATTGTCGTTTCCCAAAGTTGTTCGGGATTCATTTCACCCAAGCCTTTATAGCGTTGAACCGTTGCACCTTCGCGTCCGACTTCGTCAAGTTTTTTAGCAAGTTCATCATCAGAATAAGTGTACCAATGATTTTTGCCTTTACGAACTTGATAAAGCGGCGGTTGCGCAATGTAAACGTGTCCGTGTTCAATCAACGGTTTCATATAGCGATAAAAGAAAGTCAACAGCAAAGTCCGAATGTGTGCGCCGTCAACGTCAGCATCCGTCATAATAATAATTTTTCCGTAGCGGCGTTTTGCAAGGTCAAAATCTTCACTAATGCCCGTTCCAAATGCGGTTATCATCGTGCGAATTTCGGCGTTGGCAAAAATTTTATCGAGTCTTGCTTTCTCAACATTAAGGATTTTTCCGCGCAGAGGAAGGATAGCTTGAAATCTTCTGTCACGTCCCTGCTTGGCACTGCCACCCGCAGAATCGCCTTCAACGATATAAATTTCTGCCTCATCAGGATTTTTTATGGAACAATCGGCAAGTTTACCGGGCAAGCTTGAAACTTCCAACGCATTTTTACGGCGAGTAAGTTCACGGGCTTTACGAGCCGCTTCACGAGCCCGCGCCGCCATAACAGCCTTTTCAAGAATCTGTTTCGTAACGGCAGGATTTTCTTCAAAAAATTCACTAAGACCTTCAACAGTTACCGCGCTGACAAGTGAACGAATTTCCGAGTTGCCCAGTTTAGTTTTAGTCTGCCCTTCAAATTGCGGATTGTGCAACTTGACGCTGATAACGCAGGTTAAACCTTCGCGGACATCTTCTCCGCTTAAAGTGCTGTCAGCATTTTTCAAAAGGTTAAGCCGCTTGGCAAAATCGTTGGCAACACGAGTCAACGCAACCTTAAAGCCGGAAAGGTGCGTGCCGCCTTCTTCGGTATTGATATTGTTGACGTAACTGAAAATATTTTCTTGATAACTGTCATTGTACTGCAGGGCAATTTCTACAACCGCATCATCACGCCGTCCGTTAAAATAAATCGGCGCGTCATTAAGTTTAGTTTTTTTACGGTTAAGATGTTCGACGAAAGATTTTATTCCGCCCTCAAAATGGAAAATATTTTCGCGTTCATTGCCGCGCTTATCGATAAGTGAAATTTTAATTCCGCTGTTAAGGAATGCCAATTCGCGCAGACGATATTTCAAAGTGTCGTAATTAAAATTCGTGACAGTAAAAACTTCTTCGTCCGGCACAAAGTGAACAGTAGTCCCTGTAGAATCGGCAGTTCCAATTTCATGCAAAGGATTAACCGTTACGCCGCGTTCAAAGCTTATCTGATAAATTTTCCCGTCACGCTTAACTTCGACCGTCATAGATTTGGACAGCGCATTTACAACGCTGACACCGACACCGTGAAGACCACCGCTGACTTTGTAACCTTCGCCGCCGAATTTTCCGCCAGCATGCAAGACCGTCAAAACAACTTCAACCGCAGGCTTGCCGCTCTCGTGCATATCTACGGGAATGCCGCGCCCGTTATCAGTTACGGTTATAGAGTTATCGCTTTCAATCGTAACAGAAATGTCTGTACAAAAGCCTGCAAGTGCCTCGTCAATCGAATTGTCTACAACTTCGTAAACCAAATGATGAAGCCCGCGTTCAGAAGTCGATCCGATATACATTCCCGGACGAAGTCGAACTGCCTCAAGCCCTTCAAGAATTTGAATTTGATTGGCATCGTAATCGCCCTCTACAGCGTCAACCTGCGCGTTCTCGGCGTCGACGTGAATTTCTATGTTATCTTTCTGCTCTAAATTTTCGGCGTCAAGATTTTCATTTTCATCGCTATTGAAAATATCATTTAAATTTTTTTCCACAAGATTACCTCCATTAATTTGAAACATTAAGAGTTTACCACAATAAAATTTTTGTAGCAAGTTTTATCGCATTTTAAAAAACGCGTCAACATATCCGTCAACGCGTCTGACAGTTTAAGATTATTTATTAACTCGCTAAAACTTCATTGCCAGTTTCAGTAATTAGAATTGTTTTTTCCCACTGCGCGGACAAACTGCCGTCTGAAGTCCGAACAGTCCACTTATCATTTGGATCAGTGAAAACATTTTTTTCGCCGGCGTTAATCATCGGCTCGACAGTCAACACCATGCCCGGTACAAGTAACATACCTGTTTCAGCGGCGCAATCATGACTTACGAAAGGGTCAAGATGAAATTCTTTGCCGACTCCATGTCCGCCTAAATCCGTTACGACTGAATAACCGTTTTCATGCGCCATTTTACCGCAAGCCGCGCCAATATCTCCTACAAAATGCCAAGGCTGTGCCGCTAAAATTCCGACTTCCATAATTTCTTTAGTGACACGAATCAACCTTGCCGCCTCGTCAGAAATTTTCCCAACGCTGAACATTCTCGACGCGTCAGCAAAATATCCGTCCAAATCCGTCGTAATGTCAACGTTAAGAATATCGCCTTCGCGCAGAATTTCTTTTTTTGACGGGATACCATGACACACAACGTCATTTATCGAAATGCAAATACTTTTTGGAAAATTTTCGTAGTGTAAGCAACTGGGATGACCGCCATGACTTACAATGTAATTATGAACTACATCGTTAATTTCCAGCGTCGAAACACCGGCTTTAATAAGACCGCCTACAATATCAAGTGCGCCGTCGTTTATGACTGCCGCCCGTTTAATTCCCTCAATATCCGCCGCGTTATTAATAATTTTGTGCGGAGGTCTGGCTTGATTTTTATTTTTTATGAATTTCATCGAATCAATTTTTTCATCAAATCGAAGGTGACATTTTTTGTATTTTATACCGCTCCCGCACCAACAGGGATCATTTCTTTTCACGCGGCGTAACATCTCCTTAAAAAATTTTATAATTACATCAATCACTATGTCTAAGCCTTAACTCTTCCCATAATTTTTTATTTTCGTTAATAGCATTGCGACCTTGAAAATATCCATGCAGCAACAATCGCACAAACAAAGTATTTTCACCAAATCGAGGCTTAATTGCCAGCGTAACTTCATCAAGAGCCTTCATAGCCGTTTCCGCGTCAATTTTAAAAAACGGTGCAAGATAACTATTAATCGCTCCGTCAATCTGCGCAAAAATAAATTTAGAAATAAAATTTTCATCATTCAACGGCGCAAGTTTTTTTTCAAGGTAATCATTCAGATTTAAAATCGACTGCATATTTTTATAAGCGCGACTGACATCATGGGAAGCTGAACTTTCAGACTTCCGCCAAACATAGTAGGGAAAAGTTATTTTGAAAATTTTACTCGTCGCAAAAATTACGTCAATCGTAAAGAAAACATCTTCGGCAACTTCAGCTGGAAATTTAATTTTATTGTCTGCAAGAAAATTTCTGCGGTAAACGTAAAGCCAAGGAGCAAAGTGAACGCCTTGCTCGACAATCTCACGCCACAAACGCGTTTTAACGTCTTTTGAGACAGGCTTAGGCGGACGTAAATCAATTTTGTGTACAGTCATATCGTCTTCGTCGCTGAAATCCGAACTAATATACCAACTCATCGTCGTGACAACATCAGCACCGTTTTTATCTGCAACGTCAGTCAAAACTTCAAAGGCATTTGGCAAAATTACATCATCGTGATCCATAAAGAAAACGTATTCGCCAATCGCCGCGTCCAATCCGACATTTCTCACTGCGCCAGGATAACCGAGATTTTTTTCCGTCTGCAAGATTTTTATTCTTGTGTCGTCAAAACTTTTAGCAATGTCTAAAGTCTTATCTGTTGAGCAATCGTCAATCAAAATCAGTTCAAAGTTTTTAAAAGTTTGCTCCAAAATCGACGTGACACAAAATCTTAAAAATCTTTCGGCATTATACATCGGCACAATAACAGAAATTTTCGGTGCGCTATTCAAAAAATCACCTTCAAAAATTTGCTTAAATTAATTTTACCACGCGAAAAAATTTTTGACAATTCTAATCAGCAAGTTGCAATTTCATTTTCAAAATACGTCTGACTGATTCATTAATTCTTTCTTCGGAAATTTCTCCGCGTTTAACCGCTTCCAATATTCCCAAGTAAGCTTCTTCTTGTTTAGGGTATTCATGACAGACAAGCGCAATATCAACACCGGCTTTAATCGCCTTGACGCCAATATTTTCGTGATAATCTTTTGTCGCTCCCATTTCTAAATCATCCGTAATTACGACGCCGTTAAAATGAAGTTTATCGCGCAGAATGCCGGTAATAATTGCGGGCGAAATACTCGCTGGATTTTTGTCATCAATCGCCGTGTACTTCAAATGCCCAATCATAACCATAAATTTAGAATTGTCTTGCTCGCTGATAATTTTAGCAAACGGGAAAATATCCTCTCTTTCTAAAGTGTCAATGTCGTCTTCAATGTCCGAAATATCTTTGTGCGGATCGATTTTACTTTTACCAATGCCGGGAAAATGTTTCAGCGTGTAGAAAAATTTTTCCGACTCGTAACCCTGCGCGGCACTCGAAACGAAATCAGCGGTAATTTGTGGGTCTGTGCTAAATTCTCTTGTATCGTTGCCAACGTCAGCAACGGGAGCAAAATTTATATTGACGCCGATTTTACGAAGATTCTGCGCGGTAAGTTTTGCGTAATCGTAAGCTTGCTGTACGTCGCCGCTGTCGCCAATTTCCTGTTGAGACGGCATAACTTGCAAGTCATGTTTCATACGCGCAACCCTTCCGCCTTCTTCGTCAAGCGCAATGAACAGCGGGACTTTTTGATTAGCAGTAGCTTGTAACTCGTCAACAAACTTTTTAACCTGCGCCTGATTTTCCATATTCCTATCGAAAAAAATTATTCCGCCGTAGTGATACTGATTCAAAATCCAATTTATATCGTCATTCATAGCCGTGCCGTGTACGCCGACTAACATCATCTGCCCGACTTTTTCTTCAAGAGTCATTGACTGCAAAATTTCTTCAACTGGATCGACTTTAACTTCAGGTGCGGAATTTTTATACGAGGTATCTTCAGCCTGCGCAAAGCAACCGAAACTTACAACGCTTAATAAAAAAATTGCCATTATGCTAAAAATTTTTTTCATTTTTAAAAATCTCCTTAAAAATTTTTTCCGCGCAGATTGTAGCAGAAATTAAAATTACTTTCCACAAAAAATTTATTATTCGATAAAAGAATTACTACGAAACTAAAAAATTATTTGACAATTTAGGATTTTACATTTAGGATTTAACAAATATAATCTATGTGGAAGGAGAATTTTTTTATGAAGAGTTTGAAAAAAATTTTGGCAGTAACGGTAGCCTGCACGGCGATTTTTGGAGTAAGTCCGGCTAATGCGGCGTATCAACTTAGCGATGAAGTAGCTAACCCGCCGGCTGCACTTCAAATCGCGTCTCAAATCGGAGTTTTGAAATATGAAAATCCTGAAATGAAATCCGCCGCTAACAAAGATGCGATTGTAATTTTAAGTTTCGGCACGACGTTTAAGGACAGTCGCGCAAAAAATATTGACGCCACCGCAAAAGCTATTGCTGACGCACATCCGGGCGTTAAAGTTGTCACGGCGTTTACCAGTCATATTGTCCGCCAAAATATGATTAAAAACGAAGGGAAATGCGATTATCCGACGCCGGAGGACGCTTTAAAACAACTCAAGCGCGAAGGCTATACGCGAATTGAACTTGTTCCATTTGCAATTATTCCGGGCATTGAATACAAATACGACGTTGCACTTTTCCACGAATATAAAAATCACTTTAAGAAAATGACGATGGCAACTCCGCTTATGTATTGGCAAGGACAAGAGGAACAGCCCGACGACGTAACGGAAGTTATGGAGGCGATGAACTTCCCGCAATATAAAAAAGGTACCGCTATAATGTTATTGGCGCACGGCACGCCCGATCCTTCCAACGCTTATTATTCGGTTATCCAAAATAAATTGCGCGATATGAAACGTAATGACGTCCACATTTACACCGTTGAAGGCTGGCCCGCACTTGAAGAAGTTGCCGGTAAACTTAAAATGCACAAGGTTGAAAAAATTATTCTTATGCCGATGATGATGGTTGCGGGAGATCACGCTAATAACGATATGGCAGGCGACGAAGAAGATTCGCATAAAAAGATTCTGCAAGGTATGGGCTTTAAGGTTGAAACGCGCTTGCAGGGTCTCGGCGAAAATAAAAATATCCGCAACATTTTTGTTGAACGCGCTAATGAAGGTTGGAACGCTCTGACAAAATAAATTTTTAGACGGCTAAAATTTAATCATAAAATTTTTTGAAACGGAAAAATCCTTCGCCAATGACGGGGGATTTTTTATTTTAACGTGATAAAAATTTCTTGTAAAAGATTTTAAAAAAGCGGTTGAATATGGTTAGGGATATTTGGTAAAATAATTCTGTAATCCAATCGTGAGGAGGTGCAAGCGGCAAATTAGTTTCTAGATTCTAGTTTCTAGTAGCCGCGTTATTATGAGCGACTCGAATTTTAAAATCCCAACCGAATTCAGCACGGACATTTACGGAGCATTGAGTGACGTTGAAAATATAATTTATTTTAAGTGGGATATTCCTACGGACACTATGGAGTTTATGGCACCTGTTGAAAATGCCGATTATGATTTGCCGCAAACCGCTACGCCGGCGTCGAGCGTTTTCTTCAGAGGGGACATTATTCATCCTGACGATCGTGAAATTTTTGAAACTTTCTTCGATCAAATGTTTTGGCAACAGGACACTAAAAACGATAGCAAAATTTTTATCACAAAGGCAAGACTGCGCGGGAAAGGCGGCAACGGTTACCTTTGGGTTGAATTTCGTTTAATGCTTTACTTCGACGAAAACGGACCTGTTATCGCCTTCGGTTGTATCTGCAACATTAACGTCAAGCAACTTTGGCAGTTGGAGTTGCAACATTCCGCCGAACACGATGTATTGACGGGCTTTTACAATAAAGTTGCAACGCAAAAGTACATTGAAAAATATCTTGCGTCCCTTACACCGACGGACATTCCGCCTGCCTTTTTGATTATCGACGCGGACGGCTTTAAGGCGATTAATGACGCCTTCGGGCATCTTTTTGGTGACGGTGTGCTTTCTGATATGGGACACGAAATTCGCGGGATCTTCCGCCAAAAAGATATTGTCGGCAGAATCGGCGGCGATGAATTTGTTGTCCTCTTCCGCGAAATGCCTTCCCTTGACGTGCTTGATAAACGTTGCACAGAATTGTTGCAAAATCTTGACAGAACTTATGAGAGCAACAACGTAAATTTGCCGTTTTCAATCAGCATAGGCGTTGCGCTTTATCCTGAACACGGCACTTCTTACACGGAACTTTTCAAGCGTGCTGACAGAGCCCTTTACGAATCAAAATCTATGGGCAAGAATCGCTATTCGATTTACCGTTCAAGTTTGATTGGGCGTTCATTTTCCGTCGAATCTGAAAGAGACCCTCAACACGCTGAAGATATTCGGCAAAAGGCGTTCCAAGATAATATGTTGGAATTTATTTTGAACTTGCTTTACGAGACACAGAATCCTGAAGTTACGGTGCAAATTTGTCTTGAAATGTTCGGCAAGCAGTTTAATTTGGATCGCGTCTGCGTCAATCGTTTTAATCGCACTTCCAACAGATATTCTTTAGCTTACGAATGGGTTAGCCCAAATGGCGTTCCTTCCAATGACGAAATTGTTGCTGAATATCCTTTCTTAATCGACCGCGCTTTTAACATCATTGAATCGTGTTATCACCCGTCGCCTTACGGTGTCACTGCGATTTGTGAAGATACTATTAGAAAATTTTCTGATGACCATGAAGTTTTTGAGAAGCTTAACTTGAAATCTTTTGTGCATTGTCAATTTTCGCATAGCGGTGAACTTTTAGGTTCAATAGGTTTTGAGAGTTCACAGCCGCGTGAATTTGAGAGAGAAATTTTGACGAAGATTAGCATTTTCTCGGTGTTGTTGGGAAATATTTTGCTTGACCGTAAAGCAGATACTGTTGCCGAAAAAATGAATCGTCACCTGCAAAACATTTTGGATCATATGCAGGAATTTATCTACGTCATCAATAAGGATACTTACGAGCCGATTTTCTTCAATAATACTATTCGGCAGACGCTTATAACTGCGTCAACCGCGCAGACTTGCTATCAACGTTTCCATAATCTTGACGCGCCTTGTAAGGATTGTCCCGTAAGCCGATTGTCAAAAAATGGCAATGAATATATTGACGTTAAAATTAATAACTGGGGAATGGAGACGCCTGCGCGGGCGTACAATATCCATTGGGAAGACGAGATGGATAAAAATTTAGCGTTAATTATTCAGTCGTCCTTCTAGAAAGGAAAATTTATGCCCCAATTTAAATTCAAGCTTACTTTTTACGAAACTAAAGATGGTCAATGCCCCGTTGAAGACTTTATTCAGAGCATTTGGAAGACGGAATCTTTCAGGTTCGTACACAAGTTGGCAACGATATAACTAGAATTTTGTATTTTTTTGTCGTCGGAAGAAATATAATTTTAACTAACGGGTTTGTAAAGAAAACACAGGAGACTCCGATTGAGGTGCGACTTGTTCAGTAATGAAAAGTTACTGCGCCTAACAAAGGCGAACTGATAATTTGAAGAGTGGAAAGAAGGAGTAACGCCCTGAAACGCTCTACCTAATACTCCGACTGGCGGGTAACCGTCAGAAGCTCGGTG
>JAFZIV010000010.1 GCA_017554235.1 Selenomonadaceae bacterium
CTGAATAAAAAAGTTTTAATACCGGTGGCTCGCCGGGAATTCACGACTGTGGAGTGTTACAGCAAACGTTAGTAGGTAAGCCGAGAACGGACACGAGGAAGCAGTAAGACAGAATCGCGAGGTATGTCCGAATCATCTTGACATAGGTGACTATGTTTTAAGGAGCAGCAGCAGCGGTAGGAACATTATCTTCTGCCGTTAAAAATTTTCTTGCTGATGTAGTTGGCGACAATTCCTTAAAGTACACCAATTACAAAAGCACCGAGCGCACTAAGCACAGTAATCACCTCCTTTCGCCGTCAATTTGCCGACGTAAAGGAACGGCATTGATGAAATTATAGCACAAAAATTTTAACTTGCAAAAATAAAATTGATGTGCTAAGATTTAATCATTAAACAAAACAAAATCTTTCATAAAAATTAGAAAACGCTCCATGAATGGAACGGAGCGTTAGTGCGAGGAAGGCACACGATCTACTCCTTGAAGAAGTGGACTTTTAAATAAGAAATTTTAAATGCCGTCTGGAGATTGTAACTCTAGGCGGCTACTTTTGTGCAAAGCACGAGGATCGCTTATTGTTAAATGCAAAAATTCTTCTTGACTTAATCTTTTTTTTTAGATATACTGATTTTAGTTTAGCAATTAGACTTTCGCTTTTACTCGTGGGTGGTTCACGATATGCTACACAGGAAGTTCGCAGAAAAAGTTTTGCGGACAGTCCTCAACACAGTTTGCCGAGACTCCGACGCAGACTTTGTTGTAAGGATTTATCACAAAGAGGAGGAGTTTTTAGTGCTTGATAAAGAAGCCAAACAAGAAATTATGGGCAAGTACGGTATGCACGAAGGAGATACCGGATCGCCTGAAGTTCAAATCGCGCTGTTGACTGCAAGAATCAGTTATCTTACAGATCATTTGAAGGTTCACAAAAAAGATCATCATTCACGTCGCGGTCTTTTGAAAATGGTTGGACAACGTCGCCGTCTTTTGAGCTACCTCAGCAAGAAAGACATCAATCGTTATCGTGAGATTATTGCGCAACTTAACCTTCGCAAATAAATTTTTCTTAAAAAACCCCATATAAAATTTTATCGCACATCTTTAAGGTGTGCAATTTTTTTTAAAATATTTTTTGACGAAGTGGCAATGTTAATTTAAAATATAACGAATACGATAACTTATTAGGAAAATTTTTTTAACTCTTAGGAGGCTGTTTTTACTATGATGAGAGCTTTGTGGTCTGCGGCGTCCGGTATGATTGCCCAGCAGACAAATATGGACGTTGTAGCGCATAACCTTGCTAACGTCAACACTTTCGGCAATAAAAAAGTCCGCGCAGAATTTCAAGATTTAGTGCATCAAACTCTGCGCGATGCGGGTGGTGCCAGCGGTAACGGCACTCAATATCCTCAGGGCATGCAAGTTGGTCTCGGTGTTCGCGTTGCGGCGACGAACAGAATTTTTAGGCAAGGACCTTTACAGACGACTGACAATCCCAGCGATATTGCCATTCAAGGCGAAGGCTTTTTCCAAATTCAACTTCCCGACGGCACGACAGCTTACACACGCGACGGTTCTTTCAAACTTGATTCAAACCGCCGCCTTGTCACGAGCGACGGATTTTTGCTTGTACCAAACATTACGCTTGAAGATAGTGCCACGATTGACAGCCTTGTAATCAGTCAAGACGGTCGTGTTTCAGACACTCCTGCGGGCGGTGAGCAAACCGAAATTGGGCAGATAACTTTGGCGCGTTTCGTAAATCCTGCGGGACTTATGGCTTACGGAAAAAATCTTTTCTTAGAAACTGCCGCATCAGGTGCGCCGGTTGAAAGTGAACCGGGAGCGGACGGGGCAGGTATTCTTACGCAGGGGGCTTTGGAAATGTCGGGCGTTCAAGTCGTCGAAGAAATGGTTAATATGATTGTTTCTCAACGCGCTTATGAATCCAACGCAAAGGCGGTTACCACTTCCGATTCAATGTTGGAAACGGCTAACGGCTTGAAACGTTAAAATAATTTTTAATGCGTAACGCGTAATGAAGAAATTTATACTTACACTGATTTTTATGGTGATATTTTCGCCGATAACTTTTGCCAAGCAAGTTTTATCCGGCGGACAAATTGAGACGATTGCACTTTCTGAAATTGAAACGGCACTTGAAGAACGTGGAGAATTTCGGCGGCACGAAGTTAATTTAATGCGAAGCTTGACTAATCTGACTTTGCCGGAAGGAATTATTGATGTTAAAATTTTATTACCGTCGACTTCGATAAGTTATTCGACGACAACGCCTGTTAAGGCGAGAATTTTTGTAAACGGCAAGCCATATCGCGACGTAACTTTTATGGTGTCGATAAAAGTTTTTGATTTGGTGCTGATAGCCAATCACGATTTACGAATTGAAGTACCTGTAAGTGAATCAGATTTTCGTATTGATGAAATTGCGGTTGACGGACGCACGGAATATATCAAAGACCCTAAAGAAGTTATCGGACTTGTGCCTCATCGATTTATCCGCGCAGGTTCACCCGTTACTATAGATTATTTTCAGCAACCCGTTGCAGTTGAAGCGGGACATGTTGTAAAGATAATTTTCAAACAAAACGGTTTACAAGTTGCGGCTAAGGGAATTGCAATAAATCGCGGTAGAATCGGTCAAGTTATTAAGGTTAAAAATGAGGCGTCGCAGAAAATTTTATCTGCGCGGGTAATTGATTCGCAGACGGTTGAAGTTGTTTCGTAGTTTTTAAAATTTTTATTAAAAGCTAAGACGGAGGTGGTTTATTGATGTGGAAAAAAATTTTTGCAGTACTTTTGACGTTGGCGTTTTTGGCAGTTCCTTATACGGGTAATGCAAAATCTTTGTGGGTCGACAGAAGTCACAGTATTTTTGCCGATAAAAAGGCGCGTGACGTTGGAGACATTTTGACGATTGTAATTAGCGAATCGACAACGCAGACGGCTACAAAGTCAACTTCTAATTCTAAATCCGCTTCAGTAGGATTAGACGCCGGAATTGGTATATTTAGTTTTTTGAAGGCGGCATCGGCGGGCGGAAGTGATTCATTTAAGGCAGACGGTGCGGCTAGCGACACGAGCAGATACAGCGGCAGAATTACCGTTACTGTCGTTGAAGTTTTGCCTAATGACAATATGATTGTTGAAGGTACTCAATCTATTTGGCAAAATCGTGACGAACACAAAATCACTCTGCGCGGGATAATTCGTCGTGATGATGTGCTTATGGATAATACCGTACCTTCCTACAAAGTTGCCGATGCTACGATTAAATTCGACGGCAAAGGTCCGCTTAACGCTAAACAGCGGCAAGGTATTTTGACGCAGATTTTCAATTTCCTTTTCTAAGCATATGGAAAACGAATTAGAAAAAGATTTTTTAATAGCGCAAAGTCTTAGCGCAATGGCTAAAACTTTTTATGTAAAAGTTTCTAAGCCACTTACGAATCAAGACAGTTGGTATTTAAAGAAAGGCTCGATGGTTACCGGCGTCAAGGTAATCGCAGAAGGTACAGAAATTCGCGAAGTGGAAAGACTTATTCGCGATTATCCTCTGCCTAATGGAGAGAAAACTAAAGCTAAAGATTGGTTTAAAGTCAGAGGTACGGCATTAATTACTGATGGTACAAATGAAGTGGTTGCAGAATTACATTGGTATCAGTGTAAAGATATAGGGAAGGTAGAGTATAAACAAAAAATTTAATTAGCAGGTGATGTTTATGCTGTTTAGATACAAAGGAGACGGAAAAAAAGTTTCTTTCGTTACAGGCGAAATTTATAAAGCAATGAAAATTTCTGACAAAATGGGAGAAGGTTACGCTATTTTTGATGAAGGTGAAGATTGGTATCGTTATAGTGTCAATTTCGTTAATAAAAATTTTGATGAAGTTTCGATTATAAATTTATCTTCTGAAGGGATTCATTTTAAATCAGATGATTCTTCCGCGCCAATTTCACATTTAGCCTGACGAGGTGAAGCGTATGAAAAAAATTTTTTCCGCATTGGCAATACTTTCACTTTTAATGTTGGTTGGTTCAACTGTCTTTGCTGAATCATCCACAACGCGTATAAAAGATATTGCCAAAATTCAAGGTGTTCGCAGTAACCAACTTATGGGTTACGGATTAGTTGTCGGTTTGCCCGGTACAGGTGACACAGATAAAACTCCGCAATCAATTTCTTCTATAATTTCAATGCTTAGGAATTTTGGAATAACTGTCGATTCGTCAAATTTAAAAGCTAAAAACGTTGCCGCAGTTATGGTAACGGCAACTTTACCGCCGTTTGCTCGTGAAGGTGATACGATTGATATTGCCGTAAGTGCAATGGGTGATGCCAAAAGCATTCAAGGCGGTACATTAATTCAGACACCTTTACTTGCTGCTGACGGTGAAATTTACGCCGTTGCACAAGGTCCCGTTTCAACCGGCGGATTTATCGCAGGCAATGGCGGAGGTAACGCACAGAAAAATTTTCCTACTGTTGGTATAACTCCCAACGGTGCTATCATTGAGCGTACAGTCGAAGATGAAATTGGTACACGTGGACAAATTTCATTAAGTCTTGCCAATGCTGATTTTACAACCGCGTCGAGAATTGCGGCGGCAATTAATAATATGTACGGCGGCGCGGCTAAGGCGGCTAATGCGGGGCGCGTTGATATTCTTATACCGGGTTATTATCGTACAAATGTTGTTGACTTTATCGCGTCGATTGAAGAGCTTGAAATTTTGCCTGACAATATTGCTAAAATTGTTGTCAATGAACGTACGGGAACGATTGTTATGGGCGGCAATGTTACCGTTGATGAATGCGCGATAACTCAAGGTGGCTTGTCGATTAAAGTAACACGCACTAAAGAAGTCTCGCAACCGGATCCTTTTTCATACGGTACTACGATTGTGACAAGCAATACAGAAACTGAAACAGAGGAACAACTTTCAAACTCAATCGTTATGTCGCCGACTGCTAACATTAATGATATTGTCGGTGCGCTTAATGCCGTTGGTGCAACGCCTCGTGATTGCATTTCGATTTTGCAGGCAATGAAGGCGGCGGGAGCTATTCACGCTACTTTAGAAATTATTTAAGGGATAAGTGAAAAAAACTATTCCTTATTACATATTCCCTAAAAAGGAAGTGAGATTATGCAAATTGACGGTATGATTTTAATGCCGAATATGACTTCAACAAATTCTGCGGTGACAGGTTCACATCTTGTACAAAAGGAAGGTCGCTTTCAAGACGAATTGGACGCCGCGCATGAACGCCTTGAAAAATCTGCTAAAGCGGGCGTATTGACTAAAGAACAGATTGCTCAACGTAACAAAGATATTCGAGACGCGTCAATACAGTTGGAAGCGTTAATGCTGAAAATGCTTTACAATGATATGTGGAAGACTGTCCCTAAGGATACATTTTTTGGCGATGATAACGCGATGGATATTTACCGCGATATGTATCACGAGGAATTAACTAAACAAATGGCTCAAAACGGCGGGATTGGACTTGCTGATTTCATTTACAATCAGCTTGCAACTCCGCAAAAATAAGTTTTATGATATTTTCAAGTTTTTAAATCTACTTTTCTTTTGGCGCAAAAGTTTAAACGTCCTTGTGCGCCTCTCCTGTTTCTAAGTTTACAAAAATCTATGAAGGGAGTTTTTCTATGAGAGAACTTTTAGAAATTTTAGAGGGTAATGCAAGAATTTCAACCGCCGAATTGGCGTCCATGTTGCAAAAATCTGAAGACGAAGTTAAGGAACAAATTGCACTTCTTGAACGCGAAAAAATTATTATGTCCTATTCGACGTTAATAAATTGGGAGCGTTACGGCGAAGAATTAGTCACGGCTGTTATTGAAATAAATCTTACTCCTCAACGTGAAGTAGGTTTCGACGCGCTTGCCGAAAGAATTTGCCGCTTTGATGAAGTGCGAACGGTTTTTCTTATGAGTGGAAATTTTGACTTGCTCGTAGTTGTACAAGGTAAATCACTTAAGGAAATTTCAAACTTCGTGGCAAAGCGTCTTTCCACAATCGAGGGCGTAACACAGACGCGCAGTCATTTCCTGCTGAAAGAATACAAGAAGGATGGAATAATCCTTGAAAACGAAGAGCAGGATAGAAGGCTGGTGATTGTTCCGTGAATTGGAACGATAAGCTTAGCACTTCAGTACAATCGATTGCGCCCAGCGGTATCAGAAAATTTTTTGACATTGCCGCGCAGATGGAAGATGTAATTTCACTTGGCGTCGGCGAACCTGACTTCATAACTCCTTGGTCGATTCGTGAAAGTTGCGTTTATGGACTTGAACGCGGCTATACAAGTTACACTGCCAATCGCGGTATGCCGGAACTTCGCGAGGAAATTTCTAAACATTACAAGCGGCGTTATAATCTTGATTACAACTCTGATAAAAATATTTTGGTAACAGTCGGCGTCAGTGAAGCCCTTGATATTGCTTTACGCGCAGTTATCGACGTTGGCGACGAAGTTTTAATTCCTGAACCCTGCTATGTTTCCTATCAAGCTTGCACTATTTTAGCGGGCGGTATACCTGTTTCTGTTGACGCAAAAATTGATAATGAATTTCGTATTACGCCGGAGGAACTTGAACCGCACTTGACACCTAAAACTAAGGCAATTTTAATTGGTTATCCCAACAATCCTACGGGCGCGGTTATGGGAAGAAAAGATTTGTTGAAGATTGCGGAATTTGCCGAAGCACACGACTTGATTGTTATATCAGATGAAATTTACGGCGACTTGACTTATGACGGCGTTCATGAATGTTTTGCCGCCTTGCCGAATATGCAGGACAGGACGATTTTGTTAAACGGTTTCAGTAAAGCTTATGCGATGACAGGTTGGCGAATCGGTTACGCATTGGGCAACGAAGATTTTATTGGCGCAATGACAAAAATTCATCAATATACAATGCTGTGTGCTCCGATTACCGCGCAGGTTGCCGCAATTGAGGCGTTAAAGAACGGCGAAAAATATATGAAAAAAATGGTTGCCGAATACGACAGACGTCGCAGGTTGATTTATGACGGATTGAATAAGTTAGGCTTGAAATGTTTTGAACCGAAAGGCGCGTTTTATATTTTCCCTGACATTACGTCGAGCGGTTTGACGGCTGAAGAGTTCGCAGAAAAATTAATACGTACTGAAAGAGTTGCGCTTGTACCGGGAACTGCTTTTGGGAAATCGGGAACAGGTCACGTCCGTTGCTCTTATGCGACGAGTATTGAAAAAATTTCAGCCGCGCTAAAAAGAATTGAAAACTTCTTAAGTTAGAAGGTTAAGCTGTCGAAAAATATTTTAGTCGACGGCTTTATTTTTTAAGGAGGAATTTTTATGAAAAAATTTACAAAAAAATTAGCGGCAAGCGTAACTGCCGCCGCATTGGGTTTATCACTGATTGCTACACCGACTCCTGCTGAAGCATTAAGTTGGGGAGACGCAATTAATATCGGCGGTGCTGTAATTTCTGCCAACCAGCAAATGGCGCAACTTAAAAAGGAAATTGACTACATCGACCAGACTGAGGAGGGAAGGCAAGCTCTTTATCAACAATTCCGTAAGGAATATGGCGTTGTCGAAGATGTAACGACTAATCAGAGGTTAGACACGATTGTAGAAAATCTCACGTCGGCTGTTGCAAAAGTTGATCCAACTATTAAGGATAAGCCCTACCTTTACTTTGTGGCAAATCAGAAAAGTGTAAATGCCGCTTGTGGAGTCGGTCACGTTATGATGGTGCATTCAGGGACTTTTGAGTTCTTTTCGACAGACGACGAGATAGCCGCTATTGTCGGTCACGAAATGGGACATGGACAAAAAGACCACGTCGTTAAAGGTGCGAAAAATCGTATTAATCAGCAGATGATTGCGCAGATTGGAGTTGCCGCCGCCGGTGGTACAACGCTTGCAGGAATAATCGGTACACTGGCACTTACAAACACTGTTGCTGACTACGGCAGAGGTAAAGAGGCTGAAGCAGACGATTTAGCTTGGGAATATCTGTTGCATACGAATTACAATCTTGGTGCAACCGCCGCCGCTATGCAAAAATTTGTTGAGGCTGGCTACGGTAAAAAACAATCGGGTTTAGAAAGTCTTTTCAATCCTTCAGACCATCCCAACAGCGAAAAACGTCGTGATAGCTACGCCAAAAAACTTTTTGAATACAGCAATAAACATGCTGAAGTTGACAAGAAAACTCTCAAAGTTATGGTTAATAAGAAAGAATTTTTACTTCCTGCCGCTACAGAGAAAATGTCTTCAGGTGAACGCGCATATTTTGTATTGGGAAATCTTGCCGCCGCGTATCATAAAGGACTTGATAAGCAGGAGGCTTACGCGTCCAGCGGAACGGTTTATCTTGGCGATCAAGCAATTTTCACTCCGGCGGAAGGTGATGTAGACGCCGAAACTTTAGCGGCACGTCTTAACGAAATTAAGTAACAAAAATATTTTATTCGCCACTGCAGGGCTTACTGCAGATTTTTTTGCAGAATACGGAAACTAATTTGTCAGTTCATTAGCAATTTAAAATCTTCTATTTTTTATAGTGTGTTGGCAAAGTCAACATCGGTAAAGAAGAGGCGCACAAGGACGTGCGCCCCGCCCGCACCCTGAGCGTGATGCGAAGGTTGCGGGCTGTTTTCTCTTTGCTAGCGTTTCTCTTTTGCGTCAAAAGAGAAATGCTTATATTTTTTGTACAAAAAGAAAAATTAAATTTAACATTTATCTGACTTCTTCGCCAAATTTCGCTTTAAGGGCTGACTTGTGATTGTACATTGCAACATCAGCTTTATGGGCTACGGCAGAAAATTCCATTCCCGCTTCGTAAACACCAAGTCCGCGTGCTACGGATACTGTAAGCGTATCGCCTGCCGCCTCAAAATGTTCTTCTGCCGCTTTTTCATCAAACAGAAGGAGAAGTTCTTCTCGTTTGTCGTAATCAGGTCCTTGCAGTATAGCCGCAAATTCATCGCCACCGATACGATAAACAGGACTGTGTGCAAAAACTGTACAAATTACTTTCGCGGCATGTCTAATCAATTCATTTCCGGCATCATGTCCGTAGTTGTCATTAACTTTTTTCAAGAAGTTTGCGTCAAATATTACAACGCCGTAAGCAAGGTCAGGCACTAATTTATTTTGCGCGTCAAGTTCATTCGCCTTGCTGATATAAGCCGCCGCATTACGCAGACCCGTCAATTTGTCACGATAAACATAAATTTCCAACTTGCTTGCCATTTCACGAATACTGCGAACCAAAATTCCTAACTCGTTGCCTGATTCGTAAGAAATTTTTACGTTAAGATCGCCCGACGCTATACGTTTTGCCGCGTCTGTCATGCCAGATAACGGACTTATTGCTTTAGACGCCAAAGTAATGCTAAGAAGGGAAATTATCATCGCCACAATAATACTTGCCGCGATAAGGTGCATTAAAATTCGGTTACGTTCATAATAAACTTCGCTTAAAGGCATTTCAATGCCTAACCACATACCATTAGCTAAATAAATGTCCATTTCTTGAAATTCGGGATTGGGCTTAAAAACACTGCCTTGCGGTTGATCTCTGTGATAAAGGACATTATTGTTACGATTCAAAATGTAAACAGAACCGTAATTATATATGGACATACGTCGAATTTCTTGGATAATAAAATTGAAGTCAATATCCATACCGAGTACGCCTATAAATTTTCCGTCAACATACAACGGAGCTACATAAGAGATAACATAAAAATTCGTTACAGGGTCGTGATAAGGTTCAATCCACGTTGCGCATTTGCTTCTGTAGGGTATGTAATACCAACCGACATTCAGCGCATCGTCCGGCGAAAATGGAGCAAGGTCAACAGGTTCACGCGGTATAAAAGGTGAAAGCGCACCTTCCCAACGATCATCTTCGCGTTGCATGGAAAAGCCGCCCTTAGTACCTTCAATTTCAGGTATCAGTCGCAGATAATAAGAAACACTTCCGTCTATTCCGACAGCGATAGCATGAAGGTCCTTTTTCATTTTATCAAGATAATTTTTCCTGTAAACTGCGTCCCCTTCCAGCTTGTCATAACTGTCAAGAGCCTCTAAAGCTTGAATTTTCATACCGTTGACTGCTTGCCGCACACAATAAAATGTTCTGTACAACCTTTCACGACAAATAACGCTCATGGCGTGCAAGGATTCATTAGTTTGAGATTCTGCCAATTCTCCCAATGCTAAGGAACTTCCCAAGCTTAATACCGTCGCAGTAAAAAATACCGTCTGCGATACCAAAAATACAACTTCTACCATTATGGAACGACGATAGCGGAAAAGAAAATACAGCATCATTAAAAGATAAGCGTCTATAACAGACAGACATTCCATTATAGCATGCAACCAAACTTTTATATCGTCTGCTCCATACAGTTGAAAATTGCTTATGTAAATAATGCCTATTGGAAAGAAAAGGTAAAATATCAATGCCATAAGTCTTACCCTATGAGCATCGCTTAAGATTGTGTTATTTTTTAACTCTTCTGTTTCTTCGGGCACAATTCCTTTAGGATGATAGAAGGGATAATTTTTACTTACCAACGTGAAAAACCAAGCAATACTTAAAAATATCGCTATGCAAAAATCATTAATGAAACAGGCAAGCATATACGTTGGGATTGCTGCTGACCGTTCCGAGCCAATCCAACCTGATAATATTTCTAATTCTGCAGGCGTTGCCGTCAATCCTCGAAGTACCGAAGTCACGGCAAAAGTCGCAAACATAATTAAAATAAATTTCTGAAGTGTATTTCCTGTAAGCGCAAAAGGATATTTTTCTGATTCAACTTTCCATTTATGCCAGATAAAGCAAGGTAAGTATCCTGCAATAAATACCCAAAATCCTCGCGCAAAATACATAAACGGATTGCCCATTTCGTTTTCGTGGAAAATAAATTCGTTAAGTTCGGCGGGTATAAATAAACTTCCGACATATACGCCTACCGCCGCCAACGGTCCCCACATAATTCCCAACACAGGCGGTATAAATACGGCTAGATTTACAATTTTGTCAGGTATTGTGGTTAAATATCCTGCGTATGACGCAACCAGCCAATAAAAGAAGGCTGACAAGAAAAATCTGTGTAATTTCTGTTTCATGTTCCGTCAGCCTCCTTGAAATCTTTTTCCATGTCAATTTTAAAAGCTCTACAGGCTTCTTCGCCATATTTTTTCTTTAATTCTTCACGAAGAGGTTGCACTCTTTCTTTGAAAAGTTCTAATTGTTCGGGAGTAAGATCAATAATTTCTAAACCGTCTCGTTCAAACTGCGCCCGTATTTTTGCTTCTTCCGCTTCAAGATAATCACGACCCCACTCGCAAGCCTCGCGCATTTTTTCACGGAGCAATTTTTGTGTTTTAGGTTCTAATTGATCAAAAATTTTACGATTGGCAACGAACAAATAATTTTCATAAAGATAATTCCAGACCGTCATGTATTTTTGAATTTCGTCTATATGTCCCGACCGCATAAGGAAAAAGCCGTTGTCTTGACCGTCGACAACGCCTTGACGAATAGCGACATTAAGTTCACTCCAGCCCAACGGAACAGGTTTTGCGCCGAGTGCCGAAAAGAAAAGTCTGTAAACTTCCCCGCCCAATACGCGAATTTTCATATCCCTAAGGTCGATGGGAGCGCGAACTGAATTACGATTACTTGTAAGTTGACGCATGGCGTTATGAGTTGAGCCGAGATAAACTAAACCGTATTCAGCAAGTACTTTTTCGTAATACTTTCCGCCCGTATCATCGATAACTTTACGCGCTTCCTGATAACTTGAGAAAGACCAAGGAATCGTTGCAACTTCCAATCGAACGTCAAGCATTGACATAGTGCCGGAAACATACGCGCCGAGATCTACAAATCCGTCTGTCAACGATCGAACAGCTTCATTTGTATTTCCACCGGTTAATTCGTCATTGGGATAAAATTCAATCTGCACATTTCCGCCGGACGCTTCCGCTACCAATTCCGCAAATCGCCGCGCAGTTAATGTTTCGATACCTGTTTCCGTACCGTTGCCAGTCATAACCAAGCGTACCTTTTCATAATCGGAATTTGCTTTAATTGGTTGAGATTTTTCTGATTGTTTAGCACAACCGCTTAATAAAATCATTATGCCGAACAATGCGAAAATCTGCATAAGGTATCGTCGCATTTTAGAAATTTCCTCCTCTTTATATCGGAATAAAATATTCAAGTCATAGTTTTAATAAATTTAATTATGCCCTAAATTTAATTAAAAGTCCATAGAAAATTTTTTAAATTTAAAATATAACTTCAGGATGATAACAAAAAATTTTTTTCATTTTTTAAGATTTTTTGCGAAAAAATTATTTGCTTTTTAAAAATATTTCAAGACTCGTAAAAATGTGGTATAATCTCAAAAAAATTTTTAACGGGGATTAAAATGCACGAACATATTTTGGAAGACGGCACGGTTATAAAACATCAGCATAAAAAAACAAAAGTTGTACTTAATCGAATGGCGCGTCTTATAGGACATTTAGAAGCTATAAAACGTATGATTGAGGACGGGAGAGACTGCGCGGAAGTTTTGATACAACTTTCTGCAGTTGATTCTGCGATAAAATCTGTCAGCCGCGTTATCCTTAAAGATCATATGGAGCATTGCATTATAGATGCGATTGACAACGGCGACAAGCAAGCTATCGAAAATCTTCAAAAAGCTATCGAACAATTTATAAAGTAGGAGAATTAATTTTGAAAGAAAAAATTTTAAAGTTGAAGGCGGAAGTTCTCGACGAAGTTGCAGAAAGTTTTAAACGCGTTGATGAAGTTGCAGAATTTAATACACAAAAAGTTTTAGACGCAATGCGCGAGCTTAAAGTTTCGGACGCGCATTTTAAAACGTCGACTGGTTATGCTTACGGCGACATTGGACGCGAAAAATTAGAAGAACTTTACGCGAAAATTTTTAAGGCAGAATCAGCATTGGTAAGGACGCAATTTGTTTCAGGCACTCACGCATTGGCAACGGTGCTTTTCGGTATCCTTCGACCCAATGACGAAATGATTTCTTTAACCGGTGCGCCGTATGATACAATGCAAACTGTCATCAGTAACGGTAAAGGTTCATTGAAAGAATTTGGCGTCATTTATCGCGAAATTGATTTGACGCAGACGGAAAATTATTTTGACGAGATAAAAAATTCTATAACGCCTAAAACGAAGTTAGCATTAATTCAAAAATCGCGCGGCTATTCGACACGTAAAACTTTAACCATTGATGACATTGAAAAAATCTGCGCGGCAGTGAAGGCAGTTAATCCAAATTGTGTGATTTTCGTTGATAATTGTTACGGCGAATTTGTTGAGCGACGTGAACCGATTGAGGCGGGCGCGGATATTATTGCGGGAAGTCTGATAAAAAATATTGGCGGCGGACTTGCACCGACCGGCGGATATATCGTTGGCAAAAAAGATTTAGTTGAACTTGCAAGCTACAGATTAACTGCGCCCGGTATGGGCGGTGAACTCGGCGCAAGTTTAGGTACTCCGCGTCTTTTGTATCAAGGATTATTTTTAGCTCCTCATGTCACCGCGCAGGCTCTTAAGGGCGCGATTTTTGCGGCGGGAATTTTTTCACGATTGGGCTACAAAGTTTTTCCTGCAACAAAAGATTTACGCGGAGATATTATTCAAGCCGTCGAATTAAACTGCGCGGAAAAATTAATCGCGTTTTGTCAAGCCATACAAAAATTTTCGCCCGTCGATTCATACGCAGTACCTGAAGCTTGGGAAATGCCCGGTTATGAAGATAAAGTCATAATGGCGGCAGGAACTTTCGTACAAGGTGCGTCAATCGAACTTAGCGCGGACGGACCTTTACGCGAACCCTACGCGGTTTATTTGCAGGGCGGCTTAACTTTTGAACACGCGCAGATTGCAATTTTGGCGGCGGCAGAAAATCTTGTTAATGCGTAATGCGTAATAAAAAATTTTTAGGAGGCTAACTTTATGAAGAAAAAATTAATATTGGCATTAATGGCATTGATGATTTTGACATCAGCCTGTGGAACTACTGATAAAAATCAATCGTCGGTAGTTAATGAAGTTGCGCCAAAAATTTCTTCTGCTAAAGCGTCAAGCATTTATAACGGCATGGACGCAAAAGTTGAAGAGATTTTGAATGACGGCTCGGAATACGCCGTTTATTTGGCTTACCCGCAAAGTTCTGATGAAGTTTATTTGTACAATTCGCAAAAATGGCGTTCGGCAAGTATGATAAAAGTTTTCATTTTGGCGACAACAATGGAAATGGTTAAAGACGGAAATTTGTCCCTCGACCAACAATTAACATTAAATTATTACGATAAAGTTGGCGGCGCGGGAATTTTGGGCGGCTATCCTGACGGCAGCAATCTTTCACTGCGTGAAGTGCTTAGGTTGATGATAACACAAAGCGACAACACCGCAACTAATATGATTATAGATTTAGTCGGCATGGATACAATTAACGATTATGTTCGCGAAAAAGGCTATAAAGATACAATTTTGCAACGAAAAATGATGGATATGGACGCGATTTATTCGGGGCGTGAAAATTATTCGTCGGTTAAAGATTTGGGAAATATTTTCTTAAAAATTTATAATCACAAATGCGTTAGCAAAGAATGTGATGATGTAATGTTAGATTTTCTTCTTGGACAAACTGATACTGAATGCTTTAATACCGCACTGCCGGGATTGAGTATAGCGCATAAAACAGGCGCATTGGCAGGACTTTTTGACGACGGCGGTATAATTTACGGCGGACCTTCAGGCGATGTGATTTTAGTCATTATGACAGAAAATTTTGCGGGCGAATCAATTGTTATCGAAAGTATGAAAAATTTTGCACGTTACGTAGTTTATGATTTCGCGCCGTAACTCATAAATTTATATCAAAAAATTTTTGCGTCGAAAAAACGCGCCACTTGTAAATAAAAAGAAAGCGTGTTAAAATTTCGGCGCATTTAAATTTTTTGAGAGAATTAACTCTCGGAAGGGAGTTTTTAATTTTGTTTGGAATGACTACAAGCGTAGGAATAGATTTAGGAACTGCAAATGTTTTAGTATTTGTCAAAGGCAAGGGAATAGTTTTACGTGAACCCTCTGTAGTAGCGGTCGATAAAGATAATGATACGATATTGGCGATAGGTGCAGAGGCACGCGAAATGATTGGACGAACGCCGGGAAATATCGTTGCCATAAAGCCGTTGCGCGACGGTGTAATTGCTGATTACGATATGACGGAAGCAATGATTCGCCATTTTCTTGAAAAAGTCGTCGGACGTTCATTTTTATTCAGACCGCGCGTAATGATTTGCGTACCAACAGGTGTTACTATCGTCGAAAAACGTGCAGTACAAGAAGCGGCGGAACAAGCCGGAGCCAAAACTGCTGAATTGATTGAAGAGCCGATAGCTGCCGCACTTGGTGCAGGCATAGATATTTCCGAGCCTATTGGTTCAATGGTCGTCGATATTGGCGGCGGAACTTGCGATATTGCCGTAATTTCTCTTGGTGGCATTGTCAACGGTGACAGCTTACGCATTGCGGGTAATCACTTCGACAAAGATATTGAGGCTTACATTAAGAAAAAATATAATTTGATGATTGGTGAACGTACCGCCGAAAATATTAAAATAGAAATTGGCGCGGCATTTGAAGGCGCACGCAATTCTAAAATGGAAGTCAGAGGGCGCGACGGTATTTCAGGCTTACCTAAAACTATCGAAGTTACTACCGAAGATACGGTTATAGCATTGCAGGATTCTGTTGATAAAATTGTTGAAAAGGTTAGAAAAGTGCTTGAAGCTACTCCGCCTGAACTTGCCGCTGATATTATCGACAGGGGAATTATTTTGACTGGCGGCGGCGCGATGCTTTACGGACTTGCTGAATTGATTCGTAAAGAAACAGATATTCCTACGTCGGTTGCTGACGATCCGTTAAGTTGCGTTGCACTTGGCACGGGTAGAGCTTTGGAAGGATTTAAATAATTGTATGAATTTTTTCTGCCGCGTGGCAGATTTTTTTATTTTTAAGGAGGAGTTTTTTTGATTGAACTTTTAGCACCTGCAGGAAATTTTGACGCACTCAAAGCCGCCGTTAATGCCGGTGCAGACGCTGTCTATTTAGCGGGTGAAAATTTCGGCGCACGTGCCTACGCTGATAATTTTTCGCGTGAAAATCTTATTGACGCTGTTAAATTCGCCCATCTGCGCGGCGTTAAAATTCACGTAACAACCAATACAATTTTAGCTGATGATGAACTTGAAAATTTTGCTGATTATATTAAATTTCTTAAAAAAATTAACGTCGACGCTCTTTTAGTTCAAGATTTGGGCGCAACTAAAATTATTCAAGAAATTGCTCCTGAAATTCCTCTTCACGCCTCAACTCAAATGACTATTCATAATCTCGACGGCGTTAAAATTTTGGAAGAACTTGGATTTTCTCGCGTTGTTTTGAGTCGCGAACTTTCTTTAGCCGAAATTGAACACATTTCTAAAAATTCTTCGATTGAAACTGAAATTTTTATTCACGGCGCACTTTGTGTTTGTTATTCCGGTCAATGTCTTATGAGTTCTATGATTGGCGGGCGCAGTGGAAATCGCGGTCGTTGCGCTCAACCTTGCCGTCTCCCTTATAATCTCGTTGATGAAAATGGTAAAAATATTTTAGATAATGTCGGCGAATATATTTTAAGCCCTAAAGATTTAAATTCTCTTGAACTTTTGCCGCAAATTATTTCCGGCGGCGTAACTTCCTTAAAAATCGAAGGCAGAATGAAACGCCCCGAATATGTTGCTACAGTCGTAAAAGTTTATCGTGATGCGATTGACGGAAAAATTTCTCCTAATTCGCAAAAAAATCTTTCGCAAATTTTTAATCGCGACTTCACAACCTCTTATCTTGAAGGCAATCCGCGCAGAAATTTAATCAGCGATAAGCGTCCCAATAATCGCGGAATTTTAATTGGGCGCGTAACTAAAATTTTTGAAAATAAAATTACTCTCAAACTTACGGAAAAAATTTCTGCAGGTGACCAACTCGAAATTTGGGTAAAAGTCGGCGGACGTGTAACTTTTACTGTTGAAAATTTTTCTGTAAATGAGGATTTTTGCACGATTGAAACTAAAAATCTGCGCGGCGTTAAAATTCACGACAGAGTTTTTAAAATTTTTGACGCTGAATTAACTGCCGAAGCTAAAAAATATTTTAACGGAGAATATCAGCGAAAAATTCCTGTTGACGCTAAAGTTACTGCGAAAATTAATCAGCCGCTTATTTTAACTATGACTGACATTGACGGAAATTTTGCGACGGCTAAAACTAATTTTATTGCCGAAATTGCCAAGAATCGCCCATTAACTTTAGACACGATACAAAAACAAATTGGTCGGCTCGGTAATTCTGTTTTTGCGTTGAGAACTTTGGACGCTGATATTGACGAAAATATTATGATTCCTATTAGCGAATTGAACGAAGTCCGCAGAACTGCTACCGAAAATTTGGAGTTACAACGCTTAAAAAGTAGTCAGTGGTCAGTGGTCAGTGGTCAGTGGAAAATTGAAAATTTTAATCGTGAATTTGAATCTACAAAAATCGTTGCTCAAGTTGATACGATAGAAAAAATAAAAGCCGCACTCGATAACGGCGCGGACGCAATTTTATTTGGCGGAGAAAATTTTTGTCACAGAATCGTAACTCCTGATGAACTTTCAAAAGCTGTAGAATTTGTTCACAATTATGGAAAAGAAATTTATCTTGCAACTCCAAGAATCATTCGCGAAAGTGAAATTTTTGCCCTCGAAAAAACTTTATCTGTAAAAAATTTTGACGCGGTTTATATTCATAATTTAGCGACGCTTAACATTTTAAAACATTTTAAGCCCGCGCAGATTCGGACAGATTTTTCGCTGATTGTTTTTAATTCGCAAACTATTGAATTTCTTAAAAATTTGGGCGTTGACGGAGTAACTCTTTCGCCTGAATTGACTTTGGAGCAAATTAAAACTTTGGCGAAAAAATCTCCTTTGCCTGTTGAATGTATTGTTCACGGAAGGCTTGAATTGATGATTAGTTCTTATTGCGCGATGGGAACTTTTTTGAGCGGCGATAAAGTTTGCAGTCATCCTTGCAGAAAAAATAATTTTTATCTTAGTGACAGAAAAAATATTTTATTTCCCGTCGTGACTGACCAATTTTGTCGTATGCATATTCTTAACTCAAAAACTTTGTCGATGATTGAACAGCGAAATACTTTTGAAAATGTTGACAGAATCAGAATTGATTGCAGATTTTTAACGACTGATGAAACTGCAAATATTATACGCGCTTACAAATTTGGCGGCAGTGAAATTGAAAATTATACTCGCGGACATTATTTTCGCGGCGTAACTAATTTTGAAGATAACAATTAAAATATCAGCGGAAGATATTTTGGAAATTGAAAAAAGATTGCCGAATTTTTTATTTTTGAGCGTAAAACTGGCTTGACTTAGCTTTAATGGCTATTGTAAAATCTATAAAAAATTTGCGAATGGGGGCGCGTTTTAAAACGATGCCTGAATATATTGTAGCGGCACTGATAGCGATGGCTTGTGTGATAATCTTAACGCCGGCAGTGATAAAATTAGCAATTCATACGGGCGCGGTCGACAAGCCGGACGCTCGTAAAGTTCATAAATCACCAATCCCACGAATAGGCGGACTGGGCATATATATTTCATTTATGATAGCAACTTTCGTTACGGTTTCAACGTCGAATCTTGACGGAGAATCTATGCACGAAATTATGGGGCTAATTGTCAGCGGAAGTTTAATTGTTTTAATTGGGCTTGTTGACGATTATAAAAATTTACCTGCGAAAGTTAAACTGCTTGGACAAATTTTAGCGGCGATTGTCTTTGTCATATGTTTCGACGTAAAAATTGACGTTATCACAAATCCTTTTTTAGGTGATTATATTTATTTGGAATGGATAGCCGCACCTGCAACAATTTTTTGGCTTGTAGGCTTAACAAATACGGTCAACTTAATTGACGGTCTCGACGGTTTAGCGGCAGGCGTTTCGGCAATAGCGTCAATAACAATTTTACTCGTGGCACTTAAGCAAAATTTTTTCCTCGTATCGATTTTGACGGCGGCATTGGCGGGTTCAGCATTTGGATTTTTATTTTACAATTCGCACCCCGCAAAAATTTTTATGGGCGACACTGGCAGTATGTTTTTCGGATTTATGCTTGCAGGAATTTCAGTAATTGGCGCGTTCAAAAGTACGGCGACAATCGCGTTAATCGTTCCGATTTTGGCATTGGGCTTGCCAATCCTCGATACAACTTTTGCAATAGTTAGACGTTACAGAGGCGGTCAACCAATTTTTAAACCCGACAAAGGACATTTGCACCACAGACTTTTGAGTTTAGGATTTACTCACAGGCAAGCAGTTTTGTTAATGTATGTTATCAGCGCGTTGTTGGGAGTGAGCGCGGTTGCCTTGACGGAAGTCAACAGCCAAATTGCTATTCTGATTTTAATAATTGTCGTCATTGCGGTTATTTACGGTGCTAAAAAAATTGGTGTCCTGCGACTTAGGCGCGAATAGATTTTTGGAGGGATTTTTTTGGAAGAAAATTTTTTTATTCACTGTCCCAATGAAAATCATTGGAGAATTAATGATGCTAATCGCGCTGACGAAAAAATTATTTCGCTTAAGGATGAGTACAAAAAATATTGGCAGAAAATAATTGCCGGTGAAAATTTTGCGCTGGTTCGTTATGCAGACGGAGAACGTTTGCTTATGTTTGGAACTAAAATTAAATCACAAGAAGGATGGCATGCTCCCGAATGCGTAACACGTTTAGGAGCGGATTTAAGAAAATCGTTAGGACTTGCCGCACCAAATTTTGTTTATGCTATATCTTGTCCGTGTTGTGATTCTGAAGCTTATTATTGGTATATGAACAATCTGCGCGGTTGCAATGTAACTTTTTCAAACATTTGGATTAATGCAAACTTCGCCACATTTTGGGAAGATTTTAATAAATTGGAACGCGATGCCGTACTGGTTACAAATTATCGCGGTAAAGGTAAAAAATTTGGGCGACTTAACATAAAGAAACATTACTTTATTGATGATGAATGCGTAAATTTTTGGGAGCAGGAAGGACAATCACTTATTCAAAAAATAATTTCAGATACTGGTCACGAAAAAAATTTGTTATACGCCGTTTCAGCAGGTCCAATGTCCGGGTTAATTATCCGAGCACTTTATGAAAACAATCCTGATAATTGCTATATTGATTTTGGTTCGGCACTTGATATTTTTATTCATAATAAAATTACCCGCCTTTATATGGTCAAGGATACACCCTACGCAAATCAAAATTGTTGGATGTTCAACAGAGAGAAAGTTAATTTTGATGTTGACGTTGTACTTTCCGCTTATAAACGTCCGCAAGTTTTGGCGCAACAGTTTGAGGCTATAAAAAATCAGACTCTTAAGCCGCGCAGAATTTTTCTTTACCAAGACGCGGTTAAAGCTGGCGAACCAAAAGTTGTACTTGACGAAAAAATTTTAAGTCAACTTGACGGCTACGAAATTGCTACGGAAAATGGCGGCGTCTGGAAACGTTTTGAATATGCGGCAGAAAAAACTTTATCGCCCTATGTTTGTATTTTTGATGATGATACAATTCCCGGGCGACGTTGGCTTGAGAATTGTCATATGCATATGGAGCAATTCAGCGGTGTTTATGGCACTAACGGAATAATTTTGATTGACATTAATGATTATCCGGAAGAATATACTAACGTTGGTTGGCATCTGTCCAATGAAAGGACTTTTGAAGTAGATTTTGTAGGACATTCTTGGTTTGTCAGACGCAAATATTTAAATTGGATGCTCGAAAAACCTTACAAAAATCGGTATAAGTATTCAAGCGAAGATATGTGCTTGTCTTATGCTTGCTTGGAACATGGTGTAAAAACTTACGTTCCGGCGCATCCTAAAAATATTTTGTCACTTTGGGGATCCATTCCAGAATATGGAATTAAATATGGGAATGAATCAGTAGCAGTTTCTTCAAATGCGAAAAAACTTTCTGCGATGAAAGTTTCGTTAATTGAAATGCACAATGACGGCTGGAAAATATTATTTGAAAGAAATCGACGGTTTATCCAAAAAAATTCCGCGAAGGTTACATCTGAAAGTTTTTGTAAAAACGTGGACAATCTCATAAAAATTTTAAATGAAGTTCCAACTTTTTTTATGGGCGAAAAAAAATATTTTGAAACAGTAAAAATGTTACTCGGCTTAGACTATTCCAAATATATCGTTATCGACGAAGATAATATAATTGAGGGCAGTAATTTACTTACATTTTTGAAACCTAATGAAATGTATATAATTTTTGCGGATTGTTATGACCAAATTAAAGAATTTTTGGAATTAGTCGGAATGAAAGAAAATCAAGATTTTATGAACGGAAAAATTTTACTTACTGATTAAAAGTTAGGTGTTATAATGGAAAAATTGAAAGTTATGGCGATATTCGGCACGCGCCCCGAAGCTATAAAAATGGCTCCCGTAATTTTGGAGCTTGAAAAGTTTTCTGACAAAATCGATACAACCGTTGCCGTCACCGCGCAACATCGTGAAATGCTTGACCAAGTTTTAAATTTGTTCAAGATAACTCCAAATTACGATTTAAATATAATGTCGGCGGGGCAAACTCTTTTTGACATAACCAGTCGCGCGTTGTTGGGCTTGAATAAAATTTTGGAGGAAGTCAAGCCGAATATAGTTTTGGTACACGGCGACACGACTACAACATTTGCGGGCGCACTTGCGGCATACTATCATCAAAATTCCGTCGGACACGTCGAGGCGGGATTGAGAACGGGCAATAAATTTTCGCCATACCCTGAAGAAATGAATCGTAAGTTGACGGCGGCATTGACTGATTTAAATTTTGCGCCGACGAATACGGCTAAAGAAAATCTCCTGCGCGAAGGTGTTGACGAAGATAAAATTTTTGTCACCGGCAATACGGTTATCGACGCACTTTATAAAACTGTTCGACGTGACTTTAAATTTTCAGATGAACTTTTAAACGGAATTGATTATAACAAGCGAATAATTTTGGTTACGACACATCGGCGCGAAAATTGGGGCGAGCCGTTAAGAAATGTTTATAAGGCATTGAAAAAATTGGTTGATGAATTTTCTGACGTAGAAATAATTTTCCCTGTACATAAAAATCCTATGGTACGTAATGTGGTTGACGAAGAGCTTGGAAATTTACCGCGCGTCCATTTGACAGACCCGCTTGACTATGAACCTTTTGCAAATTTGATGAGCCGAGTAAAATTAATTTTGACTGATTCGGGCGGCGTGCAGGAAGAAGCACCGGCATTGGGTAAACCTGTTTTGGTACTGCGCGGTACGACTGAAAGACCTGAAGCAGTCGACGCGGGAACGGTTAAACTTATCGGCACTGAATTTGAAAAAGTTTACGCTAATGCAAAATTATTGTTGACGGACGACGACGAATATAAAAAGATGGCGGAAGCTGTCAACCCATACGGTGACGGCGTGGCGGCAAGAAGAATCGTGCAAGCCATTTTGTGGAGCTATAAACTTGCTGATGAAAAACCTGCGCCATTTATCGCGTAGAAAATTTTGCTTGACATTTTTAACGTTGAAAGCTAAAATATCTACGCAAACAAGGAGAGGTGTCCGAGTGGTTTAAGGAGCTGGTCTTGAAAACCAGTGATGTCGAAAGGCACCGTGGGTTCGAATCCCACCTTCTCCGCTAAAGAAAAATTTTATGCCGCGTAGTAATGCGGTAATTTTTTTGTCCAAAATTTAAGTTATCAACGATTATCTTGAAATGGCAGGAAAAAGAAAAGTCGCGGCGAATTTTGCTAGGAAATATATCAAGATTTAAATTAGGAGGGGCGGAGATTGTGAAGAGGGATACTTTGTGGGAAGCATATCTCAAGCGAGGAATGAGTCGCCGCAGTTTCTTGAAAGGTTGCGTTGCGTTGACTTCCCTTTTGGGACTTAGCACGGATATGCTGTCAACAGTTGTAGAGGCGGCGGAAAAAAAACCGTTGCCGGTAGTAATTTGGATACACGGACATGAATGCACGGGTTGCGATGAATCTTTCATAAGGTCGGCGTCACCGTTAGCATCGGACGTAGTTTTAACGACAATCGCGCTGGAATATGACCATTTACTTAGTGCGGCTTGCGGTGCGCCGTTTGAAGCGCATTTGGACGAGACGATTAAAAAATACAACGGCAATTATATTTTAGCGGTCGAAGGTGCGGTTGCGACGAAGGCAAGCGGCGTACATTGTATGTCTGGCGGACATACTTTTTTGCATACGTTGGAGAAGGCGGCGAAAGGTGCGGCGGCTATCATTGCTTACGGTAGCTGCGCGGCATACGGCGGAATACAAGCGGCGGCTCCCAATCCTACGGGTTCTGCCGGAATTTCTCATTTTGTCGGCGGAAAACCTGTTGTCAACGTTCCCGGTTGTCCTCCAATTCCTGAAGTTATGACTGGCGTTGTAATGCACGTTGCTTTATTTGGAACTCTTCCGCCGTTGGACGGTGATAACAGACCTAAACAGTTTTTCGGCAATCGTATTCATGATACTTGTTACCGTCGTCCGTTTTTTGATGCAGGAATGTTTGCTGAAACTTTTGATGACGCAGGCTCTAAGGCTGGCTGGTGCCTTTACAAACTCGGTTGTCGCGGTCCTGAAACTTATAACTCTTGCGGCAATTTACGTTGGTGGCAAGGTATGAGTTATCCAATTCAGTCGGGCGCACCTTGTATCGGTTGCTCAAACGCGCATTTCTGGGACGAAGCTCCGTTTACTACGCGCCTGCCGCAATACGGCAAACTTGGTGACGCTGATAAAATTGGTGTTGCATTAGGCGTTATGACTGCCGCCGGTGTCGGTGCTCATGCAGTTGCAAGCATTATCCAACGCAATAAACGCGACGATTTAACTAAGGAAGAAGAATAAATTTTTTAAAAGCTGAAAGCTAAAACCTATAAATGAGGTGAAATAATGGCACACGTTGTAGTAGACCCTATCACGAGAATTGAAGGGCATCTGCGCGTTGAAGTCGAGGTAAACGAAAAGGGACAAGTTACAGACGCCATATCAAGCGGTACTGCATGGCGCGGACTTGAACTGATTATGAAGGGCAGAGATCCCCGCGACGCTTGGGCATATATTCAGAGAATTTGCGGCGTCTGTACGACGGCTCATGCTCTTGCGTCTGTCCGCGCAGTTGAAGACGCGCTCGGAATTGCTATTCCTAAAAATGCAAATTATATCCGCAACATTATGGCGGCGACTTTAACGGTACAAGATCACCTTGTACACTTTTATCATCTTCACGCGCTGGATTGGATCAGCCCTGTTGAGGCTCTTGCCGCTAATCCAACAAAAACTGCAGAACTTCAAACTGCGCTGATACAAAATTATCGACTTAACCTGCGCGTTCCCAACGAAGTTACGACAGAAGCTTACCCGCATGATTTTCCGGCGGCAACTGCACAATATTTCGCGGCAATTCAAGCTAAGGTTAAAGGTATCGTTGACAGCGGACAGTTGGGAATTTTCGCGGCTAATTGGTGGGATCATCCCGATTATAAAATTTTACCTGCTGAAGTTCATTTATTGGCAGTTGCGCATTACCTTGAAATGCTCGACAAGCAACGCGAAATTGTTACGCCGCATGTAATTTTCGGCGGAAAAAATCCTCACCCTCATTACGTTGTAGGCGGTATGCCCTGCGCAATTTCGTTGACTGACGGTAACGCACCTGTCAATACTGCACGGCTTGCAATCGTCGACAGAGCCGTAAATTTCGCGCGTTCACTCATCAACAATTATTATCTGCCTGACTTAATCGCGATTGGAAATATTTATGTCAAAGCAGGTAAAGTTGACGGCGGCGGACTTGCCAAAACTCGTGTACTTGCCTTCGGCGATTATCCGCAGGAAAATTACAAAGGAACTTCCAATGACGGCGGCGGTTACTTTGAAAATCTTTTGGTTCGCTCAAACGGCGTCGTCGAAGATTTTGGTAAAGGACTTGCCAACGCGAAATTCTTTGAACTTAAAGCTGAAGACCTTAAGGAAGATTTTGCGGAAGGCGTTCAGCACGCTTGGTATAAATATCCCGATGAAAATGACCGTCATCCTTGGGAAGGTATCACTGACCAAAATTACACCGGCCCTAAGACGGGGACAGCTACCGAATGGCAGACGCTTGACGAAAGCGGAAAATATTCTTGGCTTAAAACTCCGAAATGGAAAGGTAAACTTTGCGAAGTCGGACCTTTGGCGCATTACATTATTATCTACGTTAAATCACAAAAAGGCGCGTTGCCGAATCCCACTTGGGCGGAAAAAATGATGCTTGATCAAATTGCCGCAGTCAGTGGAGTGTTGGGCGTTCCTGCCGAAACGTGGATGCCTACAATGGTTGGTCGTACTGCTTGCCGCGCTCTCGATGCACAACTTGCCGCAGAGATTAATAAATTCTTCTTCGACAAACTTATTGCCAATCTCAAGACGGGCGACACGGCGACGATGAATAATGAAAAATGGTATCCTGATACTTGGGCTAAAGAATGTCATGGCGTTGGACTTTACGAAGCACCTCGCGGCGGATTAAGTCACTGGGTACAGATTAAAGACGGCGTGATTGATAATTATCAGTGCATTGTTCCTACGACGTGGAATGCTTGTCCTCGTGACGATAAAGAAGGACACGGCGCATTTGAACTGTCAATGATGGATACTCACGTTGCGGACGCTAATAAGCCGCTGGAAATTGCCCGCGTAGTTCGTTCATTCGATCCTTGTATGGCTTGCGCAACTCATATGTATAACGCGAAAGGGGAGGAAGTTTCCGTATTTTCTACCGCCCCGCATTGGAGGTGAAATCGGTGAAAGCTGTTAAAGAAGTCAAGCGGAAGGAGTATTATATTTTTAGCCCGTTCCTGCGAATTTTTCACTGGATAATGGCATCGCAGATTGTGATTCTGTTCATAACGGGATTGTTGATAACTAAGCCGATGAATGTTTCAACTACCGAGCCTTTCTTCACGGTAACTTCAATGGACTTGGTGCGCGATATTCATTTCGTTGCGGCGTTTATCCTCTGCGCGTCGTTAATTTTGCGCGTTTACGGCTTTATCGTCAACAAAGGCGACAGACTTTTCCCGCGTGTATGGGAAGGGCATTTTTATGAAGAAACGGTCGACGTTGCTTTACATTATATGCTGTTGAAGCCGCATCACGCATCATTTTTACGTAATCCTTTGGCAAGAATGTCTTACGCGGGATTGTACGTCTTTTTGGCGATTGAAATTTTAACCGGCTTTGCAATGTACTTTATGACATCGCCGAGTACGACGGGCGGAATACTTTTCGGTTGGGTAAATATATTTTTAACCAGTGAAATGATGACGCATTATATTCATCATTACGTGGCTTGGTTCATAATTCTTTTCGCAATCGGTCATATGTATATGGTTGTCCGCGCAGAATTTATGGAAGGTGAAAGCGAAGTTTCCAGTATGTTCAGCGGCAAAAAAATTCTTGCTCATACTCCTAAAGATGCAAACGAATTAGAATAAAAATTTTTTTAAAGTTACTGGGCGGTTAGTAAAATTTTTGCTAGCCGCTTTTTCACTTTGTCAACATTATTGAAGGAGAAAGTTTTTATGATTATTTTAGCTTCCGGCTCTCCTCGTCGCGAAGAATTATTGAAGAAAATCTGCGCGGAATTTTTAATCGTCCCATGCAACGCGGAGGAAGTTACCAGCGCGGAAAATCCTATGGATTTAGCTGTTGCCAATGCAAAGTTGAAAGCTGAAACCGTTGCAAAAAAATATCCGCGTGATGTCGTAATCGGCGCAGATACCATTGTAGTTTTTGACGGAAAAATTTTTGGAAAGCCAGACGGTGAACGCGGTGCATTTGAAATGTTGAAAAAACTTTCCGGCAATCGTCACGAAGTCATTACAGGTTTAGCTATCGTAAAGGACGGCAAAACTTTTTCAGCGGCTGAAGTCACGGAAGTTTTTTTCGGTGAAATGACGGACGAAGATATTTTAAATTACGTGGCGACAGGTGAACCGCTTGACAAGTCAGGCTCATATGCTCTTCAAGGCGGCACCGCGCAGTTTATCGAAAAAATTCACGGCGATTGGTCTAATGTAGTTGGCTTGCCTCTTTATCGGTTAAGACTTCTTGCAAAATCTGTCGGCTGTAACTTCAACTAAATCAAGGGAAATCTCCGCCGAATTGACGAAGACAAGCTTTAAAATTTTAAGCAAGCAATTCCAAAATTTTTTCCCAATCTGGTTTAGACGCCGCAATTTTCAATTCCGCAAATTTTTTAGCGTCATCGGGCGGCAATTTATATTCCTCCAAAGATTGAATCACAAATTGCATTGAATCATAATCAAAAGTTTGCGCAACTTCTTTCATTGTTTCGTAGGCTTCGGCAAGTTCATCTTCATCAATCAGCGGCTTGCTGTCGTCCTCGCCTTCAACCTTTATCAACGGCGACAATTTTTCAGCAAAACTTATGTAAAGTTCCAAAAGTCCGTCAGTAAATTTTTTAATTTCATCGACGTAACCGGCATTTCCAGCATCTTCAAGACGCCGCGCTTTTTCGCTAAGTTCATTTGCTCCAATAACTCGCGCAGAACTTTTCAACGCGTGAACTTTAACCGTATAATTTTTTATATCATTATTACGATAAAAATCAGCAATTTCTTTCGCGCCTGCTGTGACAGACTGCGCAAAAACCGTTAAAGCGTCAAGATATGATTCAACGTCGCCGCAATGTTCGATTCCGTCTTTTACATTAATTCCCGAAATTTTATTCAACCAATCTGGAATTTTTTCTTCCTCAGTCTCTTCAACAGATTCATCAGATTTAAAAATAACTTTATCTTTCGGCAAATATTGTATCAAAATATCTTCAAGTTTTTCACTGTCAATAGGTTTTGTCAAATAATCTTGAAAACCCGCGTCCAAATACATTTTTCTTGCGCCGCTGATTGCGTTAGCAGTTAATGAAATTATCGGCGTTGACAAATTTAAATTATTTTTAAGGATTTTCATTCTTTTCAGCGTTTCAATTCCGTCAATGCCGGGCATTCTGTGATCTAAGAAAATTATATCGTATTTTTTATGTGCGACGAGTTTAAGACATTCATAACCGCTTTCAGCCGTAGAAATTTTAATTTTTGTCTGCTTAAGCAAACCTTTTACAACAGTTAAATTCATAACCGTATCGTCAACAACTAAAATTTTTGCGTCAGGCGCGATAAATTTTTCTTTATATTTTTTATGTTGACAAAGCGAATGTCTGTAACTGTCAGCAAAATTTCCGATTGGATGACAGTTAATAATTTTTTGTTCAAGTTCAAAATAAAATTCCGAACCTTCGCCGTAAACACTCGAAACTTGCAAAGAACTTCCCATCATTGATAAAAGTCCTTGCGTAATATTCATTCCCAAGCCCGTGCCTTCAATAGTGCGATTTCTTTTTTCTTCAATTCTTTCAAATGCGCTGAAAAGTTTTTTAATATCTTCCGGCTTAATTCCAATTCCCGTATCTTTTACCAAAACGCAGAGCAGAATTTTATCTTCAGAAATTTTTTTATAAGAAATTTTTAAAGTTACGCCGCCTTTTTCTGTGTACTTAACCGCGTTCGTTAAAATATTTGTGATAATTTGTTTTATACGAATTTCATCGCCGTAAAGTTCAGTCGGCAAATTTTCATCAGCTTCAATGTGAAATTCCAAATTTTTCTTTTCGGCGCGTTTTTGAACCATATGCACCAAATCGTTGAGCAATGAACTTAAAGAATATTCTACGGGAATAATATCCATTTTTCCCGCTTCAATCTTAGAAAAATCTAAAATATCATTGACAATTCCAAGCAAAGAATTTCCTGCACTTCTAATATTTTCCGCGTATTCTAAAATTGTTGAGTCCGTCGATTCGCGCAAAATCATTTCATTCATACCTAAAATTGCATTAATCGGCGTTCTAATTTCGTGACTCATATTTGAAAGAAATTGCGACTTAGCCTTATTCGCTGCCTCTGCCGCCTTTACCGCGTCTTGTAAATGTTCATTTGTCGCGTTAAGTTCATCTGTCGTTGCCTCAAGAAATGATGCTAAACGTTTTGCGAGTGGAACAATTACTTCTAATTTATCCAAATTAACGTGTAAATCTTTCGTTAAAATTTTTTTAGCAGGTCCTTCACGGAATCCAACTGAAATTACTGCAGAACCAACTAATCCGCCTTGACCTTTGTATTTATAAATTTCTCCTTGACTAAGACAATAAATCATTTCGGAATTTATTTTTTTAAAAATGTTAAGTTCAAGTTCCGAATCTTCATTTAAAAAAACTGTGCGTGCTCCGCAAATGTAAAGCGTAAGAGCTTGCGCTCCAAATTTTTTTAAACGTTCTCCTGTTTTTTCAGATTCATTTATCAAATCGTGAGGATTTCCGTAACTCAAACGAATTTTTTCACCGCATTTAATGTCAGTCGAAAGATAAATTCTTCCCATTTCGTCATAAATCGCAGGAACGCGAGCAACGTCAATTCCTCCACGATTTACCAGAAGAGGAAATTCAAAGACGTTAAACATTAAAAATTCATTTGGAACAATATGCAAATATTTTTTGTAAATTTCAATGGCAGGAATATTATCAACTGAAACTAATCCGGTTGATCCGATTGTTTCGGTAACAGTCATTTCCTTGCCGATTGGTCGCCAACCAAAATTATAATTTGCACAAATGTGTAAATCTTCGCCGCTATACGCCGCCAAAACAATTCCGTCGTTATGATATTCATTGCCCATAACAAATTGCGTCATATTTTCGTTACGAAGTTCCTCAATTATGCTTTGATATTTACAAGCAATTTTTTCTTTATGAACCCAACCTGCAAGTGCGCCGAAAAAAGGAATATTTTCAAAATCTTTCGTCCCTTCGCTCAATCCGTCTGACAAAAAATCTTGACCGCTTGCGCACACAACTTCGACGCCTTTAAGATTAGGAATTGTTTTCAATATTTCGTGCAATGACGAAGTAGTTTTATTAATGTTACCGGCTTCGCGATTAACGTCTTTAGAGTCAACTTCAAAAATTGTTACGTGAGACGTTTCGTAGTAAAAGAAAAAACAACTGATAACCGCGTAAATTTCAACTTGAGTAGTCGATTCAAGTACCCAATCTTTGCCTTTACCGCTTGCCTTAAATTTGTTATAAAAATTCGTCATGGAGACGCCGATAATTTTTGCTTTCGGAAAAGTATTTTTTAAAAGATAATGCAAATTTCTTGCGTCCGAATCAATAAACTGCGCGGTCATCACTTTAAACAAAACTTCTTTAGCATTGATAAAATCTTCATCTTTCTGAAGTTTTGTAACCCAACGCATAAATTCTTCTTTACTTTTAAGTTTTACGGTTTTCTGTTTCAAATTAATCATTCCCTCATAAAATTTTTAATATACTACCATAAAAATATTTTTTGTGCTAATATTATGATTAAAATATTTCGGGAGGAATTTTTATGAAAATTGAACACATTGCCGCTTATGTGAAAGATTTGGAAGGAGCGAAAAATTTTTTTGAAAAATATTTTGGAGCGAAGTCCAATGAACTTTATCACAATACTGAAAAAAATTTTAAATCGTATTTTTTAAGTTTTGGTAATGGTGCGCGTCTTGAAATTATGAACAAACCCGAACTTGAAGCGTCGAGAAGTTTAAATCGCGTGGGATTGATTCATCTTGCGTTTAGTGTTGGGAGCAAAGAAAAAGTCGTCGAACTTACGGAAAAGTTGAAGTCCGACGGCTTTAAAATCATGAGTGAGCCGCGTACAACGGGCGACGGATATTTTGAAAGTTGTGTACTTGGCTTTGAAAATATTCAAATTGAGATTACGATTTAAAAATTTTTTTGCATTCGATTTAATCTGACGCCTAAAAATGCCGCCGCTAAAGTTTTTATGACGCCGCCCGGTATGAACGGTAAAACAGCCATTGTGAAAGCTTGACTGATTGAAATTTCCATGACGAGATACATTGAGATTAATCCGCCGATGTAAGTTATTGGAGTTGCCGTCAACAAATCTGCGATGACGTAGCGCGAAAATTTTGGCGTTGAACCTTTTACCTCGCTTAAAATAGGATAACTGATTAACCACGCTAAAATAAATCCGCCGGTTGGTCCGAAAATTTTTCCTAAACCTGACGTACCTCCTGCAAAGACAGGAAGTCCGGCAATTCCGAGCAAAATATAAATTAAAATTACTGTGAAAGTTTGTCGCGGTGTTAAAATGAACGCCGTCAAGCTTAATACCAACGTTGACGCCGTAACAGGTGCCGGTGTAAAAGGCAACGGAAATGAAATATAAGCCGCCGCGCAACATAAAGCTACGCACATTGACATTTTTGTAAGTTCGGCGGTTGAAATTTTTTTGTTCTCGACTAATGGCATTGTTTTCATCTCCAAAATTTTTTCTCGTGAATTATAGAAAAAATTATCGTCAACGTCAACTTAAAAAAAGTTTACGAAAAAAATTACGGCGGAGAAAAATTTTCTAAAAATTTTTAAATTGCTTATTGCAAGTTTGAAATGTTTTGTGCTAAAATAGCGTCCATAAGTTAAGTGGATTAATTTCCAAAGTGTTTATGATATTTTTTTGGGAGGTTATTTTATGCCGTTAATTAAAACCACTGCAATGTTTAAAAAAGCTCACGAGGGCGGATTTGCGATTGGCGCATTCAACGTCAACAACATGGAAATCGTACAGGGCATCACCACCGCTGCTGCGGAACTCAATTCTCCTGTAATTCTTCAGTGTTCTGCCGGCGCAAGAAAGTACGCAAATTCCCGTTATCTCGTTCATCTTGTTCGTGCGGCTCTCGAAGTCAACGACATTCCGATTGCGTTGCACTTGGATCATGGTCCCGACTACGCAACCTGCAAATCTTGTATCGATGATGGTTTCACTTCCGTTATGTTTGACGGCTCGCATTATTCCTTTGAAGAAAATATTGCAAAGACAAAGGAAGTTGTCGAATACGCGCATGCTCATAACGTAGTTGTTGAGGCTGAACTCGGACAGCTCGCAGGCGTTGAAGATGACGTAAGCGTTGACGCTGACAAAGCACACTATACAAAACCTGAAGAAGTTGTTGAATTCGTAAGCAAGACAGGTTGCGACTCTTTAGCAATCGCTATCGGCACAAGTCACGGCGCATTCAAATTCACGCCTGAACAATGCACACGTAACCCTGAAACCGGCGTTCTTGAACCGCCCGAACTTCGTTTTGACATTCTTGCCGAAATCGAAAAACAAATTCCCGGTTTCCCGATTGTTCTTCATGGTGCGTCCTCCGTTGCTCCCGAGTATGTCAAAATCATCAATGATAATGGCGGCAAACTTAGCGATGCAGTAGGTATTCCCGAAGCTCAGCTCCGTAAAGCGGCAAAATCTGCAGTTTGCAAAATCAACATTGACTCCGACCTTCGTCTTGCAATGACTGCCGGTATTCGTGAACACTTCATGGCACATCCCGAACATTTCGATCCTCGTCAATATCTTGCTCCCGGTCGTAACTACATCACCGAACTCGTAAAACATAAGATCCGCGAAGTACTCGGTTCTGAAGGCAGTGCGCCCGGAATCATGGCATTAGTCAACGAATACTAATATCTAAATTTTTCGTCCGCGTAAGACGATAAAAAAATCCCCCGTCAAGGTTCTCTTGATTGAGGGGATTTTTTAGTTGCTTAGAAAATTCCCAGCGTCTTGAAAAATAAAATCCAACAAAATATCGTAAAGCACGATAACGCCGAAGTGAACACTACACAATTTCCCGCTAAGTCCGCGTCGCCGCCCATTTGTTGCGCCATAGCAAAGGATACTACCGCGCAGGGTGTTCCGAAAATCGCTATCAATGTTACAAAGTCTATTCCGCGAAATCCTAACAAAATTGCTACCGTCAAAATTATGCTCGGCACTAAAATTAATCTGCCGAATACGCAAGTTAAAAGTTGTCGTCTATGTTCGTGAGTACTTCCGAATTTAAATGACGCGCCTAAAATTATCAAAGCTACGGGAGTCGTTGCCGCTGAAATTTGCCCAATCGGTTTTAAAATCGGTGCAGGGACGTTTATTTCCAAATTCAAAAATATTGCTCCGGCTATCGCGCCAAGTATCATTGGATTTTTTAACACGCCTTGCAAAATCGGTAAAGGCGCAAACTTTCCACCGCGAAATGTTTCCAACGCCAGCACCGCCAAAATATTATACATTGGAATTATTACGGCTATCATCATCGTTGCCGTCGCAATATTTTGGTCGCCAAAAATATTTGTAACAATCGGAATGCCCATTAAAACAAAATTACTGCGGAAAATCGCTTGCACCATTACGCCGCGCCGTCGGTTATCTTTTTCAATGCGTGGAACTATCAGCATTAACAGCGTAAAAATTACCAGTACAGCACCTGCGCCGAATAACATTAATTTTGGGCGAAACGTCGACGCTAAATCCGTTGTGTAAATGCTATGAAACATCATGCAACAGAAAAATACGCGGAATACCATGCGGTTCATATGGTTTAATTCTTCGTCCGTCAACCATTTCTGATATTTTACGAACGCGCCGATTGCCATTAGACAAAACATCGGTACAACCGCGCTTAACGCTACAATAAAGTTGCTGAAAAATTCCTCGTTCAAAATTTTTTAACGCCTCTTATAATTTATTAAGTTGCGACTGAAGTTGCTGAATTTGTTCCTGCTGTTGCTTGATAACTTGATTTTGTTGCTGAATATGTGCGTGCATCTGCTGAATCATTGTGCTTTGACGATCTAAATTTACATTAAAGACATTCATTCGGCTGAAAATAAATGCCATTAACTCATTTTTGTTTTCTACGTCTTCAAATTCTTTGCGAATAAATTCATCAAATTGCCACGCCGGTATCTGCGCGTAAATTTCCTGCAAGTATCCGCAACATTCTCTTACCCAAACTTCAAATGCCAAATGTTTTACGTCAGGGTGTTTTTGGAAAAATTCCCGCTCACGCAAAAATTTATCTAAAACTTGAAAACCGTCGTTCAACTCGCCAATCCATCTATGAAAATTTTTTTGAAGATCCATTTTTTTATGCGATATAGAATTTTCAACCACGCGATAAATATTCATCATATTCGGTACACGCACATATTTTTTAGCAGAGCAGACAATACAACAGGTAAATATAGTATCTTCACCTATAGCAATATTCTTCATACGTATATCGTTTTCCAATATAAAATCTCGACGAATCATTTTCGACCAAACATTCCAAAGAAATCGCCGATTATATAAGTCTTTCACACGTTCAGATAAATCCTCAGTTATTAACGTTGGTTCTTTTACCAATTCGCCGGATTGATAACCTTCCAACGTAAGTGGAGAGTTACCGTCATTAAATTGAAAATATCTTTCACAGTGTACAACATCAGCATCAAATTTTTTTGCAATCGGGTAAAGTTCCTCCAACGCAGTTTTCGTTATCATATCGTCACTATCCACGAAATGAATATATTCTCCTCTGGAAAGACTTATTCCTATATTTCTTGGAGTTCCCGCACTTCCTGAATTATTTTTTCGTCGAATAAGTTTAAGCTTATCGTCTTCCATCTGGTTAAATTTAGGCAGGTAACTTTCAACAACTGCGCGGCTGGTATCTGTCGAACAATCATCGACAACGATAACTTCAAAATCTTTAAACGTTTGCGCCAAAATACTGTCGAGACATTCGCCGATATATTTTTCCGCGTTGTACATAGGAATAACAATTGATACTGCGTGAATAGTTTTTTTAATCAATTTGCAATCTCCTATTAAATCCTGCAACTTCTTCAGGCGTAAATTCTACGCGCATTGACTTCCACCTGTCGTGTAACCAAAACCATTCTTCAGGATATTTTTTTATATGCTCCTCCGTCAAAGTCGCCAATTTCTGCGTCATCTGAAAAATATCTGCGCGTTTATCAGAAGTTTTTTCTACAGTCAAAGGCGGTAAAACTTCAAGAGTATGTGTTCCGTCAGAATTTTTGTGCATAAAAGCAGGGAAAATTGGAATTGATTTAAATCTTGACATTGACGCCGCACCGGTTACGTAATTCGTTGCGCGATTGAAAAATTTTACTATAACGCCGTCGTTTCGTCCAACATCTTGATCCATTATCAAGCCGATAAAATGCCCTTCGTCCATCATCTTGTACATCTCACGGACGCCGCTACGATATGTTATGTGCATTCCGATCATTGTACGAAATTCATTAATAAATCTATCCGCGCCTGCAGATTTTTGTTTCTTGGCAACACCGACAAGCGGAATACCGTATTGGGCAAACGCACCGCCCATAAGTTCCCAATTATCACTATGACAAGTCGCAATTACCGCGCCGCGTCCGTTTCTATTTGGCGAGTTAATATAATCTGTCAAATATTTCAGTCCAACAATTTTCACATAGCTTTTCATCATACCTTTAAGGCGTGGAAAATTTAAAACTTCCATTGCTATCGAGCCAAGATTTACCGTACTGATTTTTGCTATCCGCGCAGATTCTTTTTCGTCGACGTTAAGGCATTGACGAATATTTTCAAGAGCAATTTTTTTACGCTTAGACGGCAACAAAATCCACATTAAAGTTGCAAGCCAGCGTCCTATCGTTAAACAAAAATTCAGCGGCAGGTGACACGCTATCCAACTTAAAATTTTCAGCAGAGAATATTCAATCATAGTCAAGCATTTCGTCCATATTATTCATAAGTTCCTGCAGATAATTTTTCAATTCATCGGCAACAGAGGGATTCCTCAATGCAAATTCGATATTCGCCTGAATGAAACCAAGCTTCGTGCCAACGTCGTAACGATGCCCTTTGAAAACATAAGCGTACATAGCTTCTTCCTTAGCAAGACGTTTTAAAGAGTCTGTCAGCTGAATTTCTCCGCCCGCACCTTTCTCCTGATTCTCAAGGTATGAAAAAATCGACGGCGTTAAAATGTAGCGTCCCAAAATTGCAATATTGCTCGGCGCAGATTCTCTCGGCGGCTTTTCAATTAAATCTCTAACTTTGTAAACGTCGTCGTCAATATGCTTACAATCGGCGATACCATATTTGCTGACAACGTCGTAAGAAACTTCTTGCACGCCTAAAATAGAAGTTTTGTACTCTGAAAAAATTTCAACCATTTGTTGAAGGACGGGCTTTTTAGAAATTACAACGTCGTCGCCCAACAATACAGCAAAAGGTTCATCGCCTATAAAGTGACTGGCAGTCAAGACAGCGTGACCAAGACCGAGCGGTTGTTTTTGTCTGATGAAGTGAATATTTGCAATTTCAGGAATGGAGCGCACCATTTCCAACATTTTTTCTTTACCATTTTTTTCGAGTTCCATTTCCAATTCGATTGAGCGATCGAAATGATCTTCGATTGAACGTTTATTCCTGCCCGTTACAATGATGATGTCTTCGATACCGGCGGCGGCGGCTTCCTCTACAATGTATTGAATCGTAGGTTTGTCGACAATCGGCAACATTTCTTTTGGCTGTGATTTTGTTGCAGGTAAAAATCTCGTCCCGAGACCTGCGGCGGGAATTACTGCTTTTCTGACTTTCAAATTTTTATCCTCCATAAAATTTTTTACGCTGATAATTATAACACATTTTTCGTTGAAAATATTTTTTCTTTCTGATAAAATTTAAATGATTAAATTTTAAAATGTGAGGAGGAATTTTTTATGGACGATAAGGATTGGGAAATTTTTAAACAGAAATTGAACACGAAGACGGGTATTGACCTGCAGCTTTACAAGGAAGCACAAATGCGCCGTCGTATCGGCAACTTGGTGACTCGTGCGGAATGTAAATCTTTCACAGAGTACTTTGATAGCGTTGCCAAGAGCAAAGAGACTTTCGCAGAATTTATCGAGTACTTGACGATTAACGTTTCGGAATTTTTCCGCAACCCCGATAAATTTGACATTGTAGAAAAGGATGTTATTCCGTACCTTCTTAAGCGTTCGCCGAAGATGGCTATTTGGAGTGCGGGCTGTTCAATCGGTGCCGAGCCGTATACGCTTTCAATTATTATGAAGGAACTTACGCCGAATGTTCGCCACAGAATTTTAGCAAGCGACCTCGATATTGAAATTCTTGCGAAGGCAAAACGTGGCGTCTACACCGAATCCGAAATTAAGGCTATGCGTCCCGACCGTAAAACAAAATATTTCACGAAGACACCTGACGGTAATTTCGCCGTTAAACCTGAAATTAAATCTGCCGTCGAATTTAAGCGGCATAATTTGTTAAAAGATCCTTTTGAAACGGGATTTGACTTGATACTTTGCCGTAATGTCGTAATTTATTTTACAGAAGAGGCGAAAGACCAACTTTACGCGAATTTCTTTAAAGCACTTAAGCCAGGTGGAATTTTATTCGTTGGTGCGACGGAAGCTATTTTGAATTATCGCAAACTCGGTTACGTCAGCTACAAGCCTTTCTTCTATCAAAAGCCGGAAGCATAAGGGCTTAGGACTTAGAAAATGCAACTTGAACGGTTAAAAAAAATTATCGGCTGGGCTTACGAGAAAAGCAAATTTTATCAGCAATCCTTCGATAAAGCAGGAGTTACGCCGAAAGATATTCAAACTCTCGACGATATAAAAAAATTTCCGTTTCTTACTTTGTCTGAACTCAATCGTGAAGACTCAATGGATTTTTTAACTTTGCCATTGTCAAGTATCATCAGAATTAATTACGTTGAAGATTCAGACGCGGGAATTAACGTTACGAATTTTTACACGAGGGATGACATTGTAAAAAATGTTGAAATGATGATTCGTTGCTTGCAAGCGGCGAAAATTCATCGCGGTTCAATCGTCGGAGTTCAGGGCGAATTGTCAGAGAGCAGATTTTTGGACGTGATTTACGCACTGGAATCAATGGGCGTTACCGTTGTACCGCTCGGCAATGATTATCGTCGTTGGATTGCGACGCTTGAAAATTTTGGTATGGATATGTTAATCAGTACGCCTAAGCTTGCCGTTCAACTTGTTATCCAACTTCAAGCCGTCGGTAAAAATATTGCCGATTATCCCATACGAAAAATTATTTGCTTGAATACGAACAACATTCAAAATCCTTTGCAACAGCACATTGAGGAACGCACAGGCGCGGCGGTTTACAACCTTTTTGCACCGGCGGAAATTGGAACTGCGGGATTAATTTTCCAATGCAGTAACACTTCAGGGCATCATGTACAAGAGGATAATTTTTTCGTTGAGATAGTGGACTTTGCAAGTGATAAAATTTTTGAAGACGAAGAGCATATGGGCGAGCTTGTCATTACTACTTTGACCGCGCAGGCTCGTCCGCTTATTCGTTACAGGACGCGGCAAGCTGTAAGACGTATGAGCGGTAGTTGCATTTGCGGCAGAAATTTTTTGCGGCTTGCAACTCCTTTCACAAAGTAGAAAAATTTTATATCAGACCGTCAAGCAAATTTTTAGATTGATTAATTAACGGAGAATCATATGGAATCTGAAGTTAAATATTACAACGCATTGGCTGTTCGTGCTCGCGGTGATGAAGAGGCGTTTACCGAAATGTATCGACATTTTTTTCCGCGCGTTTACAATTTTATTTATGCGCGTATGAAAGACGTTGACGCGGCGGACGACGTTGTAAGCACGACGTTTATGAAGGTTTACGAGAATTTAGACCGATATAATCCTACTAAAGCGGCGTTTTCAACTTGGTTGTTTCGTATCGCGTCAAATTCTATGGTAGATTATTTTAGACGGACTCAAAATTGCGTCGAAGTTGAATGGGATGAAACTTTTGACCCGCCTGCGCCTGAATATCAAGCACCGGAGGCACAAGCACTTGATAAAGAAGGTAAAGCGGAAATTTTGAAGGCACTAGATAAACTTAATGAACGCGAACGAAGAATTGTTGAGTTGAAATATTTTTCTGATATGGGCAACAAGGAAATTGCGGAGGTTCTTGAAATCAGTGCCAACAATGTCGGCGTAGTACTTCACGGAGCGTTGAAAAAATTACGTAAGATTTTGGGCGAGGAATAAATTATGGACGAGGAAAAGGATAAAATTTCGCAAAATGTTGATGAAAAAATTTCTGAATCGTCAACGCAGATAAACGAAGTCAAAGACGAAGGCAAGAAATTTTTTAACATTAACATACGGACAAGCACAAAGTGGATATTAGCCATTTCGATAATACTTTTTTTGTTGTGTGGAATTTTAGTTTACGCGTCAATATATGCGGGGCTTGAAGTCGAAATTTGGCAGGCGGCAATTTGGGGATTGTGCGTTCCTCTGTCAATCTACGCAATAGTTATGCGTTCAGTTGCCGCAATAATTTTTGAGTTAATTTTATTTTTCGGCGTATCATTAATTCCCGCGTGGCAAATGGGCTATGAATATTTTCGACCTGTCATTGAAAGAATTATAGGCTGATTATCTGCGACAAAGTTTGATAACAATTTTTTCAAGAGCTTCAGCACCTGCGCGACCAATTTTGAAATTAAAGTCAACGTCCGCCAATTCCAAAAAACTTTCTTCCAACAATTTTGATGAATAACTTGCCGCCGCTGAACCAATTTTTTGAGCGATAAATGGGCTGGACACTTCAAGCGGTTTTATGAGTTCCTTCGACTTCATACCGCGCTTGAGATAAAATTTTGCCAACATTAACTGCCGCACATGACGCACCAGTAAACCGATAATCAGCGGAATTTTGTAAACGTCGCGCAGTTGGTTACGCAAAATCACTAACGCTTTTTCTGTTTGCTTAGCGTTAATGGCGTCCATTATAGCAAAATTGGAAAGTTCTGGCGGCTCTGTCAAAAGTTTTTGTAAGTCGACTTCGGTAATAGTATCTCCGCTGACGTATGACGCAATTTTATTTATTTCGTTTTCAAGATACCACAAAGAAATTTCCGGCAAAACTTCAATTCGTTCAGAAAAAAATTTTCGTGCTTGACCGTTCATAGTTTTTCCGATTGATTTTAATTTTTCGTTAAGCCAATCGCCGACTTCCCATGCGCGAAGCGGTTCAGCCTCCAAAACTGCGCCGACTTTTGAGATAGTCTTGTAAAGCTTACGTCGCTTGTCTGCAGATTCTGTAATGAAAATTACATACGTCGACGGCATTATATCAGCTAAAGATTTTTCAAGCGATTCAAACTTGCCTTCACCTGAAAAAAATGTCGCGTTACGCACAATCACGACGTTTAAGCTTGTAAACAGCGGCGAAGTCTCAATCAAATTTATCACGTCTGAAATTGGCATTTTGTCTTTGTAGTCGAGAGTGAAAATATCTTGACGAGAAATTTTCAGCTTGGACAAAATTTTTTCTCGTGCCTTGTCAACGTAGAAATTTTCTTTGCCGCTCAAAAGATAAACTTGCTTTAAGCCGCCGTCAAGTTCCTTCATAAAATCTTTAAAGTTCAAAATATCACCTGCTTAGTTAATAGTGATCAGTGGTCAGTGATCATTAATCAGTGAAAAAAAATTCTGACCACTGACCACTAATCACTGACTACTTAAAGGAGAAACAGTATGATTAATAGAGATGCCCGCGCAGAAATTAATCTTGGCGCAATTCGGCATAATTTTACGGAGATTCGCCGCCATATTCAACCTACCGCTAAACTTTGTGCCGTCGTCAAGGCTAATGCTTACGGACATGGCGCGATTGAGGTTTCCAAAATTGCCGTCGAATGCGGCGCAGATTTTTTAGCCGTTGCAACCGTTGATGAAGGGCTTGAACTTCGCCGCGCAGGTTTCAACCAACCAATTTTAATTTTGGGATTAATTCCGTATAACGCTGTAAGTGTTGCCGTTGAAAATAAATTGACAATGACGGTTTCAGATTTTGAATTGGCGGAAAAAATTTCGGACGCCGCCGCAAAAATCGGTACGGTTGCAAAAATTCATTTGGCGATTGAAACAGGTATGGGAAGAATCGGAATTTTTCCTGATAACGCCGTTGATGTTGCCGCGCAGATTGACAGCTTGCCCAATGTTGAGTTGGAAGGAATTTTTACGCATTTTGCCGACGCTGATATTAAAGATAAAACTTTTACGCTTAATCAGTTGGAAATTTTTAAATCGACTGCCGAAAAAATTCGTGCTTGCGGGATTGACATAAAAATTTGTCACGCCGCCGAATCTGCCGCAATTTTGGAGTTGCCCGCAGCTCATCTTGATATGGTACGTGCAGGAATTATTTCCTATGGCTTTTATCCGTCTAGCGAAGTTAAACACACTATAGAACTTAAGCCCGTGATGAAATTAATTGCGCGTGTCGTTTATTTGAAAAAGGTTCCGCAGGGTACGCCAATTAGTTACGGGCGGGAATTTGTTACAAAACGTGATTCGGTTATAGCAACTTTGCCAATTGGTTACGCGGACGGTTATATACGCGCTTATAAAAATTTTCACGTTGAGATTAACGGGCAACTTGCGCCGATTGCTGGGCGTGTTTGTATGGATCAGTTTATGGTTGACGTTACGGACATTCCCAACGTAAAAATTGGCGATGAGGCAATTTTATTTGGTTCAAAATTAATTACCGGCGACGATGCCGCTAAACATCTTAACACGATTAATTATGAAGTTACTTGCTTAATTTCAGAGAGAATACCTCGCGTTTATGTTTAGATTAGTGAATAGTAAACAGTGAATAGTGGATAGTTTAATTACTGCCAACTACTAACTATTCACCATTTACCATTTACTAAAAAATTTTTCAATCGCCTTTAAAACGCCGTCGTGATCGTTATCATCAGTCACATAATCGGCGATTTTTTTTATTTCTTCACACGCATTTCCCATAGCCACAGCAAGCCCAGCCGTCTGCAAAATTTCTAAATCGTTAAAGCCGTCACCAATCGCAACACATTCATCAACGCTGATTTTTAAAATTTTACAAAGTTCACGAAGTCCCGAACCTTTAGTAATATTTTTTGGCGACGCCTCTAAACTTGTTCCCTCCGCAAAAACTAATTGTAAATCAAAATTTTTCATACGCTCAACCGTTCTGTCTCGTGATTCCTGCGTTAAATGGTAAAGATTTACTTTCAAAACTTTTTCGGGATTATCATAAACATATTTTTTAAAATCATCACAGCGTACACAAATTTTATCAAACATTTTCTGATAAATCCCCATATGAAATTTTTCCATTTGCTCAATATCTTTTTGCGCGGCTATAGAATTTTTCAACGTCAAAAGATGAATCATTGCGCCTTCGTCAAGTCCCGCGTCAATCAGTTTGAAAATTAAATCCTTCGCAACAGGATGAATCGATAAAACCTGCGCGGAGTTAAAATTATAAATAATTCCGCCACTTATTAAAATTCCATATTGCACGAACTGAAAATCTTTTTTATAGTCGACAAGCTCGGCAAGCCCGCGCCCAGTCGAAACTACAACATAAACACCGCGCTTTGAAAGTTCCTCAAGTTTAGTTACTGTCGCAGGTGTAATTTTTTTTTCGGAATTTAAAATCGTTCCGTCCATATCAAACGCTAAAAGTTTGTATCGCATAATTTTTTCTCCAAATATTTTTTCAAGCCGTCAATGTCACCACTCTTAAGCAGTTGCCAAATTTCAGGCGTTAAACCTTCTCGCCAAAATTTTGTTCGTGCCTTATCGTCCGGTAAAATTTTTTTGACTTCTCGTCTAAGTTCGGAAATTATTTTTAATCCTTCGTCGAAGTTTGAATCAAATTCCGTTTCTAACATTTCACGGACAAATTTTGAAAACGCAGGAGAATTTCCGCCCGTTGAAATAGTCAACATAAAATCGCCGCGTACAATCTTCGACGGTACCGTAAAATCTCCGTCAAAATCTGTTACGACGTTGACCAAAAAATTTTTTTCCCGCGCAGATTCGGCAATAAATCTATTAACTTCAGCGTCATCAGTTGCCGCAATTAAAATCAGTCCGTCAGAAATTTTTTCTGTAGAATATTTTTCGCGAATTAATTTAATTTTCCCTGCGTCGACCAACTTTGAAATTTCCGCGCAGATTTCAGGCGCAATAACTTCAACTTGCGCACCGGCTTCAAGTAAGCCGCAAATTTTTCTGTAAGCAACTTTGCCGCCTCCGACAACGACGCATTTTTTATTTTCGACGATTAAATTTATTGGATAAACTTTCATCTTAAAAAATTATTTTGGCTGAAGTTGTCCCGATTGATACGCTTCCAAAAGTTTGTTCAATCCAATAATTTCATCGTAAATATCTTTCTTGCCGTGATCCGTGTCGCCAATCGTCAAGCGCGTATTCCTAAGCTCAATAATTTTTGATTCTGACTCAATGTCCGTATTATTTTTTAACGCCGTCTTAATGTCGGCAATTTTTTCGTGTTGCAAGATACGAATACTGCGCGAATTTGAAATCAGCGTGTAGCCGGAAATGCCCGTCTTCTTGTGATACGGTCGACTAAAGCCGCCGTCGATACAAAAAACTTTTCCATTAGCTTTAATAGGCGATTCACCTTGACTGACTTTAACGGGAACATGACCGTTGATAATGTGTCCGTTTTTCGCGTCAAGCCCAAATTCTTCCAAAATTGCATTGCAAATTTTTTCATCGTCAATCAAGTCATAATAAAAATCGGACGGCTCTTTATAAGTTTCCTCGTCTTTGAGAAATGCCCGCTCAAAAGTATGAAATTCTCTTCCTGCAATCGGTGAAAGCAATCCGCACCATAAAAAATACATAAAATCTAAATCTGCGCGGTTACGTTTCAAATAAGCTTGACGGGCGCGTTGGTCGACATAATCAAAATAATTTTTACCAAAATATTTTTTATTGTCGAAAGTAATTTCCTTAAAAGTTCCGTCCTCATTCATCGGCACATTGGCATGGAAAAGTAAATTTCCATTGTAACAAATGTAAACGCCGCCTTTTTGGTACAAATAATTTAAATGAACATTCAACAAAGAACTTTCCATAAAATTATCTTGAAGTTCCTCAATAATTTTTTGTTCATCATCCGTCAAAGAGTAACGGTCGGACGCGTCACGTTGAATTGTCGGGAATGAAACATTTTCTTTCAATTCGTAGTCAATACCGTTAATTGTCACGCAATTTTTTTCAAAATTAATTTTGTCAAGCAAAAGGCGGCTTTCCATTTTAAAATCGGGATTTCTACGAATCAGTTGTCCTTCAAGCTTAAACATAATCATTTCGATAGCTTTTTCGGCGGCTTTAATCGGTTCATAGTCGGGATAAATATTCGACGCAAAAATTATAAGCGGACGCAAACTGATTCCGTAACCGCGCTCCAAAACGTCAGTGTTGCCGTAATGCAAACTATTTTTTACAACTGTTGCCGCGCAGATTTCACTACCTAACGCCGCGCCAATCCAAACTACATCATGGTTGCCCCATTGAATATCTACGTCTGGTTGCTCCATAAGCAAATTTAAAATCGCGTCGGGGCGGTTGCCTCTGTCAAAAAAATCTCCTACAAAATGCAAACGATTTACCGCTAACCGTTTTATCAGTACCGTAAACGCGCAAATAAAATCTGCGCCGCTGTCAATCGCTACAATCGAATCCAAAAGTTTTTTATGATAAATCGCCTGCGCGGACTCGGATTCAGGACGCGTATTAATCAGCTCGACAATTATTGACGCATAATTTTTCGGTATTAACTCACGCACTTTGAATGAAGGATATTTGTAAGACATAAACTTCGACAACTCTAAAAGTTGCGAAAGATTTTTCAAATACCAATCGGAAGTATCAAGCCCGCGTGATTTAATCTGCTTAATTTTTTCTTCAGGATAATAAATCAGCGTGCAAAATTCCGCCTTCTCCTCCGTCGTCAAGCGAACGCCGAAACAAAAATCAACTTTTTCATGAATGACGCCCGAACAATTATTGATTATGTGCGAAAATAAATCGTATTCGCCGTGCAAGTCGCTCATAAAATGTTCTGTGCCTTTTGGCAAACTTAAGCGCGATTGCAAATAAATTAATTTCTCATAAATCGATTCTTTTGTAGGATATTTTTCTGACAAAATCCTAAGCAAGCTGTCCAAATAATTTTCTTGATTTTCATTCGGCATAGGAGACGCTCCCTTCGTCTGAAAAATTTATTTATCATATGATAGCACAAATTGAAATTTAGTGTTAAAATTATTTTGAAAAATTTTTAACGTGGTGATGTAAATGTTGGAATTAAAAAATATTTCTTTTAATGTTGTCGACGGAGATAAAAACGTTGAGATAATAAAAAATTTAAGTCTTAAAATCCCCAATAAAAAATTTGTTGTCTTGACCGGTCCGAATGGCGGCGGTAAATCGACTTTGGCAAAAATTATCGCAGGAATTGAAAAACCTACTGAAGGAAAAATAATTTTTAACGATGAGGATATTACCGAAAAAAATATTACTGAACGCGCAAATTTGGGAATCAGCTTTGCATTTCAAAATCCCGTGAAATTTAAAGGCTTGGAAGTTATCGACTTACTTAGATTGTCGTCAAGAAAAAAATTATCAATGGACGAAGCTTGCGAATATCTTTCAGAAGTCGGACTCTGCGCGAAAGATTATATCCATCGTGAAGTAAATTCTTCATTGTCTGGCGGAGAATTGAAACGCATTGAAATTGCTACGATTTTGGCGCGACAAACAAAGTTATCTATTTTTGATGAGCCTGAAGCCGGTATTGATTTATGGAGCTTTCAAAATCTGATAAAAATTTTTGAAAGAATGCGGAAAGAAATTCATAACAGTTCGATAATAATTATTTCGCATCAGGAACGCTTGATTAGCATTGCGGACGAAATTATTGTCCTTGCTGAAGGACAGATTCAGTATCAAGGCAACAGTGAAGAAATTTTGCCGAAAATTATCGGTACAAAATCAATTTCAAGCGTTTGTAACAAACTTAAGTGAGGAAGTGATATTTTGTTTAAGATGGACGAAATTCAAAAAAGGATTCTGAAAGAAGTAGCCGGTTTACATACAATTCCTGTTGGCGCATATAACTTTCGAGTCAACGGCAAACTTGCGGGACGTTCAAGCAGTAATAACATTGAAATTTCCGGCAAAGATGACGGCTCCGGAATTGACATTCAAATAAAAGACGGAACAGTTAATGAAAGCGTTCATATCCCCGTAGTTTTGAGTGCAAGCGGCTTGACTGAAACAGTTTATAATGATTTTTATATCGGTACAAATTGCGACGTTTTAATTGTTGCAGGTTGCGGGATTGATAATTGTGGCAGTCAAAATTCCGAGCATGACGGCGTACACAGATTTTTCATCGGAAAAAATTCAAAGGTTAAATACGTTGAAAAACATTACGGCTCCGGCGACGGTACAGGCAAAAGAATTTTAAATCCCGTCACTGAAGTTAAAATGGACGAAGGCAGTACGCTTGAAATGGAAATGGTTCAAATTAAAGGCGTTGATTCTACAAGACGAATGACGACAGCTGAATTGGATTCAAATGCGCGGCTGATAATTCGTGAAAGATTGATGACGCATGGCGAACAAAAAGCTTGGAGTAAATATCGAGTCGAACTTAACGGCGAAAATTCCAGCGCAGATGTTGTAAGTCGCGGCGTTGCTAGGGACAAATCTTATCAAAAATTGGACTTGTGCATTGTCGGCAACGCGGCTTGTCACGGGCATACGGAATGCGATTCAATAATTATGGACGAAGGAAAAATTTTAGCTGTACCGTCTTTGGAAGCCAATCACGTTGACGCAATGCTTGTTCACGAAGCCGCTATAGGTAAAATTGCAGGCGAACAGCTGATAAAATTAATGACGTTGGGATTGACTGAAAAAGAGGCTGAAGAACAAATTATCAACGGATTTTTAAAATAATTTTGAGAAAAATTTTAACTTCAAACTAAAAAATCTGCACGAACATTTAAGTTTATGCAGACTTTTTTATTGGCGAAATTAAACGCCGTTTATTTATGACTCAAAAATTTTTATAATTACAAGATTAAAAATCATAGCTGATACCGGCAAACGGTCCGCTAAGACGCAATTTAGCATCATCGTTATGTCTATGGGCTTTTACTTCAATCCTTCTATAACCGACATTGATTCCGAAATTCTCTATGGGTTTGTAATGAAGTCCTGCTTCAATGTCGTAGAAGTGTCCGTAACCACCGAGAGGAAGACCTTCAATTTGGGCGTAAGCTTTCAACTCCGGCATAATATATGCGTAACCACCGATACCGAGCGTAGGAACGGGAACGCCAAATTTTTCGCTTCTTTCTTCGTATTGCGTGGCGGATATTTGATTCCCGTTGTCATCAACGGCATATCCTTGACCATTTACTTTACCTTGCCAATACATTCCTGTGAGACCGTACATCCAGTCTACACCATAATTTTCTTCGGTAACAATGGGATTCGTAATGTCCAACTTCAAGTAATGGAAATCACTTTGAGAATGTACATTGCCGTTGACGCCGTATCTAATATTATCTACAATGAGTCCTCTACCCAAAGTGTTTGCATCTACATCTCCGGCACCATGAACGTGAATATAATCCAGCTTAAAACGATTGTACTGGAAAATAAACTCAGGTGCGTTATCATTGCCGAAACCTAGCGTGTCTTTAAAACCCACGTCTCCGCCGTTAAATGAAGTTTTGTCCGTATGTACTTTAGCGTCGAAATGCGGCGCATAAAATCTCGCCTGAACGGACATAGGAAGATTTTTGTCAAACATTCCTTTAACTCCGAATTTGGTAGGAGCTTTAGTTTTATTCTCGTAGGAAAGCGGAACATGATTAGCAACCTGTTTAGAATCGGTTACTTCATTTTCATCAGTGCTTGCCGCATAAGCAAAGCCAGATACACCCATTATAGAAACGGCAGTAATTGCCGTCGCCAAAATTTTTTTAAGCATCATAATTCAGCCAAATTTACACAAAATAAATCTAGCGTTTTTCCTCCTTAAAACTACTATTAGATTAACCTTCGGAGTGTCGACACTTTAGAAATTTTAAAACACAAATATAATTTTGTCAACTTTTAAAAATTCATCAAATTTTTGAAATAAAAAAATCTGCACGAACATTTAAGTTTATGCAGAGTTCTTTTATTGCGTTACGAAAATTATTTTCTATGCGTTTTCTTCCTGCGCAGAATCAGCGGGAGCAGGGGAACCTTCAATCGTAACTTTCACAGGCTTTGCGGGAGTAATGGTAGAAATTGCATGCTTGTAAATCAGCTGCTGTTTACCCATTCCCTCAATAATCACTGTGAAGTTATCGAAACCGCGCACATTTCCTTTAATTTGAAAACCGTTTACAAGATGAACGGTGATAGGAACATTTTCTTTACGCGCTTGATTCAGAAATAAATCCTGAATGTTTGGAACTTTTACTGCCATTTCTGAAAAATTTCTCCTTTGTAATAAATTTTCGCCGAAAGGCGAGCGGGCATAAATGCTGATAAAGCCGCCGCCCGCTAGCGTAAAAATCCTTCGCCAATGTTATCCCGCAGTTTTTGTTTGCAACACTGTCCCTGTTGCTCAGGACTGTTTAATCACAAACCGTAGAGCGGCAGATTAGGATTAACGTCCGCCGGTACCTATATATTTGCAGGTAACGTAGTTAAAACTAAGGCTAATCACAGAAAATCCGAGATTTTAAATTTGTTGTTTAGGCAAATTCAGCAACCTATGATTTCTGAAAATTTCTCCTTTAAAGTATTTTTAGCCGAATTAACTTCGACTTTTCTAATCAACATTAAACCAATAAATATATTTCATACGCCGATACCAAGTCAGCTGGCGTTTAGCAAAATTTCTTGTAGCCTGTTTGACTTTTGAAATTGCCTCGTCGAGTGAAATTTTTCCTTGAAGATGTTCGACGACTTCTTTATAACCGATACCCGACATTGCTTGAGAATTGGGGTTTACACCTTGACTTAAAAGTTTTTGCACTTCGTCAACGAGTCCTGCGGCAAACATTTTTTCCGTACGTTCATCAATTCGCTTGTATAAAATTTCTCTTGGCATTGTCAAGCCGATTACCAAAGCATTGTAATTTAGTTCGCCCGTCTCCAAAAAATTTTTCTCCTGACTTTTTGCGCCGTCTTCGCTAAATTTGTAACCTTCGACAAGTGCTTGAATGTAAAGCCCTGTACCGCCCGCAATTATAGGAATTTTACCTGCGCGGTTTAATTCCGTGATAATTGGAGTTGCACGCCTTACAAATTCTGCGACACTAAATTTTTCGTTCGGCTCAAGGATGTCAATTAAATGGTGCTTAACTTTCACGCGGTCAAGTTCACCGGGTTTAGCTGTGCCGACGTTAAAATTTTTGTACACGGACATTGAATCTGCAGAAATTATTTCTGTCCCAAAAATTTCTGCCAACTCTAACGCCAATTTACTTTTCCCAGTCGCCGTCGCACCTAAGATTACTATCAACTTTTCTTTCGACGAAGTGTCTGACGAAAGTGATTTTACCCAATTTACAATTTTTGTCAAGTCTAACGGCTCGCCGTCAAATTCTTTTATCTGATTGCGCATTTAAATTAATTCGATTGATTCGCCGGGCTTAACAATGTGAACCTGCGCGGACTTTACGAGATTTTTAAATTCTTCGGGATTTTGTTCAATCGGTTGCCACGTGTTGTAATGAATTGGGATTGCATTTTTCGCGCCAAGAAATTCAACAGCCTTTGCCGCGTCAATCGCGTCCATAGTGAAATGTCCGCCAATCGGTAAAATCGCATAGTCAATCGCGTCACGCTCGCCAATCAATTTCATATCGCCGAAAAGGCAAGTGTCACCGGCAAAATAAATTATTTTTCCGCCAATCGACAAAACATAACCGCAAGCAACTCCGCCGCTGACTCCCGCGCTGTGCATAGCTGGAACCATTCGCGCATAACCGAAAGGCAATTTAATCGTGCCGCCTAAATTCATTCCAATAGTTTTGACATTCATACCGCCAAAATCCATAATTTCAGGAATGCCGATAACAGTAACATCGTTTTTATCTATGATAACATCAGCGTCGCCAACGTGATCGCCGTGAGCGTGAGTTATGAAAAGATAATCTGCCTTAACTTCCTCCGGCTTAATCGTAGCTTGAGGATTGCCCGTCAAAAAAGGATCGAACAAAACTTTGTACTTGCCGTCGTCAAGTTGAAAACAAGCATGTCCGTAATAATTAAACTTCAACAAATTTATCACTCTCCAAAAATTTTTTCTAACAAAAAAGCGCGTACTAAATTTCCGCACCTTAAATTCTACTTTCGTTAAACTTAATCCTGCAAGCTAACCGCGAATCAAACTCCAAATTTTTGAAGTCGTATTATTGGGATTTTGCATAGCCGACAAAATTTTTTCAACAATCGCTACAAAATTTTTCATCGAATTTCTTCCGAATCTTCCGGCGTCGTAAATAAGCCAAAATTCATAAAGCCCATCTTCTTTAGAAAAAACTTTTAAGTCAAGAGAATTTGGCGTCGCAGAAAATTCATTCGACGGCGTATCAATTACAACTGCCGTAGCGTCCCCAATCATTGTATGGTCGTTGAAAATATTTTTTTGAAAAACAAATGTCGGACAATCATCGGCAAGCCCTTCATTGTAGACAACATCCAAACTGCGCTTATACGAAAAGCCTGTTTGAATATTGCCTTCAAGTTCGTTGAGAAAATCCTCTACCGTCATATCTTTTTCAAAATCCCATACACAAGGAAAATTATCAAACATCAATCCCATTACGCGGCGTTCATTAGAATTACTGCGCCCGCTGTGAATAAGCCGCATATAAATATTTTTCGACATACAAAATTTTGCAAGCGACATCATAAACACCGCCAGAAAAAATGTAGTTTCATTGCGTTTAGTCTTGCGGAAAAATTCTTCGCTGATATTTTTGAACTTCAGCTTAATTTCGCCTTTCGTCCAAAGCTTAATCGTCCTAACATCAATCGGCGGAATATTTTTTTCGCGGTTGAAATTTGCAAGTAAATTACGCCAATACTCGTGACCTTTTTCAAGTTCTGCGGAAGAAATTTTTGCTTCATTTTCAACAAACTCCGCATAACTCGGAAATTTTTCAGGAAGATACCGCCCGTTGTATCGCATATTAATTTCTTTAATGAACAAAATCGCAATCGATGTGCCGTCAATAAGTGCTTGATAAAAGTCAAGGTAAAGATATTTTGACGTTGGCGTTTCGATAAGCGTAATATTGTAAAGCGGCTTATCGATTAATTTGTAAGGTTGCTTCAAAAGTTTTTTGCGCAGAAGTTCAAATTCTTCATCAGAATTTTTTTCTATTTTAGCCGGTATAATTTCCCCGTCGAAAACTTGACAAATATCCTGCGTTTCAGGATGAATTACCAATCGGCAACGAAAAATATCGTGAGCTTCTAAGGTCGTGTTTATCGCGTCGGCTAACCTTTCCATATCGATAACCGGCGAAAGTTTAAGCAACGCTCCCACATTCATCATGGTAGATTTCGCCCTGTTAAAATGCGTGTCTATGAAAAGTCTTTGAATCGGGCGAAGAGGATAAAATTTTCTTTCACTCAAAAAGCAACCCTCCCTATTTAAGTTACGGTAGTCAATTACTGCCTTTCAGACGCGGGCATTTCCTGCAGTACAACCTCAACTGTATGAGTAGTTCTGTCGCGCACATAAGTTATTTTAATAGTGTCACCGACTTTGTGCGTATTGATTGCGGCACGAGCTTCACTTACGGAATTAACATCCCTGCCATCAATCGACAAAATTACATCGTCGCGTTGTAAACCTGCACGATCTGCAGAACTTCCGAGTTCAACTTGGAAAATGTAAACACCTTTATCAATAGAAAGTGAATAGCCGTAACGCGCCGCAGTAGGCTTGTCAAAGAGCTTAACTCCCAAATACGGACGCGCAACATAACCTTTATCAACAAGCTCGTCCACAACATTTTTAACAGTGTTAATCGGAATTGCAAATGCCATTCCCTCAAAGCCGCTACGTACAATCTTGACGCTGGGAATACCAATTAATTCACCGTCTGCATTGACAAGCGCACCGCCTGAATTACCTTGATTTATCGCCGCGTCCGTTTGTAAAAAGCTGACTACAGCGTCGCTAGAAATTGTACGATTTAACGCGCTGATAACGCCAACTGTTACACTGCCGCTATATTCCAAGCCCATAGGATTTCCGATAGCTATGGCAGTTTCACCAACCATAATGTCATCGGAATTGCCGAATTTCGCTGTAGGTAAATCTTTAGCGTCAATCTTTACAACGGCAATATCAGTCAGTTCATCCGCGCCGACAAGTTTACCATTGAAAGTCCTGCCGTCAGCCAGAGAAACAATCAACTCTTGCGAATCCGAAATTACATGATTGTTTGTTACAATGTAGCCGTCATTGCGGAAAATTACGCCCGAACCCCAGCTGGTTGATTCGGCTACTTGACGATTGAACATATCACGAGCTACGCCGCGATTAGTTATACCGACAACTGCCGGACCTACTGTCTTTGCAACATTTACAACTGAAGTATTTCTATTGTCCGAGATTCGCCCGCTATTTTTATCGTGATTCGCCGCCGCCTCCGTAATCTGTGTATTTATTTCGCCGGTTGATTCTTCCGTTGTGCCACAACCTGTAAACGTCAACACAGCAACTGCTGCCGCCGCGCAGATTAACTTAGAAAATTTTCCTAATTTCATTTTATATTACCTCCGTATATAATTTTACTTTGTCGAAGGAAATTTTTCAACTTATGTACTTGAAAAATTTTTATCTTTACGGTAAAGTTTATGTCTACGATTAATTTTCTGTAGGGAAAGGAGAATTTTTTTATGGACAAAAATTTTTTTCTATGGCGCGGCAAAGTACAGAAAAATGTATCTTGACCGTGTTAAAATAAAATTGTTTTTGGTAAAGTTTTCTAAGATGAAAGGGCTGGTTCAAAAATGTTGTATTGCAAATTTCAAATGACTTATGATTGTGATGACGATTCTAAAATGTCAGCGGAAGCGGTTTTCAATTCCAATTCAAGGCGTGAATGGCGTTATAACGTTGTTGAATTTTGTTCCGAACTTAGCGAAGAAAATTTGGGCGGCAAGATAACTTTTATTGTCTACCGCGCCAAGCCGAATATTTTTTGGATGATAGCGGCAGTTGATGACATTAAGCCCTTTACTCCCGCAAAAATTAGTAAACGCATTGAAAAATATCTCGACGATCAGATTGAGCAAGGCGAATACCTTATGGAAAATGTAAAAATTTCTCGCTTTGAAGAAATCACCGTCGGGCAGTTTAGTAAAATTTGCGATCAAGCTAACCGCTCGGACTATATTCACGATTATTTTAGAATTGCCGATATGACGGGCATAAACTGCTTGAACAATGAAAACTTCAAGCTTATGGAAACAATTTGTAGCGAAAAAAAGTTGACGTATGCCAACGCTAAGAAGAAGGCGGCTAAACTTCTTGCCGATGAAAGTTTTATGGAGGAACTCGGAAGGATTTATTCCGGCGAAAATTCTAAGCGTTTTTACGGGCAACCTGTTCATTACAAAATTGTTACCGGCAATACAAAATCCGCGCAGTCACTTGCGGTTTTGCTTGCCGAATCGCTTTACTCAAATAAACGTTTGACGAATCGTCGTATAAGTTATTTTTCCGGCATTACGGAGAATTGTTATTACGAAGAGGATTTTGAAGGGCTTGTCCATAACGCGGAAGGCGGTGTTGTCGTAATCGAACTTAGCGGCGAACGCGTAAGGACGGGACAATTTGCACATGCTTACGAAGAAGTTGTAGAATTTATTTCGGAAATTGTTAAAAGGAATTGTCGTAACACGTTATTCATTTTCGTTGAGATTGTCGATAAGCCGGGATTTTCTCAACAACTTATAGCGAAACTGCAGGACAATATTCATCTAATCGAGTTGCAGGAAGGCGCGGGCAATCGTGATGACGCGCTGATTTATTTGAAAAATCTTATGGAAGATTCAGATATACCCGACGTTTACACGGATGAAGAACTTATTGCGGCGATGGGCGACAAATTGACTTTTCGCGCATCAGATATTTATCAAGTGCAGGAAAAACTTTACAGCGACGCCTTAAAAAATAAAAGTTATCCCGCCTATCGTGAAGTTGACAGAATTGCCGTTAAGGTTGACGCCATAGACGGGGACGCTTATCAAGAGTTACAAAAGTTAATCGGATTGACGGAGCAGAAAGATTTAATCGAACAAATTTTAGCGGCGCATCGCGTACAAAAAATGCGTATGGACTTCGGGCTTGATAAACAAAAGGCGTCGTTGCATATGTCATTTACAGGTAATCCCGGAAGTGCTAAAACTACTGTGTCGCGTCTTATTGCGGCAATTTTAAGCAAGGAAGGCGTTTTAAAAACGGGACGCTTTGTCGAGTGCGGACGCGCAGATTTAGTTGCCAAGTATGTAGGTTGGACTGCTAAAACTGTTCGCGAAAAATTTAACGAGGCTCGCGGCGGCGTATTGTTTATTGATGAAGCTTATTCATTGTCAGACGGCGAACACTCAACTTTTGGCGATGAGGCAATTCATACTATCGTTCAGGAAATGGAAAATCATCGCGAAGATGTTATTGTAATTTTTGCGGGCTATCCTGATAAGATGAAAGATTTTCTTGACCGCAATGAAGGTTTACGCAGTCGAATCGCATTTCATATAAATTTCCCGGATTACAACGCTGATGAATTGATAGAAATTTTGAAATTAATGGCGGCTAAGAAAAGTTACAATCTCGACGATGAAGTTATTGCGCATTGCAGAAAAATTTTTAAACGCGCCGCAACTAAAAAAGATTTTGGAAACGGTCGCTTTGTCCGTAACCTTCTTGAGCAGGCGTCTTTGAAACACGCAAGAAGGATTATTCGCGAACACGAAAATTCCGAAATTACGAAGGAAGATTTACTTCATTTTACGGTTGAAGATTTCAAAGTAAATGTTGATAAAACTTACAAGGATGAAAAAATTCTCGGCTTTAAGCATTAAAGAGCTATAGTAAAGTCAGAGTAAGAGAGGCGCGCAAGGACGCGCGCCCGCCCGCGCAAATCGCCGGATGCGATTTCAGCGGGCATGTTTCTCTTTGTTACCTTCTCTTTGCGCCAAAGAGAAAGTAATTATAAAAAAATTTATCTTATTGAAAATCTTGACTCCTTTGGGAGTTATTTTTTCTTTTAAAGGAATTGGCTAAGGTTTATCGAAATTAAAAATTATGTTTGGCATATTAATTTTAAGGGGTGATTTTATGGCTGAATTTACGCGCTTAAATAAATTTCAACAAATTTCATTGACGGACGGTTCAACCGCTACCGTTACTGATAAATTAGGTGAGGGCGGTCAAGGCATTGTTTACCGAGTTAAATTGGACGCAACAGGCGAAGAAAAAGCTTTAAAGTGGTATTTCGTCGGTAACTTTAAAGAACCCAGAAAATTTTATAATCACTTGGAAGAAAATATCAAAGTCGGTTCGCCGTCCGCCGCCTTCGTATGGCCTGAACAACTTACGGTTTGGAATGACGACACGCCTTTCGGATATACCATGCCGATTATGCCGAAAGTTTATGAGAGTTTTCCAAAATTCCTTAACGCCAGAGTTCGTTTCAAAAGTGAAGAAGCACTTGTAAACGCCGCTTTAAATATGGTTTTGGCTTTTAAGGCTCTGCACAATAAAGGTTACAACTACCAAGATTTGAATGACGGAAATTTTACCATAGACCCTAACACGGGAAAAGTTTTAATCTGTGATAATGATAATGTTATGGGGCACGGGCAGTACTCCGGCATTTTGGGCAAGGCTCGCTATATGGCTCCTGAAGTTGTGCGCGGTGATAGTCAACCTGATAAAATTACGGATCGCTATTCATTGGCGGTAATTTTATTTATGTTGTTCATCGGTGAACATCCTCTTGAAGGCAAAAAAACTAATGTTCCCGCCTTGACAAATAAATATGATAAAAGATTTTTCGGCGAAGAACCATTGTTTATCTTCGACAAAAACGATAATTCTAATGCACCTGTTCCCGGTCTTCATAGAAATGCGCATCTCTGGAAATTTTTCCCAAGCTTCGTGAAAGATGCCTTCCAACAATCTTTTAGTCAAGAAAGTTTATTGAAGGGACGTGGCAGACTTCTTGAGCAGGATTGGTTTAATATTTTAATGCGACTTAAAAGTTCTATCGTAAAATGTCCTAAATGCGGCGATAAAATTTTTATGGAAAGCGATATAGAAACGATTTGCGGAAATCACAAGGTTAAGCCCGTCGGTTATTTGCAATTTCCTAAACGCTCGAATCAAGCCGTAACTGTGCCGATTGTCGGCGGTGCTGTGCTTTATAATTATCATGTCGACAACTCGTCAGAGGATTTTGCAACGATTGCCGCAGTAATTAAGGAAAAGCCCGGCAAGTTTGGACTTGAAAATAAAACTAATCGCCGTTGGTTGGTAACTTCTCCCAATGGCAAGACAACTCCCAAAAATCCCGGAGAAGTTTTAGTTTTGGGTGCGGATTTTAAAATTGATTTTGGTAATAACAATTCCGCGCAGGTTATCGTTAATTAAGGAGAAATTTTTATGAGCGTAATGTTAGATAAAGTTCAAGTGGTTAAGAGAATGTGTCCCGTAATTTTTATGTTGGACACGTCAGGCAGTATGTCAGGTGCGCCAGTTGGTGCAGTCAATGCCGCGATTGAAGGTGTACTTCCCGAGTTAATTTCTATGAATGAAGATAACGCCGATAACGAAATTAAAATTGGCGTTATGACTTTTGATTCGGATATTAAATGGGTTACCGGCGATTCAGAATTGGTTACGCCCGATGAATTAAAAACTAATTGGCAAGATTTGAATGCTGACGGCTTAACGTCAATGGGTTCAGCTTTTCTTGAATTGAATAATAAACTTTCCATAAGTCATGGCTTTATGAAACACGCATCAGGCTCTGTTGCGCCGGTACTTTTCCTTTTGTCTGACGGTGAACCTACTGACGATTACAAATACGGTTTAAATAAATTGCAGGAAAATAATTGGTACAAAGTCGCCGCGAAAGTTGCCATAGGTTACGGTGAATCCAATGATGATGTCCTGCGCGAATTTACACGAAATGTTGAAACAGTTTTGCATACTGACAGACCCGAAGATTTGAAAAAATTGATTCGTTTTGTAACAATTACTTCGTCAAGAGTTGCAAGCAGTGGTACTAATGCCGTATCGCCTGATAACAATCCGGTCGACCCCGACGATAATACCCAGCAAGTTGCAAATGCTCTGCAGGCACAAGGCGGAAGTTTAACTAATGCAGATGCAGACGAAACTTGGTAATTAATTTTTGTGTCAGCGATTAGCGGTTGAGAAAAATTTTCAGCTGCTTTTCGCTGATTTTTTTCAGGAGGTGTGATTTTGATAAAATTTCGTGAATTTGCCGCCTCTTCGATAGGTTCAAAATACGCCGAAAGGGGCTGGGATTGTCAAGACAGCTCCGATTCGATTTCATTTGATGACGTGCAAGCTATAGCTGTAGCTGACGGTCATGGCGGCGGAGATTATTTCCGCAGTCAAATTGGCTCGAAGTTAGCGATTGAAGTTTTATTTCGTCAGCTTCGCTATGCTTTTGAAAATATGAAGGATACTGAACGTTTTAGCGATACCGGCATAAAAAATTTTAAATATAATTTCGTCAACGAATGGCGCAAAGCTGTAAGAAAAGATTGGTACGACAGATTAATTGACGGTAAACCGCTTGGTCAAGATGAAATTCGTTATAAATCAGTCAGCGAAAAATATAAGGCGCGTTACACGTCTGATAATCCCGACGTCGTCGAAAAATATTTATATGTGGCTTACGGCACAACTTTAATCTGCGCGGTGTCAATAGGTAAACAAATTTTGACGTTGCAAATTGGTGACGGTTCTTGCGTCCTCCTGCAAAGTAACGGAGAATTTAGCTTGCCGATTCCGCCGGAAGAAGAAAATTTTTTAAATATGACGGTTTCACTTTGCGATGACAATTCTGAACTTAAAATCCGTCACGCCGTCATAGATTGCAATTCGCCAAACTCTCCTGCCGCAATTTTTCTTAGCACAGATGGGCTTGATGATTGTTTCCCTTATTATCAAAATGAAGAGCATCTTTATAAATTTTACGCCGACGTTATAATTGACAGCATGGTAAGAAATTTTTTCTTGGCAACTGAAAAAGAAATTCGCGAACAACTTTTGCCCGGTCTGACAAAGAAAGCCAGTAAAGATGATATTTCTTTGGCTTATTTAATTTTGCCGACAGTATTGGAGCTTAGAAAAGTTTTTGGCAAAATCGACGCACGATATAAGTCGACGCCTGAACCGCCTAAAAAAATTTCTTCCGATGAAAATATTTCGTCAACCGCGCAGAAAAAAGTTGTAAAAGCTTTCGTGCCGCAAAAACTTTCTTCAACCTCTTCAACCACTACGACAACTAAAATTGCCGAATCAGAAATTAAACTCCCGCCGTTTATGGACATTGCGCCACCAATTCCTCAACAACCTCCGCAACCGCCAAAACAAACATTATTCAAGGCAAATACTGTGTCCTACGGCGCACCTGTACCTGTCGGCGGAACTCCTCAAACAGAAACTTTTACGCCGAGCATTTTTAAACCTGCGAATTGAAAGAAGGCTGATTTATGGCGAACAGTGCTACTTTATATGCGGAAGCTTGCAATTTCGTGAGACGCAATTCAAATTCTCCGTATTGGCAGAAAAATTTTTATCTGCAGATATTGACGACGATGTTTCAAGAATTGCTTACGACTAAAACTTCGCCGCTTATTTCAAAATTCTGCGCGGACAGTAAAATAAATTTTGAAGGAAAAAATTTTAAAATTGAACCTGTGCAAAATCCTTCGCCTATACCAACTTCCTTTGATATGGGAGTTATTCTTTTGGGGCTTGCTTATGCTTTCACTGAAAACATTGACACCTGCGCGACCGTTCACAATAATTACGTCAGAGATATATTTCGCGGGCAAACTTTGAAAGATGAACTTCGACCAAGTTTACTTAGCGCGTTGCAAACGATTGACGATTGCTTAGAAAAATTTCATGCGGCAGAAAAAATTGTCTACGTTGAAAAGCCTGTCGAAAAAGTTGTAGAAAAAATTATTGAAAAGCCCGTTGAAAAAATCGTAGAAAAGATGGTTGATAGAACTGCGCCGCCTAAAATTATTTATGACGAAGATAATTTGATGAAGACGTTGGACGATATTGCGCAGAATCGTAAAGCCGATGATGAAAAAATTGTCGACGAAATAAAAAAAGTCCAGCAGACTATGCAGGACGAACTTAACGCGGTTCAACAAAGTTTGAAAAAAATTTCAGAGATTCGCGAAGAAATAGATTATCGCAGTTTGAAAGAGCCGATTTATCAGTTGATTGAACTTTATCGAAAAATTGACGATAACGTAAAGCGTCATCCTATGGAGGATACGGCTAAGGGTTATTCGTCGCTTATGAAACGTTGCGAAAGTTTTTTGAAGTATGTAAATCAATCTTTGAAAATGCTTGGCGTCGAACTCATAAACGAAACAGATATTACTTTCAATCCTGACAAAAATAAACTTGCCGACGATGAACAAGCCCCGCTGGATTCGACTGTTACGAAAATTATAAAAGTCGGCTTCATTTACAAAGGTCAAGTTCTCGAAAAGGCAGAAGTCGAAATTTCTAAGTCAGAGTCAAGTTCAACGATTAATATTCCAAATTTTTCGGAGGTAAAAGCTGATGAAAATCGGAATTGATTTTGGCACGACGTTTTCATTACCTGCCGCGATAATTAACGGTCATCCCGCAACTTTATTGCCGGGCGGCGCGTATGGAGTTCCCTCTGTCTTTTATCGCGATGCTAAAATGGGAATTTTAATTGGGCAACCTGCGGAAAATCGCGGACAACATAAACCCGCTAATGTCGTGCGCAATGTGAAAATGTTTATCCGTGATACGTCGACGAAAGATTTTAGGTTGGACGGCAGAAACTTTACCAAAAAACAAATCGTCGGCGATATTATTAATGAAGTTGCAAAAATCGCTCGTGAAGAAATTAATTTGAAACAGTTGAAATCGCAAGACATTGAAGGCGCAGTAATTTCTGTACCGGCGGCTTTTGATATTCGTGAACTTGATTTTATTAGGCAAGCGGCGGAAGATAATTCAGGGCTTAGGGTATTGGGCTTTATTCGCGAACCTGTAGCGGCGGCAATTTCTTATTTCAACGCGCCCAGTGCTGAAGATAAAAAAACTATTTTGGTTTACGATTTAGGCGGCGGAACTTGTGACGTTGCTATTGTCCGCGCAGATAAAAATTCTAAGGAATGGTACACCGTTTTAGCGTCTGATATGCGGCGAATCGGCGGCAGAGATTGGGACAATATTCTTGTTGAAATGATTAAGCTGAAATGTCGCGAAGAAGATGAGTACATAGAATTTAGCAAGCGCGATGAAGAAAAAATCCGTCGCGAGGCTCTTAACGTTAAACATAATCTTTCAAAGCTTAATGAATTTGCGTCACAAGTTGAAGTTAATGGCGAAATATACGATTTTGAAATTACGCGCAGGGATTTTGAAAAAAAATCTTCCGAGTTATTGCAGTCAACAATGAAAATGGTTGATGAACTCAAAAATAAATTCGGCGGCAAGATTGACTACATTGTTTGCGTTGGCGGTAGTTCTCAAATGCCGCAAGTAAAATCTGCCTTTGAAAAAAATTATCCAGATATTGAATTGAAACTTTATGAGCCGGAAAAAGCTATAGCATTTGGCGCGGCTATTTACGCGGATCACTTAAAAGAAGAAAATTACCTGCGCGACATCTGCAAATTTTCTTACGGCGCACGATACATTGAAAATTTTGCAAAGTATCACGATAAAGACAGGCTTAAAATTTGGAATATCATTTACAAAGATACAAATCTGCCCGCGTCCGGTGAATCGACTTCCTATAAAATTAACGCAGAGCAAAATTCTATTTACATTGCGATTTACGAATCAGAATGCACCGATGACATTTACGACCCGGCGAAAGGAAAATATATAGGCGACATTGAAATTACCGGCGTCAAGGACAGTAAAACATCGTCGGGCATACTTTTGACGATGACGATTGACAGGAGCGGTTTAATGCACCTGAAGGCGGTTGATAAGCATACGGGAAAATCTGCTGAAGCCGATATTCATTTGGAAAGTTATTAAGGAGAATTTTTTATGAATGACAAAACTATTCCTGAAATTTTTTTCAAGCGTGAAGGTCGTCTTAATCGTTGGCGTTATTTTAAGCGTAATGTTGTATTGGGAATTATTTCAAGCTTTATAATGGTTGTTATTGAATTGTTTTTTGGCAACATTAACGAAAATATTTCGACGACCGGCAATGTACTTTTATTTGTTGCGATGATGTTAATCCTTGTGCCGTCATATTGTCTTGTGGTACGGCGTCTTCACGATATGGACAGGGACGAACTTTTAGCTAAAGTTTATATTGCAGGTTGTGCGGCAAGTTATTTTTTAAGTTTTGTTTTGAAATATGATTTTATGCCACTTAGCGTCGTGATGGTAATCGTTGCGCTTTATATTTTGTTTGTACCCGGCACATATGGCACAAATAAATACGGTGCTGACCCTTTAAATAACTAAAGAAATTATCGCCATAACTGAACTTATTATTATTCCGTAGGTTATCCTGCGGATTTTTTTTGCGCTCATTGAATTGAAAATTTTTTGTAAATCTTGTACGCCTATTACCAGCAAAATTACAAAAAATATCGTTCCAATTAAAACTATCGGCTCAAGTAAATTTTCCAAAAAAATTTCTGTCGCGTCAACATTAAAGTCAGATTTAAAACTGGATAAATAAAAAAATTCTGATGCGCATATTACTGAAAAAATTCCTATCAATGCTCGCTGTAAAAATTTTTTTAACTTTTTCTTTTTCGCCATCCCAAAATTTATTACCAGCGTCAATATAAAAATTACCGTCGTAACGCAAAAAAATTGTTGCGCGTAATGAAAAAATTTTTCCGCACTCGGTAAAAATTCTTTGTTCCCTACAAATGTTTGTAAAATTATCGGCAAATTTAATATCGCCAATATGAAAAAAAATGCGCCGTCTGTCTTTACGGCTTTAAAAATTTTCTCCATTTCACTTACCTATGCAAAATTTACTAAAAATTTCATTGATAACATCTTCGGTTACACTTTCGCCTGTCAACTCGCCGCAAAGTTCCAACGCCGCTTGCAAGTCTACCGATACAAAATCTATACCGACATTATTTTTTATCGTCTCCCGCGCAGATTCCAAATTTTTTATCGCACGTCTAAAAATATCAGCCTCGCGCTCATCTCTTATAAAATCCATTTCATAATCTATTTTTCCAACTTTTTCAGAAATTTTTTCTAAAAGTTTGTCAATTCCTGCGCCGGTTTTTGTAGAAATTTTTATTCCGTCAATAAAATTTTTTTGCGGCAAATCGCTCTTCGTCAACAAAATTATCGAATCAGGCTTTAAAAGTTTAAAAATTTCTTCGTCTTCATCAGTCAACGGTCGAGAACTGTCAAATAACGCCAAAATTAATTCCGCATTTTTTGCAACTTCTCGCGCTCTGTCAATCCCAATTTTTTCTACGATGTCGCCCGAATTTCTAATCCCTGCCGTATCAATAATTTTTAACGGTATTCCGCCGATATTTATAAATTCTTCGATACTGTCGCGCGTCGTGCCGGGAATTTCCGTAACTATAGCTCGTTCGCTGTCCGTCAAATAATTTAACAAACTTGACTTTCCAACGTTCGGCTTGCCAATTATCGCTGTGCTTAAGCCTTCGCGCAAAATTTTTCCTTGTCGCTGATTTTTTAGAAATTTTTTCAACTCTTCAATCTGCGCGGAAATTTTTTCGTCAATATCTTTCAAAGTCACTGCGTCAATATCATCTTCAGGAAAATCTATCAGCGCGTCGATATGCGCCAATACATTTAAAATTTTTTCGCGAATTTCACGAATTTTTTTTGAAGTTTTGCCGCTCAATCGATTTTGTGCAATATTTAACGCCGCTGATGTTTTAGCTTGAATTACGTCCAAAACCGCTTGAGCTTGCGATAAATCTATTCTACCGTTCAAAAATGCGCGTTTCGTAAATTCTCCACGCTCTGCAGGACGCGCACCTGCTTGAAAAGTTAAATTTAAAATTTCACGTAAAACTTCACTGCCGCCGTGACTTTGTATTTCTACAACATTTTCTTTCGTGTAAGATTTCGGCGCACGCATTAACAAAATTATTACTTCGTCGAGAATTTTTCCGTCAAAATCTGTCACGTAACCAAAAATTATTTTTCTGTCCTCAACGTCGCAAAGTTTTTTATGATTCGCCGCGCAGAAAATTTTGTCGGCTATCTCAATAGAATTTTCGCCGCTTATCCGCACAATCCCAACGCCTGATAATCCCGCCGCCGTTGCTATCGCGCTTATTGTTTCGTTTTTCAAATTACCACCTCGAAAATTTGACAATAAAAATTTTTGTGATAAAATTTTATTCCTAAAGTATATTAGTAGTCAAGGGGAGGATTTTATGAAAAATTTTGCTTACACACCTGAACGCGTTTGCTCGAAGAAAATTAATTTTGACATCGACGATAATAATAAATTGCACAACGTACAATTTACAGGCGGTTGTCCCGGTAACCTGCTTGCTATCGGTAAACTCGTTGAAGGCGCAGACGCTCAAAAAATTGTTGACATTCTCAAAGGTAATGATTGCGGCGGTCGCGGAACTTCTTGCGCAGATCAGCTCGCTATTGCTATTGAAGAAGCTTTGAAAAAATCTGCCTAAAAAATTTTAATTCTAAAATGTGCTCGTAGTCAAGTGGATATGACGCCAGCCTCCGGAGCTGAAAGCGTGGGTTCGATTCCCGCCGAGCGCATTTTTTATTTGCAAAATTAATCTCCGACAAATTTTTCATCGGAGATTTAATTTTTATTATTTATGTTCGGTATTTTTTGCATATTCGATTGCACCATAATGATCTGCTAAATTTGCCGAAAACAAACTGAGCTTTTACCTCCTTAAAATAAAATCCTCGTGAGAGGAGCGGGCATAAATGTCTTTAAGACCCCCGCCCGCTAGGGTAGTAATCCTTCGCCAATGTTATCTTGCGGTTTGTATGCTTACAGCACCGTTCCTCTAGCTCAGAACTGTTTAACCA
>JAFZIV010000011.1 GCA_017554235.1 Selenomonadaceae bacterium
AAAAGTTGTTTATTGGGCAAACACATTACCGCGAAAAAGTCTTCATTATGCTACAGCTGAGGAATGTTTTTTATCGGAATTAAAATCTGCCTTAATTGCATAGCATTTTTCAAGGTGTTCAACTTATTCTTGCAATTCGCCCTAAATTTATTTCAAAAGCATTTCTTTGACAAAAGAAACTACTTATGCTAATATCAGCATAGTAGATAATACAAAAATTATTTTTTAGGAGTGCTTAGAATGGCAAAATATGTTTGCACAATTTGCGGTTACGTCCACGAAGGCGACGAACCCCCGATTGAATGCCCGATTTGTAAAGCTCCTGCGGAAAAATTTAAAAAGCAGGAAGGCGAATTGGTTTACGCGATTGAACACGTTGTCGGAATTGCTAAGGGCGTAGACGAAAGAATTATTGAGGGATTGCGCCAGAATTTTACGGGCGAATGCACCGAAGTCGGAATGTATTTGGCAATGAGCCGCGCGGCACATCGTGAAGGATTCCCAGAAATTGGCGAAGCTTTCCGCCGTTACGCGCTTGAAGAAGCCGAACACGCCGCTAAGTTTGCTGAATTGCTCGGCGAAGTCGTTTCCGCATCTACGAAAGAAAATCTCGAAAAACGTATCGCCGCTGAACACGGTGCTTGTCAGGGTAAACAAGACCTTGCTAAACTTGCTAAAGAACTTAACCTCGACGCGATTCACGATACCGTTCACGAAATGGCTAGAGATGAAGCTCGTCACGGTAAAGGTTTTCAAGGCTTGCTTAAACATTATTTCGGCAAATAAATTTTAGTTCGATAAATAATTTTTAATCTCCGATGAATTTTGTCGGGGATTTTTTTTGTAGGAAAATATTTTTGTAAATCAAAAATCTAAACACAAAAAAACCGTCGCAGAAAATTTTCCTTGACGGCTAATTCAATTAAGAATTAAGAATTATTTGTAGCAATTTCATTCTTAATTCTTAATTATACTGTCGGTTCTTCGTCGAAAAGATAAGCGTAACGTTTCTTAAATTCTTCGTGTTCCATACGAAAAGCGTTAGCAAGTCCGGGATCGTCCAAATCAGCTTTTTCAAGACGCATCATAAATCCGCGAGCAATTTTGTAATGAACTGATTCGATATTTACGCGGCGGACAAAAGTTTTTCCTGTTTCAGGGTCGCGAATATCTTCAAAGCGGAGCGGCACAGCTTTATTGTCTTGAATAGTGATGAGTGCTCCACTTTCACCGCGCATAAGGAATTGCATAGCCTCGTAGCCCAAATTACGCGCGTAGTCAATGTCATAAGCGATAGGAGCGGTGCAACGAAGTTCATAACCAATTTCTTTATCAACGATAGAAATTTTAATGCCGATGCGTTTGACTTCCTGCAAAACTTTTTGCTTAAGAATTTCGCCGAAGTCCAATTCCGCGTAACGAATATGTCCATGTTCATCAAGTACGACGTTGCCGAGTTCCGCAAAATCTTCTTCAGCAATTTTTTCGATAACACCTTCAGCGATAACGGCGACACCGTAATTTTTGCCAGTAAGATAACGTTTAACAATCGAGCCGGTGATTATGTCAACGACTTGTTGAAGACGAACTTTAGGTTGCGGGAACTCTTCAGGAATAATCGTAACTGCCGCGCCTGCACTGCGTCCCATACCAAGTGCCAAATGTCCTGCGGTACGTCCCATTGCAATCGTGAAGTACCAGCGATTGTTGGAAGTGCGAGCATCTTCCATAAGATTTTGAATTTCAGTTGTACCGAATGCCCGCGCAGTTTCAAAACCAAATGTCGGAATACCTTCGGGTAAAGGTAAATCGTTATCAATCGTCTTGGGAACGTGGACAACATTAATTGTACGTCCAAGTTTACGCGCATATTCAGAAACGGCAGAGGAACTGAAAGCCGTATCGTCGCCGCCAATCGTCACAAGATAATTTACGCCCAATTCAGTAAGCGTATTAACGACCGTTTGAAGGTCAGATTCTTTTTTCGTGGGATTGAAACGCGACATACGAAGGATACAGCCGCCTGTCAAGTGAATGCGGTTGACGTTTGACGAGTCAAGACGAATATAAGATTTTTCTCCACGTCCGAGATGCGAAAAGCCATCATACATTCCCAAAACGTCCCAACCATTACGATTTGCCGTGTTTGTAACTGCGCTGATAACCGCGTTGATACCGGGCGCGGGACCGCCACCGCAAACTATTGCAACTACATTTCTAACACCAATCATTAAAAAGCCTCCCAAATTTTTATTTCTTTAATTGATTCTTCCAACTTAAAAAATTTCCTGCCGCTAACCATTGATAATTTTGTAAAGCAATTCCATATTTAAATTTTCGCTGACGATTTTTGCAAGTCTGTCATAATTTTTTTGTTTTTCTGCGCGGACGTTACGAACATTTTCAAGCGGCGGCAGATTTTTTTTAACTCTGACTGCATTTAAAATTTGACGCCTAAAGTTATCGTTGTCAAAAATTCCGTGTACATACGTGCCAAAAATATTTTCGCGTACAAAAATTTTTCCGTCAAGGTTAGTTGTAATGCCGGCGTGAATTTCGTAGCCGCTTAAATTTTCCGCGCAGATTCGCTCGCCTAAAAAATTAATGTCAATTTTATCAATAGTAACTTGCCGCGTAAATTTTTCTGCACTGAAAGTCGTTTCAATCGGCAAAAGTTTCAAGCCGTCAAGTTCAACGTGATTTGATTCAGTTTTATGCGGATCAAAAATTTTTTCGCCCAACATCTGAAAGCCGCCGCAAATTCCAATAATCGGCGTGCCTTCCTTAGATTTACTCAAAATTTTTTCAACAAAATTATTTTCACGCAGATAAATTAAATCCTCCGAAGTATTTTTACTGCCGGGCAAAATTATTAAATCTGCGTCGTCAAGTTCATCAGCAGTTTTCGCATAGAATAAATTTACGTCAGATTCACCGGCTAAACTGTCAAAATCAGTAAAGTTTGAAATTTTTCCCAATCGAATAACCGCGATATTAATTTCTCCGCCAGCAGAAATTTTATCGTCAAGTGAAACAGAATCTTCATCATCAACGCCGAGCTTTTCAATATACGGAATAATTCCAAGCACGGGCTTAGAAGTTTTTTTCTCAAGAAAATCAACTGCGGGCAAAAATAAATTTACATCGCCGCGAAATTTATTTATTACAATGCCTTTTACCAATTCGCGTTCATCATCTTCAAGAAGTTCAAGAGTACCGACGATTGACGCCAACGCGCCGCCTCTGTCAATATCAGCAACCAAAATCACCGGTGCATTAAGATATTTTGCAACGCGCATATTCACAATATCATTATCGCGCAGGTTGACTTCGGCAGGAGAACCCGCGCCTTCTATGACAATCATTTCAAATTCGGCGGAAAGTTTTTTCAGCGCAGATTTAACCTCGTCGAATGCTTTTAAAGAAAAATTTTTATGATATTCAGCGGCACTCATCACGCCGACAGGTTTACCGTTGATAATGACTTGGGAAGTTGCATTGCCCGTAGGTTTAAGTAAAACGGGATTCATCTCAACGATTGGAGCTAAACAGGCAGCTTCAGCTTGTGCGACTTGTGCGCGTCCCATTTCTAAGCCGTCTGCTGTCACGTAAGAATTTAAAGCCATATTAGCCGCCTTAAATGGTGCAACATTTACACCTGCGCGGAAAAAAATTCTACACATCGCAGCAGTCAAAATACTTTTCCCGACGTGCGAGCTTGTACCTTGAAACATTAAATATTTTGCCAAAAAATTTCCTCCTGTGAATAAAAATTTTATTTTATTATAGCGTCTTTTGGTTGTCGTGTATATGGCGGAATATTGGCGTAAAAAAATCCCGCCAATTTCGACGGGACTTTTTTATTTATCAAAACCGTAAACGGTAAAGTCTATGCCCAGTTTTCAATTTTTAATCCTTCAACTCGATTAAATTCTTTAACGTTGTTTGTAACGAGCGTCAAATCAAGTGTTCGTTCGTGAGATGCTATCAAAAGGTCATTTGCACCTATCGGCGTTCCTTTTTTCTCTAAATCAGCCCGTATATTTCCATATTCTATTGCCGCTCTACTATCAAAAGAAACAATTTCTATTCCTGACAAAAACACCATTAACGCCAATTTATTTTTTACTGGCGAACTACTTTTACAAACTCCATATTCCAACTCGGCAAGCGTAATCGATGAAATACAAACATCTCCAACTTTACACTCGGAAAATTTTTCTGCTATCCATGCAGGTTTCTTTTTTATTATATAAATGCAAATATTTGTATCCAACATATATTTCAAAATAAATCACGCTCATCAATCGGAAGTTCTTTTCTGCCACTTTCCATAAAATCTGTAGTGAACATATCCAGACTAGCCAAAACGCCAGTCATAGGATTTTCTTGAGGGACAAGCATAATAACTTCACCAATTTGATTAACCATAACTTTGTTGCTTTTAAATTTATAATCTTTTGGCAACTTTATTGTTTGGCTATCACCTTCAACAAAAATCTCGGCACTTTCCATAAATTTACCTCCACTAAAAACCGTAAACGGTAAGGAGTCCTACGCAGGAGCGGGCTTTGTTGAATCAGTCGTCATCTACCTAAAACAGCGATACTTGGAAAATGATTCCGTAGCCGACCCAAAGACCGCAATCTCAAAAATTTTTTGTTCAGATATATTTCAGAAAATGTCCTACTCTGCTGCTACTTAAAACATAGACAAAAGTCTATGTCAAGATGATTTGGACAGACCTCGCGGTTCTGTCTTACTGCTTCCTCGTGTCCGTTCTCGGCTTACCTACTAACGTTTGCTGTAACACTCCACAGTCGTGAATTCCCGGCGAGCCACCGGTATTAAAACTTTTTTATTCAGCTTGGTTCTCGCTGATAGGTACATT
>JAFZIV010000012.1 GCA_017554235.1 Selenomonadaceae bacterium
AGTAGGTAAGCCGAGAACGGACACGAGGAAACAGTAAGACAGAATCGCGAGGTCTGTCCGATTCATCTTGACATAGGTGACTATGTTTTAAGGAGCAGTTGCATGAATGAAAGCGGTAAAAATTGTAGCGGCAGTATTAATTGTCCTGCTGTTCGTGGTGATACACTTAATAGCACCGGATTTTTTGCCGGAGATTATAGATTTACTTTTACACGGCGACATAAAAGAAACTGCAGAATATATTAAAAGTTACGGCTCAATGGCAGTCGTATTTAGTTTTTTGTTGACACTTTTCGTAAACGCTCTGGGATTTCCTCCTGCCGTAATTTTTTCTACGGCAAACACGCTGATATTTGGAATTTTTTGGGGAATAACTTTATCGGTCGTAGCTGAAACCATTGGCGTTACGATAAGTTTTTTATTGTTAAGATTTTTTTTCAGAGATACTGCGCGAAAATTAATTGTCAAAAATAAATTTTTAAATTCGATAGATCATTATAGCTCCGAAAAAGGATTCATTGTAATGTTGATTGCTCGAATGGTGCCGTATATACCGAGCGCACTTTTAAACGCGGTTGGTGCATTAAGTGCTTTAAGTTTGCGTGATTATTTTTTGGCAGCATTAATCGGCAAATTTCCTTCAACAGGCATTGAGGCAATAATTGGTCACGATATGATTGTAGGCGGCGGTGATTATACGCGAATTGTTGTAGTTGTAGTTTTAGCGGTGATTTTAATTTTGTTTGCGTTGTGGTATGAAAAACGCGGGCATAAATTTTAAACTAAGTTTAGGGGATGTTGATAAAGTCGAAGTTGATAAAATTTTATGTTTTTAAATTTACTTTTTCTTTGGCGCAAAGAAAAAGTAACAAAAAGAAACATGTCCGCTGAAATCGTGTCCTGCGATTTGCGCGGACGGGTGCGCGTCCCTGCGCACCTCTTCTACCAAACATAATTTTATTAACACGATTTATAAAAATTTGACAAAGTTATTTACAATCGTCAAAAAATTTATTAAAATTCCTTCCGAACTGTTTGTCATTAAATTATCTGTACGGAAGGGGGCAAGACGCTTTATCGCGTCATCGTTATGAATCTTAGCTTGATGAAAAAATTTTTTATGGTGTCGATTTTGGCAGGGCTACTTATAAGTCTTGTTTCAATTATCGGCTACTACATGTCTAATAAAAGTCTTTCGGAAGCGTTGGAAGGCGAAATGGACGCGCTGATTAGTGTGCAAGGTAAGGAGCTTGACGGTTGGTTGGCGACTAAGGCGTCGGCGGTCGAACATGAAGCCAATCTTATGACTGCGCTAAACGGCGACATGACAAGAATTAAAAATCGTGATATGCTTGCCGTTGCCACTTCAGATAAAGATATTCTTGAAATGACTATCGGTCTTAATGACGGCTACTTTGCGGGTTATAATGCCGGTGACTCGACGGGTAAAGCTAATCCTACTGAGCGTCCTTGGTTTAAAGCGGCACGCGATGAAAATAAATTAATTTTCACTGATTCCTACATAGATGCTTTTACAGGAAAAATGGTTGTCTCTGCCGCCGCGCCTATTAAAGCCAACGGAAAATTTATCGGCGCGATTTGTAATGATATTGCGTTGTCTGTGCTTGACGAACAGATTAAAAAGATGAATTATCGCGGCGAAGGTAACGGAATTATTATTGAGCGTTCAGGAAATATTCTTGCACGTTCAAGAGTGTCAGATACAAAATCAGTTAAAGAAATTCCCGCTATAGACTCACACTTTAACGAAATGCTTTCCAACGGTACTGGACATTTTATTTTGCCTGCTGACGGAACTCACGAAGACGAAATTTTTGTTTACACGACACTTGATAATACCGGCTGGATTATTGGAATTTCCGTATCAGAAAGTTTTGCATTTGAGGCGGCGACTAAACTTCGTATAGTTTACCTTGTATTATCTGTAATCGGTCTTTTGTTAATGCTTTTCATTTTCCGTCAAATGGCTCATTCAGTCACCAATCCTATTGTCGTGTTAGAATCTCATGCTACCGAATTGGCTAACGGAAATTTGAAAATGCCTGACGTTGCAATTACCACAGGAGATGAAGTCGGTTCACTCGGACGCGCCTTTAACGATATGAGTAAAAATTTGCGTAGCGTCATTACAAAAATGGCAAATACTGCTAATCAAGTTGCGGCGGCGTCTGAACAGCTTACTGCAAGTGCGCAACAATCCGCTGATACTTCGGTACACGTTGCAGAATCTGTCGGCGATGTCAGCAACAATATGAATCAGCAGATAAGCGACATTAACGCGGCAAAAGCTAATGTCGGTGTTGTTTTCGGAGATATTGAGCAGATGTCCGAAAAGACAAAAGTTGTTACTGAAGCGTCCAACGAAATGGCGGAGGCGGCGCAACACGGTCAAGAGTTGATGAATGTTGCTGTTACCAAAATGCGTAACATTGAAAAGAGCGTTACGACTTCCGCCGAAGTTGTAAGGAAGTTAGGAGAAAATTCTCAGCAAATCGGACAAATCGTCGAAGCTATCAGCGGTATTGCCGAGCAGACGAATTTGCTTGCACTTAACGCCGCTATCGAAGCCGCCCGCGCAGGTGAACACGGCAGAGGTTTTGCCGTTGTATCGGAGGAAGTTCGTAAACTTGCGACGGCGTCTCAAGAATCTGCCGAACAAATTCGCGAAAAGATTTTGAGCATACAAAACGATACTGCGAACGCCGTTGATTCTATGCAAGGTGGCACGAAGGACGTTAAGGAAGGAACGGAGGCGATTCGTGAAGTCGGCGAACAGTTTGAACGCATTATGCAACGCATTGACGGTATCAAGCAGCATATGGCTGGCATTGGTACTTCAATGAAAAAAGTTTCGGACGGAGCGTCGGAAATTGTCCGCGCAGTTGATTCTATTGATGAGGTTACTCGTAAGACTTCGGATCATACTACAACAATTTCTGCGGCGACGGAGGAACAGTCTGCGTCTAATGAAGAAATTGCAGCGGCGTCACAAGCCTTATCGAATTTGGCTAGCGAAATGCAGACCGCTGTTGGAAAGTTTAAGATTTAAGGGATAAGTAAATCCCTATTCCTAAAAAAGGAGTGTTTTTGATTGTTTAATATTCTTGCCGCTGACGGAATTGCCGGCGAAGGTATAGAAATTCTTAAGAAAGATTTTAATGTTGAGGTTCGTGATAAAATTTCTCATGAAGAACTTTTGGAAATTATCCCGAAGTTTGACGCCTTGATTGTTCGTTCAGCGTCGAAGGTTACAGCTGATGTTTTGAGCCGCGCAGATAAATTAAAGATTATCGGACGCGCAGGCGTTGGCGTTGACAATATCGACGTTAAGGCGGCGACCGAAAAAGGCATTATCGTTATCAATTCGCCTGACGGAAATACGATTGCCGCGACGGAACATACTTTCGCGATGATGCTTGCCGTCAGCCGTAACATTCCGCAAGCTAACGCCACTATGCACAACGGCGGTTGGGACAGAAAAAAATTTGTCGGCGTACAGTTGCACAACAAAATTTTGGGTGTTATCGGTCTTGGAAGAATCGGTGCAGGAGTTGCAAAACGCGCTCAATCTTTTGAAATGGAAGTTATAGCTTACGATCCTTTTGTAAGTGCAGACCGCGCAGAAAGTTTAGGCGTTAAACTCGTTGAACTTGAAGAACTTTTTAAGACGGCTGATTTTATAACGGTTCATATGCCTTTGACAAAGAAAACCGAAAATATGATTTCCCTTGCCGAAATGAAAATGATGAAACCGACTGTTAGGTTGATAAACTGCGCACGCGGCGGAATTATTAATGAGGCTGATTTAGCAGTTGCGTTGCAAGAAAAAATTATTGCAGGCGCGGCTGTCGACGTGTTTACGAGTGAACCGCTTGAAAATGATACTTTGCGAAGTCTGCCGAATATAATTTTGACTCCGCATTTGGGAGCGTCGACGATTGAAGCGCAAATTGGCGTATCGGTTGACGTTGCAGGCGGTATTCTTGACGCGCTGAACGGAAAGCCCGTTGCTACAGCCGTTAATATGCCGCACATTCCTGCGCATATTATAAAACAAATTACGCCGTATCTTGACCTTGCCGAACGTTTAGGCAGGACAATCACGGCGTTGCATAAAAAACCTATTTCAAAATTGGAAGTCAAAGTCAACGGAAAAATTGCTGACAGTAATGCGTCGCTGATTTCTACGGCGGTATTGAAGGGTATTTTGTCTGACGCGCTCGACGTAAATGTAAATTTTGTAAACGCTAATCTTATTGCTACGGAACGCGGTATTCATCTTTCGGAAATTATGTCAAAGACGGCGGAAGATTTTTCAAATACCATAACCGTAACTGCTGATGAAAATTCTGTCATCGGTACATTGTTTGGCAGTGAAGAACGCATTGTCAATATAAATAATTTCCGCGTGGATGTTGATCCGCATTCAAGAATTTTAATTTGTCCACATATAAATCGTCCCGGCGTTATCGGCGCAGTTGGAACTTTGCTTGCAGGTTACAATATTAATATTTCGAGTATGCAGGTTGGCAAAACTGATATTGGCGGAACAAATGTTATGGTGTTGACCGTTGACAATCCCATTACGCCTGAAGTTATCGACAAAGTTAAAGAAAATGACGCGATTTTCGACGCAACGCTTGTAGCATTCGACGATTGATTTACAATGAAAAATAAAATTATTTTAGCGGCAATTTTTTGCGTAATAATTATTGCCGCTTATTTTTTTTATTTCAGCAGCCAAGAAGATGAAAAACCTGCAGAAGTTGCGCCGGTCAAAAATGAAATTATTGTATACGTTTCGGGACAAGTAAAAACTCCTGCGGTTGTGACTTTAGAGGACAACGGCAACTTAAGAATTGTCGACGCGGTTAATGCGGTTGGCGGTATGACTGACCTTGCCGATACGGAAATTGTAAATCTTGCAGAAAAGTTGACGGACGGGCAACACATTCACATACCGACGAAGGATATTTTTTTCCGCGAATTAGCCGCGCAGAATAATTCAAGCAACTTGATAAACATCAACACTGCCGACGAAAAAGAATTACAAAAAATTAAAGGAATTGGTCCCGCGCTTGCAGGAAGGATTATCGATTACCGCGAAAATAATGGGGCGTTTAAATCTATCGAAGAAATTAAAAAAGTTCGAGGAATTGGCGACAAAACTTTTGAGAAGATGAAAGATCAAATAACGGTCTAAATTAAATTTAAGTTTTAATCCTTCAAGTTGTTAAATCTGCGTGCATAGAAAAACTCTTTTACAGACGCCAAAATTTTTTCACGCGGCAAAGACTTTAAAAGATAACCGTCAGGACGTAACTCCATGACTTTCACAACACTTTCACGATCTCCTTTACCCGTTAAGAAAATTACCGGCGTATTTTCAACATTCGATTCACTGCGAATCATTTGTAAAACTTGTGGACCGCTGATAACCGGCATTTCGTAATCCAACAAAATTAAATCGGGCTTATTGTCGGCAATGTACATCAAAGCTTGAGTGCCGCTCGTCACGATTATTACACGGTAATCATCTTGAAGCCAGCCTTTCATCATTTTTAAGAAAGTCGGGTCGTCGTCAACCATAAGAATCGTTTTCTGTTTCTTCTGCGCGGAAACGCGATTGTAAACGTTGCTAATATCAGACGCAAAAGTTTTTAAGTCAATGGGGCGCACAAATTTTTTGGCAATAGCATTTTCCGATAAAGTTTTTTCTGCGGTTTCAATTTCAGCTAAATTGCCCATTAAAACTAAGATTTTATTTTCTTCCAGACAAATATCTTTAAGATATGAAAGAAACGAAGGAATATCCTCAACAAATTTGCCGAGATAAAATGCCATCAGTACAAAGTAATCTTTAACGTCTTCAAGCTCTTCAACTGTCGGATCAATGCGAAATACTTCATAGCCGGCAACTTCCAAATTACGCTGAATCGAATTTCCCATAAAGGATACACCTTGACTGATAAACAAAATTTTTTTGCTCACAATCATCACCTACCGTAGATTATTTTTTAGGATTATATCATTAACTTAAATTTTTTCAAAGTATTATATTTGAATTTAAATTTGATAGACAAATATAATGCTATATAGTAAAATCTTAACTGAAAGAAGGTGAGATTTTGAAGTTATCTGAATATGCCAAGAAAAACTCAATAAGTTATCAAACAGCTTGGCGACATTACAAAATGGGACTTATTCCAAATGCTAAAAAACTTCCTACGGGAACTATAGTTGTCGAAGAAAAAGTTTCAGAGATTTCAGCAGAGGAATATACGATTATTTATGCCAGAGTAAGCTCATCAGAAAATAAATCTAATCTTGACGCACAAGCTAAAAGATTGGAGCAATTTTGTTTAGTTAAAGGTTGGATTGTCAACGAAATTGTAAAAGAATGTGCTTCAGGATTGAATGACAATCGCCCTAAGCTGATAAAAATTCTGACTGAGAAAAAAGCTACGAGATTGGTAGTTGAGCATAAAGACAAACTGACGCGATTTGGATTTAATTACATCAAGATTTTATATCCTGAATGTGAGATTGTCGTAGTAAATGAAGTCGAAAATAAAGAAGATTTATTTGAAGATTTTGTTTCATTGGTAACCAGCTTTTGTGCAAGAATTTATGGAAGAAGACGTTCAAAACACAAAACAGAAGAATTGATAAAGAAACTTGAGGAGGTAGAAGAAAATGGCGACAATGACACTGGTTGAAAAACACGACTTTCTTAAAGGTTCAGCCGAATATAAAGAACTTGACAAACTTTGTTTCTTGTCAAAAAATCTTTACAACGCAAGACTGTATACGGTACGCCAGCACTTTTTTGCCACGAAAAAATTTTTGGTTTACAGTAAGTTGACAAGTCAATTTACCGAAACAAATCAGGCGGATTATCGCGCGTTTCCTGCTAAAGTTGCTCAACAAACGCTTAGATTGATAAATCAAAATTTCAGTTCCTTTTTTTGCACTGCTGAAACTGAAAGCCGCAGAAGAATATCAAGGCAAAATACAAATCCCGAAATATTTACACAAACAGAAAGGGCGGCAAGTGTACACTACACAGACCAAGCTGTATCGGTAAAAGTCCAAAAAGGTTATGTACATCTTTCGCAAACTAATATTTTTATAAAAAGCAGAGTCGAAAAAGTACAATTCGTGAGAGTAGTACCGCGAAAACATAAAATGACGGTGGAAGTTGGCTATAAAAGAGATTTGCCTAAAGAAAAAAATCTGTCCAACCCTAGAGCGTGTTGAATAACTAAAGCCACAAAAAAATCGAAGCCAAATAAACAAAAGATAAAAATCGAGTGGCAAGTTTATCAAAGCGTGTAGCGATATGGCGGTTATCTTTCAAGTGTC
>JAFZIV010000013.1 GCA_017554235.1 Selenomonadaceae bacterium
AAATTGAATATTGGTAATTCTGACGTTACCACGTTGTCTTGGCAAATGCCTTGCAATTTTTTCGTATTGTTCTTGTGTGATTTTCATAATTATATCTTACTGCTTAACCCTATCTATTGCAATAGTGTGAACACGCTCTAAAAATTCTTTCCAAAGTTGGAATTTACCAACGGTTTTTAATTTTATCAGCAGTTTTTTTGAAGGTCAAATTTTTTATTGAATTTTGCGGAAGGGCTGATATAATTTACAGAAAATAATTTTGGTATCAAAAGGGAAAAAAATAAGAGATAATGAAATTTAAAATTTTAATTATACTTTGTTTGATAATCGGCGGAGTTGTCGGTTATCAATATTACAACAATAAAATTGAAGAAGAAACCGTTAAGACTTACGAAACAGAAAAAATTATCCGTATGGATTTGACGAAAACCGTTTCTGCAACCGGCACTGTCCAACCGCGTGACAGCGTTGAAGTCAGCAGTAAAATAACTGCGCGTGTTAAAGAAATTCCCGTTAAGGAAAATGACAGAGTTGTTGCCGGACAAGTTGTAGCAATTTTGGAAGGCAAAGACTACGAAGCTAAACGCGACCAAGCCCAATTCACTTTAACTAATGCGTCACAAAAATTGGCGCGTACCAAACATCTTTACGAAATTGGCGCGAAATCTTTGGAAGAGTATCAAGACGCCCAATACGATTACGATAAAGCCAAATCCGCGCTTGAAGTTGCTGAATCTGATTTAAACGAAATGGTTATAACCGCGCCGATGGACGGCGTTGTAGTCGGCGAACCATTGACGCCCGGAAGTATGGCTGTACAAGGTTCAAGTAACCCTACTGTAATTTTGCGCATTGCAGATTTAAGCGAAAAGCTCGTCAAGGCTAAAGTTGATGAAACAGATATTGGTAGCGTCAAAGTCGGTGAACGCGCAACTTTTACCGTCGACGCTTACCCCGATGAAGAATTTTCCGCGCAGGTTATAAAAATTTCGCAGACTGACACAAATAATTCATGGAACGTCAACAGCAATTCGACTAGCACTTCAAGTAATTCAAGCAACTCCGTTATTTATTACTACGTAACTTTCCACGCGCCCGATCCTAAAAATCTTTTACTACCGGCGATGACTGCGCGGCTTGACATTGTAGTTGGTCAAGTCAAAAATGCGTTGTGCGTGCCGATTACCGCAATTAAGACTGACGAAAAAGGTTCTTACGTCGAAAAAGTTACTAAGGACGAAACGGGCAGACAGTCAGCTGAAAAAGTTTACATTACAATCGGCTTGTACGGTGAAGATTATGTAGAAGTTGTCAAGGGAAATTTGAAGGCAGGCGACGAAATTTCCACGACTTACGAAGCGTCACAATCAAAAATTCCTTCCGGCGGTATGGGCGGCGGACGACGCGGCGGTATGGGCGGTCATCCTCCCTTTTAAAAAAAATTGAAGGCTAATCATCATGAAAAAAAATTTTTTAGGCGATAAAACTTTTGCAAAACAAATTTTAATCGTCATTGCAATGGCGTTTTTAATTGCAATTTCTGTTTCCTGTGTGATTTTAAACAATGTCATTCAGAGTCACGACGAAGAATTAGCTCTTGTAATTGCTGCGGACGTTTACGACGCAATTAACAACGAACTGATTAAGCCGGTTATGGTTTCGCGAGCAATGGCAGAAGATTTTTTCTTGAAACAAACTTTGTCGTCGGAAGAGGGAATTTCTGAAGACCAAAGGACAGAACTTATAACCAATTATCTAAATAAAATTAAAGATAATTTTCAATACAGCGCGGCATTTGTGGTTTCTGAAGAGTCTAAGAATTATTACACCTGCAAAGGCATGCTTAAAAAAATGAGTCCGAAAAATAAGCATGATGTTTGGTATACTAATTTTCTTGCAAAAAATACCTCCTATGAATTTCATCCCGACACAGACGAAGCAAATAATTACAACTTGACGCTTTTCACAAATATGCGTATGGAGGACGATGACGGAAATTTAATTGGCGTTTGCGGCGTTGGACTGAAAATGTCTTCGCTCCAAATGACTTTAAATGCCAACGAAAATGCTTACGGAATCAGAATAAGTTTGGTTGATAAAGACGGGCTTGTACAGATTGATACAAATTCGGAGGATATTTCAAAGTTGAGTCTTTCCGATGTTTTGACGCATACCACAAACGAATTTGTTTTGAAAAGATTCGGCAACGGCTACGTCATTACAAAATTTATTCCCGATTTAAAATTTTATCTTGTCATTCAAAGTAACGGGCAAAATAAAAAAAGCGTCTATGCCGACCTGATTTTGTATATGGCGGTGAGTTTTTTTGTAGCGTTGGTAGTGTTGTTATCTTTCATACAGTTTAGTTTGCAACGTGGACGCAAAAATATTGAAGAATCTGCGACGAAACACGGGCTTATAAGTCATGCGGGGTTGTATGTTTCAATGCATTTGATTGACTTGAAAAATAATTTTATTTACGAACTTAGCAGAGATCCCGAACTGAATTTAAAATTGCCGAGCGATGGCGGAGAAGCTAAGGAAAGACTTTTGCGGACTATCAAAAAAATTACCTCTCAAGAAAGTTTGCCGTTTATGTTGGATTTTTTAAATTTTGACACGCTTGCAAAAAGAATTTCCCAAAAGAACGCTATATACTGTGAATTTTTGAGCGAAGGTTACGGTTGGCTTAAGGCGTATTTCATGCTGGTTGACAGCGAATCCAACGGCGATATTCATCAAGTTGTGTTTTCTATCGAACAGATTGACGAGGAAAAAAATCGTGAACAACATTTGATACAACTTTCAGAGACGGATGCAATGACGGGTTTACGTAATCGCGGGAGCGGCGAAAAAACTATTACTGAATTGATGACGAAGGGCAAGGAAGGAATGTTTTGTCTGCTTGACGCGGATAAATTTAAATCTGTCAATGATAACTTCGGGCATGATGTCGGCGACAAAGTTATTAAAGCCATTGCGGATTGTTTGAAAATTACTTTCCGAACAACTGATATTGTTATGAGGTTGGGCGGCGATGAATTTGCGGCGTATGCGTTAAATGTCACGGACGCAGAACGCGCTAAAATTATTATAGACAGGCTCTTTAACGAAATTGACAAAATTAACATTCCCGAACTTGGAGACAGAAAAATTAATATCAGTTTAGGCGCGGCGTTTTTCATCTTTACTGAAGGTTGCACTTTCACTGACATTTATAAACGCGCAGATTTAGCCGTTTATCAGAGTAAAAAAATTTCTGGAAACTCTTTCACAATTCATAAAACGTGATATAATAGACACAATTTTTAAAGAAAGGAAGTTTTTTAATGAGTGGAAAAAATATCATTACTGCGCAAGAAGCTCTTGCAAAGTTGAAGGAAGGCAACGAAAAATTTTTGAAGGCGAAAACTCCCATTGCGGACGTTTCGCCGCAGATTCGCGAAAAGACTGCTACTGAAGGTCAGTTCCCTTACGCGGTCGTCATTTCTTGTTCAGATTCGCGCGTTATCCCCGAAGATATTTTTTCGGCGGGCATTGGTGAATTGTTTGACATTCGCGTTGCGGGTTATGTCGTAAACAAAACTGAATTGGGTAGCGTTGAATACGCGGTAGATCATCTCGGAACTAATCTTGTTGTTGTACTCGGTCATACGCAGTGCGGCGCGGTCGGTACGGCACTTGAACACCATGAAGTTGGCGGCGCATTGAAAGTTATTATTGACGAAATTGAAAAAGCTATCGGCGATGAAAAAGATTATGACGAAGCCGTTAAACTTAACGTCATTAACAGTTGTAACGTCATTAAGGCGGATAATATCAAAGCTACAGTTATCGGAGCAATTTATCATATCGACGATGGACGAGTTGAATTTTTAGATTAACAGATTATGCAGACAGAAATTAAAAATACTCTTGCCGCTGAATTTGAGGCGGCTAATTTTTTTGACAAAATTCCCGCGCAGATTGACGGCTACGCGCTGAAAAAAATTCTTACAGACAACGGCGATAAGTTTGACTATTTCACTTACGAAAATATTTCCGCGCACAGAAGTTTGACTGCGTATTTTCACGGAGAAACGAAAGAATATAAAGTTCGCGTAAAGTTAGGGCTTACGGAATTTTGCTTGACGAATTTTTTCACGAGCAAATTTGAACAATTCACGAAAATTTTAACGTCTGAACTTGAAAGCACGATAAAAAATTTTTCCGCGCAGGTTGACGCCGATTCAGATATTTTAATTGCGGATAAAAAATTTTCGACGTGGAATTACGGAAAAAATCTTCCGCAAAATCTTGAAGGCTTTGAACTTTTCATCAAACCTAAATTTCCCGTCCGCATTACTAACGGTTCATACATCATCATAAATTACAGCAACTTTGAAAATAATTTGGACTTCAATATTTTTTACAACGTCTACAGCGATAATTTTTCCGGCGAATCGCAAATAGGCGGCGTTCACCATCCCAGTTACATTTTTGACGCGATAAATTTAACGGAGCTTGAAAATATTTTGTCTGAAAATCTTTCCGCCGAACTGCGCAGAATAAAAAATATTTCTTAATGTAAAAAATCTCTGCAGGAACTTTCAGAAAAAAAAAGAAATATTTTTTATAAATAAATTGACAGGGGTGGCGGTTCAGTTGGAAAAAGTCAAATCTATGAAAAGGCAGTTCCTGATGATGATGATAGGTTCTTCCTTAGTGACAATGTTATTTATTAGCGGCGTGTTCCTGAATAACATGATTAATAACTCAAAAGAGGAAGTTGCAGAAATTCGCTCCACTCTTATGGAGGAGGTCGAAGATCAGCTTAGAGAACAAACTCAAACGGCAATTAGCTTGATTGATACGATTTACAAACGTCAACAGGCAGGACAGCTGACGGAAGAACAAGCTAAAAAAGAAGCTGCCGATTTGGTAAGGGGATTGCGTTACGAAGGTGAAGGCGGATATTTTTGGATTGACACTTACGAAGGTGTCAACGTCGTATTGCTCGGTCGTACCGAAACGGAAGGCAAATCGCGTATAAATCTCATTACGCCTGACGGAAGACCATTTATCAAAGAAATGATTGAAAATGGTCGTAAACCTGACGGCGGCTTTACCGATTTAATGTTTGCGAAACCTAATCAAACAGAGCCTTTGCCGAAAAGAAATTACACGAAGGCGTTTGAGCCTTATCAATGGGTCGTCGGCACGGGTGTTTGGATTGACTACATTGACGAGCAAGTTGCTGAAGCAAAATTGCGGGCAGATGAAAATCTTCGATCCAGTATGTTCCACATGATTATTGTTGTCGTAGTACTTGAAGTTGTTATAACTTTTATTGCAATGGCACTTTCCGAAAGACTTATTGCACCGATTAAACGTATCACGAACGTTTTAGGCGTTTTGAGTACAGGAGACTTTCGCATTAACAAAGGTGAAGAAGAAGAGCAAAATAAATATATTACACGAACTGATGAATTAGGTGTAATGGCGCGAGCCGTTGTGACGTTGCGCGGAAATATAAATCAGATGATGCAACAGGTTATTAATTCTGCCGCACAAGTCGCCGCCGCCAGTCAACAGTTGACGGCAAGTGCGGATCAATCTACGATAGCGATTAATCAAGTTGCAGATTCGATTGTTACAGTTGCAACTGCTTGTAGCGAACAATTTACGGAAGTTGAAAGCGCGGGACGACAAGCCGATACCCTTAAAGAAAATATGGATTCGGTAAGCCAGACTTTGAAAGTTTCGACCAAAAAAATTCAAGATACTGCACAAGCGGCAGAAGAAGGCGGACACAGCGTAGAAAATGCCGTTGACCAAATGAAAAAGATTGAGACTTCGGTTAGCGCGTCGGCTGACGTAATTGCGCAACTTGGTGAAGAATCTGACAAGATTGGTAAAATTGTTGACGCCATTTCAGAAATTGCCGAACAAACTAACTTGCTTGCATTAAACGCGGCGATTGAAGCTGCCCGCGCAGGTGAACACGGAAAAGGCTTTGCGGTTGTCGCTGATGAAGTTAGAAAACTTGCCGAACAATCGCAGGGGTCGGCGCGTGAAATTTCTGAATTGATAGGTTCTATTCAAGCTAAATCGCAAGACGCAGTACAATCCATGAAAACCGGCGTTACAAATGTGCGTAACGGTGCAGAGGCAGTTAATGGCGCGGGTAAAACTTTTGGCGAGATTATTCAAATGGTTACTGACGTTGAGCAAGGTTCGCGGCATATGGGTAAAATTGTTGCGCAACTGGTTGACAGCACGAATGTTATTACGAAGTCCGTTGAAAATATTGACGTAAAGAGCCGTCAAGTTGCTAAAGAATCTGAAACGGTTTCCGCCGCAAGTGAGGAACAATCCGCTACAATGCATGAAATTGCTGATGCAAGCCGTTCACTTGCCGAGATGGCGCAGAATCTTCAAAACGTCACGAGTAATTTTAAAATTTAAAGTGATCAGTGATCAGTAATCAGTGATCAGTGAAAAAATCTGACCACTGATCACTGACTACTAATCACTTAACAACGGAGAATTTATTATGGACGTAATTGCATTGGTAGGACCCAGCGGGACAGGTAAAAGTCACCGTGCATTACAAGTAGCTCATGAACAAAACGCCGACGCAATTATTGACGACGGAATTTTAATCAAAGACGGACATATTATCGCGGGCGAATCGGCTAAAACTGAAAAAAGTAAAATTATGGCGGTACGTCGCGCAATTTTCGTATTGCCCGGTCACGCGGAGGAAGTTCGCGAAGCCATTCAAAGGATACAGCCGCATAGAATTTTGATTATCGGCACTTCCGAAAATATGGTTCACAAAATCGCCCAGACGCTTAAGTTGCCGTCAATCCAGCTGATAATTCGCATTGAGGATATTGCGTCGCGTGCGGAAATTGACTTGGCGCGTTTTCATCGCCTTAAAGAAGGCAAACATATTATTCCAGTGCCGACGATTGAACTTAAGCCGCATTTTTCAGGTTATCTTATTGATCCGTTGCAATCAATTTTCAAGCGGTCGCGTGTCAGACGTCGCAAGCTTGGCGAAAAATCTATAGTTCGTCCCGTTTTCAGTTACTACGGAAAATTGATTATTGATGACAGAGTTATTCGCGCGGTTGTTGAAAGAGTTGTCAAAACCTGTGAATTTATTGAAAGTGTTAAAAATGTTAAGATTGACCGCAGATTTAAGGGCGAAGAGGACAGAGGTTTACAAATTACTTGCGAAGTTGTGTTGAGTTACGGCAATCACATTCCAACGCTTGTATCGCAGACGCAAAATAAAATTCGTGAGGCAGTCGAATATACAACGGGGATGATTGTCGATTCAATAAATATTATCGTTAAAGCTTTGTACGTGGATATTAAGTCTTAACGAAAAAAATTTCCTCGTCATAATTCGACGGGGATTTTTTAATTTGCAGAAAAATTTTTTAGAAAGGAAATTTAAATTGATATGATTCATTTGGAAAACGTCACGAAAATTTATGAACAAAATAAAGTAACTGCGCTTGACAATATCAGCCTTGACATTCTGCCGGGCGAATTTGTTTTTATTGTCGGCGCGTCAGGTAGCGGCAAATCTACGTTGATGAAACTTTTAATGCGTGAAGAGTTAGTGACTTCGGGCGATATCTTTGTTGACGGAAAAAACGTTGTCAAGCTTAAAAGAAGTGAAGTTCCTTACCTTCGACGTTCACTCGGCGTAATTTTTCAAGATTATCGACTTTTGGAAGATAAAACTGTTTATGAAAATGTTGCCTTCGCCATGCAAGTTATTGAGGCTCCGCGCAGATTAATGCAACGCACCGTAAACGCCGTGCTTGATATTGTAGGACTCGGCGATAAAAGAGAGCATTTTCCCGATCAACTTTCAGGCGGCGAACAGCAACGCGTAGCCATTGCCCGCGCAATCGTAAACGATCCAAAAATTGTAATTGCTGATGAACCTACAGGAAATCTTGATCCTGTTACAAGTTGGGACATCATGGATATTTTCAAAAGAATTAATGCGACTGGTACAACAATCGTAATGGCAACTCACGATAAAAGCATTGTTGACCGTATGCGAAAAAGAGTTATCGCGCTCGTAGAAGGAAAAATTGTTCGTGATGAACTGCGCGGCACTTACGAAAGATAAAATTTTTAAATTATTCTTCGTAGCCGAGTTGACGCGCTTTTGTCAAATCTGCTTCTGATTTTGCATTTTCTCCAATTTCTTGATAACAAATTGCGCGATTAACATAAGCATGATAACGATTCGGATCTATTTGTATTGCTTTTGTAAAATAGGGTATAGCGTTTTGATAATCTTGCAAATAACGATACGCATTTCCGAGATTAAAATATGCATTGTAATAATTCGGATTTAAACTTATTGCCTTATTGTAATCTGCAATAGCATCGTCAAATTTTCCTAAATCAGAATAAATCATTCCACGATTACTATAAACATCTGCAAAATTTGGATTAAGTTCAATCGCTTTATCATAATCTGCAAAAGCTTGCGAATAATTTTGCAAAACCTGATAACACATTCCGCGATTATAATATACATTTGCAGAATCTGGATATGCGTTAATAGCTTCAGTATATTTTTTTATTGCGCCTTTATAATCGCCTTGAAAATAAAGGTCTAATCCTTCCTTAAATTTTTGCTCTGCAATCTCATAATTAGCCTCCGCGTAAACTTTCGACACGGACATAATATTTTCATCAAAATTTATATTCGAGAAATTAAAAACAGACAGTGCGGCGAGTGCAACTAAAAATTTTTTACCAAGCATTGTTTAACCTCCAAATAAAATTTTTATGTAAATTTCTACTTAAAAATAAATTTCCCTGCAAATACAAAAATCCCAACGACTAAGCCGAAGGGAGTTTTAAACAGTAACCCCAAACATTGACAAAAATATACCTAGTGTCTAAAATGTCCCTATCAGCGAGAACCAAGCTGAATAAAAAAGTTTTAATACCGGTGGCTCGCCGGGAATTCACGACTGTGGAAGTGTTACAGCAAACGTTAGTAGGTAAGCCGAGAACGGACACGATGAAGCAGTAAGACAGAATCGCGAGGTCTGTCCGAATCATCTTGACATAGACATTTGTCTATGTTTTAAGGAGCAGTCTTTTATTTACGGCTGATAAGTTTCAAATTTTTATTCTTGGTAACCGAGTGATTTAGCTTTAGCAAAATCTGCATCAGCTAAATCATTTTTACCAATTTCTTTGTAAATGTTCCCGCGAATAAAATAAACTTCTGCATTATCAGGATTAAGTTCAATTTCTTTAGAAAAATCTGCTATCGCCTCATCATATTTTTTTAACTTATAATAAGCAGACCCTCGATTAAAGTACACATATTTTAAATTTGGATTAATTTCAATAACTTTGTTGTAATTTTCTACAGCCTCATCAAATTTTTCTAAATATGCGTAAGAATTTCCGCGCTCATTATATGCCAACGCAGAATTAGGTTCAATCTCAATAGCTTTATTGAAATCTGCTATCGCTTTTTCATATTCTTCAAGGTTATTATAATTCATTCCGCGATTTATATAAGAGTTCGCATTATTCGGATAAAGTTCGATTGCTTTTGTAAAATCAGCAGTAGATTCCTCAAATTTTCCTAATTGTCCATAAGAATAACCCCTGTTGTGATATGCCAATGCAAATTCAGGATTAATTTCAATCGCTTTATTTAAATCTGCGATTGCTTTTTCATATTCTTTTAAATGATTATAAGACTCTCCGCGACTATTATACGCAAATACAAGTTCAGGATTAAGTTCAATAGCTTTATTAAAATCTGCAATCGCTTTTTCATATTCTCCTAAATGATTATAAGAATCTCCGCGAAGTTGGTATGCAAGTTCATTATTCGGATAAAATTTTATTGATTCAGTAAATTTTAAAATTGCAGCTCGATAATTTCCTTGTTCAAAAAGTTGTACTCCTTCTTGATGAAATTTTACAGCAGGTTCTTCACGAACATCCGCGTAAACTTTCGACGTAAAATTAATATTTTCATCAAAATTTATATTCGACAAATTAAAAATCGACATCGCCGCCATTGCAACTAAAAATTTTTTTCCAAGCATTTTTTTACCTCCAAATAAATTTCCTAGTAAGTTTCTGCTTAAAAATAAATTTCCCTGCAAAAAATCTTCAATTAAGTTTTAATCGTAAACTTCTTTAAGCAATGTTTCTTTTCTCAATTCCGCGCATTGACAAACTTTTTTTTCAAGTTCAGCATTACGAATAACGTCAATCAAAATTTTTCCAAGTAATTCCGCGTCGTCGAAGAAAATATTTTTCATAACTTCATGAGACCAATTAAAAATTCCCTCGCCGTAATTTACGATAAATGATAAATTAGCGTAGCAAGCTCCAATCTCACGCGCCAAATAAACTTCCGGTGCTAAACTTTGCCCGACAATATCAGCGTGACCTTTCATCATAGAAATTTCCGCAGGGCTTTCAAAATGTCTCCCGTCCGTCACCGCGTAAATGCCGCGCTCAAAAATTCTGCCGTCAAAATATTTCTGCGCCGCGTCCAACAAATTTTTTCTAAGCGCATGACATAAAGCTTGACGCATAATCAGCAAATATTTCCCGTCAAGCTGAACATCTTTTCTTACTGACAAGTCAAGATAGTCATCTGGTATCATCAAATCGCGCGGGTTAAGCAAATGGTTGACGGTGCCAACGCCGCCTTCTGATAAAATTTTTTTGACACCGGCTTCGCGAAATATCCAAAAAATTTGTCGTGAAGAATCTGCGCGGGTAACACCGCTCCGCCAACCGTGCATTTTACAAGTTAAAACTTTCCTGCCGTCCACGTCGAAAATTTTCATCGCGGGGCTTTTACCGTAAGGCGTCGAGTAGAATAAATTTTCAGCCAAAATTTTTACGTCTGCAAACTTATTAGGAAAGTTGCTTGAGAGTGTTCCAGACCCGCCGATTATCGCAAAATCTGCGCGAGGAATTTTTTTATCGTCCATAAAGTTCACCTTACAAATTTGAAATTACAATTTCATTTTACGCTAATAACAGCCGTTTGTAAAATAAAAAAATCTGATAACTAAAAAACTATCAGATTTTTTTGTATTCAACAAAGGATTATTGGCAAGCTTGCAGAATATTATTTTTAAAACCAATCGAAACATCAGAGGAGGTTGATTTGATGGCAACGTTTAACATAAGAGGTAAAAACACAGAGGTTACTCCGGCACTTCGTGAATACGTTGAAAAGCGTGTCGGCAAGGTTAATCGTTACTTCGGCAATATCGACGAAATTTTTGTCCTGTTGGCGATTGAAAAGGATCGTCATATCGTGGAAGTTACGGCGGAAGTTCCCGGCGGATTAATTCTGCGCGGCGAAGAATCAACGGGCGATATGTACACCTCGATAGATCTTGTTGTTGAAAAACTTGAACGCCAAATTCGTAAACAAAAAACCCGTCTTGAAAAGCGTTTTCGCGCCGGTGGCTTTAAGGGCGAACTTATCGAAGAGCAAAGACTTCAAAATCAGGCTCAAGCAGAAATTGAAGAGGACAGCGGCGAATTTCCGATTGTCAAGACAAAACGTTTCTTCGTTAAGCCTATGGACGTACAGGAAGCTATTTTGCAAATGAATCTGTTGAACCATAACTTTTTCGTTTTCCGTGACGCCAGTACCAATGATGTTTGCGTTGTGTATAAGCGTAAAGACGGAGCCTACGGTTTACTGGAGTCACAGCAAGATTAAAATTTAAAAAATCTTTTCGGTTTTGGCGCGAGGATTCTCCCATTAAAAGGGAGATGAATCGCGCTTTTTAGTTACGAAAAAAGCCCCTTAATCTTTTCCGAAAACCAGCGGAAGAAAGATTTTTGCTCAACGTCCGCCGTAGCAATGATGTCAACTGCCGCCGCTTCTTTGTCACCGTACATTATGCGAACCTTGCCGACCTTCTGTCCGTTAGTAATAGGTGCGTTTAAAATTTTCGGCAAATCGTAAACCACTTCATAAGGCTCATCATTTCCGAAAATCGGCATAACAATTTCTTCCGTCGTCTTAACTTCGACAGATTTTTTTCTGCCGGACATAATGGGAACATTTTTGACAACTTCACCGGCTTTTACAAGCGTTTCAAATTTTACATTTTGAAAGCCGTAATCAAGAAGCTGGATAGAATCAGTCCACATATATTCGCTGTCCAAAACTACAGCAATAATTTGTATACCGTTACGTTTAGCCGCACTGACTAAGCAACGTCCCGCCGCATCAGTGTAGCCCGTCTTAACACCGTTGCAACCATTGTAAAGCCACAACATTTGATTTTCATTGCGAATAATTTTCGGAAAATCGTGTATCCAATCGAAAGATTTTTCTTTAGCGGTTATAATTTCTTCAAATTCTGCAAGCTTGAAACCGTGAGCGGCAAGCAAAGCTAAATCGTGCGCCGTCGTGTAATGATTATCAGCATGCAACCCGTTAGGATTCGTGAATTGTGTACCCGTCGCTCCGAGTTCTTTAGCGCGTCTCGTCATATGCGCCGTAAAATCCAAGACACTTCCGTCAAGATGTTCCGCAATCGCAATCGCCGCGTCATTCGCTGAAACCATCATCATTCCGTAAAGCAATTCGCGCATTGGTATACTTTCATTGAAATTAAGCCATAACGTAGAACCTTCTGTTCCGTCTGCATGCGAACCGATTGTAACAAATTCGTCAAGCCTGCCCGACTCCAACGCCATTATCAACGTCATCATTTTTGTTGTACTTGCTGGGAACATTCTTTGATCTGCGTTGCGCGAGTAGATAACGTGTCCCGTCGAAGCCTCAATGACTATCGCCGCCGTTGCCGTGACGTTGGGCAACGCATCGCCTGCCGGAACAGGACGCGAACCTTGCAGAAGCGGTATAGAATAATTTGGATTTAATCCTGAATTTTCCGAAGTCAACGTTGTAATTGTCGGTGCCGTTGCTTGAGGAATTTCATTGACGGCTTGATATTCGGTCATCGCCTCCGCTTTTGTCATAATAAGTATAGATAAAATTATTCCTAAAAAAATTTTCCCGATTTTCAATTTACCCTTCCTTTCTTTTTAAGTAGTCAGTGATCAGTGGTCAGTGGTCAGAAATTTTTTTTCACTGATCACTGATTACTTTTCACTGACCACTATTCACTAATAAATCCTGACATTTTCAACGCCGAGCAAATTTTTCAACTGCGTTAAAACTTCGTCAGTTATAGAAATTTTATATTTGATTGGTTTCCATTTTCCTTGACGCCGCAGATAAATTGAACTGTCGCCTTGATTTTCATTAAATATTTTTTTCAAAATCTGCGCGGTGTTCAAATTATCAGGCTCGTCAATCAAGTAAAGATTCGGCACATAATTTTCAATCGGCGTAACTTTGTCAGCTAAAATATTAATTTCGCCCCGTGAAAAATCTGTCTTGCCTTCGATAACTAAAACTTTTTCTTCGATAAGAAATTCTTCACAACTCATAAAAATTTTTGGGAAAATTACTACGCTGATATTGTCCTGAAAATCTTCAATCGTGATAAACGCCATAGGTTCATGATTCTTCGTCATAATCTGTCGATAATCAGTAAGCAATCCGCCAATCTTCACCGTAGTTTTTGCCGTTAAATTTTCGCCTTTAATGTCAGCAATTCCTTTGAAGTTTTCAAGAATCTTTGAAAAATCTTCCAGCGGATGTCCTGAAATGTAAAAGCCAAGAGTTTCCCTTTCCCAATCAAGACAATTTTTTTTGGAAGTTTTAATTTTACTCGAAATATTTTTTTCTTCAGCCTCAAAAGATTTAGTGCTGTCGAACAAAAGATTTTCCCCGCCGTTTCTCATTCGAGCAAATGAAAGAATTTGTTCAGAGACTTTAAGCAACGCCGCACGATTATTGTTAATGCTGTCAAACGCGCCGCAACGTATCAAATTCTCAACGGCTTGCGAAGTAAACTTTTTCAAGTCAATACGCATACAAAAATCTGTCAGCGATTTAAAACGCCCGCCGGTTTCGCGAACTTCGACAACACCTTTTATAGCCGATTCGCCGAGATTTTTAACGGCAGATAACGCGAAATAAATTTTATTTTCTTCCGCTTGAAATTTGACGCCGCTCGAATTGACATCAGGCGTAAGAATTTTTATCCCCATACGTTTAGCCAAGTCAATGTACACGGCGATTTTATCTGAATCCATTACGCTTGAAAGAGTCGCCGCAATATATTCAGCAGGATAATGCGCCTTAAGATACGCCGTCTGCCACGCCAGCCAACCGTAAGCCGCCGAGTGAGATTTATTAAAGCCGTAATCCGCAAAATGTTCCAGCAAGCCGAAAATTTTTTCAGCTAAACTTATTTCAATTCCGTTAGCCATGCAACCTTTCAAAAAATTTTCCTTCTGCGCGGCAAGAATTGAGATTTTTTTCTTAGCCATTGCCCGCCGCAAAATATCAGCTTGCCCAAGCGTAAATCCTGCAAGTGCCTGAACAATTTGCATTACCTGTTCTTGATACAAAATTACGCCGTAAGTTTCGCGCAGAATCGGTTCAAGTTTCGGGTGAAGATAAACGGGTTTTCTAAGTCCGTGCTTGCCGTCGATAAAATCTTTTACCATACCGCTACCCAACGGACCCGGTCTGAAAAGCGCGATTGTCGGAATTAAATCTTGAAAGCAAGTAGGTTTCAAGTCGCGTACAAGTTTTGTCATCCCCGCTGACTCCATTTGAAAAACCGCGCCGGTATCACCGCTTGATAACATTTTAGCCGTTGCCTCGTCATCAGTTGGAATAGTGCTAATATCAATTTCAACGCCAGAATTTTTTCTGATATTATTTCTTGCGTCGTCAATTATCGTCAACGTCCGCAGTCCCAAAAAATCCATTTTGAGAAGTCCAAGTTCCTCAATTTTATCTTTGTCAAACTGCGTGACGATTGTTCCTTTGAGATTTTGCAACGGCACATAATCAATCAACGGCAACTTTGAAATTACAATTCCCGCCGCGTGTACCGATGCATGACGCGGCAAGCCTTCTAATTCGCGGGCAAGGTCAATAATCCTGCGCGTCTGCGGATTATTTTCATAATCGGCTTTAAGTTTCGGCGAAGTCTCCAACGCCTTATCAAGAGTGATTTTTAATTCGTTGGGAATCATATCAACAAGACGCGAGCCTGTAGCATAAGGAATATTTAAAACGCGTGTAACGTCACGAATTGCCGCCTTTGCCGCCATAGTTCCGAAAGTTACAATTTGTGCAACGTGACTTTCGCCATAAGTTTTTTTAACGTAGTCGATAACCTCTTCACGACGTAAATAACAAAAATCTATGTCAATGTCAGGCATTGTTACGCGCTCGGGATTCAGGAAACGTTCAAAAATTAAATCAAATTTGAACGGATCAATATCCGTAATTCCCAGCACGTAAGCAACTAAACTTCCTGTAGCTGAACCGCGTCCCGGTCCGACTGCAATATTATTTTTTTTGGCGTAGTCTATAAAATCCTGCACGACTAAAAAATAATCCGCATAACCCATACGCTTTATAGTATCAAGTTCGTAATTTAGACGGGCAAAAATTTTTTCGTCGGGCAAGTCATAGCGGTCATAAATTTTTTTGCGGCAAAGTTCGTTAAGATAATCGGCGGAATTTGCGTAACCTATTGGGATAGAAAATTCAGGCAAGTGCATTTCGCCAAAATTAAATTCGACATTGCAACGCTCGGCAATCTTAACGGTATTTTCGCAAGCTTCCGGCGTATCGCTAAAAAGTTCATACATCTGCGCGGGCGACTTCAAATAATAATCGTCGGAAGGAAATTTCAATCGATTTTCATCAGTCAAAAGTTTATTCGTCTGCAGGCACAACAAAACATCATGCGCGGCACTGTCACTTTGCTTGACGTAATGAACATCATTTGTAGCGACGAGACCAATATTTAATTGGCGTGAAATTTTTATAAGCTCTTCATTAACAATTTTTTCTTCGTCGAGTCCGTGATTTTGAATTTCCAGAAAAAAATTATCCTGCCCAAAAATCGCCGCGTATTCTTCGGTAAGTTCAACTGCGCGGGTCAAGTTGCCTTCAAGAATTGCGCGTTGAATTTCGCCGTTGACGCAGGCACTTAGCGCGATAATTCCTTCGTGATATTGGCGCAAAAGTTCCTTGTCGACGCGAGGCTTGTAATAAAAACCTTCCAGCGACGCTAAAGAAACCAGCTTAATTAAATTTTGATAGCCGACATTATTTTCCGCAAGCAACACGAGATGAAAATATTTTGTATCGTTATAATTGCGATTATGACGCGAATCAGGCGCGAGATAAACTTCACAACCAATTATGGGTTTAATCCCGCGCTTTTTCGCCGCTTTATAAAAATCAATCGTGCCGTACATTGTGCCGTGATCTGTTATCGCTATCGCATTCATTTCAAAATTTTTTACCGCGTCCAGCAAATTACCGATTCGCGCCGCGCCGTCCAGCAGACTGTATTCCGTATGAACGTGTAGATGAACAAAATTATTCACTAAACTTTTTATCCTCTAACTTATGCCCTAACAAATAACTTGCCGCGTCGAGTTTTTTTGAATTAGGTGCTTGCAATTCTAAAATTTCTAAAGTACTGTCACCGGTTCCGACGAAAAATTTTTTACCGTCGATTTTAATTTCGCCCGCAGAAAGTTTTAAATCTGTATCAAAAATTTTCGTTCGCCAAATTTTAAATTTTTGCTCGTCAATATTGGTAAACGCTCCGCCGTACAAACCGCGTACCAAATTATGAATTTCCCGCGCAGATTTCGTCCAATCGATTTTGCCGGTATCCTTCGTAAGCATTGGCGCATAATTGGATAAAGCGTCATCCTGCTTAACGGGCTTTATCGCGTCAAGATTGTTAATTGTCTCGATTAAAAGTTTTGCACCTTCGACGCTTAAAATTTCTTTCAGCTCCGGTAAAATCATATCTTCGCCAATTTCAATTTTCGTAGACAGCAACATATCGCCGGTATCAAGTCCCGCGTCCATTTTCATTGTAGTTACGCCTGTCAAAGTTTCGCCGTTGATGATAGACCATTCGATAGGCGCGGCTCCGCGATATTTAGGCAACAATGATGCGTGAACGTTTATGCAACCGAATTTTGGCAAGTCTAAAATTGCTTGCGGCAAAATTTTTCCGTAAGCTACAACTACAATTAAATCTGCGTTAAACGCGGCAAGTTGCTCAATAACTTCAGGCGATTTTAACCGCGCAGGTTGAAGGACGGGAATATTATTTTTTTCGGCAAAAACTTTTACCGGCGGCGGCTGAAGTTTATGTCCGCGACCTTTCGGTTTATCCGTTTGAGTGACGACGCATAACACTTCGGCTGACTCGGTCAACGCTTTCAAACTTTGCACGGCAAACTCCGGCGTCCCCATAAAAATCACTTTCAAATAAAATCCCTCCGTCACCGATAAAAATTTTTAACATTATATCACATTACAAGAATTTTTCCCAACAAAAAAATTGCCGCCCAATATCGACGGCTTTGTAAAAAAATTTTATAAAATTTATGCGTTAAGGTAAGCCTTTTGATCTTCCGTCAAGCTGTCAATCTCAATACCTATTGACGCAAGTTTAATCTCCGCAATTTTTGTACTGATTTCGTCGGGGATAAGGTAAACTTTATTTTCAAGCTTGCCGTGATTGTGAAGAATATGTGCAACGCTGAAAAATTGTACCGCAAAACTTAAATCCATAATCTCGGCGGGATGTCCGTCGCCTGACGCTAAATTTACCAGTCGACCTTGCGCCAATAAATAAATTTTCCGACCGTCCTTTTGCAAAAATTCTTCAACATTAGCACGAACAGTTTTTCTGCTGACAGATTGCGTTTCAAGTTGCGGAATATTAATTTCAACGTCAAAATGTCCCGCATTAGCCAAAATTGCGCCGCTCTTCATCAACGGATAATGTTCACCAGTGATAACGTCTTTGTTGCCCGTGACAGTCAAGAAAATATCGCCAATTTTCGCCGCCTCATTCATCGGCATTACGCGGAAACCGTCGAATACCGCCTCAATCGCTTTAATCGGATCTACTTCAGTGACAATGACATTTGCGCCGAGACCTTTAGCACGCATAGCCGCACCCTTGCCGCACCAACCGTAACCGGCAATGACAACATTTTTTCCGGCAACTACAAGATTAGTTGCACGCATAATTCCTTCCCAAGTCGATTGCCCTGTACCGTAGCGATTATCAAACAAATATTTACAGTAAGCGTCATTGGCGGCAATTACGGGGAAGGCAAGCTCGCCGCGATTTTCCAACGCGCGAAGTCTGTGTACGCCTGTTGTAGTTTCTTCTGAACCGCCTAAAATTTTTGCAAGAGCGTCACGGCGTTTAGTGTGAATTAAATTTGTAATATCGCCGCCGTCATCAATTACAATCGTCGGTTCAAAATCAACCGCTTTGTTCAGATAATCGTTGTATTCTTCGTCGGTGCAAGCGTGTTTAGCAAAAACTGTTATCCCACGTTCGACAAGCGCGGCGGCAACGTCATCTTGAGTAGAAAGAGGATTGCTCCCCGTCAAGACAACTTCCGCACCTGCATTTTTAAAAACTTCCGTCATGTACGCGGTCTTAGCTTCAAGGTGAATCGTTATAGAAATTCTTTGTCCTGCGAAAGGTTTTGTCTTAGAAAATTCGCGTTCAATCGACGCCATAACCGGCATAAAATTTTTTACCCAATTAATTTTATCGTGTCCTGTCGGTGCAAGTTTGATGTCCTTAATAATTGATTCCAAATTAAAATTCTCCCTTCAAATCCGTAATATCACAATGCAAAGGCGTAACTGAAACGTAACCTTGATTGACGGCGTAAATATCTGTACCTTCGCTGTCGTCAATGTCAGAAATTTCGCCGCGTATCTCAAAAAAAACTTTCCCGTCGTCATTTTCATGCGTAATAAAAGCGTTAATGTAATCGCGTCGACCGAGCCGCGCAGTTTTAAATTCAGCGTAACCTGCGCGGTATTTTTTAGGAAAGTTTAAATTATGGAAAAAAATTTCGTTACGTTGCATTTGCGCGGAAAAATATTTTGCGGTTTCAGCGGCGGCGTTATCAAAAGAAATTTCCGAATGAATATCAAGTGAAACGGCAAGCGCGGGAATTTCATGCAGGTAACCTTCAAGAGCCGCTCCCACTGTGCCGGAATATAAAACGTCCGTTGCAAGATTCGCGCCGTTATTTATTCCTGATACCACCGCGCAGATTTTTTTATCTGTGTCAATCGCCTCAAGATAGAATTTTACACAATCTGTAGGCGTGCCGTCAATCGTCCAAGTCTCAAAACCTTCATCGTCAACGCGGCGATATTCAAGCTTGCGACCTATTGAAAGCGCGTGTGACATACCGCTTTGTTGATACATGGGCGCGGCGATGGCGACTTCAAAATTTTCTTTAAGTGCGTGAGCCATTGCCCAAAGTCCTGCGCCGTCAATTCCGTCATCATTGCTGATTAAAATTTTCACTTAATCACCACCAAAAATTTTTTTCATTATAACAGATTTACGCAAAAATAAAACTCCCTGCAAAATTTTGAAGGGAGTCTTTTAAAATTATTTCGGTATGACGTAGAATTTATTTCACTTTAACTACAAAGTCTGCTTCATCTTCGCCGGCAATTTCCGCGCCGCTTTCAACGAAAATACCTTTAAGCGTTTTAGCAAGTTCACTGTCTCCGATAACCGCCGCTTTCTTGCCTTTAAGAGCCGCCGTATCTGCTTCGCTGACGGAAATTTCGTCGCCTATACGAATGTTAGGAATTGGCTTATCTTCTACGTGTACACTGCCTTCCATCAAATCGCCCGCGCCGCCGTCAAACTTAATGATAACGTGACCAAGCGTCTTAATATTGCTATGGACTTCTCCGCCAACCTTGATAATTTTAAATTCGCTGTCAGCAACTTTGAGAATGTCGCCCGGTTTAATTACGCCGTCAAGCTTGTTGCCGCTATGCAGTACCGAAAATTCACGAAGTTCCGGAAGAACCATAGAATCATCAAACAACACCATCATCTTAACGACGTTTAAAAACTTCGGCACATCGCCGCCGACGCCTACAATTTTAGTCGAATAATACTTTTTTGACACGCAAACCCCTCCCAAAAAATTCAGAAATTTTTTCAACTTTATTTTTAAATTCTTCAAGCGGTTAATTTATCCTGCCGCCTTTTTCATTTAATCTAAAAATTTTTTGAAATAAATGCGATAAGACATCGCGTCGAATAAAAATTTTTTTGAAAGGCTAATAGGGATTGAATTTAAAACAATTTATGATATAATTTCCGAAATTATTTGGAAAGTTACTTTAAGAAATTTAAATGAGGAGATTTAATTATGTTTGGAATTGGCATACCTGAATTGGTTTTGATCTTGATAATCGGTCTTGTAGTTTTCGGACCAGGCAAATTGCCGGGCGTCGGTAAGGCGTTGGGACAGAGCATTAAAGAATTTAAGCAGGCAAATTCGGACGATAAAACTTCTGACACCGAAAATAAAGTCGATAAGAAATGACTTCATCTGAAGACAAACTTCAAAAATCAGCTGATGAAAATTCTAATGACGAGCAAATTGATGATGGTTCAATGCCGCTGACTTCGCATTTGGAAGAGTTACGTTCGCGAATCATAAAAAGTTTGTTTGCTATTGTCGCCGGCAGTTGTATTTCGTATTTTTTCCTTGACGAGATAACAAAATTTTTAACTGCACCTGTCGGCAAGCTTTACTATATGCAACCGGGCGAAGCTTTTTTCACGTATCTTAAAATTGACATTGTCACGGGATTTTTGATTGCCCTGCCAATAATTTTTTTTCACATATGGCAATTTTTTCTGCCCGCGCTTACGAAGTCTGAACGCGCCGTATTGGGAATACTCGTTCCGTCATCGGTAATTTTATTTTTCGCGGGATTGGCATTTTCATTTTTCCTGTTAATGCCAGTAGCGTTGAAATTTTTTATGGGATTTAGCACGGACGATTTGCAGACAATGTTTTCGTTCCAAAATTATTTTGACTTCGTGATAATGTTTTCATTACCGTTCGGTTTCGTGTTTGAGTTGCCGCTCGTGATAATCGTGCTTGGCAAGTTGGGAGTTTTGACCAGCCAATTTTTAGGAAAGTACCGCCGAATAATTTTTTTCCTGTCCTTCATAATCGGCGCACTTGTCACAACGCCTGACGTTATCACGCAAATTGCCGTAGCTATTCCCGTGATGATGTTGTATGAAGTCGGCTACCTCGTTGTCAAATATGTTTTGAAAAAATAACTTGACAGCAATGTAAAATTTTTGTAGGATAGCCGCGTTATAATCTTGATTGAAATTGTTAGGCAACGAGAGTTCCTGTTATCTCGGCGCGGGAGCGTCGCTACAGTTGGCGTTTAAACGCTGACTGATTATCCTAGTACTCTCTGCCTTAATCTGTCGGCATAAAAAGTTCCTGTTTAATTCAATTTGAAAATGTTTTACTTTTCGCCGACAATAAATAACGGCATAGAAAGTTCCTGTTTGTTTTTACCATTTTTTACTTTCCGCCGTTCTCAAAGAATATAGTGGCGGTTGGGCTGGGCTCAATCGCCTTTAAAGTTTACGGGAAGAAGGGATATTTATGAAAAATTTTATTAAAGCCGTCATCACTCTTTTTAAATCTGTGCCGACCGTGCAAAATATTTCCGACGTGAAATTTTCTAATGAAGAGAATGTCACGAAAGGATTTTTCATAACGGAATCTGCTTTCAAGTCGTGTCCGATTGACAAAGAAATTTTGAAGTTCATCGAAGAAAAATTCGGATACAATATTCTTGAACTTAATCAAGGCTTTTATAAATCTTTTAAGACCGTTACTGAACTTACTCCGCAAAAAATTCTTGCCAATAAACTTTTGCATTACATGTCAACTTACGGATTTGAGAATTTAGGAATTTTCGATCAAGAGACAGTTTTCATTCCAAATGACGTACTTGAACTTCCCGCCGATTCTAAGCCCATAAAATTGACGATTATAAATTCAATCGGCAACATATCAATTTTTTCTCGCGTAGAAAAAATGATTATGTCAGGTATTGCGCTTTCAGATGAGACGCTGGAAAATCTTACGACGATTATAAAATATCTCAATCTGAAATTTGACATTGACGCCGTGCCGAATAAAGAGTTAAGAATACGTCTTTATGACTTGCTGAATATCCTGCCGAAAAATCCCGCCGAATTTCTGCGCTATATGATTTACAAGGCTATCGACTCAACTTTGCTGATAAAATCCCCTGAAACGATTGGGGGCGTAAAAAATTCTTCTTTTGACTGTGATAAATTTTTTACAGATTATATTGCGGCTAACGGGCTTGAAAAGCTTGCAGAAATTTTTCATCGATACAAGCCGTTATGGTTGGCGTTTAAGCAACATTCAAAATTTATGAAGTCGACCGTCAACAAAATGCGTAAACTTGCCGATAAGTATCACAAGCCCTTGACGCCGAAAATTTTGGATACAGTGACTTCGAGTCAAAAAATTAATGTCGACGAACTTAAACGCGAGCTTGAAAAAGTTCCCGTCTTCAAAAGGATTTCGCTTGCCAATGCCATACTTTTTAGATCTGCCGCGCCTGAAAGTATCGCGTATATGATTCGCAACGGAAAAGTTTTCGTTGAAGAATACGATAAAAAATTTAAGCTGAACTATCAAACTTTGTTGACGATTGTTGAATCGATTGTGGAAGTTGTCCGCCCCAATGTTGAGGGTAGAAAAATTTATTTGCCGGAAAATTTGATATATGCCGCGCCGATTAGTGAGAAAAAATTTATTGGCGAAATTCCTTTTGGCTCGGCTTATACTTTCGACAGTCAATCTGTTATCGTCGGTGTTCATTGGTTCAATCTTCCTACGGAGCGCGTTGATTTGGACTTGCATTTAAATTCGACTAAACGCAGTATTGGCTGGTATAATGACTTTAATAACAAAAATTTTATTGATACTAAAAATGAAACCATAATTTTTTCCGGCGATATGACGGACGCGCCGATTGATAAGGGCGGAGCGACGGAAGCTTATTTTGTCGGCGAATCGCTGAAAGATGAAATGCTGATGGTTAATCTGAATCGCTATACGTATCACGAAGAAACTATTCCGTACAAGCTGATTCTTGGCCATGTAGAAGACGGCAAGATTGACAGAAAATATTTGATTGATTCGCACGAAATTGCTTTTTGTCTGCCGAATAAAATTGAAAGCGGCGAAATGTTCATAGGATTTTTGAACAGCGATGAAAATGGCAACAAAAAATTTTATTTTACGGCGGCGGAAACCAGCAGAAGGATTGTTGCGCGGCGTGATGAAAATGCTTTGCGTACAATTTCGGCGTTGCAAACTTCTTTGGAGTCCTGCTTGAAGTTGAAAGATATTTTGAAGGACGCAGGCGCAATTTTTGAAAAAGATAACGACGAAGAATGGGATATTAACCTTGACCCGCAAGTTATCACGAAAGATACAATTTTGAATTTGTTTGCGAAAGTGAGTGATTAAATTGACTAACGAAGAAAAAATTATCTCTATGCTGGAAAGTTTGCAAAAAGAAGTTGCAGATTTAAAAGCCGAAATTAAAGAATCGCGCTATAAAAAATCTATGCGCGAAGAAACTCAAGATGAGTACATTGCTCGTCAGCTCACGGCACTTGAGGGAATGCGTAGCGTTTTGACGAAGGAAGAAGCGGATAAACTCGCGGAGATTGTGGGGATTTAGCATGAAATATCTTTTGGACAGTAGCGCGGTTATTGACCTTATTCGCGGCAACGAAAAAGTTCTGAACGAATATAATCGCAAATTAATTGAGAGGAATAAATTTTTCATTTGCCCGATTATTTATTATGAAGTTATGCGCGGCTTTAAAGTTTTAAATGGCGGAAAACGCATTGAAACATTTTTAAAATTTTATCAGATGTGGGATAATCTCCAAATGGAAGATAGCGCAATGATGAAAGCCGCCGAAATTTACGTTAAACTTCGTAAAGGGCAGACAGTGGAGGATAACGATATTTTCATCGCGGCTGTTGCTATTGTCAATGATTGTACGCTGATAACTGCCAATGAAAAACATTTTTCGCGAATCGACGAATTGAAATTTGAAAATTGGCGGTGAAAAATTTTTGGCATATAAAGATTTACGAGAATTTATTGCGGAACTTGAAAGCAGAGGATTGCTTAAACGCATAAAAGTTCCTGTTGACGCCGAATTAGAAATTACGGAAATTACCGATCGTGTTTCAAAATTTCGTGACGGGCGTAATGTCGCATTACTATTTGAAAATGTACGCGGTTATGACATACCGGTTTTAACGAATATGTTTGGAAGTTACGAGCGAATGTCATTGGCTCTCGGCGTTGATAAACTTGACGATGCGGCAAACGATATACGCGAACTTTTGAAGTTGCCTTATATTTCGCTGAAAAATCGTATGAGTATCGTTTCAATCGTCTCAACCGGCAGTAAAGTTATTAATTTCCCCAAGTATGTAAAAAATGCTCCATGTCAAGAAATTGTAGAAGAAAATCCTGATTTAAATAAAATTCCTATTTTAAAATGTTGGCCTCAAGACGGCGGAAATTTTATAACGTTGCCGCTTGTCTTTACAAAAAATCCGCGTACAGGAAAACGTAACGTCGGTATGTATCGCTTGCAAAAATATGATTCCACTACAACGGGTATGCATTGGCACATTCATAAAAACGGCGCGGAAAATTTCAGGGACGCGCAGGTTGACGGGCAAAATAAAATTGAAGTTGCCGTCGCAATAGGTACAGACCCAGTTGTAACTTATGCCGCAACTGCTCCGCTTCCTCGTGACGTTGACGAAATGGTTTTTGCAGGATTCTTACGCCATAAATCTGTTGAGTTGACAAAGTGCAAAACTGTTGACCTTGAAGTACCTGCTACCGCCGAATTTATTTTAGAAGGCTACGTTTTGACTGACGAATTTAGACGCGAAGGACCTTTCGGCGACCATACGGGATATTATTCTTTGGCTGACGATTATCCCGTTTTTCACGTAACTTGCATAACTCACAGAAAAAATCCTATTTACGCGGCAACAATCGTTGGTAAGCCGCCTATGGAAGATTGTTACATGGCGAAGGCTACGGAAAGAATTTTTTTACCGCTGTTGCAACAAATTATTCCTGAAATTATTGATATAAATATGCCGCTTGAAGGCGTCTTTCACGATTGCATAATTGTTTCCATAAAAAAAAGTTACCCCATGCAAGCGCGAAAGGTTATGCACGCTTTATGGGGTATGGGACAAATGATGAACGTCAAGATGATTATTGTTGTTGACGCTCATGTAAACGTACAGGATTTAAGCGAAGTTGCTTGGAGAGTTTTTAATAACATTGACGCGGATCACGACTTAGAAATTGTTCATGGACCTCTTGACGTACTCGACCACTCATCGCCTATGGCAAAGTGGGGAGCTAAACTCGGCATTGACGCTACAAAAACTTGGAAGGAAGAAGGACATCTGCGCGATTGGCCCGATGAAATTTCTATGACGCCTGAAGTTAAAGACCGAATAAATTTTATTTGGAAGTCGCTCGGATTGGAATAAATCATTGTCTCTGCAAACGCGGAGACTTTTTTTTACATCTCAATCAGTGGCGTTTGCTTACCATACAACAGTATATCAAACATGTCGTAATAAAATATTTGACCTCCCGCATAACCATTAAGAACTATCTCCCAAAATTCTAATCCCTTTTGGATATTTGGATTTATGTAAAATGCCGAATCCAAATCAGACTTAAACGGAACGAAACAAACTTTCTTTCCATAGGGTAATTCATCAAACTGCGTAGCAATTTCTTGACTTTCAGTATACGCCATAACGAAAAGATTGTACCAATTTATGCGTTGTTTACGTTCATTCCATTTTGCAACAGCTTCTTCAAAAGTTTTGTAGTGATTAAAGTGTAACTCAACGTTTCCGAGACAACCGACTGGATAATAAACTTTTGAATGTGGTTCGAGAGCTTCTCTACTGTAAGTGACATTTTCTTCCATATAAACACGAGGACTTCGCAAAAACTTTATATATTCCTTCTCTTTAAGAAACATATTCACGAAAGGTGAACGAAACGGAAGTCCCAAAGTATTGCTTATGACTCCGCCGAAACAATTAATCGTAAAGATCGAAAGTTTAGAGAGTTGAAGTTGACGATACTTTTGAAGAGTAAAGCCCGGTATGCAAACTATCCAGTCGCCTAAAAGTTTGTCTGTATCAAGATTAATTTGTTTTGCAAATTTCGTAACTTCTGACATGCCGACATCACGCGCACCGGCAACAAGGAGGACGTCATACCCCCCCCGTTCAGATTAATTTCATTTAACGGAATGAACGGCAAATTGTTCACGTTAATTTGTTGCGTTGCCGTCGTCCCGAGAATTTCAATACCATTATGCTGTTGTGCCAAAATGTTTAACGCGTTACCAATATAGCGTCCGTCATTTGACACAAACCAAATTATAATTCGAGGCTTGCTGTTAATCTCCATAAAATTTTCCTCGCTAAATTTTTTCTACGCCCAGAGTAATTTTTTCGCCGTTAATGTCCCAATCAGTAAGAATGGCGGCGTCGTTATCAAAAATAATTTTGTCGCACAAAGTAACTCTTTGAATTTCTTCCGCATTACGTTTAATAATTTCAGCAAGTTTATCATTGCCCTGCGCGGAAAGTTTTATCCTGTCAGTCACTTCAAATTTGCTGTCACGGCGCATAGTTTGTACCTTGCTGATAATTTCGCGGACAAAGCCTTCCTCAATCAATTCAGGCGTCAACGTCGTAGACAGAGCGATTGCAACTTCGTTATCGTTTTGGCAGTTGTAACCTTCGCTTTGTTCAATAATAATTTCAACATCTTCAGCCGTTAAAATTACTTCGCCGCTCTTTAAATTAAGTTTAAGTTCGCCGGTCTTATCCAGTTCAGCTTTCGCCGACGCACCGTCAATGGTCGTCAATGCCGCTTTAACTTCGCCGATCTTCTTACCAACTTTTTTACCGAGTACGCGGAAGTTGGGCTTGAAGGTGTACTTTACAAACTCTTCCATATCTGCGCGGAACTCAACGGATTTAACATTCAATTCATCTTCGATAATCTCAACGAAAAATTTTGGAAGTTCATCAGCCTTCACAAACATATTGGCAATGGGTTGACGATTCTTTATATTGGCAGAATTTCTCGCCGCGCGTCCAAGCACAACGATTTTTAAAACTTCCGCCATATTTTTTTCAAGCTCGGTATCAATCAAACTTTCATCAGCCTGCGGATAATCGCAAAGATGAACGCTTTCCCGCGCAGATTCGTCTACACTGCAAACCAAATTGCGATAAATATTTTCCGTGATGAAAGGCACAAGCGGCGCGGCAATCTTCGCAAAAGTTACAAGTGCAGTGTACAGCGTCATATAAGCGTTGATTTTATCCTGTTCCATACCTTTAGCCCAAAAACGCGCACGACTTCTGCGTACATACCAGTTAGACAGTTCGTCTACAAAATTTTGAAGAGCCTTAGCCGTCTCCGTAACTTTGTAATTTGCTAAGCAATCATCAACATATTTTACAACCGTATTCAAGCGCGACAAAATCCATTTATCCATTACGCTCAATTTACCGTAATCAAGCTGATATTTCGTAGCGTCAAACTCATCAATGTTCGCGTAAAGCACGAAGAAGGCATAAGTATTCCAAAGAGTTCCCAAGAATTTGCGTTGACCTTCCGTAACTGCGTCGTCCGAATATCTTTTCGGCAGCCAAGGAACACTGTTTTCGTAGAAATACCAACGAATTGCGTCCGCACCGTGTTGCTTAAGCGTCGCCATAGGATCAACTGCATTACCCTTCGACTTAGACATTTTCTGTCCGTCTTTGTCCTGTACGTGACCCATTACGATACAATTTTTAAACGGCGCAGAATCAAACAGCAAAGTCGAAATAGCCAGCAACGAATAAAACCAGCCGCGCGTTTGGTCGACAGCCTCACTGATAAAATCTGCGGGATAACGTTCATCAAAAATTTCTTTATTCTCAAAAGGATAATGCCATTGCGCGAAAGGCATTGCACCCGAATCAAACCAACAGTCAATGACTTCAGGAACGCGATGCATTTCGCCGCCGCACTTCGGACACTCAAAAGTTACGTTGTCAATGTACGGGCGGTGCAGTTCAATATCATCGGGACAATTTTTCGACAAAGATTTTAATTCTTCAATCGAGCCAATAGCGTGTTGATGTCCGCAGGAACATTCCCAAATATTTAAAGGCGTTCCCCAATAACGGTTGCGAGAAATTCCCCAATCTTGAACATGCTCAAGCCAATCACCAAATCTGCCCGTTCCAATCGTCGGAGGCAACCAATTTATTGTAGCGTTATTCTTCAACAGATTTTCCTTAACCGCCGTCATTTTGATAAACCAAGATTCACGCGCATAATAAATCAACGGAGTATCACAACGCCAACAATGCGGATAACTATGCTCAAAGACGGGAGCTTTAAAAAGTTTACCGCTAACTTTTAAGTCTTTCAAAATCAACGGGTCGGCGTCCTTAACGAAAGTTCCTGCCCAAGTTGTTTCCGCCGTCATATTTCCTTTTCCGTCGACGAATTGAATAAACGGCGTACCATATTTTTTGCAAACACGGTTATCATCTTCACCGAATGCGGGCGCACAGTGTACAATGCCCGTGCCGTCTTCCGTCGTAACATAATCGTCACAAGTCACGATAAAGGCAGGTTTTCCGCTCTTAGCTACAATTTCATCAGCGAAAGGATAAAGCGGCTCATATTTTTTATATTCAAGTTCCGCGCCTTTGAACGTCGCCAAAAATTTTCTGTCACCTTCGACGCCTTCAAAAACACTTTCAACCAACGCTTCCGCTAAAATATATTTCGTGCCGTTTACTTCGACTTTGACATAATCGACTTTGGGATTGACGCACAAAACTAAATTTGAAGGCAATGTCCAAGGGGTAGTTGTCCACGCTAAATAATATGCGTCATCGTCAACTGCCTTAAACTTTACCATTGCCGAACGCTCTTTTAAATCTTTGTAGCCGAGCGAAACTTCATGACTGGAAAGCGGCGTCCCACAACGCGGACAATACGGTACAACTTTATGACCTTTGTAAAGTAAATCTTTCTCCCAAATTTTTTTCAAAGCCCACCATTCGGACTCAATATAATAATTTTCGTAAGTTATGTAGGGGTGTTCCATATCAGCCCAAAAACCGACGACGCCGGAAAATTCTTCCCACATAGCTTTATATTTCCAGACGGATTCGCGACATTTTTTGATGAAAGGTTCAATGCCGTAAGCCTCAATCTGTTCCTTGCCGTTAATGCCGATAAGTTTTTCGACTTCCAATTCAACGGGCAATCCGTGAGTATCCCAGCCGGCTTTACGCAAAACTTTTTCGCCCTTCATTGAGTGATAGCGCGGGAATAAATCTTTAATGACACGCGTCAAAACGTGACCGATATGCGGTTGACCGTTTGCAGTAGGCGGACCGTCATAAAATGTAAAATCCTTGCAACCTTCGCGCTGATCTATAGCCTTCTGCGCGATATTATTTTCAGCCCAAAAAGTTTCGACTTCCTTTTCGCGGCTGGCAAAATTCAAATTTGTATCAACTTTTTTATACAAAAGGTTTCACCTCTCAAAATTTTTCAGTAAAAATTAAAATTATTTAATTCGGCGATAGATAAAAAATTTCCTGCCGCCATTTCTTATAACGCAGGAATGTTTTGTGTATTTGTCGAAAAAATAATTTGCTTAATAAAAAATAGGAGCGATTAATTTGGAAACAAAAAATATTATTATCGTTGGAGTCGGCGGACAAGGTTCACTGTTAGCCAGTAAGATTTTGGGACGCTTGCTGTTAAGTGAAGGTTATGACGTAAAAGTTTCTGAAGTTCACGGAATGAGCCAACGCGGCGGCAGTGTCATAACTTACGTTAGATTTGGCGACAAAGTTTATTCGCCGGTTGTCGATAAGGGCGAAGCAGATTTCATTGTATCCTTTGAAATTTTAGAAACTGCGCGGTGGATTTCGTATTTAAAACCGTCTGGACAAGTTGTCACTAATACGCAACAAATTGATCCTATGCCCGTGATAACAGGCGCGGCTACATATCCTGAAAATCTCGTCGAAAAAATGCAGGATAAAGGATTTAAAGTTGACGCGATAGATTGTCTTTCACTTGCAAAAAAAGCAGGCTCATCAAAGGCAGTTAATATAGTTTTGTTGGGAAGATTGGCACATTACTTTAACATTTCTCAAGAAACTTGGGAAGAAACAATTAAAGCTTGCGTACCTGCGAAATTTTTAGACTTGAACATAAAAGCTTTTGAACTCGGCAAAACTGCAAACTAATTGATTAAAAAATTTTCTGTCGCGATATTGACAAATTTATCTGCGGCATTGTCAGAGATTTTATTAATGGCGTCATCGGCATGGCTTATCGCAAGTGCCGCGTTACATCCTCCGCTTAGTGCATTGTCAATCGGAATTACGCTGGTTAGGACGGCAGGAATTTTTCGTGCGGTGTTACGTTATGCGGACAGATTTTTTTCACACAAAATAATTTTCAATTTCCTTGACGACCTGCGCGAAAAAATTTTTTTAGACGCCGCATTAAAGTTACCTTTAAAGTCGGGAATAATCGGCGAAGGTGACTTACTCCACAAATTGACGGTACAGGCAGATAAGGCGAAAGATTTTTTGCCGCGAGTTGTCCTTCCAATTTCAACAGCCGCATTGGTAACAATCCTGCTGGCGTTTTTTTTATTTAAGTCAATCGGACTTTACTCGTTGATTCTGCCGCTAAACTTTTTTATTGTACTAATTTTATCTGCGCGGTTTAAATCTGTTGAAGCAGACGATTCAAACTACCGCGAAAAAATTTTGGACTTTTACGACGGACGAGATGAGCTTAAAATTTTCGGTACAAATCCTGCCGTTGAAAAGTTAAACTGCGCGGCGAAAAATTTTGGCGATAAACATTTTCATACAAAGTCACGCGATATAAATTTTGACACGCTGATAAAAATTTTGAATGCGGCTTTTACTTGTGTGCTACTTTATCAAATCAGTTTGCACGTTGACAAAATAAGTTTAACGGTCTGGGCATTGGTTTTAATTTCAGTCAATTTTAAATTTCAGCTGTCGATACCAAATTTTAAAGAAAAAACTTTGTTTACTAAAAACTCTTCCCTATCCCCTCTTCCCTATTCCCTAAAATTCAGCAACGTAGATTTTTCTTACAATTCCGCGCAGATTGTCCTGAAAGATTTTAACTTGGAAGTTCAACGCGGTGAACATTTAGCGATTATCGGAGAGAGCGGCGCAGGTAAAACAACTTTGCTTTACCTTATGACAAAACTTTTTCAACCTGATAGCGGTAGCGTTGAAGTAAACGGAAAGATTGCCGCCGCCACTTCGACTAATTATATTTTTTCCGAATCGATACGCGCCAATTTTAAAATCTTTAATGGAAATATTTCCGACGATGAAATTTTAGCCGCGTTAAAAATTTGCCAACTTGACGACTTCGACATTTCCGCGCAGATTGGTGAGGACGGAGCTAATTTATCAGGCGGTGAAAGAGTTCGTCTGCAAATTGCGCTTGCCATTGCGAAAAATCCCGACATACTTATTTTGGACGAGCCGACCGCAGGACTTAATAAAAATCTTGCCGAAAATTTAATTGCCGCCATTGTCGACGAATCAAAAAAAAATAATCGCACGCTGATTGTCATCACGCATGATTTAACCCTTGCCGAAAAGTTTTTTGGAAAATTCTTGACGGTCAATCACTTGTAAATTATACTTTCAAATATTAAAAATTTTTCAGGAGGATAGCGTTTATGAACGGAACTACTGTAAAAGGCAAAATTTTAATGTTTGTCTTGCCAATCGTGATAATCGGATTGATTATTCTTTCGGGTGTAATTTTCAACTACGTCAACAAAACTTTTGAGACGCAAATACTTTCCAGCAACTTAAAGACAACTGATGAGGTCGGCGCGGAAGTTTCGGCTTGGCTCGATAAAAGAATGTTGGAGACACATTTAACCGCGTCAAATGTTGCAAGTAAAACTTTGAACGCGGATGCTATGAATCAAAATAATATTTATCGCCTTAAGCTGATGAATGAACGTTATCCCGGCGTTTATGACAGTGTAAGTTGGGGACCTTTCGACGGTTCAGGCGTCCTTTACGGGCAAACTTCAAGCGGCTTTAAGGAAATGCACAATCAAGACAAAGCTTGGTATAAGCAGACAATGACTGGCAATCAAGATTCGTTTATGTCCTCGCCGGTAATTTCTCAAGCTACAGGAAAAATTATTGTCAACTCCATAGCTCTTTCTCGTGATGACAGCGGAAAGCCTGTTGCAATGATTCTGGCGGCAATTTATGTGCAAGCCGTTATGGATAAAGTTGAATCGTTAAAGTTCGGTGATAGCGGGTACAGCTTACTTGTTTCCAAAGAAGGCGTTTATATCGTCAATCCCGATGAAAATGCTATTATGAAGAAAAAAATTTCTGAAGAGAGTGATCCCGCGCTTGTTGAACTTGGACAAAAAATGTTAAGCGGAAGTTCAGGTTCTTACCAATTCAAAACTTCAAGCGGCGATGAAATGATTGCTTTCTACACGCCGATTACGTCAACGGGTTGGGGTATGGCGACGCTTGCTTATAAAGCTGAAGTTTTTGCGCCGGTTCACAATACCTTAAAGATTATGGTAATAATTTCTTTAACGCTGATTGTATTAATTTCGGCAGGCATTTGGATAACCGTCAACAAAATTATGAAACCGCTCGGCGATATGATGAACGAAGTGCATAATTTAGCGCAGGGAGATTTCCGCGAAAGGTCTTTGCATATTGCGTCGGAAGATGAACTTGGATTATTGGTGAGAGCGGTTGAAGAAATGCGGGTAGCTGTCTCAAAAGTTATTAAGTCTGTAAGTTCATCAGCGGCAAATTTAACCGCGTCCACAGAAGAATTAAATTCTACAACGGATCAATCGGCTATCGCGGCGAATCAAGTCGCAGAATCAATCAGTAAGGTTGCCTCCAGCACAAATCAGCAACTTGACGCCGTTAATGCAATGTCAAACGCGGTTCAGAATTTGAGTAGCGCAATTCAGATTATGGCTAAAGACGCCGAATCAGCAACTTCAAAGAGCGTCGAGGCGTCGGACATTGCTCGCGAAAGCGGACATACTCTTGAAATGGCGATTGAACAAATTAAAACTATTGAGCGGTCTTCCAACAAAACTAAAGAGACTGTTACGGCACTCGGAGAAAATTCTCAAAAAATCGGTAACATCGTTAATACAATCAGTGCTATTGCCGAACAAACTAATTTGCTTGCACTCAACGCCGCTATTGAAGCCGCCCGCGCAGGTTCAGCCGGTCGAGGTTTTGCTGTCGTTGCTGATGAAGTTAGAAAGCTTGCCGAATCCAGTCACGAGGCGACGCAACAAATTTCAGATTTAATCAAAGTCACGCAGGAAGATACCAACAAAGCCGTTAAGGATATGGAAGACGGCGTTGAAGTCGTCAGAGTAGGCACGGAAAATATTATTTCAATGGGCGATGCGTTTAGAAAAATTATTGACATTGTAGAAAAAGTTAGTGCGCAAATGCAGGAAATTTCTGGAGCAACTCGTACAATGGCTCGTAACGGTGAAGAAATTGTTGACCACATACGCACCATTAACGAAACGAGTAAATCTTCTGCGGAGGAGGCTGAAACTGTCAGCGCGGCGACAGAGGAACAAACTGCATCTGTTCACGAAATTGCTAACGAAAGTACTAACCTTGCACGTATGGCTAATGAACTTCAGCAAGAAGTACAAAAATTTAAAGTGTAAATCAGCATTTATAATTTTTCAGAAAAATTTTTCAGATACTACTTTTCAACAAAAGTTTTTTAGATTATAATTCAAACATATTTTGTATAGGTGTTTTTTTCAAGGAGGAGGAATTTTTTATGAAAAATTGTTTTTTGAGAGTTAAAGGCGTGCCAAGCGTGATAATATCCGGCATCGCAGGAAACTCTAACGGTAAGAAAAAGTTTAACTTCGACATTCAGCGGTTTGCCAACATCAGCAACAGCACGAACAACACTGTCATAACAGGAACTGCAAATGACGATTCTATTTTCAATGGTAGTTCCAAATATTATTTTAGCGGCTCGAACGTTACAATAAATGCACTTGCCGGCAATGATAAAATTACAAATTTGGCTCCAAACGTGACGATAAATGGCGGCGAAGGTGACGATAAAATTACCATTTACAGCGGAGTAAGCGTTGCTGTTTACGGCGGCTCAGGCAACGATTATATTGACAATTCTGGTAGTGATGCGACAATCAGCGGTGGTGATGGCAACGATTCCATTTATAATTCTGGTAGTGATGCGACAATTACCGGCGGATTAGGTAACGATTCAATTCAAAACAGTGCCAAAGCTTTGATTTACGGTGGAGAAGGTGAGGACACCATTTCAATCGGAAGCTCCGGGGATTATTCGACGATCATCGGCGGCGATGGTAATGACTCAATTTTCAATGTCAGTGATTATTCGACAATAAGTGGAGGCGAAGGTAACGATACAATTACAAATTATGAATACAATACCTCCGTTGTTTCCTATTATGGTAATTATAACTCGATTTACGGCGGAGCAGGAGATGACAAAATCAGTATCTATGGTAGTTCTCAAGGCTTGACGATAAATGGTGGTGCAGGTAATGACACGATTTATGGGGCAAGTTTGAGCAGTATCGGGAATATTTATCAATACAATAGCGGCGAGGGAAATGACGTTATCTACGGTTTCAATACCAACGATACTTTGCAGGTGAACAGCAGTTATACTACGCAGAAAAGCGGCAGTGATTTGATTTTAAAATTAGGAAGCAACTCAGTCACTTTTAAAGAAGTGCTTGCTGATTCTTATGTCAAAGTCAATGTACAGAATACAGCGACAGGAAAATCGACCGTCTTAAATGACTGGAGTGTAATGAGTGGAACAGCAGGTAATGATTCTCTGATAAACGTGGCAGAAACTGTTACGGTAGAAGGACTTGCAGGCAATGACACTATTCAAAATTACGGCGCGAGTGTTGCAGTTTACGGCGTCGACGATAACGATTACATTCAAAATTCTGGCTCAAATGTAACGATAGACGGCGGTGATGGTACTGATTCAATTTACAACAATGGTGCAAGTGTCGCGGTTTACGGTGGAAAAGGTGAGGACACTATTTCCATAGGAAGCTACGGTGATAGTTCGTCAATCGATGGCGGCGACGGCAACGATTACATTGAAAATTATGGTGCTTATTCGTCAATAAGTGGCGGCAATGGCGATGACTACATTAGCAATTATTATAGCGATAACGTAACGATAAGCGGAGGAGACGGCAACGATTACATTCACAATTGGAATGGCGACTACGTCTACGTATCTATAAGCGGCGGCGATGGCAACGATACCATTGAAAATTATGGCAGAAACGTGACGATAAGCGGCGGAGCGGGTGATGACACTATTTCGCTTTCAAGTAGCAGTTACTCTTCGCTTAGAGTCATTGAGTATGAAAATGGAGACGGCAACGATTATGTTTACGGCTTCCAATCTAATGACACGTTGATAATCAGCGGCACAAAGTACAGCACGACGAAGAGCAACAATAACGTGATTGTTACTGCAGGTTCAGGTAAAATTACGTTGCAAGGTGCGGCGAGTTTGTCGACGATAAACATTAAAGGAACTTTAGGAGGCGGAAATATGGACACAATTTCAAACGGCGTAACGCTCAGCAATAACACGAATAACACGGTTATCACGGGAACGGCTTACGGTGATTCGATTTACAACAATGGGAACTATGCTACAATCGACGCAGGCACAGGTAATGATACAATTACAAATTATGGATACCGTACATCCACTTCCAATACCTCTGTCACTTCTAGTTATGGCAGTTATAACTCGATTTACGGCGGAGTAGGAGATGACAAAATCAGTATCTATGGAAGTTCTCAAGGCTTGACAGTAAACGGTGGCACTGGCAACGATACCATTTACAATAGCAATTCTTATGCAGGCAATATC
>JAFZIV010000014.1 GCA_017554235.1 Selenomonadaceae bacterium
ACTACTCTTTATTCATGTGACGAATTTGTGTTACACTTACTCTGTTCCATAACCAACCTCCTCTTTGGATGACAAATTTATTTTACAACAGGAAGGTTGTTTATGGAATTTTTTCTGTTCAACTTAATTTTACAACTTACAAAAATTTTTCAACAAAAAATGGTAAGCGTCACAATCGCCTACCACCTTAATCAAATTAAAAATCTTATCTTAGAAACTGCCGCGCTCTTTAATGTAATTAATCAAGCCGCCAGCCTTTGCAATGTCCTGAACAAATCCCGGCAGAGGATGCGCCTTAAAAGTATCGCCCGTCGTCAAATTTTCAATCGTGCCGTTATCAGTGTCGATTTTCAAAATATCGTCCGCGTGAATTTTTTCTACGGCGTCGCCAATTTCCAACAGCGGCAGTCCGATATTAATTCCGTTGCGATAAAAAATTCTTGCAAAACTAGCCGCCACAACAATTTTAATTCCCGACGCCTTAATTGCAACGGGAGCATGCTCACGACTTGAACCGCAACCAAAATTTTTACCGCCGACCATAATTTCGCCGTCTTTAACCTGCGCGGCAAAATTTTTATCAATATCTTCCATACAATGCTTGGCAAGTTCCGCAGGCTCAAAAGTATTCAAATAGCGTGCGGGAATAATTACATCAGTGTCGATATTGTCGCCGTAACGCCAAACTTTTCCTTCAACTTTCATTCAAACTTTCCTTTCGGTTTACTTCATCGTTACAAGTTCATATTCGCGAGTACCAAGACCAATTTTTTCTGCGTGTTCTAAAGTTTCTTTCCAATGAACATTGGGATTGCTGTCCAAGAAGTGATCATTATGTTTTTTAAAGTTTGGATTTGCAAGATTTTCTCCGAGCTGACTGTTTGCAAAAGGAGTTTGTTTTTGAGCCATATCAACGCAAGCTTGGTCAATCGCTACAGGGTCAAATGATGCGAACATTCCAATGTTAGGAAGAATAGGCGCATCATTTTCGCCGTGACAATCGCAGTTTGGAGAAATATCCATTGCCATATTGATATGAAAACAAGGTCTATCTTGACAAACAGCTTGCGCATATTCAGCCATTTTCTTATCAAGCTTATCGCCTGCGTCCCATTGCTCATTGAATATCGCGTCGAAGGCACAAGCACCGATACAACGTCCGCAACCTTTACAAATATTTTTATCAATATGCGCCTTTTTGTTGACGTAAGTTATTGCGCCCGAGCCGCATTCTTTAGCACAACGCTGACAGCCGCGACAAAGTTCCTCATTAACCGAAACTTTGCCTGAAGAGTGTTGCTCCATTTTACCTGCGCGGGAACCGCAACCCATACCGATATTTTTAATTGCGCCGCCAAAACCTGTCATTTCATGCCCTTTAAAATGTGCAAGACTGATGACAATATCAGCGTCCATAATTGCACGACCGATTTTAGCTTTTTCGACAAATTCACCATTTTTAACGGGAACTTCAGCTTCATCAGTGCCGCGTAAACCGTCGCCGATAATAATTTGACAGCCTGTAGTCGTCGTATTAAAGCCGTTAAAATTTGCGCAATCCATATGTTCAAGCGCGTGTTTCCTGCTACCGGGATAAAGCGTGTTGCAATCCGTTATGAAAGGATAGCCGCCCTGCTCCTTAACAAGGTCAGAAATAACTTTCACATACTGCGGACGAATAAACGCCAAATTTCCCAACTCGCCGAAGTGCATTTTAATAGCTACAAATTTGCCGTTCATGTCAATATTTTTAATGCCGGCTTTAATGCAGAGATTTTTTAACTTGTCAAGCAGACTCGTGCCGACTTTTACGCGAAAATCCGTAAAGTAAACTTTTGACTTTTCCATAATAAACTCTCCTAAGTTTTTATATATTTTTTAGCAACTAATCACGCCGCTAATTGCTGACTTTGCCGCAACGTAAGGACCAGCCAAATAAATTTCGCTTTTAATGTGTCCCATACGTCCGATAAAATTTCTATTCGTCGTCGATACGCAACGCTCGCCCGCGCTCAAAATTCCCATATATCCACCAAGACAAGGTCCGCAAGTAGGAGTACTTACGACGCAACCCGCGTCAATGAAAATGTCAATCCAGCCGCGTTTAATCGCCTCTTTGTAAATGTATTGACTGCCGGGAATAACTATGCAACGTACATCATCATGAATCTTTTTCCCGCGCAGAATATCCGCCGCAATTTCTAAATCTTCAAGGCGTCCGTTTGTGCAAGAACCGATTACAACTTGATTGATTTTAATTTCGTCAAGGTCTTCAACATTTTTAACATTTTCAGGCAAATGCGGCAGTGCAACGACGGGCTTAAGTTCACTCAAATTAATTTCGACGATTGATGAATAATTTGCGTCATCATCAGCGGCAACAGGTTCATAAGGTTTATTAACTCTGCCGTCAACGTAAGCTTTCGTCTTTTCATCAAAGGGGAAAATTCCAGCCTTTGCGCCCGCCTCAATCGCCATGTTGGAAATTGTAAATCTGTCAGTCATTGAAAGTTCTGCAACGCCTTCGCCGCTAAATTCAAGCGATTTATAAAGCGCACCGTCAACGCCGATTTTTCCGATAAGCGTAAGAATAACATCTTTGCCGCAAATATTTTTTGGTTTCTTGCCGGTAAGTTTAACGTTGATAACTTCAGGAACTTTGAACCAAGCCTGCCCCGTCGCAATTCCAACAGCTAAGTCAGTAGTACCTACGCCCGTCGAAAATCCGTTTAACGCTCCGTAAGTGCAAGTGTGCGAATCCGCGCCAATCGTCAACATACCGGGCGCGACAATTCCAAATTCGGGCAAAATTACGTGTTCAATGCCGACACGCCCCGCGTCATAGTAATGTTTGATTTTATGTTTGCGGGAAAAATCGCGCAGACTTTTTGCAAGGTCAGCACTTTTAATATCTTTAGCCGGTTGGAAGTGGTCAGGTATCAGCGCAACTTTTTCTGCGTCGAATACAGGCTTGCCAATGCGTTCAAACTCCTTCAACGCGGGCGGTCCCGTAATGTCATTAGCCATAACCAAATCCAGCGTGCAAACTACGAGCTGTCCTGCTTCGACGCTTTCAACTCCGGCATGACGCGCTAAAATTTTTTCGCTCATATTCATAGCCAAAATTTTCACTCTCCTAAAATTTTTAAGACATTGTATCACGTTTAATTTCTAAAATCAAAAAATCCGCACATTGGCGGACTTAATTTTTTAAGATTATCGATGAAATTTATTTGGTTACGACAGTGATAACAATGCGCGTCTTTTCGTTAGGGCTTGATGCCGGAATTATCGATTGATTGACGCTGACTACCTGCTTTTCGCGAATGTAGTTGGCAATTTGGTTTTCCAATTTGTTCAACGCCGTTTCCACCATACCAGTGACTATCGCCGAAAAAATTTTGACTTCCATAAAATACCCTCCTTAAAAAAATTCTGCAACGCGAGCAATAATTTTTTCTGCCAATTCCGCTTTCGTCATCTTAGGAAAATTTTCAATCTTACCGTTACGATAAATCAAAGTTGCAATGTTTGTGGCTACCGCAAATCCCGCGCCTTCCTCTGTAACATTATTTGCAACGATCATTTCAAGATTTTTTTCTGCAAGTTTTTTCTGCGCGTATTCGAGTAAATTTTCAGTTTCAGCCGCAAAACCGATAAGCACTTGAGATTTTTTAAGCTGTCCAAGTTCCTTAAGTATGTCAGGATTTTTTACAAGTTCAAGCGTTAAAGTTTCGGCGGACTTTTTAATTTTTTGCGCGGCGACATTTTTAACGCGATAATCAGAAACAGCCGCCGACATAATCACCGCGTCAACTGTGTCAAATTCGTTGAGGACGGCAGTACGCATTTCTTCAGCCGTTTCAATTTTGATGAACTTTACATTTTTAGGTGCGGGCAATTCACTTTTGGCAGAAATTAAAATCACGTCCGCCCCTTGAAGTCGTGCCGCCTCTGCAATTTCGTAACCCATTCTGCCGCTTGAACGATTGCCTATGTATCTTACAGGATCAATAGGTTCAACAGTGCCGCCAGCCGTAACTAAAATTTTCTTGCCATGTAATTTTTCTGTCTCTTCCCTAACCGTCAAGATTTCTCCAAATGATGAAGACACAGTTACAACAGATTGAAAATCTTCGTCATCAGATTGCGTCGCGTTGAAAAATTTTACAACTTCCGCGCAGATTTTTTCAGGCTCGGGAAGGCGTCCTTTACCGATTGTGCCGCAAGCCAAATTACCCGTCGCAGGTTCAATAATTTTTATGTCGCGTCTCAAAAGAATTTTCAAATTGTCCTGCGTCGCAACATTTTCCCACATAACAGTATTCATTGCTGGAGCAAAAATCATCTGTGCGGGTGTCGCCAAAATTGTCGTCGTCAATAAATCATCGGCTATACCGTGTGCAACTTTAGCCAAAAAATTTGCAGTGGCAGGCGCGATTAATACAACGTCCGCAAAATTCGCAAGGGCTATGTGATTTTCGTCAAAGTCTGTAATGTTTGCAAACATTTCGACTGCAACGGGATTTTTTGTAATTTCTTGAAAAGTTTTTGGCGTGACAAATTCTGTTGCCGACTGCGTCATAATTACTTTGACGTTAGCTCCCAATTTTTTCAAACGGCTTGCAATTTCGACTGACTTATAAGCCGCAATGCCGCCCGTCACGCCCAATAAAATATTTTTTCCTTCTAATTTTTTCATTTTACTTCAAAAACATAAAAGCTTGATTTTCATCAGCATCAAAAATAATTTTTCCGTTAGATACGGTAACTTCTTTACCACTAAGTTTGTCAATAAATTTTGTTCCGTTTGGAAGTTGCGCGACATTAATTTCTACTTTTTGAGATTTACCGCGATTGAGAACTACAATAGCCGCGTCTGAATCATTTTGGCGAAGATAAGCGTAAATATCACCGTCAGCTTTAAGTGTCAAAACGTCACCGTGTACAAAAAGTTTTTTGTTGACATTTCTCACGCCGATAATTTTTTTGTAGTAGTTCAACAATTCGGTATCTTCATTGCCCCAAGAATATGTTCGACGACAATCAGGATCAGCACTGCCGAAAAGTCCAACTTCATCACCATAAAAAATCGTCGGCATTCCGGGATAACCGGCTATAAAAGTCATTGCCAATTTCAAGCGAGCCTTGCCAAGATTGTAATCAAAATCACTTTGTTTAGCTTGAATAACGCTGTCTTTACCGCCGCCCAATCTATAAATTGCTCTTGCTACGTCATGCGAATCAACAAAATTCATCAGCGTATAAAAAGCCTCTTTCGGATAATTCTGTCGCAAAACTGTTATTTCTTCATCAGCGGCTTTAGGGTCGCCATTCAAAAGGAATAAATCATTTATAGCAAAGGCTAACTTGTAATTCATTACAGAATCAAATTGTTCGCCCATAAGAAATTGTGAACCGTCTTGCCAAATTTCACTGATCATTAAAGGTTCTTCGCCATTTGGAAGTTTAATTTTTTTAATTTCTTTGCGAACATTCACCCAAAATTCAGGCGGAACTTCTTTAGCAACGTCCATACGCCAACCAGAAAGTCCATACTTAAACCATCTGGTTAATACCGCATCTTTGTCTGAAAGCAAATATTTTCCAAGCGTCGCATTATTTTTGCCAAGATAATCATCATTATTAAACGGTGCTAAACTTGAAAATCCTTGCCAATCATGATACGCATATTTTTCGCCCATTTCGTCGGAAGTTTTTTCGTTGCGAATCTCAAACCAATTTTCCCAATGATATGGACTGAATTTTTGCCCTTCAGAGATAAGTTGTTGCTTAGCAAGTTTTTTCGCTTCCGCCTCCGACAAATGTTTATCGTTTTCCAAATCGTAAACACGTGACCAAAATTCATACGCGCCGACTGTTGGATATTTGCTGTATCTGTCGAAATAAACCGAATCATCGCCAACGTGATTGAAAACACCGTCCATTATGAGGTACATATTGCGCTTTTTCATTTCCGTCGTTAAAGTTTGAAAATCTTTTAACGTCCCAAGAAGTGGATCAAGATTTTCATAATCTACTGTATCATAGCGGTGATTTGAACAAGCATTCATTATTGGATTAACATAAATAGCATTTACGCCAAGACTTTGAAGATAATCCAACTTTTTCGTAATTCCTGCAAGGTCTCCACCAAAAAAATCATTGCAATCAAGCTTATCGTCTGTCAATTCAGGAGACTTACTGTAATTAATTGGTAATTCATTCCAAGTGCGGTGTTTAATCGGGTAATGACCTCGACCCATTTGGCGGGCATTATCATTTGAAGGATCGCCATTAAAAAATCTGTCTGGAAAAATTTGATAAATTACGGCTTCTTTCGCCCAATTAGGCGTGTGGAAATCTGCGCTGTAAACTGTCAGCTGAAAATATTTTGTGCCGCGAATTTTTACTTCGCCTGTATGTCCGGGCTTAGCGTCATCGCCATATTCTTTAGTGTCATTTATCAAAAATTTGTATCCATAAATACCAACTTCGTCAAGCTTTACATTGGTTGACCAAATATCTTGTCCGTTTTCAGTTCGCTCCAATTTCATGGAAAAACTTTTAGCGTCTGCAGGTAAATAGTTGGGATTAAATTCATCTCCACCTGCTGTAGAGATTTTTGATTTACAAAGAATCAATTTTACATTTTTAGCATCGCCATTTTTTGTTGCTACGGAAAGCTTAACGGAACTGCCAACTTTTACTGCCTCAAATGGTAAACGATAGGAATTGCTCCAAGTATCGTGGAAAATTTTATCTTCGTGAAGACTTCCGTCGTCAATAAAAAATTTCTTTGTGGTAGCATCGTAGTAAAAACTAACTTTTCCTTCTTTAGGAACATTTATTTCTTGATATGCAATTTTTTTGCCTACTTGATTCAAGGAAATTTGATAATTTCCAGCCTTCAAAGTAAGTTCCTTCTGAAAAAGATTATCCATAGTCAAATCGCGCAGATATTTATCGCCAATATCGACGCCGAAATTTCCTTCAAGCATGGGTAAATCCGAATCTTTAGGCATTTGGTAAATTGTACTGTCACTAATTTTATGAGTAATATCGTTGTAGTAGAAAGTTACCTTTTGCGGCGTTGACAAATTAAGTTGAATATTTGCGCCGTCGTGATTTCCGTCAAGACCGTAATTTTCATTCCAGCTACCGTTAATCGCTATTTTGTAATAATAAGTTCCTGCAGGCAAGTCGAGTGTCAAGGAATAAAAACCGTTACCAATGCTTTTCATTGCAGTTTTTGTATCGGCAGGATCCCAATCTTTTGTAGCACCAGATTTTACTTGTAAATTTCCTACAAGTACAACGGTACGATCCGAATGTTGTGTGCTATTCTCCGCCTGCGCTGAACTTAACATTGAACAGATTGACTCTTGCGAAGTAAATGGCGAGTCAGATAAAAACGCGGTAGCTAAGGACAAACTTATAAGGCTTGCCAAAATTTTTTTGCGTTTACCCATTTATTCCATACACCTACCTTTAAAAATTTTTTTACAGACATTTATTAAATTTGCCCATTGTACTAACAAAAAAATTTTTATCAGCTAGTACAACGGGTGAAATTTTTAAGTATTCGGTTCTGCAAATGTAATTTTTCCTTCAAAAATTTCTTCCATAGCGTTAGTTACAAATTTATTTGTAGGATGTTCGACGCGACAAGGTGCGCCGGTTAAAAGTTGGCGTGCGCGTTTCGATGCCAATACGACTAATGTATAACGGCTTGAAACTTTTTTAAGCATATCATCCGTTGAGGGATTGACCATGCTTGGTGCTGAATGTAAATTCAATTTAAAGATTCCTCTCCCTTATATTTTTCAAAGTCATTCAAATTGCGATTGACTTTGCAACGTTCGGCGGCAATGATGGATTTAATTTTTTTTACAGCATCGTCGACAGAATCATTTACTACGACGTATTGATAATTTTTTCCGACAGCAATTTCATTTGTTGAAGATGCAAGACGACGTTGTAAACCTTCCGGCGATTCTGTCCCGCGCTTTTTAATTCTGTTACAAAGTTCGTCAAATGACGGCGGCAACAAAAAAATATAAATGCCGTCAGGACATTTTTTCATAACATTTAACGCGCCTTGTACATCAATTTCTAAAAGTACGTCAATGCCGGAACTTAAACACTCTTCAATTTTATGTGCAGGCGTCCCGTAAAAATTTCCGAAAACTTCAGCGTGTTCCAAAAATTTTTCTTCGGCAAGCCAACTTTTAAATTGCTCAACCGTTATGAAAAAATATTCTCTTCCGTCTACTTCACCCTTACGCGGTTGACGAGTTGTCGCTGAAATTGAATAAACCATTCCAGGTGATTCGTCAAGCAATTTTTGGCAAACGGTACCTTTACCCGTTCCGCTTGCTCCCGAAATCACTATCAGCAGTCCCTTCTTCGTCAAATTTATCACCTTTCTCATCACGTTCCCTAATTGCGGCAACAGGATTTCTCGACACGCGATCGCCGATTGTTGCAGGCATAAGCCCAGAAAGTATCGCGTGACCGTCATCAGTCACTATAACCGAACGAGTGCGACGACCATGCGAAGCGTCAAGAAATTTATCCGTTTCCTTAGCGTGAGCCACAACGCGCTTTGTTTGCGCAGAATCAGGCGTCATAACCGCAATAATTCTTTCAACCGCTACCATATTTCCAAAACCAACATTTACCATCTTAGCCACAAATTTTTCCTCCTTCTAATCATCGAAATTTCCAACAAAAACTTTTTTTGCCGCACCTGTCATCAAAACGTGATTATCTGTGCGCCAATCAATTTGTAACGTGCCGCCGTCCAAAATTACTTCCGAAGATTTTTCAGCCAATTTATTAAGATTCGCGGCAACTGCAACCGCACAAGCACCAGTCCCGCAAGCAAGCGTTATACCGCTGCCACGTTCCCAGACTCGCATACGCAATTTATTTTCGCCGATAACTTGAACAAATTCAACATTGGTGTGCTTAGGAAAAATTTCGTGACATTCAATTTTTGAACCAATCTCCGCCAAATTAATTTTACTCACATCGTCGACAAAAATTATACAATGCGGATTGCCCATTGACACGCAAGTTATTTTGAAAATTTTTCCGTCAACTTCCATTGACTGATTGACTACACTATTGTTTCCAAAATTTTTTACGGGAATTTTTTCAGCTTCCAAAATCGGCTCGCCCATATCGACGCTTACAAGTTCTCCGCGCAGATTTACTTTCAAAATTCCTGCGCCGGTTTCAACAGTCAAATTATTTTTGTCCGTGCCGTCAAGCAAAAATTTCGTAAAGCAACGAATACCATTGCCGCACATTTCAGCTTCTGAACCGTCCGCGTTGAAAATTCTCATACGCACTTCAGCGGAATCAGAATTTAAAACGTAAATGACTCCGTCCGCACCAATTCCAAAATGCCTGTCGCAAATCTTAGAAATTTTTTCCGCAGAATCAATTTTACCGTCAAGGCGGCTGTCGATTATCACAAAGTCATTTCCGCAACCTTGCCATTTCTCAAAATTCTTCAAGTCGTCGACCTCCTTTTTAAAAGTATATTCCAATTTCGCATTTTGGTCAAATAAATGTTTTGTATCTCATACAGACAATTAAAAGAATAAGTTGAATACCTTGAAAAATGTATGTAGAAAAAATTTTTTGCGGCTTGAAAAAAAATTTTTGGAGAGGGGTTGACAAAGTAAGGTAAAGGTGCTATCCTATGCAAGCTGATTCGCTCAGGACTCCTTGAAAACTGAACAATGTATTTGCTAGTGCAGGTCTTTTTATAAGACTAATTGATTTTGAGATGATTAAACTCGATATTTATTGGAGAGTTTGATCCTGGCTCAGGAC
>JAFZIV010000015.1 GCA_017554235.1 Selenomonadaceae bacterium
TGAATAGTGAATAGTGAATAGTGAATAGTAAAAACTTGACCACTATTAACTATTTACTGTCAACTATTTACTATCAACTATTCACTAAAAAGGTACTATGGAACAGAAAAAATATTACGAACACGACTTGAGGAAAATGCCCGTTTACCAGTTGCAGGAAATTGCGCGGCGCGAAAAAATTATTCCTGCCGTTGCAAATCGCTTGGACAGGGAACTTTTGATTCAGACGATTTTGCGTTATCGCGGAGCGGAAAAGGCATTGCTCATAGACGAATATCGAGCGGAAGATTATCAGCGGTTGGAAGATTCTTTCCCACAAATAACTTTTCAGGCTCAACCGACTAATCTTGAATGCAATGCGGATATAAATGTTTTTCAAGGGCTTGCCGTAAATTTTTTTGACAAGATAACCGTCAACTATACGCCATCATTAATCGGCACGAATGCTTTCATTGTTGACAGCGAAAAAAAATTGTGCGGTGTCTTCAACGTCGAAGAAAAAATTAACGATAAAAATTTTCTTTATCTCCGAAAAACGCGTAACTTTCCATGCCGCGAATCGAGTGTCAAAATTTATTACTTGATTCTGTTAGAGCGCGTTTATTCCGAACAATTTTTTAATTTCTATAATGGCACAATTTCTTTTGTTCAGGAAAATATTCCCGCATATCGTCTGCAACTTTTGAATTTCCGAGTAACTGAACCGAAAGTATTAAAAATGCCCGTCGCTATAGATTTTGGCACATCAAGCACAACGGCGGGCGTTTTAGATTTTTCAGAAAAAATCGGGCTTGCTAAGTTTAATTCCGAAAAAATTAAGCACGCAATTTTTTATGACAATGAAGGTAATGAAATCAATATGATTCCAACCGTTATTGGCGTCAAGTCGCTGGAAAATCCCGATAAACCTGAATATGTTTTCGGCTACGACACATTGAAATTAGCCGCGTATATGGACGACGGTTACACGTTTTTTTATGACATTAAGCGTTGGATTGCCGATTACGACAAACAGGAAGAGTTGACGGATAATTTAGGGCGTCGCGTTTTTGTCCCGCGTAAAAATATTCTGCGCGAATTTTTTATCTACATAATTTATACGCTGGAAGATTATATCAAAGGGCGAGTGCGTAGCGTTCACATTTCCGGACCCGTCAAGCAGAAGGGCATATTTCAGCGGATGTTCCAAGAAATTTTGCCTGAATATGCCGTTGAGAAAAAGGAAATGATTGACGAAAGTGTTGCCGTACTTTACAATACGATTAGTGAATTGATTGAGAGCAAAAGTATTCGTAACCGTCAAAAGTATAGCGCATTGGTTATTGACTGCGGAGGCGGTACGACTGATATTTCCTCGTGCAGTTTCAGCGTCGACGATAATCGCGTAGCTTACACGATTGACATTGAAACGGGTTACGAAAACGGCAGTACAGATTTTGGCGGAAATAATTTAACCTATAGAATTTTACAGGCGTTGAAGTTGAAAATTGTCGAGACTCTTTGCCGTCAATATCTCAATCGTAGTTCAATTATCAAGGCGAGGCAATCATTTTACGGCGAAAAAGATTCTTTCGACCGTCAAACTTTTTTGAAGGCGTCGTCAATTCCCACGCTTAAAAATTTATTACGAGATTTTAATTTGGAAGTTTTCCGCTACATTGATGAACATGGCGTTGCGTCAGTTTACGAAGATTTTGAAAATGCTTACAGAATGGCGGAAGAAATTTTACCGACGAGATTTAAAGATTGGGAAAATCGAAACCGCAATGAATATTTCCGCGTCCGAAACAATTATTATTTTCTGTTTGGATTGGCTGACATGATAAAGCAGGAATTTTTCAAGAATTACGGCGTCATGAGAGTTTTACTGACAGTTGAAGGCAACCGTGATAAACCTGACCGAAATTGGGAAATCAATCGACAATATGAAGATTTAGACGATGATACGGTAAAAATTCCTCTCGACAAGTGGCAATTAACCATGAGAAATTCTGAAGGCTTAACTTTGATGAAATATTTGCCGGACATTTCTTTCAGTGTCTTTGAGATTGAACCGATTTTAAATCCCGACATTTATAACATTATTCGTCAACTTCTTGATCCGATTTACGAAAGCGGCGAAATTGAAAATTACAGTATTATCAAACTTAGCGGGCAATCTTGTAAGATTGAACTGTTTCGCACCGCAATGAAAGAATTTGTACCCGGCAAGTTGATTAAGTACAAGCCTAAAGTTGATTCTTCCATTGACAAAAACGAATTGAAAATGTCTTGTATTGACGGCGCGTTAAAATATCTGCGCGATAAAAAATTCGGTTATGCTGACATTAAGATAAAAAATCGTAAACCGCACTTGCCGTATATTTTGACGGGATTTACGCACAACGGAAAAGAAGTTGCGTTGATTGATGATAATCTTTCGAGGGATCGCGGCGTACTTTCTCGTAACATTGAAGATTTAACGTTGACTGTTTATCTTAAGGACGCGGATAATAATTTGCGGCAAGAAGTGATTTACGAATGTATGCTTGATGAATTTGAAGCTCATCGGCAGGAGGATATTGAAAAAATTTACGGCGATAACATACCGCAGGACGAAACAGATACCATTGTAAACGGTGAAGTGAAATTTTTTATTCATGCCGAGCCATTGGATTGGGGATTTGTAATTGTGCCGGTGTATCGTTCAGATGAAACTCTTTATGTCGGTAAGGAAAAATTTTTCAACTTTGAAAATGATCAGTGGATTAAAAACTTTTTTGACGGATTGAAATAGCTTAGAGGGCTGAAAGCTATGGTTAAAAAAATTTTAGCGATAATGCTGGCGTTTATGGTAACAATGAATTTTTTCTCCGTTGCCTGCGCGAAAACTGCTGAAGAAAAGGCGGCTGAAAAAGAAGCTAACAAAGAATTTAGAGAGCAGAAGAAACGCGAAAAAGAATTGTTAAAATTCCACCGCAAGAATAATATTTTTCAAGTCGAAAAGTGGGCAAATGAAGGAGACGTTCAAGCGCAATTAATTTTGTCTTACGCTTATGCGACTGGACAGCGTATCGGTCATAACACTAAGAAAGCTGAAGAGTGGAAAAATACGGCGACGGCAAATAATTCAGACTTGGCAGAACATTTTATTCCGCTTGAGTACGCTAATAAAAAAATTCCTTTGCCGCGCTTGTACGGATTAGCAGCGTGTCGTTCGCAAATTGGGCAGTACGTCGACCAAAATTTTGATGACGTATTACGTTGGGCGGATTTAGGAGCGTCTGAATTGGATAAACTTTCCTGCGCTGTTTTAGGTTCGGCTTATTATACGGGGCGCGGAATTCGTCAAGATTACAAAAAGGCAATTGAATTTTTAAAAAAGGCAGGGTCTGAACCTATTGCACTGAATTTGTTAAGTGACGCCTATGCGAAGGGGAACGGCGTTGACAAAGATTTGGAGAAAAGTAAATTTTACGCGGATTATTTAAACAGTGTTGTTCAGCCGAAAATTGATAAGCAACGCGAAAAAAATAGTGGTCAGTGAATAGTGAGTAGTAAATAGTTAATAGTATTTTACATTAGTCACTATTAA
>JAFZIV010000016.1 GCA_017554235.1 Selenomonadaceae bacterium
ATAGTGAATAGTGAATAGTGAAAAACTAACCACTAATCACTGACCACTAGTCTTTAGACTCATACCACGTCGCAGAATCGTGAGCATATCTGTAGGACGAACCGTCAGATAACATAAATTTTGGAGTTTCGGTAGAATTAACTGTAAGACTGCCGGAACTCAAATTTATTTTTATGCCGCTGCCAAAATCTTCAAAGCCGATAATATCATTCAATCCTGCGTTGTAAAAGTTGACGACATCATTAGAATCCGCGCCGTTGATAACGTCATTACCTTCACCTATGCCGTACCAGAACATATCAGAACCGTTACCGCCGGTTAATGTGTCATTACCGCCTGCACCGCCCCACAAACTGGAATTGCCCGATCCTGCAAAAATTTGATTGTCAAGATTATTTCCAGCCAAAATATTTTGAGACGAAGAATTTTGTGCGTCGATTGCGTTAATGTTGACAAAGTTTCCGTCGCTTAAGAAGACCGAATAATTTTCCTTTGAATTATTAATCGTTAAAGTGTCCGAAGCGTTGCCGCCGAGATAATACAAATTTTTTTCGTAGCTAAAGGTATTTCCGCTGTCAGTGTTACCTACTTTGACGCCGATGATATTTCTTGCGTCATTAGAATATTGAATAGCTTGATTAACGTCACTGCCGACGCTGACAGAAAAAGTTCCGCCGTCCGCCATTGTGAAAGTTAAATTGCCATCTGCGCGGTTAAGAGAAAAATTATTATCCGTAACAGTCAACACGTCGCTTGTAGAAGAAGTTCCGCCCGTAAAATTATGTACAACGTCTTTACCGCCGCCACCGTTCACATACCAAAAAACATCTCGACCGCCGCCGCCGATTAAAACATCATCGCCGCTTTCGCCGCCCCAAATACTTGAACCGTTACTGCCGGCTTTAATCACGTCGCTGTTTTTGTTACCCGCAAGAATTATACAGCCGGTTGCCTGTGTAGCATCAAGCGTCAAAATTCCCGCGTTGGCATAACTGCTGGTTGTATTTGTAAGCAAATTTTTTTCGCCAAGCCAAATATCTTCGTTGAAATCTCCTTTAACGGTTAAAGTTGTGCCGCTGATACTTGTACTGCCGCTGACAGTTGTAGTAGTTGTCGGCGAAGTTGCTGTTGAAGTCGACGTTGAAGTTGACGTATCACTAGAACTTGAATCGACGCTGATTGAGTCGGAAGGACTACGACCATTCGCCGCTTGTTTAGCCAAATATCGCAGTGCCATATAACCTGCCGCGTAAGTATTCGTGCCGCTACCGCTAAAAGCACTTTGCAACGAAGATGAACTTGTAGCTAAATTTTTAATTTTATCGTGACGTTTATCGTCGATACCGTGAAGTAATTCCGCAGAACCTTCTTTAAAAACCGTAGGCAAGTTGTTATAATAGTCGACATTAGCCGCCATTACAGCGTGAGTCATTTCATGCGCAATTGTCCTGTCGAGATAAGTCAACGCCGCTGAACTTCCTACGCCGTTATAATTTGTCGTGTCAATCGAGCTGTAGTAGTGCATATTAATTTTAAGATGCAACTCGGTACATTTTTGAGTTGTGCTGTAAGAAGTAACCGCCATTTGTCCATCGGCAGAATCATAAAAAGTTACGTCAATGGCGTTTACCGTCGTACCGGCTTCCTTAAAATTTATTCCGAAAGAATCATTTATCAGCGTCAACGCAGAATCAATCCACCACGTATAAAGCGCACCGACGATAAATTTTTGGCTGTCGTTAAGCGAATCTAATTCCGGAACCGTAACCTTTAATCCTTGAATCGTAAAAGTATTTGACGAAGGATACTGAATCGAGCCATATTCAGGGATAACACTTTCAGCCGTTTTCGTTGAGTTGCCGCCCGCGTCTGAACCTGTTATCGCGCCCGTGTCGTCATTGTCAAGGACTATATCGCACATATCTTTCAGAAAACCTTCGTAATTTCCGTTATACGCTTTACAATCCCTGACCATAACTGTTGTCAGTTCCGACCAACTGCTGAAATTGGAAACGGATTTAACCGCCTCATCAAGTGCGGTAGTTCCTGATGAACTGGTTTTGTCCAACTGACTCATAAAATTTTTTATAACAGTTTGCGCTTCCGCCATAAAACTCACTCCTTCAAAAAATTATAAAAAAATTTTGCCAAATTTATTATCGTTTATATTTCTTTTTACGTTAAATCAGGCAAAATATTAAGCAACAAAAAAAATCGGAACGACCGGACTTGAACTGGCGACCCCTACCACCCCAAGGTAGTGCTCTCCCAAACTGAGCTACGTCCCGATGAATATTGTAATACATTTTTGGCTAAATTCTTAACCTTTGATCATTCTACCACAATAATTTTATTTTTGCAAGCTAATTTTTCGTCCTTGCCAAATGTAAATTGTACCCTTTAATTAGAGTTACATTTTACAAAAAAATTTTTTTGAAGGAAAATAAAACTGCGCGGCGAAAAGGCAATGGCAATATTTTTTATCAGCGCGGACTTTTTAATTTTAATTGAAAGCCGCGACTAGGAGGTTTTTTTATTGAAAAAGTTAAATGACACAGAAAAATTTAACGTGGTGAGACGCGAGGCATTTTATACAGGGCTTGCACTTGCCGCGTTAATTATTTTTTGGTTAATCGCAGGTTTCGGAACTTCATCGCTCGACGTAAAAATTTTTCATATTCCGCTTTGGGCGATTCTCGGCACGATTGGCGTATGGTTTTTCGCTATTGTGATTAGTTTTATTTTGAGTCAAAAACTTTTCACTGATATGGATTTAGGAGGCGACGACGATGAATGAAGGAAGTTTCGCCGCGATTTTGCCGTTAATAATTTTTATGGTGGTAATGGTTGGCATAAGCATTTTTGTAAAAAATCAACACGCAGGAAAAAATTTTGTCGGAAGTTATTTTGTAGGAAATCGAGAATTAGGCGGATTTGTTTTAGCGATGACGACGGTTGCGACTTACAGTTCAGTTTCAAGTTTTGTCGGCGGACCGGGAATGGCATTTAGCGTAGGATTCGGCTGGATTTATATGGCAGTCGTCCAAGTTACAGCGATTTTTTTAGTTTTAGGAATTTTTGGCAAAAGAGTAGCAATTTTAGCGAGAAAATTAAATGCGGTGACAGTCGTCGATATAATTCGTGCAAGATTTCAATCAGATTTTTTAGCGGCGGTTGCGGCATTCGTGATAGTTTTATTTTTTTGCGGGACGATGACGGCGCAATTTGTCGGCGGAGCAAAATTATTTGCGGCAGTGACAGGTTACGGTTATGAAGTCGGATTAATTTTATTTGGATTAGTCGTCGTAATTTACACTTCAATCGGCGGTTTCCGCGCAGTTGCATTAACAGATACTTTTTGCGCATTAATAATGATGGTCGGAATAATTTTGTTGCTGTACTACGTTTTGAAATTCGGCGGCGGCTACGAAAATATAATGACAAATTTGGAAGAAAATCACCCTGAAATGTTTGAACCTTTTTCAATGGGCAATATGCCGTGGGGAATTTATTTTACTCAATGGTTTTTGGTAGGAATTTGCACGATAGCTTTACCTCAATCAGTTGTTCGCGGAATTTCTTACAAAAATACTTTTGGACTTCATCAAGCAATGTTAATCGGCACGATCGTCGTAGGATTTATGAATATCGGAATAAATTTTACCGGCATTTTATCTCATGGAGTTTTAACAGGCGATGCTGCGAGTTACGGCGGAGTCGATAATATTATTCCAATGACTATTGCAACGGTTATGCCAACAAATTTAGTCGGGCTTGCAATAATCGGACCATTAGCCGCGTCAATTTCGACAATTTCAGGACTTTTAATCGTTGCGTCAAGTTCAATCGTAAAAGATGTTTACATTCACTACAAACAAAAAAAATCTGAAGTTGTCAGCGATAAAAAAATAAAAATTTTATCTATGGCAATCACAATGTTTATCGGAATTTTAGTATTTGTGATAGCATTGACACCACCGAATTTAATTTGGCTGATAAATATGTTTGCATTTGGCGGTTTGGAGACAGCATTTTTCTGGACTTTACTTTTGGGATTATTTTGGAAAAAAGCTAATAAAACCGGCGCATTGTTTTCAATGGTCGGCGGAACGATAATTTACTGCGCGGCACAAGCGGCAGGATTTAAATTTTTCAATCTGCACCAAATAACGATTGGTATAAGTGTTTCGCTGATTTTATTTTTAATCGGGACGTATTTTGGGAAGTCTACTGACGAAAAAACTTTGAAAATATTTTTCCCGTGAAGTTGGATTAATTTATCTTCAAGTGCTAAAATACTTCCAAAAAATTTTTGGAGGTATTTTTTTTTGGAGGCACACGAAACCAGTCTTGCGGAATTTATAGGCGACAAAAATACGCTAATTATTCCCGTTTATCAACGCAATTATAATTGGCGCAAGGATAATTACGAAACTCTTTTTCACGACATAGAAAATATCATAAAGTACGACAAGCCTCATTTTATAGGGACTTTTGTTTATCAAAGTCAATAACCCCACGCCTAAAGGCGGGGACTTTTCCAACCCTGATTGACTAGCCTCAGTTTTAAACTACGTTACTTGCGAATGTATAGTTACCTACGAGCGTAAATCCTAACTTGTAGCACTAAGGGCAATGGTTAAACAGTTCTGAGGGGAAGGAACAGTGCTGTTGTTATGTAAACCGCAGGATAACTTTGGCTAAGGATTTTTACTCCGAGAGGAGGTACACTTTATGTTAGTGTACGAAACGCGGACAAAGTTTTAAGGCAGAAGAATAATGCGCCTGGCATTTTTTAACAAACTGAAAGAAATTTATCCCGCCGTCGATTCGGCTACATCACGAAGAACACGCGGATGAGATTAGGATTGCCGAAGGAACACCACGTTGACGCATACTGTATAACAGGAAATATACAAGCCGAACGGTTGAATTACTACTGGTATTTGAAACAGGTACGTAAGCACAATCGACAGATACACAAGCTCACGATTAACAAAGGTGGAACTCGGAAAAGAAATCAAACGCCGTTTGAAATTTTTGGCTACAGGCTTTTCGATAAAGTGAA
>JAFZIV010000017.1 GCA_017554235.1 Selenomonadaceae bacterium
TGGATAACTACTCTTTCTTCATGTGACGAATTTGTGTTACACTTACTCTGTTCCATAACCAACCTCCTCTTTGGATGACAAATTTATTTTACAACAGGAACGTTGTTTATGGAATTTTTTCTGTTCAACTTAATTTTACAACTTACACAATAAAAAAATCCCGCTTAATGACGGGAAAAATTTTTTCAGCCCATTACGTGTCCAAGAATCAATCCCGCAACACCAGTTGCAATTAAAACTTTTATGACGCCGATTTTCATTCTTACGGCGATTAATGCGCCGATTAAAATTATTGCTCCGCGCAGGTCAAATGTTGTCGAAAAATCTTGCGGCATTTCCTCGACGTTCCACACTGCCATTAATACAAAGCTGACACAAGCCGCCGCTATCAACGCTATTACGGCAGGACGCAAGCCGTTTAAAATTCCGTGTATCGCGCCTAAATCTCCGTACTTGAAAATAATTTTTGCCAAAGCTATGCACAAAAAAATACTCGGCGTTACAAATCCCATCGTCGCGCATATTGCTCCTGAAATTCCGGCGATTTTCATTCCGGCGAAAGTTGCCGCGTTTATTCCAATAGGACCGGGCGTCATTTGCGAAATTGTAAATATATCTATAAATTCGGGAAGTGTCAGCCAATGATAAGTGTCGACAACTGTTGACTGAATCAGCGGCATTGACGCATAACCTCCGCCGACACAAACTAAGCTGATTTTCGCGAATTCAAAAAATAATTGCAGATAAATCATTTTGCGTCCTCCCATTTGCAATTACTTCGAGGAGATGAAAATTTCTCTAATTTCCTTATTAAGTTTAGCCCAACGTTTTCTTAAAATTTTGTAATAGTTATCGTCCTTTTTTAGAAAATTTGCCGCCGTTAAACTTGAATCATCATCATGTGCATCAGAATAAATAGTAATTCCTTCTTCAATGATTGCCGTAAATAATTTGTCTAAAGTCGCGTCGTACTCATCCGTATACACTTTCATCGGCAGGAGCGATTTCATGTCGCCAATGTCGCGAAGTTTTTTGCAAGCGTTATCATCTGACGGCTTTTCAAGCAACAACTTAATATCTTCCTTGCTAAGGTTACCATGAAAATAACGCGCCGCCAATGCCGTGAATGCAATACAAATTGTCCGTGCAACGTGTGCAAAAGAAATGCGAATAGAAGCGTCAGGCATATCATCATTTTCTTTATCAAACTTAGGTAAAAATTTCCTTGTGAAATAATCGTCCATATAGAGCAACTCTTTGCATATTAAGGCAATTTGTTTTTGAGTTTTCTCATCAAAAATCGGATTGTAATAATTGTCATTATGAAAGTCTGCTGGTTTTGATCTGCTTTTGCACGGCAACTGAAATATCGCCGCCAAACAAAGTTTTCCGACATCAAGTAATTTTGTATGTTTGTACGAATCTGAAAATTCTTTTGGAACTTTTTCTCCGCGCTTGGTTTGATAAAAAATTCCAATCGCACGCATAGCCTGCGCGAAACTGCGTTGTTCGGGAGCATTTGCTCTTAAATCTGCAGGTTTAATCGGCTTTTGTGAATTTGCAGCTTGGGCAATTCCAAGACTGAACGCATTTTTTTCTGTTTCAGTTATGCCCTCAACTTTTATAATTTTGCATGAAAGCCAAAAATCATTGTTTTTATCAAGGGATTTGCTTTTATGAAGCATGTAAACAGTTTGTCCGCCGTTGACTATTGAAAAATTTCTCAAATGAACTTCGCACCCGTCAATACGAAAATCATCGCAAATTATCGTTATGCCATTATTTTTCAGCCAAAATAATTCGGGATTTTTTTCAATTGTATTTTTCATACCCTTATCAATCTTGCTGTCACTTATATGATAACGTAAATTATGAGCAAGCAAAGTTATATTGTGAGTGGCGTAAAGGTCTTTTAGTGAAAAGGCTGACACATTGACAATAGCCGCGCTGTCACCATAAAGAAGGTAATTATCTTTCTCGTCTATTTGAATTTTTCCGTGTTCAACGATTTGCTTTATGGCTTTAGCAGTTTCAATTTCTTTAATTATATCGTCAGCAAAAAGTATCGAAACTTCTATCGCATCTGGATTTGTAAACTGTGCAATAATTTGTTTTTTGATATTCTCTGTATCAATTTTTTTTGACGACTTTGCGCTCGTGTAGAAAACAAAATGAATTTTTGATTCTTCGTCTGTTTCTGCATTTAACGTAAGGAAACGACTTTGAACGCGGGAATTAACTTGCTCATAATGTCCGGCTTTCATATCATTATAAAACGATACCATTTTGCGTAAAGAGTTAATGACATCTTCTTTGGATATACGCTTATAAAATTTTGATTGTCCGATAACCAAATCACAAATTTCTGAATCAGGGTCGCTCAAAATAATATCAGCACCGCCGTCATTGCAACTATCAACAATAATTGCTTCAAAGTCACTTTCGTTAAGAACATTTTCAGGATTTTTGTAAAAATGAGCTTCAACGCACAATGCCGAAAAAACATAATAATCAGGTTTTGTGCGGAGAGAAGGATATTTTTCCCTCAAGGCGTTAATTTTGTCCAGAATTTGAATATACGAATCCATTTTTATCAACAACTGCTCCTTAAAACATAGTCACATGTAGACAAAAGTACGTTGTGTCCATGTCAAGATGAATCGGACAGACCTCGCGATTCTGTCTTACTGCTTCCTCGTGTCCGTTCTCGGCTTACCTACTAACGTTTGCTGTAACACTCCACAGTCGTGAATTCCCGGCGAGCCACCGGTATTAAAACTTTTTTATTCAGCTTGGTTCTCGCTGATAGGTACATTTTAGACACTAGGTATATTTTTGTCAATTTTTTGGGTTACTGTTTAAAACTCCTACATCGCATAGCATACAAATTTTACGCCGTTTTTTGATAATTTTTCTGTATCAAGTCTCGGATAAAATATGCCGTCAAAATCATCAGTGACATTTGAAGTAAACCTAAATCCCTAAGTTCGCCCGGCAGTACAAACATAAAATATAAAATCCCATTAATCACTGCCGCAATTTTTATGTGCAGTTTCCAATCGTCGCTTAAATATTTCCAAGAAGTTTTTGTAATCCATATCACGTAAATTATATGAGTTATGAACATTCTTGACGGCAATGCAATTCCGTAAATCGAATCCATCAGGAAATATGAACCTATGCGGAAAAAATCCTGCGCGTGATCTATTATTCGCCAGTCCGCCATATCGCCCGTATTTCCTGCGAATCTCGACAGTACCAATAAATAAGTCACACCTGCGATAAACATTGCGCCTAAAACGTAAGCCGCAGATTTTTTGAAGTCTAATTTTCTACGAACGAAAGGGAATAGCGCAGGTATAAAAAAGAAAAATGTTTCTTTATTCAGTTCGGCTATTGGCGTCAAAATTAAAATTCCTATCAAGTTGCCGCTTAATGCAAATCGAACTGCTACAAAGAACGCTAAAAATTCGGGAAAGTCGTAAAAGTAGCCTCCAAGCACTTCAATATACGGAATTAGAGCGTGTTCACACTATTGCAATAGATAGGGTTAAGCAGTAAGATATAATTATGAAAATCACACAAGAACAATACGAAAAAATTGCAAGGCATTTGCCAAGACAACGTGGTAACGTCAGAATTACCAATATTCAA
>JAFZIV010000018.1 GCA_017554235.1 Selenomonadaceae bacterium
AAGGATCTGTTGCAAAATTTACTGAAGCTATCAAAATTAATCCTAAATATGCAGATGCATATTATTATCGAGGACATACATATAATTTATTGTCAAAATTTGAAAAATCTATAAAAGATTATGATAAAGCGATTGAACTTAATCCAAATTTTGCAGAGGCATATAATGAACGCGGAATGGCTTATGAATGTTTAAAAAAATACGAAAAGGCTTTAGCTGATTACTCCAAAGCGATTGAAATTAATCCGAATTATTATCAGGCATATAGTAACAGAGGATTTTTGTATATTTATTTTAAAAAATATTCTAAGGCAATTAATGATTACACGAAAATTATTGAAATAAATCCTAAAAGTTCAATGGGATATAGTTGTCGCGGACTTGTTTATTATGATTGGAAAAAATATGATAAGGCGATTGCTGATTATACAAAATCGATTGAACTTGAGCCTAATTCTGCGTTAAATTATCAAAGTCGCGGACTTTGTTATAAAGAACTCGGCGAAAATGAAAAAGCTGATGCAGATTTTGCAAAAGCTAAAGAACTTGGCTACGAAGAATAATTTAAAAATTTTTGTGAGATGATTTTATGGCTGTTGAAAAAGGTCGAATTGCTTGGTTAGACGCCGCAAAAGGAATTGCGATTGCGATAGTAGTTGCATCACATTCTATTGGAGGAGAATGGTTTTATCCTTTCTCATGCTTTGTAATGCCGATGTTTTTTGTATCGGCAGGATATTCTTTAAATCTTCAAAAATGGAAAGATAGAAAATTAGAATTTTTTATATCACGAGCTAAAAAAATTTTAATTCCATTTTTTTTGATAGAACTCTGTTTTTTTCCAATTTGGGTTGTAAGAAGTTTTTTTATGCCGCCGGTAGGAACAAAATTACCGCCGTTAGAAGCTTTTTTTGGAATATTTGACGGTAACTGCGCAAATTTGCCGATAATAGCATTATGGTTTCTTCCGTGTTTTTTCTTGGCAGAAAATATTTTTTTGTTAATATTTCGCGACAGACCGACAGAACCGAATTTGCGAGATATTTTGACAGCTTTAATTTTAAGCGTAATTGGATATGTAATAGGTAGTTTCAAGCATATTTTTTGGGGACTTGACATTGCGCTTTTTGTTCAGGGATATATGATTGTCGGAAGATTTCTCCGCGCAGTTGATTTTCAAAAATTATCGGGAATATTTTGCATTTTGTTGCCAATAATTTTAATAACATTGCAAGTTTACGTAAATCAAAGTTTTGATATGGCGTCAAGAAGTTACGGAGAAAATCCTGTACTTGCATATATAAGCGGAATTTTTGAATGTATATTGGTAATGCGTTTAATGCAAATTTTTGTTCAGAAAAATGAAGAATTTTTAGCAGAAATGGGCAGACGTTCAATGGCGATATATCTTTTACATCCTTTCGTACAAATTATAATCAGTGACATTTTATTATTGACAGTCGTAAATGGCGATTATGGGACACTTTTTTATATTTGGCAAGCAGGAGTACCGATTTTAATTTTTGGAATAATTATTCCGATATACATTTCCAGAAATTATTCTAAAAAACCGTTTATTCGATATCTAGGGTTATAAAAAAATTCGTCGGAGGATTTTTTTTTGCAGGAAAATTAATCGTTGTGTTGAAATAAATTTGTAGAAAAAAATTTTTTAAGCTATTAATATTTTTGGAGTTGGTGCGTATAATAAGCAGAAAGAAAAAATTAAAAGAAAGTTGCTAAATGAAAGGAAGTAGATAAAAATGGCAACAGAAGAAAAAATTAAAAATGAAGAGGTTATGAGCGAAGAAGAGCTCGAACAGGTCGCAGGCGGCTCGTACTCTCAAACAGAAGTCGACAAAAAATTTTTCAGGCAGTTGGGATATGACATGACTTCAATTAGTGTCAGACAGGCATATGAAGCCAATGGTGTTAAATTTTCTGGACAGGGCATTGGAGACAATGAATACCAAATTGAGAAACCAGGTGGTTGGACAGATCATCCGCATTGGGCGGCAATGGCTTATGTTCTCGCTCAGAGGCACTATCCCGGATTTGATGGAAAATGGTGGGAAGGTTCCGCACAAGATTTCATCAAGTTCCATTTCAATATCAAAAATTTCGGTAATTGAGACTAATTAAAATCATAAAAAACTTATATTGTTAAAAAATGCGGCGGACGGTCGCAAAAAAATCCCTAAAAAATTTAAATATAAACAACAATAAGAAAAATCCCTTCGATACGTAGTTGGGATTTTTTGATTTAATCTGCGCGGAAAATTTTTTTCAAGCTCTTAATATTTTTCTTAATGGCGCGTATAATAAGCAGAAAGAAAAAATTAAAAAAGTTGCTAATGAAAGGAAGTTTATAAAAATGGCAACAAGAGAAGAAAATCTTAAAAAAATCAATGATGACCTCGAAAAGTTGAGCGACGAGGAACTTGAACAGGTCGCCGGCGGGAGTTATGCTCAAACCGTAAGAGACGCTTTTTTTATGAAGGCTCTTTTGAATGGAACGGAAAATGCCCCTAAAGAACCTACTCTGCATACAGCATTGTTGGGTATTATCAGAAGTTATAATGTAGACAAAGAAGCCGTACAAAAGGCTTGGGATGTGTTGGGCATTGATTTTAAAGAACATGATTTTGGAAATAACGATTATATTGTAAGAGAAACCGGCAAATCGCTTACTCAAGCACAGGCTTGGACTTATGCGTCAAAACGTATGGGACGCGAATAAAATTTAATGAAAAAAATTTTTTTAAGCTATTAACATTTTTGCTAATGGTGCGTATAATAAGCAGAAAGAAAAAATTAAAACAAATTTGCTAATGAAAGGAATTTGATAAAAATGGCAAATCGTGAAGAAAATCTTAAAAAAATCAATGAGGAACTCGAAAAGTTGAGCGACGAAGAACTTGATAAGGTTGCAGGCGGAAATTATAATCAAACCGGTGGGGATAGTTTCCTTCTTAATAAACTCGGATTGTGCAATTATTATGATCCTATCGAAATTCAGTTTACTATCGGTACAAGTAAAGAACAGGAAGTTCAAGCGGCGTGGAAAGCTTGCGGCGTAAACTTCATTTGGCACGGCGATGGTAAAGATAATGAATACTACATCGGTACACGTAAAGTTTCGCGCAGAGAAGCTGCTTGGCATGCGGTTAAAGCTGTGGGGAGCGATATTAATCCCGAAAGAATGGTTAATTTGAACAAGTAACACCGGTAATATTTGAAAGGAAGTCTTAAAAATGGCAAATCGTGAAGAAAATCTCAAAAAAATCAATGATGAACTCGAAAAATTGAGCGATGAGGAACTCGAACAGGTCGCCGGCGGAACTTGGCATCAGACCGGTGATGACAGTCATTTCCTTCATACTTTGAATCCGGATTTTTCTGAAGTCAATGAAATGACGCTTGCATTCACTCCCGGCACTTCAAATGAAAATCGTGTTAAGAGAGAATGGGCAAAGTATGGCGTTGAGTTGGAATATCACGGCGGAGCAATTTATGATAACAAGTACAAAATCAACGGAAAAGAAGTTTCTCGTGATGACGCCTACGCTCACGCAAGAGAAGTTGCTTGGGGCTGATTAATTAAACCTTGTAACGAATCAGAAATTTAAGCGTTTCGACGTAAAATTTGCAAATCCCTTCGGCTTGAAATTATTCGCCGTTGGGATTTTTTAGTTTGCAGGAAAAAAATTTATAAGTGTAGAAAAATATCAGAGCTGATTCAATGGACGTAAATTTTGAGTTAGGTGATTTGAAATTTGTTTGGGATTCTGAAAAGGTTATGAACAGTTTTATTAAAAAAATTCCGCCGTTGAGTGCTGAAGAAATTGCGGAAATTAGAGCAAATGCACCAAAATCTGATGAAGAAATTGATTTAAGTGACATTCCTGAAACTACGGAAGAAGAATTTGCACGAATGAAAGAAAATCGTCGTCGCAGAAAAAAATTACAAGTTGCAAGCTAAATATAAATTAAATCCCTTCGATACGTCGTTGGGATTTTTTGATTTAATCTGCGCGGAAAAATTTTTTTAAAGCTCTTAATATTTTTCTTAATGGCGCGTATAATAAGCAGAAAGAAAAAATTTGATAAAAAAAACTTTAGGAGGTTTTTAAAAATGAGGTACAAAATTTCGTTAATTGCGTTTTTGGTGGCAAGTTTACTGTTTTCAGCAGTAACATTCGCGCGTTCAAGCGTGTCAAGATGTAAACTTATCAACAAAACAGGCTATGACATTGAGACGCTTTACATTTGTCCGGCAGGTAGCGAAGATTGGGAACTTTGTAGCACGGATATTGACAATGGGCATAGCATAACAGTTGATTTTTCTCGCTCGAGTCATTTTGATATTCGTTGCGAATACGAAAACGGCAGAACAGATATGTGGTATAGCTTAAATCTTTATGATTACGACAAAATAATTTTATTGAGAAACGGCAAATATGATAATGGAAGCGGCTCACATGGTAGCAATCCGTTTAAAGATTATGAACGTGGTGGCGGTAGTCATCGTGATCATGATGATGATTATTACAAGCCGCAATTCTAAAAAAAAATTTTTAAAAGCAATTAATAATTTTAAAGTCGAAACGTATAATAAGTGAAAGAAAAAAAATTAAAAATTTGAAAGGAAGTTTTAAAAATGTCAGAAGAAAAAATTATGAATGAAGAGGTTATGAACGAAGAGGAACTCAACGAAGTTGCAGGCGGTACATGGGATCAAGTTGCACGAGATGCAGATAACATTCGTTGGCTTGAAGATCGCTATAACGTTCGTATTTTGCCGAGCAGGGCTTCAGCCGCTGATGTTAATGCCGCTATGAATAAAATCGGCGATATTCTCTCCGACTTTTACCACTGCGACTTTGGTATTGGTTGTGACCTTCACACCGATGATAAAAATAACCGTTACTACCTTAATCATCACAAAATGAGTCAAAAGGAAATTTGGAACAAAATTTACGACAGACTTGGCATAGAAAATCCTAATTTGTAATAATATCACCAGTTTTTGATGAGAGACGATTAATTGAATTAGTCGAAAAAAAATCCCTTCGATAATAAATTGGAGGGATTTTTTAGTTGCAGGGAAATTTAATTTAAAGTAGAAAATATTGTACCGGTGATTAAATGAGTAAAATAAAAAAAACCAATGCCGCAAGAATTTTGGACAAACTCGGCATTGATTACGAAATAAAAACTTATGAAGTTGACGAAGAAGATTTATCGGCAGTCCACGTCGCAAAAACTATCGGAATGGATATTTCAAAAGTTTTTAAAACTTTGGTGACACGCGGCGATAAAACAGGAATTATTATGGCTGTTATCTGCGGCGGCGACGAAATTAATTTAAAATTGCTGGCGAAGGCAAGCTGCAATAAAAATGTTGAAATGATTGCGTTGAAGGAACTTTTACCTTTGACAGGATATGTTCGTGGAGGTTGTTCACCACTCGGCGCAAAAAAAAATTATCCCGTGTTTATCGACGCACGGGCACTTGAGCAGGAAAAAATTTCCATAAGTGCAGGTCAACGCGGAATGCAAATTATTATTTCGCCAAAAGATTTAGTTACGGCGGCTAATGCTACCGTTGCAAATTTGGTTGAATGATTTTTAATCTTCGGAAGAAAATTTTATCGCACCAGTAGGACAAATAGAAATAATTTCCTCCCAAGATTCTTTTTTTGATTCATCGACAAAAATTTTACCGTTTTTGAATTTTATGCCACCAAATTCAGATTCGCTGACACAAGCACCGCACTTTACGCAAATTTTTTCGTCGATTGAAATTTTACGTAACATCTTTGTCCGGCTCCTTTGCGAAGAATTTTATTCAATATACCCAATAAACAGATAGGAAATATTGTATCATACAATATCGGCTATACAAATTTCGGAAATTTTTTATTGCGGAATTAAGATAGCGGGATTTTTTTTCGATATGTAAGAAAAGCAGTTACGAAAATTTAACGTAAGCTGTTTGGAGTTATAGGGTGGTGAATTTTAATGTATGTTAATAATGTAAATTCTGCGTCGAGCTTTTATACATCCACATCGAACGCGGCGGCAAGATATGCGGCAGTATCAAATGTAGGTAATGTACAGAGACGTGATGAGTTGACACTTTCGCAACAGGCACAGAGTTTTCAGGACGTTTTGAAAAAATTACAAAACGAATCTGAAGTCCGACAAGCGAAGGTTGACGAGTACGCGCAAAAAATCGCAAGCGGAATGTATAGCGTTTCGTCTTCGGATATAGCAAAAAGTATTTTGGCAAGTCGCTTTTAAGGTAACACTATGTGGCAAGATTTAATTGATGTACTCGGGAAAATTTGTGCGGTTTACGACGATCTTGGTAAAATCGGTGAAAGAAAGCGCGACGCCTTAGTTAAAGTTGATATGAAGGATTTGGCGAAAATTCTTGACGAGGAACAGCTCGCGGCGACGAAAATTCAAAATTTGGAAAAGCAACGCGGCTCAATTCTTAAGGAACTTTCCAAAAATTTTAAGAATGTCAACGCAAATACGAAGGCAATGGATTTTTACAGAAATGCGCCGAGCGTAGCCATCAGGTCTAAGCTGACAAGTTTGCATGGGACGTTGACAAAAAGTGTCGAACGCGCAGTAACATTACGCGACAATAACCAAATTTTAGCGCAGAGTGCCTTAAACGCTGTGAAATTTCATCTGAACAGGTTGAGTGGAGCAACGGTAGATCCGACTTACGGACAAAAGGGCGGCGGAAGTGTCAGCCATGAAAAAAAATTTGACTTCAAAGCTTGACAGAAGATAATAGCAGGTGTAAGGTTAGAAACAATTATTTTTTTAGGCGAGGAATTTTTTTCCTGAGAGAAAGCGAAAGGCAGTTCAAGCCACTAAAGAATAGAGTGCATGGCACTAGCGCAATAGGTGTAGACGTTTGCGGCTACTCGAAGGTGGAAAGTTCATCGGGTCGATTTTAGGATTTTATTTTAGGCAACAAATTTTTAATCAAAAATTAATCGGAAGCCAGTTCAAGCAAGGGTAATGAATGAGTGCATAGCACTAGGCGAAAATAGCGTAGACGTTCGCGATTGATTGGAGATTAAAAATAGTTGTTGGTTTATTTACTTTAAATTAAGGGTTTTAAGTCTATATGGACGAAGTGATAGGGCTCCTTAGAGGGCGAGTGGTTTTATGTGGGCAATTACTGAAATTGCTTACGGAGTTGGTCGACAAGTTGCAAAGTAATTCGACTGAAACGACTGAAATTGTACGGAAAATTGAGGCTATAACGAAAGACCTTTCTTTAAATGCGGCTAAATCGCAAAAATTCTTGGAAGGCGTGAAAGTAAAAACTTTATCGGAATTTATGTCAACGCAAGAAGAAGGAATTAAGCGAGAAGTTGCCGGAAGGCTTTTTAGTCAGGCAGAAAAATTACAAGATCAGTTGAAAGCCAAAATGGAGACTGCGGCGATGTTGACAGCTACAGGAAAAAAATTTGTGGACTTCACTTTAAATTTGATGACACAAATGCAGGCTAATGATACCTATGGCGCGGCGGCGGAAGCGTCTGCTCACGCCAACAGACATATTTTTGACGCCAACGTTTAATTAAGTCAGTAGCTTGATAGGCGATAAAAAAATTTTTTAATTTAATGTTGCCAAATTTTATTTATTGACGAGCTAAATTTAAACGTAGCGCGTAATTAAATTTTGTATCGGTAAAAATCTAGCGGAATAAGCCGCGAAAGAGGGTATTTTTATGGCTATGTTTTTGGGACTCAATACGATGATTCGCGGCATTTACGTAAATCAGACCGCACTTAATACGACGGGTCATAACATAGTGAACGCGGACACGGAGGGTTATTCGCGGCAGACAGTCAATATAGCTACAACGGTTTCTGAAGAAAGAAGTAGCCAGTACGGTAACATTGCGGTCGGCACAGGTGCGGATGTTCAATCGATTACGCGCAGTCGAGACATTTTTGCAGATGTTCAGTACAGAGATGAAACCTCAACGGCTAAATATTACGAAACGCTTGCCACAAATTATGATAAGCTTGAAGTAATTTTTGACGATTCCGAAGGTGATGGTCTTCAATCCAGAATTTTGGACTTCTATCAAGCGTGGGTAGGACTTTCTACCGAATCTTCTAACGCGTCTACTCGTGTCAATGCTATTGAAAAAGGTAAAAATTTAGCGGATGCAATTTTGACGGCTACTGAACAACTTCAGGAACAAATCGACTACAATTATTACTACATGAATATGAATCTGAAAGAAGTCGACGATATTCTTGAGGATATTACGAAGGCAAATAAATTGATTGTAGCCTTTGAGGCGAACGGTTCTTCTGCAAATGATATGCGTGATCAGCGCGATTTACTTATCGACAAATTAGCGCAATATATGCCGGTCAAAATTTTTGAAGACCAATACGGTAACTATCAAGTCACAAGCGGTGGTACGAGTTTGGTGAACGGCGTCGACAGATTGCATTTAGTTTCGTCGCGCGGCATTGAGAGTAAATATTTTGGTGAAGATTACGGAGTTGCGGATTACAGTATTGCGGTTCAAGAAAGTAGCGTTGTATTTCTTCCGCACAATGGAATTTTACAGGCAAATCTTGACGCGGTAGACCAATGTAAAAAGATGTTGGATTCTATGGCTGATTTAGCCGGATTTCTTCTGACGACTTTCAACGATCAGCACAGACAAGGTTATGACTTGTACGGCGAACAAAAAAGCTTGACGGAAATGGTTGAGTTGAAGAATCCTACGACCGGAAAAACTTATTACGAAAAGCAAACTTGGTGTTACGTCGAGGCAGGTTCAGAGGGCGGTAATTTTGACACTGATACAAAGGTTGACGGAACTGTTTATTATAAGCGCGTAGAAGATGGTAAGGGACATTATACGACAAAATTATTTGGTCCTGACGATTTAGGCAATAAAGATACAGTGAAAGTTGCGAATACGATAAACTTTTACGGCGAAGGAAATGCCGTTTATAAATATGGTTATGACGAAGATTGGAATACAAATGTAGTTTATGCTTGGCGCGAGGACGGCACTTACGAAAAACTTTCCGGCGCGGGCATAGTTGCCGAGTTGAAGGTTGCGGATCAATTCAATACGAATGAAGGTTATATGAACGTGGCGGCGGCAACGGCTTATACTGATGAAAGTGACTATTCTTCTGTTTCCAGTATAGGCGGAGAGCAAGTGGTTGATTCTGATACTTATTACAGTAGGCTTGTCGATTGGGGCGAACGTACAGGAGACGGCACGAACGCGGTATTTTTGAGTGAACTTTTCAATATGTCACGCGAAACGATATTAACAGCGGGAAGGTCAAATGCTTTCTTTGTAAATCGTTACGCTAAGGATTATAAAGATCAGCTTAACTCAATCGGTGGGCAAAGTATAAATTCGTTTTACATTTCGGAGGTAACCCAGCTTGCAGTTGATACGGCAAGTGTCGATACGCGCATTGAACAACAGGATTCTATAATGACGCAGATTCAAAATTGGCGCAGTGCGGCGTGCGGCGTTGACTGGAACGAGGAACTTACCAATATGCTTAAATATCAGAAGGGGTTTATTGCTTGTTCGCGTTGCCTTAACACTATGAATGAATGCCTTGATAGTCTCGTAAATATCATGTAAGATTAGTGAATAGTTAATAGTGAATAGTCAATAGTGAATAGTAATTTGCACTATTCACTACTGACTCTTCACTATTAACTATCAAAGAAAGGACGGTGAAGGTGATCTCTCAAGGAAGAGACGCCACATCTTATGGCAATACGAATTAGTAGCCTTCAATATATGTACAACTACAAGACGGCTTTGAATAAGGCTTACAATAAACAAACTAGGCTTTTTGAGCAAGCCGACGGTTCAAAAATCCATCGCGGCAGTGATGATCCCGTTGCGTATTCAAAATTTTTGCGTTACAACGTTTCACAGGCAGAGAACAATCAATATAAAAAAGACGTAGACAACGCAATTTCCTTTATGAAAACGGCGGACACTACCATTAGCGAAATGGCAGACCTTGCAAAAACTTTTGTTGAAAAGACTGTTCAGGCAGCAGTTGAAACTAATACAAGTTCGGATTTTGAATCAATAGCCCGAGAAATGTTTTCATGTATTGAAGAAATTGTTTCCCTCAGTAATTCGCAACAGGGCGACCGCTATCTTTTTTCAGGTCAAAAAGATATTACCGAGCCTTTCGTTTTGTCTGAAACAAGTTATGACAGATGCCTTTCAAAAACTCTTGATGCCGCGCAGACGAAATTTTTTAAAGGGCAAGTCAGTCAAGGTGACTCTTATATCTACCAAATGATAGCGATGAAAGATAGTTCCGGCAGTTATTATTTGGACACTGAATCAGGTTACGTTTATACTCAAAAATTCGTCGAAGAAGGTTATAAAGAGTTAGTTACGTTGGATTATTCCAGTGTTGCTGATGCGTGGAAAGATTATAATTCTAACAGCGCGGTAAAGGCACTTCTTGACGCCGGTACTCTTGGTCACGTAAATCAAACTTCCGTAACTGACACGACAAATTTTGCTGTTAGTGATTATATTGACTTGAAAGGCGTTGTCCAAACAGAGGATGACGGTAGCGGAAAGCAAGTAGCTAAGCAGCTTACTGTACATACTTTGTCTAACGGAGAAGTTACAGCTACTACTAAGAAGATTGACTTCAAGACGGTAAATCAGCAACTTGTAACTTACAGCGGCGATACAAATTTAATATCGATGGTAAAGCGCAACGGCGCGAATGATGTAACCAGTGACTCCGTAAATGTTATGGGACAAGACCTTTATACGAATGATATTTTTGATGACGAAAAATCCGGCAATGTATCTTCTGGTTCTGCTTACCTTAATGATATGTTGACGGTTTATAATAAAGTTCTTGCAGGTGACGTAGATTGGCTGACTTCAGATGGTGTTACTCTTTCCAACGCGGCGCATAATGCTCTGACTCTTTCACAGACTAAAGTCGGTTCGCATATTCAACTTTATGAAAATGTTTCCAATATGCTTACGACGCAGGGTGACACTATAACCGAAGATATAACCAATGTGAGCGGTGTAGACGTTGCAGAATTGGCAACGCGCCTTATGGAAATGACTTCCCTTTATAATATGTCACTGTCTATAGGCGGAAGAATTTTGCCAGTTTCGCTTGCTGATTATCTCTAAAGTTAGGGAATAGGGAATAGTTTCTAATTCGTTAAAATTGAAGATTAATTGAACTGGAAATATTTTGACGCTAACGACTTTTGCCGTCGGCGTTTATTTTTTTATAGATTGGAGAAATTTTTATGGAACTTGAAGATAAAAAACTTATCGAAAATTCTATTCTGTTCGACGCCGATTGGTACAAACAAACTTACGGCTTTGGAAAATATCTTGACGCCGCGAAACATTATCTTGAAATTGGTTGGAGGGAAGGTAAAGAACCTTCGACGTTTTTTTCTGCGGAAGATTACTTTGCAAAAAATCTTGATGTGAAAGATGCTGACATAAATCCGCTTCTTCATTTTGAAAAATATGGTTTCAAAGAGGGGCGTTATAAGCCTGAACTGAAAAAAGTTATGCCGCAAATTTTAAAGCGTCATCCAGAATGTTATACTGATTTAAGCGGCGGAATTTTGCGAATCAGAATTACTAACGCCTGTAACGCGAAATGTCGATATTGCGGCGTCCGTTTAGGTTTTGGCGATGAAGTTAATCACGCGATGACGCCAAGTTGGTATTACGAACTTTGCAAACCACTTTATGAAAAAATTAGCTTAGTACTCGTGACTGGCGGCGATGCTTTTTTCGCGAAGGAAAGTTACAATTATATGAAATTTATGAGCGAAAACTTTCCGAAAATCACGGTTATAACGGAATCTAACGGAATAGCCTTTAATGAAAAATGTCAACGGATCGCTTGCGAAAATCTTTTCAAGACACACTTTTCAATTAACGCTTCTAATGCGGAAATTTTTGCGAAAAGTTGTTGGGACAGGGACGACGGCGAAACTGCGCGGAAGATTTTTCCGTTTATGATTCGCAACATTGAAAGTTATCTCAAAAAACTTGCCGCCGAGAATAAACTTTGTTTTGCGCCTTCGCTTTCAATGGTTATTAACAAAGATAATGCCAGCGATATTTTGAACTTCATTGAACTTGCTTTAAAACTCCATGCAATCGTCATTGGATTTTATTTTGATTACATTGAAAATGATATGTCTAGTGATTATTTCACGAATCCCGATACCAGTCGACCGGCAATGAAAACTTTGATGGAACTTGAGCGTGTGCTTGCCGAAAAAGTCGGAATCTATTTCAGATTATGGTTGCCCGTAAAGGAAGCTGGAATTATTCAGCAGGAAGTTGAGGCTATACCGATTGATGAGCTTAATCGTAAGTACGCGAAAATTTTAAAACTTGCTGAAGGACGTTCAATTATTGGTGAACTGAATCAGCGCAACGAATTTCGTCGTAAGTACGGAAAGTCTGAATTATCTTTGGTGGACGACATTTCGCCAACTTTGCATTTACAGAAAAATGGCGACGTTGAGACGTGTTTTGCCCCTTGGAATGAAATTGATTTATATCCTGATGGGCGAATGGATTTTTGCGGATGGTTTCAACCGACGCTGAATATAAAAAATTTCATACAGGTTAAAGACGGTAAGGAATTTGTTAATTGGGATGAAATTTTAAATTCTTATGAATATGTTTCTGCGCGGTATAGAATTTTGCACAATGATTTTGAGGGCTGTCAAGTTTGTTGTCCGATGAATTCAGTTAAAAATCCCGTCGAGGCTTGTACGAAATATACTTTGGATAGGGGTCAGTAATCAGTGGTCAGTGAAGAGTAAAAAATTTCTGACCACTGACCACTTTTCACTGACCACTTAAAATGGAGTGATTTAATTGCAATTACACGGCGCGTTGATGTTATTCGGCGCATCTTTTTTTTGGGGAACAACATTTGTAGCGCAAGTCGACGGCATGGGAGAACTTGGACCTTTCTCCTACGCGGCAGCAAGATATTTTATCGGCTTCCTGTCAATGTTGGCGGTAATGTACTTTACGCACGAACAAAGATTTAAGGAAAGACGCGCAGGCAAGTATGGACGAGGATTTTTAGCTGGGATTTGGTGCGGAATATTTTTATTCTTGGGAAGTTCATTTCAGCAAGTCGCGTTACAGTACACAACGGCAGGTAAAGCGGCATTCATTACGTGTTTGTACATAATTTTCGTTCCACTGGTTTCAAAATTTCTCGGCAAAAAAATTCGTACCGAAAATTGGATCGGCGCGGCATTGTCAATAACAGGATTATATTTCTTATCAATCGGCGAAGCGTTCACGATAAATTTTGGCGACTTTCTTTTACTAATCGGCGCAGTATTTTGGACGTTGCAAATTTTGACGGTTGACAGATTCGCTAAAAAAGTCGACACGATAGACCTTTCAACCGCGCAGGTTTTTTTGACGGCTCTGTTAAGTTTTATCGTAATGATGATGTTTGAAAATCCGTCGTGGGACGCAATTTTCGGCGCGACAATTCCGATTGTTTACGGCGGCGTAATGAGTTCCGGCGTAGCATTTACTTTACAAATTTACGGGCAAAAATACGCTGAACCTTCAACGGCGGCAATTTTAATGGCAACGGAATCAATTTTCGGCGCGTTATCAGGCTGGTTACTTTTGGGCGAAGTTATGAGTGGACGTGAAATTTTTGGTTGCGTATTGATGTTGGCGGGAATAATCGCTACCCAATGGCGCGTCATAAAAAATTAGCAAATAAAAAATGCTCGCTTATTAAAAGCGAACACTTCTAAAATTTATTTTCCCTTAAGTTCTAAGGGATATTTTTATTTGCTGTCGTCGAAAGTTGAGACGGAATAAAGGAAGGCGTCTACCAATTCTTGACTAAATTCATTCGTGAGAAGTTGAATTGAAACACGTCCACCGTTTTTGGTGCGGAAAATCACCATTGCAATTTGACTGTCTGCCGTAATTTTTTCGCCCTCATCGTTTTCAACTTCTTTTGCGGTTACCATAAAAACACCTTTATTATTTTCGCCAACTTTTGTAATTATAGCAGTGTCGAGCAAATTAACCGTTTTAAGATAGTCAAGATAAGAGTTCAAAGTTTTTTCGTCATCTTTGTTGAAGTCGGGAGCGGCATTTTCAGGAAAGGCGTCAAGAATAATTCTGTAACCTAAAACAATTTCCGCGCCGTCATTCAAGAAAACTAACATTTCGCCTTTATGTGCCGGTTCATCAAATTTTAAGTTAGTTACAATCGGCTTAATCGGACATTTAATCGAGTAACCGTAATCTGCGCTTTTATAAACGCCAAAATCTTTTATGGCAATTTTAACGTCATCTGCTGCCGCAAAAGTCGTCGACGCAAACACAGTTAAAATCAACGCCGTCAACAAAAAAATTTTTCTCATTTAAAATTTACCTCCAACTAAATCTTTAATCATCGACATTGCCGCATTGCAGGATTGATTTTTAATTTCAATGCGACTGCCGTTAAAATTAAATTTTTTTACAAAAGTTTTATCGGAATTGCTGACAGAAATATAAACAGTTCCGACAGGTTTTTCCACACTTCCGCCGTCAGGTCCTGCAATTCCCGTAACACCAACACCAATATCCGTTTTGAAAAGTTCACGCACATTACTTGACATTTGCCGCGCAGTTTGTTCACTTACCGCGCCAAATTCTTTCAAAGTCTCCGCTTTAACTTTCAAGACGGAATTTTTTATTTCATTTGAATATGAAACGATTGAACCTTGCACATAAGCTGAACTGCCTGCAACGTCCGTAAGTCTTGACGTTAAAAGACCGCCCGTGCAAGATTCCGCGCAGGCTATTGTTAAATTTTTTTCACGCAAAATTTTTCCGAGTTCAACTTCCAAATTATCACCTCACAATTTTTTCCGCCGCCAAATCGTAGACGAATCCCGCCAAAACTTTGACGCGGATAATATCTCCCGCCTCACTGCGCGAATCATTTTCAATATAAATTTGTCCGTCAACTTCGGGAGCTTCACGGTAGGAACGACCCGCTACAACTTCGGGAACTTCTATATCGCGCCCCTCAATCAGCACGTCAAATTCCTGCCCTTCAAGACTTTCATTAATCTCTTGCGAAATTAAACTTTGAATGCTCATCAATTCGTGATAACGCTCCTGCGCGGTTCCTTCGTCAACCTGCCCGTCCATTTCGTAAGCGGCAGTGCCTTCTTCCGGCGAATAAACAAATACGCCAACTTTATCAAGGCGTTGCTCCTCAATGAAATTTTTCAAATTCTGAAATTCTTCTTCCGTCTCGCCGGGATAACCCACCATAAAAGTTGAACGAATTGAAACGTTAGGAATTTTTGTTCGCAATTTTTTCAAAAGCGTTTCAATCGACGCACGTGTATCAGGGCGATGCATACGCTTTAAAACGGCGTCATCAGCGTGTTGCAACGGCAAATCAACGTAGTTACAAATTTTCGGCTCACTGGCAATTAAATCAATCAATTCATCCGTAAAATTTTGCGGGTAAGCATACATTAATCTAATCCAATGAATTTTTTTCACCTTGACGAGTTCGCGCAAAAGATCACAAAGTTTGACTTTTCCGTAAATATCACGCCCGTAATTTGTTGTGTCCTGCGCGATTAAAACAACTTCCTTAACGCCGTCACAAGCAAGTTTTTCAACCTCTGCGCGTATATCCTCAATGGGACGGGAAATTTGCTTGCCGCGAATCAACGGAATTGCACAAAACGCACAACGATGATTGCAACCCTCCGCAATTTTCACGTAAGCGGTATAATCAGGCGTTGTACGAAGACGCGGAGTTTTGGCGTCGTAAATAATTTCTTTTTCGCCAATCAAAATTACGCGCCGTCCTGATAAAGTTTCTTCAACCGCTTCCATAATGCGATGCCATGCGCCTGTACCAACTATAGCGTCAATTTCCGGCATTTCGTCTAAAAGTTCCTGCCTGTAGCGTTGACCGAGACAACCTGCCACAATTAAGGAGCGGCATTTACCTTCCTCCTTGTACGCGGCAAAATTTAAAATCGTCGTGATAGATTCTTCTTTAGCCGACGCAATAAACGCGCAAGTGTTGATAATCAAAATATCGGCGTCTGCAGGATTCGGCGTGATTGTTATTCCGTTGTCCTGCATTATGCCGAGCATTACTTCTGTATCAACTAAATTTTTAGCGCAACCTAAGCTGATTACTCCAACTTTCAAAATTTTTTCTACTCTCCTTAGATAGTCACATTCAATTTTAAAATTTAATAAATTTTTAAAAAGGAGAGGCGCGCAAGGACGCGCGCCCGTCCGCGCAAGTCGCGTGATGCGACTTTAGCGGACATGTTTTCTTTTGTTACTTTTCTTTTGCGTCAAAAGAAAAGTAAATCTAAAAACTTCAAATCATAAAAAATTTTTTAATCATTAAATCTTACGTACTTAACCCAACGTTCTAAAAAGTCGTGCCGTTGATTATCGGTAAAGTTAGACGCATCTTTGAACAGTACAAGATTTTTTCCTGCAAAAGATTTATACGCCAAACTGTTGGGATTCGTTGAAATAAAATAAAATCCGTTGCTTTGCAAGGCAAGTTGGGCATTATCACTTAAAAGCCAATCTGTAAATTTTTTAGCCTCAATACTTTTGGAAGAATTTTTATCAGTAAGACCGACGCCGGTTAAAATGTATGACGTGCCGTCTGCGGGATAAATTATTTTCAACGGGTAACCTTCCTGCATATATCGGAGCGTCTCACTTTCAACGGCGATTGAAATATCTGTTTCGCCCATACCTGCTTGACGAACGGGATTTGACAAAAATTTTGTATACTGAACAACTTTCGGGTGAAGTCCGCGCAGAATTTGATAAGTTTGCGCGTCACCGAAATTGCTAATCATTTGAAACATCAAATTGGACGCGGCATCAGCTACAAGAAAATCTGTTATGCCAATTCGGACGTTTTTATAATTTGCAAGTGTCGTCCACGTGTCGGGGATTTCTTTTATTTTGGCGAGATAATCTTTATTTGTACAAAAAATTATTGGGTCGTACCAGACGCCTACCCAACGGTCGTGTTTATCTTTGAAATTATTTTTTACGGCGTCATTAATTTCGGACGCGTGAGGGATTAAAAGCTGTTTAGTGGCAAGGGAAGTTAAAACGTTGCTGTCAGCCAAAATTAAATCTACCGTTTCGACAACAGTCGGGTCTGATACGGCGTCGTCAGCAGTTTTTTGAATTAAATCTTTTGCAGGCAACGGTACAAAGTTCACGCGGACGTGATTTTCTTTTTCGTAGGCTTCGGATAAAATTGTAACTGTTTCAGGCGGCAACGTTGTATAAGCTGTTAATTCTAATTCGGAAATTCTTTCGTCAGCTCCGACGCGATAAGATGTTCCTGCTACAACTGCGATTACAAATAAAAATGCCGTTAAAAACAAAATTGTATATCGACGCATTAACTTCGCCTCCTGAAAAAAATTTGCAATAATTATATCCCACTTGCAGAATCATTACAAGAAAAATTTTTTGTTGAAAGTTTAAATGTAGCGTGATATTATTTTGAAAAAATTTTTGGAGGAACTTTTATGAAGCACGTTTTATCAGTTTACGTGGAGAATCAGCCGGGCGTTTTGGTGCGCGTTGCAAGTATGTTTAGCCGCCGCGAATTTAATATTGACAGCTTATCTGTCGGCGTTACGCAATCACCAAATTTTTCACGAATAACTGTTGTTGTACACGGCGACGGAAATTTAATCGAACAGATGATTAAGCAGCTTGAGAAAATGCCAATCGTTAAAGCGGTTCAACGTCTCGACTCGGCAACGGCAGTAACTCGCGGCATGACAATGATAAAAGTTTTGTCCAATGACGATAATCGAATGGAAATTTTGAAATTGGCGGAACTGTTCCGCGCCCATGTGGTTGACGTGCAAACTACGACGCTTATTTTTGAAATTACGGGCGATGATGAAAAAGTTACCGCCTTCACGCGACTTTTGAAACCTTATGGAATTTTGGAAGTAATTCGTACAGGTTTAATTGCACTTGAACGCGGCGAACATACTATTGAGGAGTGTCACAACAGCCGCGAATTTTACGGAAAAAATTTATTGTAAAAAATTTATTACGGCGTCTGAAATAATTTCTTCCCAAATGTAATTGCCGCTGAAATTTCCTTTGGCTCTAGGGTCTTTATCTTCGTCGATACAATGACCGTTGATAATGTAAAGGAGGGCGTCTTTTGAATCTGCGCGGAAAAACATTCCTGCTAAAAGTCCAAAGGCAATTCCCGTATGTCCGACAAAATTAATTTCGTGATTCTTGCAAAGCCGTGCAGTAGACTTGCCGTCAATCTGATATTCGCCCAGTCCATAAGAAAGCATAACGCCGCCGCAAGTGTCACCGTTAATTTTTTTTGCGTCGAAAACCCATTGAGGCTTAAACATTTCAGCTAAACTTTTTTCAGACAAAATTTTCCGCCCGCGATAATTGCCGCCGTTTAAAATCATCTCCATTGCGTGGGTAAGCTCTTCAAAAGAAATTCTTAAACCGCCTTGTGGTGAAAAAATTGTAGCATTCGTACCAACTTTGTAATCGCGCAGATTGTACACGCCGCAAAAATCTTCCGCGTAGGGATTCTGTAAAGAAATTGTATCCCGCGCAGGTTGCTCCGTGTAATCGTCATAATGCGCCTTAAAATTTTCTTTTGCGTAGAGAGTACCGAGCAACTTAAAATCTTTCGGCGGCAAGTTCCCTACAACGTAATCTGCGCGAGTGTCAAGTTGCGACAAAATATTTTCGCGCTGATAAATATCAAAACGCTTGCCTGTTACAACTTCAATAATCGTTCCCAAAATTCCGTAATTCAAATTGCAGTAAGTAAAAAATTTTTCAGGCGGTTCAACTCCGAAATGTGTACCGCCTTCGTAAAATTTTCCATTAGGCATAAAAAATTCCGCCAAACCAAAATTCGGCGGTGTGCTATAAATTTTTCCGTCACGAATCGACGAAATATGACTTGCCAACATTCGCACAGTTATCGGCACGTCGGGATAGCGCGGGTTACGTAAGTTGAAGTCAAGGTACTTGCTAACGTCCTCGTCCAAATTAATTTTGCCCTGCTCAACCAGTTGCATAATCGTAAAAATCGTGAACTGTTTCGACAGCGACGCGACACGAAATTTTGTATCACGGGTAACGGGCAAATTTTTTTCGCCCAATTTACGACTTCCGCAAAATTTTTCGTAGGCTTGCACACCATTTTTATAAACGATAACGCCAAGCCCCGAAACTTTTATGCCGATGTCTCCAATCATCGCAGAAAATATTTCGTTCAAAATTTTATCACCTTATTAATCGCGCAAAATAAAAGTTGCCGCCTTCCGCAGACGATTCATAATTGCAACGCCCAATCCAAAATCTTCGACGCCTTCCGCCAAAATAATCTGCGCGGGTAAATCATCAAAATTTCTAAGCGATTCGTAAAGATTCGCCGCAATGCTTTTCAAGTCGCTGCGTCTGCCGTAAGTCACGGGAATAATTTTTTCTTCGTCAAGTTTTGAAATTAATTCTTGACTTGACATAACACCGACGATTTTATTTTCAGCACGAAGATTTTTAATTTCTCGGCGAAAAATTTTGTCATCTGAACTTTCAATCAGCGTTAATGGAACTTTCGGAGCGTAATGCGTGTACTTCATACCGGGAGCACGCGGCTTATCAGTTATTGTCGGAGCAACTTTGACTTCGCCTAAAATTTCTTCAAGCATTTCTTTTGTAATTGCACCGGGTCTAAGAATTTCTGGAACTTCGCAAGTTACGTCAACAATCGTAGATTCAACGCCGAATTGACACGCGCCGCCGTCCAAAATAATTTCAATCTTGCCGCGTAAATCATTATAAACGGCTTGCGGAGTGGTAGGGCTTGGTCTGCCTGAAAGATTAGCACTCGGCGCGGCTATCGGACAATCAGCGGCTTTAATGAACGCGCGGGCAACATCATTGTCAGGAAATCTTACGCCGACGGTTGAAAGTCCGCCGGTCACATCATCTGGGACAAATTTTGTTTTAGGTAAAATTATCGTCAACGGTCCGGGACAAAATGCCGCGAAAAGTTTTTCAGCCGCCGGTAAAATTTTTGCCGCCTGTTCGACTTTTGATAAATGTGAGAAATGTAAAATTAACGGATTGTCTGAAGGTCTGCCCTTCGCCGCAAAGATTTTTCTGCATGCCATTGCGTTTAAGCCGTCCGCGCCGAGTCCGTAAACTGTTTCAGTTGGAAAGGCGACGAGTTCACCTGCGCGAATTAATTTTCCTGCGCGTCTTATGTTTTCACGAATAGGTTTTAAAATTTCAGTTTTCATAAATGCCTGCTACAACTCTTTCAATTCCCGCCAAGTCACGGAAAATTTCTATGTCGGTAAAATTTTCTGCGAATAAATTTTTAACGTCGACAGCTTGATTAATTCCTATTTCAACCGCTAAAAATCCTCCGTTAAATAAAAAATTCGGTGCGTCTTCAACAATTCGCCTGTAAAAGTCTAAGCCGTCAACACCGCCGTCAAGTGCAAATTTAGGTTCGCGTTTAACTTCATCTTGAAGGGTAGATAAATCTTTTGTAGGAATGTACGGCGGATTAGAAATTATCGCGTGAAATTTTTGTCCGCGCAGAGGTTCAAATAAATTTCCAACGTAAAAATTTATTCTGTCGTCGACACCAAATTTTTCAGCATTAAACTTAGCACAGTTTATAGCGTCCTGCGAAATGTCAACTGCCGCCGCCTTAGCATTTTTAACGTATTTCAGAATAGAAACACAAATTGCGCCACTTCCCGTGCCTAAATCTGCAAAAGTAGGATTTTCAACGGCAGAAAGATTTTCTATAGCTAATTGCGTTAGAATTTCCGTATCGGGACGCGGTATCAAAACATCAGGCGTCACGGCAAAATTTAATCCCATAAATTCGCGTTGTCCAGTAAGATAAGCGACAGGAATTTTTTCAGCACGACGCTCAATCAAATTTTCGTAATGAATAACCTGCGCGGGAGATAAATTTTTTGCCGCGTCAACATAAAGATAAAGCCGCTTACAATTCAAAATGTGCGCCAACAAAACTTCAGCGTCCAGCCGCGCAGATTCAATGCCAGTCGCCTCAAGTTTAGTCGTCGCACTCCGTAAAATTTCAAATATATTTTTTGGCAAATAAATTCCTCATGATTAATCAATTTTAAAACTTTTCAGCATATCAAGTTTATATTCCAAATCCGTAAAGTCTTGCCAACGACCTTGCAAGCGTAACATTTCCAACATCTGCGGAATAATTTGTAACAAACTGTCGCGAATATTTTTCACGGCAGGATAATTCATCGTCAAAATTTTTGGCATTTCACCAATCAGCAACATCAAATCAGCGATAGTTAATTCGCCTACGTGAAGCGACTTGTGAATTGAGTTAAGTGCACTTTCTTCAAAAAATTTTACTCCCGTTTCGTCAATAACTTTTCCTTTAAGATACGCACTCAAACTGAGACAGGTCAAAAAAGTTTCCATTTTACCTGCAAAAAATTGTGGTGGTGTATTTAAAATGGAACTTTGAAACAAATTCATTGATATAGCGTTCAACAGCCGCTGATAGTTAATTTGCTTACTTGGAAAGAGATTTTCTATATTTCCGTCAGGTATCAATGCGGCTTGACGTTCATCACGATATTTTACAATACCGTCATCGAAAGTTTCGTTAAAAGTTTTATTGCAGTTTTCAAAGAATTCAATATTGCGCGGATTAAGTCCATCAGCATTGCCTCGCTTAATTCGATTTTCGTATTCTTCACGAGACTTCAAATGATAATGGTGCATTTCTATCTTATCAGATGTACACGCATCATTGAAAGGACCAATTACTACTCCGCCAACTTCATTTACTGAGAAAAAGCCGTCAAAAAAATATGCGAAATGAGCGATATTGAGATAATCTACTTTTCTAGGATTGGTAAAAGCCTTAACTTGTTTGTCCGTATTAGCGTTACGCCGTGTAAATCTTTCAATTACTCCACGTGTATAATCGGCTTTTTCCTGTCCATTTGAACCGTACATAATCCAGTTCACAGATAAGCCACCGGCATTTTGTATGCCGCTCAGAACCTCATCAATCACCTCAGTTATTGTTGATTTACTTTTCGGCAAAACAAATTCATCGCCATCAACGAAAGCCATATAGCGGCATTCAAACTTATAATTTTTAACGGCGGTGTTATAAGCATCCATTAAGCGATTTTTGCCCGAAAAAGGTGTGTACGTAACGATGCCAGCGTCAATATACGGCTGAAGAATTTTTTTGAACTCCGGCGTGCTGTCATTGTCGTAAATATAAAAGTGATCTACTCCTGCCAAAAGATGATAGTCAAGCCACTCTTTAACGTAAGGTTCTTCGCCTTTCATAATTGCCACGACGGCGAGATCATAGAGAAATAAATTTTTATCAACCAAATTTTTCACTCCCGACTTGAATAATAAAAATTAATTGAAAACACAACGACTGTGTGATAAAATTTTATCATATCAAACGTAAAAGCGCAATTAATTTGTTTAATGAGGTGATTTTTTATGATAACATTTTTGGCGGCATTGGCAACGCTGTTGATAGGATTTTTTGTATACGGAAAAATTTTTGATAACTTTTTCAAGCCGACAGATAATCCTACACCTGCCGTTACGAAAAATGACGGAGTTGACTTCGTACCGTTGCCGACGTGGAAAGTATTTTTAATCCAGCTGTTAAACATTGCAGGACTCGGACCAATATTCGGCGCGGTAGGCGGTGCGATTTGGGGACCAAGCGTCTATTTATGGATTGTAGGCGGAACAATTTTCGCGGGCGGTGTTCATGATTACTTAGCAGGAATGGTTTCACTGCGCGAAGGCGGAAAAAGTTTATCTGAAATTGTTGGTGAATTTTTGGGCGATAAAGCTTTAATTTTAATGCGCGTCTTTCTCGTCTTATTGTTAGTTTTGCTCGGCGCAGTATTTGCCGTAGGACCTGCAGGACTTTTAAAAATGACGACAGGCTTTGACGTTACAATTTTGCTTATGGGAATTTTATTTTATTATTTCCTTGCAACACTCCTGCCGATTGACGCGATAATAGGAAAATTGTATCCTCTCTTTGGAATATGTTTTATAATAATGGCACTCGGAATTATGGGCGGAATGCTTTTTACTGAAAGCGCGGCAATGCCTGAAATGCAACTTGCCAACTTACACCCGAAAGGCGATGAAATGCCGATATGGCCTTTGATGTTCATAACCGTAGCTTGCGGAGCGATAAGCGGTTTTCACGCAACTCAATCGCCGTTAATGTCACGTTGCCTTAAGAGTGAAAGGCTTGCGCGTCCTGTATTTTACGGCGCAATGATAAGTGAAGGCGTCATCGCTTTAATTTGGGCGGCGGCGGCGATAACTTTCTTTCACGGCACGGACGCACTTGCCGCAGAAATGAATGCTCACGGCGCGGGCGGTGTCGTATATCAAATTACAGGCGGTTTTCTTGGCGACGGATTCGGTATGATGTTAGCAATGATTGGCGTTGTAGTTTGTCCGATAACTTCGGGCGATACGGCTTTAAGGTCTGCGCGTTTAATTCTTTCCGACTGGTTCAAACTTCCGCAGGACAAAATTAAAAATCGTTTAACATTTGCATTGCCGCTGATAATTTGCACCGGCATAATAACTCAATTAGATTTTAATGTAGTTTGGAGATATTTTGCGTGGCTGAATCAATCTATAGCAACGATAATGTTATGGACGGGAACGGTTTACATGGCGCAAAAACTTGACGGTAATGTATTTTTCGCGGCGTTAATCCCTGCATTTTTAATGACGATTGTCACGACAACTTATATACTTTTCGCGCCGGAAGGTTTACGACTTCCGCTTATGCCTTCAACTTTGTCTGGCGTAATCTGCGCGGCAATTTGCTTATTCCAATTTTGGAGGACTCGTCAAAATCAATTAGTAATTAATAATGCGTAATAAAATCTTGCAAGTTAAAAAAGGTGAAAAATTTTGTTGATATTGGGCATAGAAACTTCAACACGAGCGGCGGGCGTCGCATTAATTTCGGACGAAAAAATTTTGGCGGAAATTTCGCAGGAATCCAAGTTGTATCACTCGGAAAATCTTTTGCCGCAAATTGAAGAGGTCTTACGAATCGCCAACGTTGAGAAAGTTGACGCGGTAGCAGTCAGCATAGGACCGGGTTCATTTACCGGCTTACGAATAGGATTGGCGGCGGCAAAGGCTTTATCCTACGCATGGCAAATAAAAATTATCGGAGTCCCTACACTTCACGCAATAGCCGCACACTTTCCGAAAAGTTCCGCAATGATTTTACCGTTAATTGACGCGCAGAAAAATTCCGCCTATGTTCAACCGTTCAAAAATTTACAGCCAATCGAAGAAATAACCGTTCGACCAATCACAGAAATTTTAGAAGCGGCAGGACAATCTGACGAAGAAATAATTTTATGCGGTGACGTACTCGGCAAAATTAAATCTTTACCGGATAATGTAACTTTCGCGCCAATAAATTTACGTATGCCCCGCGCAGTCAACGTTGCACTTTCCGGAAAAATTTTACTTGACGCAGGAAAAATCAGTAACGTTATGGATTTAGAACCGCTTTATCTTAGACGTTCGGAGGCTGAAGAATTATGGGACAAACGCCACAAATAACTTTTCGCGATATGAAAACGGGCGACGCTATAACCGTTGAAGAAATTGAAAACAGAAGCTTTAAGTCGGCGTGGTCACTGCTCTCTTTTGTTTACGAAGCAAAACGCGATGATTCTATTGCCATTGTTGGAGAAATTGACGGGCAAATTGTAGCTTATGCGTGCGTATGGATTAGTTTTGACGAGGCGGATGTTGCCAACATTGCGGTTGATGAACCGTTTCGCGGTCAAGGTATCGGTACAAAACTTTTTGAAGAAATTATTCGACGCGTTAAACTTATCGGGATAAAAGCTATGACGCTTGAAGTTCGCCCAAGTAATTCGGCGGCGATTAAACTTTATGAAAATTTTGGCCTGCACATTGTCGGTCGGCGTAAAGGCTACTACGAAGACGGCGAAGACGCGCTCATTATGTGGAATACGAAGTTGTAGGGATAAGGGGATAGAGTGTTGAATAGAATTGACGGAAGAAAAAATAACCAACTGCGCGAAATATTTTTAGAGCGGCGTTTTCAAATACATCCTGCAGGTTCGGCAATTATTGAAGTCGGTAACACAAAAGTTATCTGCGCGGCGACGATTGAAGATAAAGTACCGCCATTTTTGAAGGGCACCGGTACAGGCTGGATAACTGCAGAATATGCAATGTTGCCCGGTTCAACAGATCCGCGTGCTGTACGTAAATCTACAGGCAGAGCGGCTGAAATTCAACGACTGATTGGGCGTTCCCTCCGCGCAGTTACGGATTTATCGACATTCGGCGAAAGGACAATTACAGTTGACTGCGACGTATTACAGGCGGACGGCGGAACACGTACAGCGTCGATAACCGGCGCATTTGTTGCTTTGGTTGAGGCTTTCACTACGATTTATGAAGAAGGAAAAATTTTTCCTGTCAAAGATTTTGTTGCGGCAATTTCAGCTGGCTTTACTCCTGAAGGCGAAACTATTTTAGATTTAAATTACGCTGAAGATTCAGAAGCACTTGCCGATTGCAACGTTGTAATGACGGGTGCTGGCGAATTTGTCGAAGTTCAAATTACCGGCGAAAAAAATTCTTTTTCCCGCGCAGATTTAAACGGAATTTTAGATTTAGCTGAAGTCGGTATAAAAAAACTTTTCGATATACAGAAAAATGCTCTCGGCGATTTAGCTTGGCACGTGGGGCAAATTGCGTAAAAATTTATTGTGAGGTGAGATTATGAAAAAAATTTTAATTGCTACAAAAAATGTCGGGAAGTTGCGCGAAATGACAGCGGCACTTTCGGAATTACCTGTAAAAGTTTTGTCATTAACGGACTTTGAAAATTTGCCTGACGCCGTAGAGAACGGAAAAACTTTTGAAGATAACGCAAAAATTAAAGCAAAATTTTTTCATAAATTGACAGGGCTTGCGTGTATAGCGGACGATTCCGGCTTAGAAGTCGACGCTTTAAACGGTGCGCCCGGCGTAAATTCTGCACGGTATGCAGGTTATCACGCGGACGACGGAACTAACAATACAGTACTTTTAAATGAGTTAAAAAAAATTGGCGTTGAGGAGTCGCCCGCTGATTATCGTTGCGCGTTATGTTTTGTCGACAATGATGTAGAAATTTTAACCGAAGGAAAAGTTGACGGTACAATAAAAATTTCTCCACGCGGTAATGGCGGTTTCGGTTACGATCCATATTTTTATCTTAGCAACGGAAAAACTATGGCTGAACTCACTCCGACTGAAAAAGATTCCATAAGTCATCGCGGTGAAGCACTTAGAAAAATTATACCAATGTTGAGGAAATTATTTCCAAAATAAAAAAATAAACCTAAGGAGGGGGATTCTGTGTATATTGGATTGATAAGCGACACTCACGGAAGTTGGGGAGCGATTGATCAAGCAGTAAGTCTCGCGCAAAAAATGGATATGTGGTTGCATATGGGAGATTGCACGCCTGACGCGGATTATTTGCGCTCTCTGGTAAATGTGCCTGTCTACGGCGTCGCAGGAAATTGCGATTGGCCTACGGGAGATATTTGCTACGAAAGAATTGTAGAAGTTGCCGAACACAAAATTTTTATGACGCACGGACATAATTACGGCGTCCGCTACACGCAAGAATATATTATGGAGGCGGCGGAATCGCAGGGCGCGGACATTGCAATTTACGGTCATACTCACATTGTCGAATACATTAGCGGTCCGCCGTTGATTCTTAATCCCGGCAGTGCGGCGCGTCCACGTGACGATCAACGCGGTTCATTTATGATTATGGAACTCAACCATAACGTAGAACCGAAAGTTACTGTTGTGCGTATGCGTCGCTAAAATTTTTGTAAAGCATAACCGTCAACTTAAAAATATTTTCAGAAACTTTTATATCAATGTCGCCCAAATATTTTTGCGAACAACGACGAATATTTTTCAGACCGAGTCCATGTAAATTTTTGTCAGACTTCGTTGTGGCAAAATCTTTTTCAAGTCCGCCGTTAAAATTATTCTCAACTTCAATAAAAAATAAATTTCCGCGCATATACGACCGTATTGAAATAAATTTTTCTCTGTCAACTTTTGCGCAAGCCTCAATCGCATTTTCCAACGCATTATTTAAAATTATGCTGACATCATAAACATCAAAATTTTTAGGACAAGTAAAATTTGCGTCAAAGCGAATAAATTTTTTATTGGCGCGTTGCCGAGTTTGGTGCAAAATAATATCGGTAATTGGATTGCCGGTCTTATCTGAAAAATTAAGACGCTCAACCGTTGCCGACATTCCGCGCAGATAATTTTCAAGTTCAACGTTACCTCTGACGCAAGCTGAAATATTTTCAATATGGTTGTGCAAATCGTGACGCAAGCCGCGAATATCGTCATAAATATTTTGTAGTTCCTCAATTTCGCGATGAACTTCAACTGCGCGGTTTTCCAAAAGTAAACGTTTTTGCTCTTCGTCCTTAAAATTAATCAGATTTTGGAACAGAATCACTGAAGAAATTATCACGCCCAAAAGTAGACAGCTTACAATTGGCAATAACAAAATTGTTGCCGGTTCGCGCTCGTAAATTAAAAATGCCGCGCCGTTGTGTACGGAAAATGCAGTAAGTCTTACCGTCAAGTCGATAAACAGGACTGTTACGCACGGGAAGATTAAAAATAAACTGTCGCGAAATTTTAATTCATATTCACGCCGCGTAAAATTTTTTGCAATGACGTGCAGATAAAAAATCAAAATCGTAAGCTGAACTGCGCGGCAAATTGCCAGCACGATGAAAATTGCCACGCGGTTTATGATTTCCATTCTGAAAATTATATCGTTCGTCGAAGTCGGGTAAAGCGCGATTAATCGGTTAAAAATTTCTGTCCAAATTGGACTCCAAATGCTTAAAATCACGTGAGATAAAGGGCTTGCGATAAAGCGCAAAATTTCCCAACCGGCTACGAAACTTGCTACCGTAAAAATTTCTTTTGCCTTATCCTGTACGAAGAAAATTTTCTGCAACACGAATAAAATTAAAATTTGCGGAAAAATTATTATGAATCTGTCATAAGGCGAAAGGTACGTTGTCAAATTGGATACGGCAACTTGTTCTATTGCATAAACGATTGACCAAATTATTATTGACTTTCTACGATTTACGAATCTGTGCGGAAAAAATTTTTCGGCGTACATAAAGCTGATGACGCCGCCCGCAATGCTTACGATAAAATCTAAAATTTCCAACTCAAACATTGACAAGCCCGCCATTCTGCGCGTAGCTTAAAAATGTTTTCACAAAGTCAGGAAATTTTTTCGCAGAAATAAAAATCTTCTCGCCGTTGCAAAGTTGAATCGTATCCGCATTGTACGCAGAAATTTTTGCAAGGTTGACGAGATAGCAACGATGACAGCGGAAAAAATTTTCGTTAAGCGCGACTTCGTAAGAGTCCATTTTGCCGTAAACTTCAAAGATTTCCGCCGCCGTATGAATGGCGACTTTTTTATTTTGGCTCTCAATGTACAGAATATCTTGCAGGAAAATTTTTTGCGTAATGCCGTTGACTTTGATGAGCAAAAATTTTTCGGCTTGACTGTGAATATTTTCAATTTCAGTTAAAGCTTGAGTTAAAACAGTAGAAAATTTCTGCGCGTCAATCGGCTTTAAAAGGTAGTGGAAGGCGTGAACGTCGAAGGCTTCGGACATATAATCGCCGTAGCCGGTCACGAAAATTAAAATACTTTTTGGCGCGTTCAGAAGTTCCTGCCGACGACGAATCATTTTAGCCGCGTCAATGCCGCCTATACCTTTAACGTCAAGAAAATAAATTTCAAAATCATCTTTAGCCGTCAGCAGAGCGTTTTTAGATTGAAAAGCAGAAATTTTTGCGTCGGGAAGTTGTCGCCGAATCAAATTTGAAATGTCCGCGCAGATTAATTTATTGTCGTCGCAAATTGCAATGTTCATATTCTCATCTCAAAAATTTTTTGTGTGCATTGTATCATAATATATCTTACTATAGCGAATTGCAAAATTGTTGCTAAAAAATTTTTTATTAAAGATTAATACTTGTCACGGCGTAAAGGTAAGATATAATTACGCTGAAAGGCTCGTCTGAACCGAATTAAAAAAATTGATAAATCAACTTGAAGGAAGTATTTTTAATGGATTATCACGAACCGGCAAAGCGAATCAACGAAAGGTTAAGAATTTCGCACACATTGAGTATATCTGATGCAACCACAGAAGATAAAGAGCGAGATGACAAAGAATTTTTACTTTTGTGGAATGAACTTAATGGAATGGAGGAAAGAATGACAAATGAACAGTATAAAGAATTTAAAAATCTTTGTCCTTTTTTTGAATCCTTTTGTATGATTGCCGCCGGCATTGAATGGGACAAAAAACACGATATAAAGCGGTGGTGATAATGAGTGGAAAAAGAAAAGATTTTTGGAAAAACTCCAAACGGCGGAGATTATTCCATAGCACTTTACATAAACGAAAAGGGAGATTTGGTAAAACCGAATGAAGCTACAAAAATTATTATTAAAGAATACACTAAAGACGGTAATTTGATACAAGAAACAATAGGTTTTACTAAAAAAATTTTTAGTACGGCGATTGAGTTGGGATTGAATGGGACAGAAAACACGATATAAAGCGGTGGTAATCATTAGGAGATGACTGGTAGTGGAGTGGGTAGAAATTATTGAACAGACCGAAGAATATGTAAAAGTGAAGTATTACCCAGAACAGACAAAAGCTATTGGAGAATATGGCGTAGTTAAATATTTTTTTGATTCAGACAAATGGATTTTTGAGAAATTGGCTAACAGTTATGCTACAAGCTATGCTATGCACGCTTGTAATTTTGTTCGCCAACCTTATAAACACGGTGAAAAAATTCCTTTGTGCGGTATTGCGGCTTGGCACTGAAATTTAACGTGAAAGATAATCAGGAATTGTTGTTATGCAATGTTGAAAAAATATTTGCCGACAGTGGGTAAAATATTTGCAGAGATTATGGAGGAACTTTTAAGATGAAAAATAGTTTAAGCGAATCCGAGAACGATCTTAATGAATTGATCCATAAATATTGTGAAACTTTTGGCGAGGGTTTGCCGTATATGGTCGGTGATTGGTTAGACGAAGAAATAGAAGAATTAGTAAAAAATTGCTTGGAATCTGGCAAGCCTTATGAACTCGACGAAGAAACAAAAAAGTTAATGGCTAACCCTAAGGTTGACTTTTAAGCGTATACGGTAACCAGAAAAAATTTTTAAATCTGTGATTAGGTTGGCTGGAAAAGAAAAAATTGCGCGAAGAAGTGAAACAGAATTATTACTTTGAAATAGGCTTGCAATATTAAACAAAGGGATTGCTACAAAAATTGACATTTCAGAATGTCTTTAAATAGCGATGATTTTTAATGGAACTTTTTGCTATAAACCCATTGGAAGTATTTTTTAGTTGACGGAAAAAAATTTGCGTGATACACTTCAATATATTTTGGTAGGTAAATTTTTTCTGTTTTCTTTCAAAAAAATTTTCTACACCAAAATCTGAAATTTTAGTGTGTCAAAAAACTTCCAAGAAACGGAGTGAAAAATTTGCGAAGTTTGTTTCAGAAATTATTCCTGTTTATCCTAACAATCTTGCTGATTCCGCAAACTGCTTTAGCAATGGCGGAGATTATGCCGTTGAATCAAATTAAAAGCGGGATGAATGGCATTGGCTACACCATTATTGATAATACGGGACAAATAAAACCGTTTAACGTCGAAATTGTCGGAGTTACTGAAAACGGCAAAGGCTCTGCCTCAATGATAATGGCGCGGGCGTCCGGCGATTTGATTAAACAGACTGGCGGCGTTCTTCAAGGGATGAGCGGAAGTCCTATCTACGTTGACGGTAAACTTATCGGCGCACTTGCAATAGGTTATAAAGAGATGAGCCCTTATACATTTTTTATCACGCCTATTGAAAGTATGGTAAGACTTTGGGATTTGCCCGACAAACGTGCTAACGACAGACTTGCGCAATTAACCGAGAAAAAAGATTCTGAAGAAGAAAAATCCTTAATATTTTTCAGCGGCTTTGACAACAATAGTTTGAATTTCTTAAAAAATGAATTGTCACCATTAGGTTTCAAAGATTTTTTTGCCGCACCTGCCGCAGGTTCAAAAACGATTATCAAACATAATGCGTCACTTGTACCGGGCGCGGCTATGGGCGTTGCGATTGTCTACGGAGACTTTACGGTTGGCGCAACGGGAACTGTTACCGCCGTCGACAATGAAAACATTTTGGGATTTGGTCACGCCTTCGCTCATGCAGGTAACGTAAATTTTTTTATGACTGATTCATCTGTTTTAGGCTCTATCAGCGGTGCTAATGGTGCCGGTATGCGCATTGCCAGCGTAGGAAATATTATTGGGCGAATTAATCAGGATCGCGAAGCGGGAATATCAGGTGTTCTCGGCAAATTCCCTACTGTTGTACCTATAAGTGTTCGCGTCAAGAATAACGCACTTAACACTGATGAAACTTACAGGGCGTCGATTGCTTACAATGAAAGTTTGATTCCTAAACTTGGCGCGGCTATCACCTATGCCGCCTTAAGTAAATCAGCAGATTGTCTTGAAGATTCCACCGTAAACATAAGTTTTAACATAAAAACCAATGTCACTGAAAACGGTACAATTTCGCGGCAAAATATGTTTTATCATGACACGGACGTTGGACAGGTTTCCATAATTGAAATTTTACAAGCACTTACCCTTATTTGCTCCAACGTAACGGAAGAATCTGACATTTACGACATTGAAGTTAATGCGGAAATCAATGGCGGGCGTCAATCTGCGTCGCTGGTATCCGCAGTTCCCGATAAAAAAACAGTTAAGCCCGGCGAAACGGTTAGATTTACTGTAACACTTCAACCTTATAGAAAACCGACTGAAACAATTATAATTCCCTACACCATACCGATTACGGCACGTGAAGGAAATTTTACATTGAATATTCACAGCGGCGGGCTTACACAGACCACGACAAATAATTCCGGCAGTGGTATAGTTCCTTCGACTGAACCACCTGCTAAAGAATATGAACGCCGAATCAAAAATTTTCTTAATATGAACAGCAATAATCAAATTGTAATTGAACCTACTGCAAATCCCTCTCCTAAATCTGAAAAGGAACGTAAAGCTGAACTTGAACGCGTGCAAAGGGCGCAGGAACGTCTTAAACGACTTGGCAAAAATACAAATGTTCCGCCGCTTCAAAAATTTGACAGCAACTATATCATTGACAACGTGATACAAGCTAGCGTCAATGTTGGAAAGATTTAGTGAAATTCCTACAAGCTAAACTGAAGGGAGATTAAAAGTTTGGAAAGACTTATTATAAATGGCGGAAATAGATTAAGCGGAACAGTTAAAATAAGCGGCGCGAAAAATGCAGTGTTGCCCGTAATTGCGGCTACACTTCTCGGACAGGACAAAGCTACTTGCCTTGATGAAGTTCCCGCGCTTGAAGATGTTAAAACTATAAGCGACGTTTTGAGAAATCTGGGAGTAGAAGTTCATCACGACGTTGAAAACCATAAACTTTACGTTGACGCATCGGATATAAAAAATGTTACGGCACCTTACGATTTAGTTAGAAAAATGCGGGCATCATTTCTGATAATGGGACCGCTTTTGGCGCGTCTCGGCGAAGCAAAAATTTCATTGCCGGGTGGTTGCGCGATTGGCACTCGTCCGATTGATTTACACTTAAAAGGATTTGAGGCATTAGGCGCGAAAATTTCCATAGGACACGGCGATATTTCGGCGGTTGCTCCTAACGGATTGAAAGGTTCAAGAATTTATCTTGACTTCCCGTCCGTCGGTGCTACTGAAAATATTTTAATGGCGGCGTCTATGGCGGAAGGTCAAACTATCATTGAAAATCCCGCGCAGGAGCCTGAAATTGTTGACTTGGCAAATTATTTGAACATTATGGGCGCGAAAATTCGCGGCGCAGGTACAAATGTCATTAAGGTTGAAGGCTCGAAAAAATTAATTGCCCACGACTATACGATAATTCCTGACAGAATTGAGGCAGGAACTTATATGATAGCGGCGGCAATGACGCGGGGCGACGTTTACATTGCCAACGCGATTAGTGAACACCTTAAGCCCGTTATTGCAAAGTTGAAAGAAGCAGGCGTTGAAGTTATTGAAGACGTTGACGGCATAAGAGTTATTTGCAATTCTCGTCCGCGTTCAGTTGACATAAAAACTTTACCTTATCCCGGCTTTCCTACCGATATGCAGGCGCAATTTATGGCGTTGCAGACGATTTCCAACGGCACGAGTATGGTAACGGAAACTGTCTTTGAAAATAGATTTATGCACGTTGACGAATTGCGGCGTATGGGCGCGAAAATTAAAATTGACGGACGAACGTCTGTCGTTGAAGGTCAAGAAAAGTTAATGGGTTGCCAAGTCAAGGCAACTGATTTACGCGCAGGTGCGGCGATTGTGCTTGCAGGATTGGTTGCGGAAGGCGAAACTCAAGTCAGCTACATTCACCATATAGATCGCGGCTACGATAATCTTGTACAAAAACTTGTAAATCTCGGTGCTGATATTAGGCGCGTTGATAATTAGTGGTCAGTAATCAGTGGTCAGTAGTCAGTGGTCAGTAATCAGTGGTCAGTGAAAAGTACTATTAACTATTCACTGACTACTATTAACTAAAAAAAATTACCTCCTCAAGAAATTTTTGGGGGAGGTTTTTTAATTGATGAAAATTTTTATAAAGCTTTAAATGTTATCGCAAATAATTTTTGTACATTCGTCAGTACCAATTTTCTTGAAACCGTCTTTGTAAATGTCGGCAGTACGATAGCCGTCAGCAAGAGTTTTATCAACGGCAGATTCAATCGCCTTTGCAGCTGTGACATTGTTCAAACTGTAGCGGAGCATCATTGCCGCGCTAAGAATCGAACCCATAGGATTAGCGATATTTTTACCTGCAATGTCAGGCGCAGAACCGTGAATTGGCTCGTAAAGGCTTGTAAGTTCACCAATCGACGCGGAGGGCATTAAACCGATTGAACCGCCGATAACTGCCGCCTCATCGCTCAAAATGTCGCCGAAAATATTTGATGTAACAATAACGTCGAATTGCTTGGGATTAATCGCAAGTTGCATCGCGCAGTTGTCAACGTACAAATGATTTAATTCTACGCCGGCAAAATTTTTCGCAACGTCAATCACAACACGCCGCCAAAGTCTTGACGAAGCAAGCACATTAGCTTTATCAACGGAAGTTACTTTGCCGCGACGAATTATCGCCGTTTCAAAGGCAAGCTTGGCAATTCTTTCAATCTCCGGCACAGAATAACATTCCGTATCCCACGCACGCTCTACGCCGTCAACAATTTCACTTTCGCAACGCTCGCCAAAATAAATTCCGCCGACAAGTTCACGCACAATTAATAAATCTGAACCTTCGACAAGTTCAGGCTTAAGCGGCGAACCGTCAATCAACGGCGTATAAACTTTTACGGGACGCAGATTCGCGAAAAGTCCCAGCCCTTTACGAAGTCCGAATAAAGCTTTTTCAGGGCGAAGATGAACGGGCAAAGTATCCCATTGCTTACCGCCGACTGCGCCGAATAAAACTGCATCAGCCGCCTTGCAAGCGTCAAGAGTTGCTTCAGGTAACGGTTCACCAAATTTTTCATAGGCAGTCCCGCCCGCGTCTCTATCTTCAAATTCAAAACCGATATTAAATTTTTCGTCGACTTTCTTTAAAACTTCGACAGCAGACGCCGTAACTTCGCGCCCAATTCCGTCACCGGCAATTACGATAATTTTTTTCATTTAACTACCTCCAAGTAATTTTTTAAAAAATTATATCACATAAAATTATTTCTTTGAATAGCTTATTTAACGTTTTTATTTTAACGCCGATATTTTTCTCACTTACACAAAACTTGACTCTCAAAAAATTTAGTGGTTTAATAAAAAGAATTTTTACAAGGTAATTAACTAATTCACAGTATCTTTTAAAATTATAACACGTCCAAAGGACGGTAATAACAATATTTATATTATACGAGGTGTTTTTCTTTGTTTCAATCAGTTTTCAAAGCAGTTGTTCTTTTCCTTATCTTAACAGCTTTTTCAAATTCAGCCTACGCAGATAATAAAGTAGTGCGTGTTGGCTGGTATGAATCGCCGTTCAATTACACAGACAGTTTTGGCAGACGGTCAGGTTACGCCTATGACTATCAGCAAAAAGTTGCCGCTTATACCGGCTGGACTTACGAATATATTAAAGGCAGTTGGCCTGAACTTTATACTATGCTTTTAAATGGGCAAATTGATATTTTAAGTGATGTCTCCAAAACTCCGGAACGCGCGGGGTTGATGTTGTTCCCTTCCTTGCCAATGGGTGCAGAATCTTATTATTTATATATATTGTCTTCAAACGATTCGATTAAGATAGATAATTTATCATCTTTGAACGGCAAAAAAGTTGGAGTGAATGCAAACAGCTATCAAGGCGCACTTTTTACGCAATGGATGCGTGATAACAGCGTTAATGCACAACTTATCGGCTTGAATGACTCTGAAAAGATTGCATTTGAAAAAGTAGCAAACGGCGAATTGGATGCCTATATAACGCTGGATTGTTACGAAGATGAAATTACCCATTCTTGTGTTCCAATCCTTGAAATTGGGCATTCGGAATTTTTCTTTGCAGTAAATAAAAATCGTCCTGACTTGCTGAATGAATTGAATTTCGCAATGAGTAAAATTAACGATGAAAACAAATTTTATGACGATTATCTGTATAGTAAATACTTGAAAGGTATTGGTACAAACGCTTTTATTTCCAATGACGAATTAAAATGGCTTGCTCAACATAAAACGATTCGAGTCGGTTATTTAAAAAATTTTTCTCCATTCTGTGACAGTTCAATGACAGGCGGATTAACCGGTGTGTTGAAGAATTACCTTGAACTTGCCGCAAATTGTACAAAAAATGCAGTTATTGAATTCGATACGAAATCTTATTCGACTTTGAAGGACGCTTTTCAAGCATTAGCTGATAATGAAATTGATTGCGTTTTCCCGGTAAATTTGAGTATTCACGACGCTGAATCAATGGGAATTATGACGACAAATCCTTTTCTTCAAACTGAAATGAAATTAATGATAAATAAATCCTCGAAAAAAGTAATTTCCGAAGATCAACAAATTGTCGTCGCCATAAATGGAGATAACGTCAATTATAAAACTTTTCTTATGGATAATTACCCTAATTGGAAAATTCTTGAGTGCAGTAGCTTTAATGCAGCTTTAGAGGCTGTTGAATCTTCACAAGCAGATTGCGTACTGGTTCATGATTATCAAGTCGAGCAACTTACTTCAGATAAATATGATTTCTACGCGCTTACTACGGGAAAGGCATTAGATTTTTCTTTTGCAATTAGAAGGTCTGAACCTGAACTTTATTACATTCTGAATAAGACTGCAAGCCTTGTTCCAAGTGCATCGCTTCAATCTGCACTCATTGAATATTCTTCTTCAAAAATAACATTTTCTTTTGGTGAATTTTTAAGGCGATATGTATTCGTTTTAATTGCTCTCGGATTAGCTGTTGCGATTGGTATTGTAATTTTCATTAAACGTCAAGCAAAACGTAAGGAAGAAATGCTTAGGGAGCGATTAAAAGTTCAAGAAAAACAAATTGAAAATGAACGAAGGGCATCCGAGATAAATTCAATAACTTCAACAATCTCCGCAGATTACCGCAGTATCTACAGCGTTAATCTTGAAGAAAATGAAGGATGTTGCTATCGCGCCAAGAGTGCAGACAGTAATAATGAAAGTGACCTTGAAGGAATTAAGGTTGGAGATAGATTTCCGTTTCGTGAAAATTTTGTTCGATATGCAAATAAATTTGTGGCAGAATCTGACCGCAAAGAGTTTTTGAAATTCCTTGAACCAAAAAATATTCGTGAAAAATTGTCGAAAGAAGTAATGACGGGACATAGATACCGTATAATTAGAGACGGCGTTGAACAATATGAAATGATTCGTATAGTTGACGCCTATTTAGGAAAAGCGCGAGACAGAATTAATTTTATTAGCGTAGGTTTTGCCGACGTAGACAGTGAAACGCGCGATTTAATAGAAGAAAACCGCTCTCTTTCTGAGGCGTTGAAAAATTCGCAAAAAATGTAAAAAAATTTCTTTTGAAGAGTTCTTCACATTTGAAAGATTGAAAAAAGTTAAAAGCTACTCTGACACGACTTTTTTCAATCTATTTTTTATTTAATTTTAACTCAAGACTAATGCGGCGTCGAAAATATCATTTCACATTAACATTGACGGCAAACAAAAATGTGTTAGAATTTATTGCAAAAAAATTGGAGTGAGAAAAATGGGCAAGCCGCGTTTTACGATTGAAGAAATAAAAAATAAGGCAATTCCGATTGCGAAAAAATATGGCGTAAAAAAATTGTCTTTGTTCGGAAGTTACGCACGCGGCGATGCGGACAGTGAAAGTGATTTAGATTTTCTGTTTAAAAAGGGCAAAGTTTTAGGCTTAGAATATTTTGGATTTGTCTTTGATTTGGAAGATGAATTTGGCTGTCATGTTGACGCAGTTAGCGAAGGAATTTCTGATAAAAAATTTTTGGCTGAAATTAAAGTTGATGAGGTAATCTTGTATGAGGAATAGGAGACGAGAAACAAGCCAAGTTGTGCTTGAAAAAATTATCGGCTACTGCAATCAGATTGACGATTTGATTAACGAGTTTGGAAATTCTTATGAAAATTACGTGTCGAAAGCGGCACTTAAACTTTCATGCGATATGTGTGTTTTTCAAATTGGCGAATTGACGACGCGCTTTACGGAAGAATTTAAAAATCAACATAGAGAAATTGATTGGAGAAAGATTAGAGCATTGAGAAATATTCACGCTCACGAATACGAAACGGTTGACTTGGAGGAAATGTGGAAAATTTTGTCGGAGGATATTCCAGCGTTTAAGGAAAGATTAACGACAATTCTGGAAACTATGAGGGAAGATTAAATTATAACGGGAGAAAAAATTTTGAATTTGAAAATTACGGGACTGGGAACTAACGGCGAAGGAGTCGGGCGACACGATAACTTAACTGTCTTTGTTGAAGGTGCGTTGCCTGATGAAGAAATTCTTTCAGAAGTCACGCAGTCTAAAAAAAATTATGCCGTTGCAAAGTTGGTAAAAATTCTGCGCGAAAGTAAAGACAGGGTTAAACCTTTTTGTCCTATTTACGACGAATGCGGCGGCTGTCAACTTCAACATTTAAGTTACGCCGCGCAGGTTAAGTGGAAACGTCAGCAAGTTATTGATGCCGTTAAACATATAGGCAAGCTTGACGGTGTTGAAATTCTTGATACGATTGGCATGGAAAATCCTTTGCGCTATAGAAATAAAATGCAGTTTCCAGTTGCCCGCGTCAAGTCGGGAATGGTTATCGGTTGCTACGCGCGTGGCAGTCATAAAATTGTGGATACTGATTCTTGTATGATTCAACGCGAGGGAATGAACGAAGTTTTAGTTGCCGTCAAAAAAATTTTGGACAAGTACAATGTCAGCGCATATGACGAAGACACACACAGAGGAGTTTTGCGGCACGTTATGAGCCGAATCGGTTATAACGGCGACTTGATGATTGTGCTGGTGACGGCTACAAAAAATCTTCCTTCTGAAAAAAATATTGTCAAAGCAATTCTTCATGCATTGCCGCAAGTTGTCAGCGTCCAACAAAATATTCAGACCTTCCACAACAATGTTATACTTGGGCGCGAAACAAAAGTTTTATACGGCAAGCCGACGATTAAAGACAAAATCGGTAAATTAACTTTTAATATTTCTGCGCGTTCATTTTTTCAAGTCAACACCGCGCAGGCTGAAATTCTTTACAATGTCGCGTTGAAATTTGCTGGCTTGACTGGACGCGAAACGGTTATCGATGCTTATTGCGGAATTGGGACGATAACTTTATTTTTGGCGAAATCTGCGCGGAAAGTTTACGGAATTGAGATTGTACCGACGGCGATTGAGGACGCTAAAAAAAATGCGCGTGAAAATAATATTCGTAACGCGGAATTTCTTGCAGGTGACACCGTGAAAATTATTCCGCGTCTTTTTCATGAAGGCGTCCGCGCAGATGTTGTGATTGTCGACCCGCCCCGCGCAGGTTGTGACCAAAAAGTTTTGGAAATTTTTGCCGCGATGAATCCGCAAAAAATTATTTATGTCTCGTGCAATCCTGCAACTTTAGCGCGTGATTTAGCTGTACTCCGTGAATTGAATTACACTGCAGAAAAAATTCAACCCGTTGATATGTTTCCTTTCAGTTCGCATGTAGAATCAGTTGCTCTGATTAGGCGTCAATTATAACTTTAATCGTCAAAAATAAAAGAAAGGCGCACAAGGACGTGCGCCCCGCCCGCACCCTGAGCGTGATGCGAAGGCTGCGGGCTGTTTTCTCTTTGTTACTTTCTCTTTTGCGCCAAAAGAGAAAGTATATTTAACAAAATTTTCCTTCGACAAACAATTCACAAATTATAAAAAAATTACTTTACAATCAAGCAAAAATTTTCTAAAATAGCGTCAAGAATTTTGTTAAAGTTTGCGTCAATTCGCGTTGGAAGTTGGGAGGAGAATTTATGATAACAGGAGCAATAGCGGTAATGACATCGGGCGGCGACAGTCCCGGTATGAACGCGGCGGCACGTGCCGTAGTCAGGACTGCGATTTATGAAGGCGTAAAAGTTTTCGGCATTTACAACGGCTACAAAGGTATGTTGGCTGATGAAATCGTTGAACTTAATGCGCGTAGTGTAAGTGACTTAATTCAGCGCGGCGGTACTTTTCTCGGCACTGCTCGTTGTAAAGAATTTAAGACTGAAGAAGGTCGCCGTAAAGGTCTTGACAATCTCCAAAAGCATGGCATCGAAGGTCTTGTAATAATCGGCGGTGACGGCTCTTTAACGGGCGGATCGCTCCTTTCCAAAATGGGCGGCATTCCTATCGTAGGACTTCCCGGCACGATTGACAATGACGTTTGGGGAACTGATTATACAATCGGTTGCGATACGGCGGCTAATACGGCGGTTGACGCTATCAACAAATTGCGTGACACTGCATCGGCTCACCGTCGCATTATGATTGTTGAAGTTATGGGACATACTTCCGGCTGGCTTGCAATGACGGCAGGTATTGCCGGCGGCGCAGAATATATTATCGTCCCTGAAGTTAAATATGATTTGGATGAAATTTGTGCGCAAATTGTTGAAGAATACAACAAAGGGCGTCGCTATAGTATTATCGTTGTTGCAGAAGGTGCTTGCTCGGGCGTCGGCTTGAAAAATGTTGTGCAAGAAAAGACCGGCATTGATACGCGCGTTTCGATTCTCGGACACATTCAACGCGGCGGCTCTCCCACTATGGAAGATCGTATGAAAGCTTCAATGCTTGGCGAACGTGCGGCACTCGCTCTTATCTCCGGCGTTTCGGACGTAGTTTTCGGTTTCGACGAAGGAAAAGTTGTCAGCATTAACCTCTTTGATTCCGTCAACAATAAAAAGCCGCTTGATCCTGAACTTGTACGTCTTGCCAGTGTTCTTGTATAAATTGCAACATTTTAATCACTAATTTTTAAGATTGAGTTGCTGAAAGTTTATCACAAAAATTTTCGGCAACTTTTTTCATAAAAAAGATTTTGTTCATAACTAAGGTATAATTCATGCAGATTTTTAAAAACGATTGGGCGGAACTCCTTAATCCCGAATTGGAAAAGCCTTATTATAAAGAGCTTAGACAGTTTTTAATCAGCGAGTACCGCACCCAAAAAATTTTTCCCAATATGTATGACATTTTCAACGCATTACATTACACCAGCTACGCGGACACGAAGGTTGTAATTTTGGGACAAGACCCATATCACGAAGTCGGACAAGCTCACGGGCTTAGCTTTTCTGTTCAAGAAGGCGTTCCTGCTCCGCCGTCGCTTTTGAATATTTTTAAAGAACTCCGCGCAGATTTGGGTTGCACCATTCCCAATAACGGTTGCCTGAAATCTTGGACAGAACAAGGTGTTTTACTTCTTAATGCAGTCTTAACCGTTCGCGCTCATCAAGCTAACTCCCATCGCGGTCACGGTTGGGAAATTTTCACGGATAAAATTATTGAACACCTTAACAATCACCCACGTCCGCTTGCCTTTATTTTATGGGGAAGACCTGCGCGGGCAAAAAAAATTATGATTACCAATCCTAAACATTTTATCGTTGAATCTGCGCATCCTAGTCCTCTTTCAGCAAGCGGCGGTTTTTTCGGTAGTAAACCATTTTCACGCGTCAATAATTTTTTGGAGTCAATCGGCGAATCCTCTATCAACTGGCAAATCCCTGATATTTAGGAATTTATTTTTTCAATCTGTCAAAATTCCATAAATTAGAATTTACCGAAAAATTTTTTCTCAACTCAAATTTCTAATTGATAAAAGCTACAAATAATCAAAAAATTTCCCTAAAAACTGATTGACTTTCCATTAAGTTTTCATTAAAATTTATATCAAGTTTTTAAGTATATCGGTTGAAATCTCGATAAACTATTGACACGAAGGCAAGTTTAGATATAAAATAGCCGCGATTTTTACAAGGATGTTTCTTTCGCTGGATTCTGACTGAACCGCGACTTGATCAATCGCAATAAGTTTAGTCAGGGACTCATAAATATTCGTTGAGTTCTTCTTCTAATTTACTGCCGATGTCGTCGCTTTTGCGATGTTGGATATTATATTTGGACGCTGTGCGTATCCTAAAGGGGGCTTAAAGGGTTACAAATTAATGAATAGTCATATCGACGAATTAAACTTACCCTGACGGATGAGTACCAAGCGTCGTAATTAAATTTATTTTAAGGTTATTTTACGTCGGCGGGCGGCGTTACTATGCGAATTATTATCGCAATAGCCCGTGAGGTTTTTTGTAAATGTTTTAAGGAGGTGTGGTGCGTCTTTTCTCGTATTTATTTCGGCGAGTCAAGATGCCATCTTTATGACAACGAAAAATATGGAATTTGATCTTCAGACTTTCGCATTGCCGGATGCAGTTACTGTACAGGCAAGTACCGGCGGTATTTCAGCTTCGGGTTCTTCTGAGGCAGGAACACCTGTAACTGTTGCGGGTACCGCAGTGGAAGGTTATCGTACTGATACGGTTACTGCGTCTACAATGGTTTACAATTTTGACGGAACTACCAGCAGTGCAGATTCTCCGGCACATGTCGCAGTAGGTACTTCTGAAACGGTTACGACTTGGTACGTTAATGATACCGATCCTACCGCTGCTCCTACACAAATTGGCTCTGCTGCAACAACTCCTGCGGAAAATACCAGCGTAACCAGTCCGCTTTGGTTATACGGAGGCGGTCAGGCAAGCCAAGTAAGCATTCAAGCTGTAGGTGCTATTAATGACTTCAATGCAGGCACAAATGGTGTTGTGCTTAATAGAACTGGTAATAACTCGCTTGGATTACAAGGCGTTGTCGGTGACGTAACGATTACTACTGCTAATGCGACATTTAAGCAGACATTGACTGAAAACAATAACGCAACTATCGATGCAACATTGGCAGCAGCCGGTACAGACCTCAACATTAAAGGTGCTGTCGGAGAAGGTCCCACTCTTTCTGCCGCAGGTGCAATTAATCTTGGTAAAATTGATACTGTCCAAACTTGGCAGATTGATAAAGATTCTAATTTAAAATATCACAAATTGCAAGTTTCAGGTGGTCTTGCTTCTACAGTAGAAGTTACGGGTGCAGACGCTACCGGAAGTTATCTTGCAATTACTGCAGAAGAACAAGAATCCGTAAAATTTGCAACTGTTTCGGGTACCGGCTCTACTAACGATACTGTTGCTGTAAATGGAACAGTTTTAAATGGCGCAGGAGCAAGAGGACTCACCATTGAAATTGAAGCTGACAGCATTATGACCGGAGCAGTAGCTAATGCTGGCACACTGACAGCTAACTCCACAGTTGGAGGTACAGCAAGTCTTGACGCAGGTTCAAAAATTACGCTTGTTTCAGGTGCTATCACTGCTGTAGATAAACTCGCCAAAAACGGAGCTTGGGCACTCGGAAATAGTGTAACTGCCGCTCAACTCGGAGATGATACGGTAACCTTCGCAACTGGCAGTAACACAGTTTCAGCAAACTCGGACGGAACTAAGGTAGGGACTCTTACCTTCACGTCCAACAATACGCAAGCCACAGTTAATGTAGCAGGCGATCATACAATTAACGCAAACGGCGGAGCAACTTGGAATCTTAGTGATTCAGCTACAGCTGTATTCGATTCAAATGCTAATGCAACAGTTAATGCAAGTGCATTAGTAGTCGGAATTGATAAAAACGGTGCAGGCAAGACCTTAGCAGTTGGTGCAAACGGTGCGGCGGACACGCTGGCAATGGCACAGGGCGGCTCAGCAACTATTGAAAATTCTGTTGTTTCTGCAGTAGACTCCCTCAATGCAGGAAGTTCATGGCTTGTAAGAGGCGGCACGCAGTCTTCGCGTTCAGTTTCTGTAACCGGTGTAACAGGTAGCGAATTAGGATTCACATTTGAAAAAGCAACCAGTAGCGTTTATGGCGCACTCGGAACCAGCACTGCAAACGGCGGCGTCACCTCAATAGACAGCTTGACAGGTAATGTAACCCTTTCACATGGCGCAGATAGCGTTGCTATGAACGTTATGGGAACGAGCTGGACAGTAGCTAAAGAATCAGGAAAGACCGTAGCATTTGATTCAACAGGTAGTGCGGCATCAGTTAAGGCAGTAGGTTCAGATTTGTCAGTAACGGCGGCATCGACTGATGCAACTCTTAACATTACCACAACAAATACTACTCTCGGTGGTAACTTTAACGGCGCAGGCGTAGTTGCTCATGACAGCGATGGCAAAGTAATTCTTCAACTCGAATCCGACACAGTAACCTCCGGTATTTCCGCAATTAAAGATCTCAACTCCGGCGCAACGGTTACCGGCGATAATCAATTCAACGTCAATGGTATATTTGATATTTATAAGTCCACGAGCAATGTGGCAACTTCTAAGACACAGTTCACGTTGGGTAGTGGGTCTGATATTACGATTCAAAACGTAGTTGACGGCGATAACTACAGTGTAGCAAGTTCCAATAACCAAGCGGTATACTATGACCTTACTTCCCCAGTAGCATCGGGCGGTTCTGCAAAAGTTACCGTCAATACTGCAGAAATTACGGTTAGTGCGTCAAGTGCATCTAAAGTAAGCAATGCTTACATCGTTTCCGGCAAAGACGGTACCGACATCGTCGAAGTCGGTGGTGTAAAAGCAAATGATACTATTACTTCAACAGATGATAAAAACTTCACGGTAATTTATGACACTTCCAACGTTACCAGCGATACTTCTAAACCCGCAGTTTTGGCAGTCAACACTGCAAACGTTTCACTTACTTCTGCCAACCTCACAAGTGAAGGTAAATCCTCTCTCAAAATGGCAGTTTCTTATACCGACACAATGCCGCATGTTACAATTTCAAGCGGTATCGCTAATAACGTAACCGTTACTGTCGGAACCGGCGTTTACCATGTAGGAAATAGCGCAGACGTTACGATTAATGACTTGCTTGGTTATCTGTATGTCGATAATCAGGGCAACGTAACCGGCGAAGATTCAATGGTAGCGCATGAGCGTCAAGTGAGAGAATATGCGATCAGTAGCTTGGTTTCCACTATTGCTGATCCGACTGTTGGCGCATATCGTGACTTTGAAAATATTTACTACGGACAAAACTCCATATTCGGCGGGTATAATCATTCAGTTGCGGCATATGCAGATGCAACCGTTTCAACGCGTTCGTCAATCTCATCAGCTAGCGGTGTAATTATCTCTGGTGATGATTCACTTGGCAGTTATCCAAACAGTGTAACCTTGAAGTCTTACCTTCCCAATGCGATTAATATCAAGCACATGGAAGGATATTACACTACAGATAAGGTTACGTTAAACAGTGCGGTTATCGATGTAAGTAGCAGTACTAACTCTCTCGTAGCAGTTGGTGTAAGCACAGGAGACGGCACAGATACTATTAAAACTAACCACACAATTTACGGTAGTGATAGACAGAGTGCGTTGCTCATTGGCAAAAATGCTATAGCTGATAACGTAATCGTAGCAGGTAATGGCGGTAACACTATTTCCAACGCAGGTGGCAAGGCGTCACTCTTCGGCGGTAGCGGCAATGATACGATTTATGCCGGTTCGAAAGGTGACTACGTAAAAGGCGGCGGCGGTGCTGATGTCTTCTATGATACAAATGCTGTTGAAATTCAAGACTACAACTTTACAGAAGGCGACGTAATCGTTGCAACTAAACTTTCGACAAGTGCAGATATTAGTCCCGCAAATCTCAGCTTGTCAGGTAACAAAATTGCTATCGCAGGTGGTTCAACCATTACTGTAGGTGCAAGCGACAGTTACGACGAAGCTACAGCAACCAACGCGATTATAGCAAATGCATCAGGCGGAAACAAAACCTTCCTTGTTTGGGCAGGTAACTATGACAGCTACCTCGATGCGTCTGAATTTACGAAAGGCGCATTGATGATTTCTCAACTCACGGTAACCGGCGGAGAGAACGCAAACACCGGAACAGTCAATACGATTGTTGGTTCGGGATATGCAGATACAATCTATGCAGGACCTAATGACCTTGTCTACAGCGGTGCAGGCAATGATTTAATTTCAATCGCAGCGGCTGATTCCGCAAAGGGAGAACGCGGTGCAACGGTTATACTCAGCGAAGGCAAAAATGATGTTTACGGCTGGGTAGGCGGCTTTAATAACGAAGATGGTTCAAATATTCTTCAAGCTAATGCGGCATCTACTACCTTCAAGAAGAAGGGTGACGTTGTTGTAGCGGCAAGCGAAGGCGCGTCAGTCAACTTCGCCAATCTGTCAGCTGACAGCACCGGTGCATACAATTTCTTAGTAGGTAATGAAAAAGTTTCCTTCGTTGCAAGCAATTCTACAGTAAGCGTAAACAGCAATTCGGATATTGCGAATTACTACAAGTCAGAAAAAGCCGGCGCGATCAATGTTGGAGAGTCCGTCGATGCAACATTTAGTATCACTCTCGGAAGTGATAATTTCAGCAATATTACTAAATTAAACTTGCAGAATGAAAGTCGCGCAACGATTTTTGGCTCAAGCGCAAGCGAGGAAATTACTCTTGGCGGTAGCGCAGATGCAGGTGCAGTGAAATCTTTAGCCTCAGGCGCAGGTAATGACAAGATTTATTCCGGCGGCAGTGGTTCTGATTCTACAAAAGCCGGTCACCATCTCTTCTTCGGCAAATACAACAATACCACCTATAGCTCAGGTAGAGATACCATTAATAGCTTCAGTTTCTATCGCGGCAGTGATGTCGATGCTGATATGTCACATTCTGATCTGCTTTATCTCGGCGACATCAAAAATTATCAAAGCGTATCTGCAACTGCAAATAAAATTGAAATTTCACTCGGCGAAGATACGAAAATTGTCATTAATGACGCCGCTATTAATCCGTCTGAGAACAAGATGGTGAGAGCACGTTTCTTAAATTCCGACGAAATTTATACCTGCAAATTTGGCGTCACAAGTGGTCAAACTTCAAACACCTTCACCTATGATAAAGAAACTAACATATTCTTCGGTAACTCGGAGAAAAATGCAGATATTTTGCAAATCTCTTCCAATTCAGATCTCAACAATGTCAATATCTGGCTTGATGACAAGAATAATGACAAGAATTACTACTACGGCATTAACACAATAGATGCACATAATCTTGCAGATACAAAGGCAACTTTGGTCGGTAACAGTAACAGCAATATGATCTACGCAGGCGGCAGCGGAATGGTTGACACCCTGTGGGGCGGCGGCGGCGAAAGCAATACTTTGATCGGCGGTGACGGTGATGACACATTCATTTACCGCAAGGATCACGGCTACATTGATGGCGACGGAATTTATCGTTCCAGTAATGACGTTATGGTTGGCGTAGGCTCTAACGATTTAGTCTGGCTCCAAGACGTAACTTTGGACGATCTCAATCTTGAAGCGACTATAGACGGTATTTCCACCAACTCAGTAGTTGTAACTCTCAAAGATGATAGCAAACTTACGGTTGCTAATGCTTCCTCTGAAACTAAATTTAGAGTTTCTGACGGTCAAGGCGGTTGGTCTGAATTTACGGCTGTAAGTAACGGCAACGAGCATTATTGGAAATAATTTAAAAGCTTAAAGGTTCTGTAGCAATAGCCTAAGAAACCTACCGCTGAAAGGCGGGGCTTAAAACAAAAAAGGAGTTTCTTAAAACAAAGAGACTCCTTTTTTAGTTTATTTTTTCTCACACAATATTTGGATACCAAAATATATTTTCGACGCGTTTACGGGCATTCTGGCGCGTTTAAGAGGATATTTGATAAGCCTTTTTCGCCGGAAAAATTTTATTATAAAAATCCTAAAAGCTTAATGCTAAATTTAAGCAGGATTTTTTCCATTGACGGCAAAATAAATTAGGAACTTATAAATATTTTTTATCAAATTACAGAAACGGAGGCGTGATTTATTATGATGAACGAAGTTAATGAAGATATTGCCGATACTATGGTTAGAATTGCAATGGACGCGATAAGAAATTCTTACGTCGACCATGACGGGATAGCGGCGGGCGCGTGTGTTTTGACTTCTGACGGCACACTTTACAATGGTTGCAGGATAGATCATCCGATACCTTACCTTAGCATCTCTGCGGAAATGGCGGCAATGATAAAAGCTATTGTTGACGGTAAGCGTGAATTTGACGGGCTTGCGATTGTTGCTGATATTGAAGGCTTTTACGTGCCGGACGAAAATACCTACGAATTTTTGTTGGAAATGGGCGTGCCGGAAATTGTTTTCGCTGATTTGGACGGCAATGTTAAAATTATGTCGATTGAAGAGGTTGAACCTTACAGACCGCGCCGCAGAGATTAAATTATAATTTCGTCAAAAAAATTTTTCGTCGAGCGATTAAGTTCGGCGTTTTTTGTTTTTTAAAATCTGCGCGGACAAATAAAAATTTTTGTAAGTGGTAAAACTTCAGCTTTTGTAATATAATTAGCATAGATTAATATAACTTTGGATAATTTAACGAAGGAGGTAACGAAATGGGATTTTTTGATAGATTAAAGGCAGGACTTGCCAAAACCCGTGAAAAGTTAGCCGATAAGATTGATGAACTTTTACACAGTTCGGTTAAGATTGACGATGAACTTTTAGATGAACTTGAAGAGACGCTGATAATGTCAGACGTTGGCACAAAGACGACGGAAAAACTTATGGAAAATTTGCGAAAAGGTGTTCGTAAAGCTGAAATAAAATCTGCCGATGACGTGAAAAGATTTTTGTCGAATCAAATACGAGAAATTTTGATTGAGGAAGAAGGTACAAACGTTGATGTCGAGCCGCCGTATGTAATTTTGATGATTGGCGTAAACGGTGCAGGTAAGACTACAACGATTGGCAAACTTAGCGCGTATTATGGAGAGTGCGGAAAAAAAGTTATGGTTGCCGCCGCGGATACTTTCCGCGCAGGTGCGATTGAACAACTGGAAGTTTGGGCTAAACGTACAGGCGCAGAAATTATTAAGCATAGTGAGGGCTCTAATCCTTCGTCGGTTGCACTTGACGCGGTAAGATCTGCTGTTGCGAAAAATTTTGACGTACTGATTGTCGACACGGCAGGACGTCTTCAAAATAAATTTAATCTTATGGAGGAGCTTAAGAAAATCAATCGCATTATTGGCAAAGGCATTCCCGGCGCACCGCACGAAGTTTTATTGGTACTCGACGCGACGACGGGACAAAATGCTTTGCGGCAGGCGGAATTATTTTCCAAGTCAGCAAACATTACGGGAATTGTTTTGACGAAGTTGGACGGCACAGCTAAGGGCGGAATGATTATCGGCATTAAAGAGGAATTAAATATCCCTGTCAAGTGGGTTGGTGTCGGTGAAAGACTTGACGATTTAAGACCGTTTAACGCCAAAGAATTTGCAGACGCACTCTTCGGCATTGAATAAAATTGGCTTAAAAAAATTTTCTCTGAACAGAATGAAAATATTGACAAAAATTATTTTATAATTTACAATTGAATTGCTTATAAAGACTCAACTTTTAATGTTGATTTTGTGAATGGATTATTTTGTTTCAATGGACGGAGGGAGTAGTGATGGCAATGGTAGGCAGTGTAAATAATGCGCTTAACACGTTGAATAGTGTCAACAATGCCACGCAAAAGACAACGCAGAAAATAGCGACGGGTTCAAAGTACTCGACGCCTTCAAATGGTGCTGCGGCTTACGCGACGTTAAAGAAAATGGGCGTTAGCATAGACGCTAACTCGCAGTCGGTTCAAAATGTTCAAACCGCCAGTGCTATGATGAGGACGGCTGAAGGTGCTACTTCAAAAACTTTAACCGCATTGACGGAGATCAAAGTATATCTGATGAATGCGGCAAACGATACAAATACAGCTTCGGAAAGAGCAGATATGCAGAAGCATGTTAATCAAATTGTTGAACAGATTGATGATAATTCAAGAGTTACATACAACGGCATAAATATTTTAGACGGTTCTCAAGAAAATATGGGAATTGCCGGTGTACTTGGTTATCAAAATTACAACATGGGTGACATTCGCGCCGAAACACTCGGCTTGAAGGACAGCGAAGGAAATGTAACCATTAACCTTAACGATCCCAATGCTGTTAAAGCGTCACTGGAAACGGTTGATAACGCTCTTGATAAAGTTCAAGGCATAAACGATTCTTTGAAAAAATCTATAGCCGGTGAGGCAATGGATGCGTCACTTGATGAGATAACTACACAAGGCGCGTATGCTCAAAGGCTGGATTATCAAGAGGCACTTTACAATACAATGGCAATAAACGAACAGGAAGCAGCATCGACAGCAGGCGGTGTAGATATGGCTAAGGCGGCATCAGAGCTTAAATCTGAAGAAACACAGAAGGATTTAGCGTCGAGTGCATCTAATCTGTATAGGCATAATTACTCAAATATTTTGGAATTGTTGCAAGGTGCTTAATTCCTTAAGGCGGGCATAGTTCATCGGTAGAATGAGAGCTTCCCAAGCTTTAGAGGTGGGTTCGATTCCCATTGCCCGCTCCAATTAAATGAAAATAACATAACATATAAAGGAGATTGCAGATCTCCTTTTTTTAGTTTCAAAAATTTTGAACACGAAAAAAGCCCTCTTTCGAGGACTTGAATATTTAGCGGAGTGGAGAGGATTTGAACCTCCGCGACCTTACGACCCTAACGATTTAGCAAACCGTCCTCTTCAGCCTCTTGAGTACCACTCCTCCTGAAAAACAGCGTAAGTATACCATAGCTATTCGCATTTTGTCAACATTTTTTTAAATCGACAACACTGTCGGTGCAGAAAAATTACAGTAAAAAATTTTCTATGACAGTTGAAATTATTTCTGATGAAAATCCCTTCGACGCTAAATGTTGCCAAAGTTTATTTTTAAATTTGTAAAGTTCCTTAGCGTCGTCAAAAGTTTGCGGCGCAAATTTTTTTTCAAGAGCATTAGTAGCCGCGTTAAATTCGTGTTCGTAAATGTTATCGGGAATTAATTTTTCAACGAATGAAGAATCAAAACCGCGTTGTATCAATTTCACACAAATTTGACGGACGCTTAACTTTCCTTCCGAATACAAATTTTCAAACTGCCGCTTACAAAATTCTTCGTCGTTGAGATAATTATATTTCTGCAACTTCTCAATCGCCGCGTCGACTTCTTCAGCATTATATTTACGCGCTAAAAGTTTTCGCCTTAAAGTCTTTGAACTTTGCTCACTCATCGCTAAAAGGTCTGTCGCCTTCATCAATGCCGATTTATTTTCTTTCACGTCTGAACCTCAACCAAATAAATATTCCAAAAAAAATTGTGAACGCAATCACGCTCGTAACCTGCGCACTTTTCAAAATTCCGAACGCCAAATCTGTATAATCTCCGCGCAGATTCTCAAGAAAAAATCTTGCCGTCGCGTAAAGCATAACATAAAACGCGAAACATTGACCCTTAACGTAATTTGTGCAACGGAAAATTAAAAGCAACGCCATAATCACAATATCAAGCTGACATTCCCACACTTCTGCGGGAAAAAGCGGTTGCGCTCCGTAAGTGTGATATGCCAGCGTCGTGTCGGGATAAATTATTCCGAAATTGCCGCCCGTCGGTGCGCCGAAAGCATCGCCGTTTAATAAATTTGCGCAACGTCCTAACGCTTGACCCAAAACTATTGCCGGTGCTAAAAGGTCTGCCAAATGAATTACGTCCAATCCTTTAAATTTTGCGTAAATGCCGCCTGCCAAGACGCCTAAAATTATTCCGCCTTGTACAGCCATTCCGCCCTGCCAGACGTTTAAAATTTCGTTTAAGTGGTATTGATAATAATCCCAGTCGAAAAAGAAAACGTCCCACAATCTCGCGCCCAACAATCCGAAAAATCCTCCGATTAATCCAATGTCAACTAAAAATTTTTCGTAGCCGCGCCCGTCCATTTTCGCGAAAAAATATCCTGCGCCCGTCGCCAAAAAAATTGAGATTGACAACACGACGCCATAGGAGCGAATCGGAAAATCTCCTATAAAAAATAAATATTGATGCATTGCGTGCCTTTCTTGTATCAAAAAAACTTCTATGACGTAATTTTATCACAGAAGTTTTTTTTTATAAATATTTATCTTCAGCCAACTGACAATTCGCAGGAATTTTTAAGTTTAAAAAATTTTAAGATTTAAAAGTCGGCTCGTCTATGATCAGCTTAGCTTTACCGTTGGAATCAGCTTTCATAATTGCATGAACTCCAAGCGGCAAAAATGTATTGTGCTTATCGTGACCGGCGGGCAATCCCATAATTGTCGGTTTACCTGAAAGTTTTGCGTAATGTTCCAAAACATTTTCAAGCGTCAAGCCGTTAGCCTTATCTTTTTTGCAATTTGTGAAGTCGCCGAATAAAATTCCGTTGACACGATTTAAAAGCCCGCTTTGATAAAGTTGGTAAAGCATTCTATCCAATCTGTAGGGTTTTTCGCCGACATCTTCAATTAACAGTAATGCGCCGGTGCCGTCAAGTTCATAAGGAGCTATTTTTACGCGGTAGCCTCTGGATTGAAAAAAGTTTACTGCGCGTTTAAAGCCTTCGCTGTCGGCAAGACCTTTCAAATATGCGGAAGGTGCCAAAATTCCTATGCAGTCGCCCTTTTGAAGTGCAAATCCTTTACTGCGTTCACTTTGCGCGGAAACAGTTTCTGCTGTAAAAGTTACAAGGCACATAATGAAAAATACAAAAAAATTTTTTAAATTTATCACAATTCCGCCTCCCTTGTTATATTTCTTTCAAAAAAAATCTCCGACTTTTTCATCGGAGATTGAGATTTTTATTAGCTGAAATTAATTAAGTTTCGCGATAATCTTACAAATTGGGATTTTGTACACCAAGTCTGTCGTAAATTTTGTTCCAAATTTCCTTTTGACTCATTTTGTGATGATTAAGGTAGTACCTGTTATTTGTATCATCGGTGTGAAGGTCGCAACCAACCCCGAAGTCACAATGGTAAAAGTTGGAGATAAGGTCGCCGATTTTATTCATAGCGGCATTAACATCAGCAGCTGAAGCATTGCCATTGCCAGGCAGGAGATTGACGTTATAGCGATTTTCAAGCCAGCGGATGTTATCTGCATCGCGTGCAACTTGACCCCAAGTTCCGCCGGAAACTTCGTCGAGTTCCTCCTCGTTCATAACCTCTTCATTCATAATTTTTTCTTCACTCATTTTTTAAAACTTCCTTTCAAATTTTTTAATTTGTGTTTTTTTAGCTGAAATCAATTAATCTTCGCGATAATCTTACAAATTGGGATTTTCTATGCCAAGTCTGTCGTAAATTTTGTTCCAAATTTCCTTTTGACTCATTTTGTGATTATTAAGGTAGTACCTGTTATTTGTATCATCGGTGTGAAGGTCGCAACCAATACCAAAGTCGCAGTGGTAAAAGTCGGAGAGAATATCGCCAATTTTATTCATAGCGGCATTAACATCGGCAGCTGAAGCTCTGCTCGGCAAAATACGAACGTTAT
>JAFZIV010000019.1 GCA_017554235.1 Selenomonadaceae bacterium
CCCCCGAGAATTGAACCATTCCTATCAAAGGAGTCTCATTAGTCATAATGCGCTGAATAATATCTGGCGAAGGAATTTCGTCTAAGTCCGAAATAAAAATTAAATCATCTGGCGAAGCATCTGTAAGCCCATAGACAATACTATTGCGCTGTTCATTTTCAAGCGTCCAATCTCCTGCACCTTTATAATCAAAATTCATACGCATAGGGATATGGCGAATTTTCGGAAGAAATTCTTTGAACTCTGAAATACGCTCACCAAATAAAAACGGTTTAGGAACATTATTTTGAGTTTTATCCGCCTCGACAAGTACAAAGTAATCAACCATATCCCACAGTGACTTCAAGCGCAGTTCAAGCAACTCAAATTCGTTGTAAAAAGTAAAGCAATCGTAAACTTTCAAATTAAATCCTTCCTTTTAGTAATTTCTTATAACCTGAACCATTTCCCATTCAATCGGCGTTTCATAGCGATTGGCAATGCCGCTAAGTCCTTCGTCAGTTGAAAAGCGCATAACGTCACCGCGTGAATCGTACCAAAATTTATAATCAAGATAACGTACATTACCATTGTTGGTGTACATTTTCAGCGTAACATATGTGGTACTTCCTCTACGGCTAATCGTCTCATCCATAACGTAGCATTCCCAACCCGTTGAAGGTGAAACTCCAACGTAAATATCTTCTGCTTCAACCTTCGTGATACCCGCGCAGGTTACAACCAATCCTAAGACTAATCCCAAGAAAATTTTTTTCAACATTTTAAGTTCCTCCATTCTATTTAAAAAATCGACGGTTAAGAATAATTTTTCCTCAACCGTCGACCGTGAAAAAATTTACATCGTCAAGCGATTAAGCATTTCCTTATACGCTTCTTCGACGCCGCCCATATCATGACGGAAACGATCTTTGTCTAATTTTTCGTGCGTCGCCATATCCCAGAAACGACAATTATCAGGCGAAATTTCATCAGCCAAAACAATTCTGTCTTTTTCATCGCGTCCAAATTCCAGCTTGAAATCAATCAAATCAACATTCTTGGAGCGCAGATTATTTTTCAAAATCGTGTTGACGCAAAATGCAATATGTTCAATTTCGTCAAGTTCATGTACGCGAGCAATATCAACTGCCATAATGTGATAACGATTAAGCATCGGGTCGCCGAGATCATCACTTTTATAAAAATATTCCAATACAGGAACTTTAAGCGGAGTGCCTTCTTCAAGACCGAGACGCTTTGCAAGACTTCCGGCGGCAACGTTGCGGACAACAACTTCCAACGAAATCATACGCAACATTTTTACAACCATTTCACGATCTGAAATCATGTCGATAAAATGACTGTCAATCCCGTTTGTCTTAAGAAGTTTGAAAAAGTACGTGCTGATTTTATTGTTAATAATTCCCTTGTCCTGAATAAATCCGTGCTTTTCGCCGTTGCCTGCGGTAGCATCATCTTTGAAATAAACAATGCACTTGTCGGGCTCATCTGTGGCATACATAATTTTTGCCTTGCCCTCGTAAATAACCTCGCCTTTTGTCATAAAAAAACCTCCTTAAAAAATCAATTTTTCTTCCGACTTTTAAAGATTGCATTCAGATTGACATTTAAAACCTATAGTAGTTGCCGAAAGCGCGGTCTTAATATTTTCCGCCTTCTTTTCAACTTCCTTAGCCATATCTGCGCGGTAATCTTCAAGTTTTTTCTTAATGTCGTCGTTGGAAAGTGCAAGAATCTGCGCGGCAAAGATAGCGGCATTTTTCGCGCCGTTAATCGCCATTGTCGCAACAGGAATACCCGACGGCATTTGCACCGTACTTAAAAGCGCGTCCATACCTTTCAAAGGCTCTGAATTAATCGGTATGCCAATTACAGGCTTGACGGTATACGACGCAACCACGCCTGCTAAATGTGCTGCACAACCAGCCGCCGCTATGAAAACTTTCACGTCCTGCGCGTCACAATTTTTTACAAACTCTTGAACTTTATTCGGTGTACGATGTGCCGACGCTACCGTTGCTTCGACTTCTACGCCAAAATCTTTCAGAAATTCGACAGCACTTTTCACAACGCCCCAATCGCTGTCACTGCCCATTATTATTGCTACGTCCAACGGAAATTCCTCCTCAACGTTATTTTAATATGTAGTTTAGCAACTTAAATTATTCTAGTCAAGCCAAAATTAACCGGCTCATTATGTAAAAACTTTTTAAACGTGAACGTCCAATTCGTAGCCGATGAGACTTGTAACGACTTTTGCAAGACCATTTTTATCTTTAGGTGTTACGGCATGTTCGGAAATTTTTTCAACGATTTTTTCTTCGTCAGCAGGTGCTTTAAGCTTTTCAAGCAGTTCAGTTATTTTTTTTGAAGTCGTGAGAGCAAGCGGAACATTTTTAAGTTTTTCCTCTTCAGAAATAAATTCCAACATTTTAAAGCCGTCAACAAATTTCATTTCGGCATCCGCTATCATTAACGTAACTTGATTTTTGCGCAAAATTTTCTGTGCGTCGATTTTTGAAAGTGCAATCCAAGATTCGTAGTCAAAATTTTTTTCAATCAAATCTTGTATCGCGTGCAACTCGTCGATATTTTTTCCGAGTAGCAACACGGTTTGTTCAGGAGTAAGTTCCTCAAACTTTTTCGTAACTCGATTAATTAAATCGGCGGGCATAAACGGTTTCTTGATATAATCTTTCACGCCGAGCGAGTAAGCTTTTTTAAGATTGTCTATTCCGCTTGCCGCAGTCAACATCATAACCGCCGTATTTTTTAAATTTTCGTCGTCGCGAATTTCCTGCAACGTCTCAATCCCGTCAAAGTCCGGCATCAAAATATCAAGGAGGACGAGATTTACGCGCTCCTTACGCAAAATTTCAATCCCCTCACGCCCGTTATCAGCGCAAATCACGTGACATTTAACTTTCTTTTCCAAAATCATCTTAGCAATTTGTAAGTTCATATCGTCATCGTCAATTACCAAAACTACCTTTTCGCGCATAAACTCATCTCCCAAAAAAATTTTTTCTTTATTATACAACGAATCAACTCAAAAACCAATTTACTTTTCAAAGATTCTAAAAAATTTTTTCTGTTGAAATGATACAGTTAAAGTGATATACTGCGCGGCGTTAGAAAGAAGGTGAATTTATGGCTACCTTGAAGAAAATAGGCTTCATCGGTACGGGTATAATGGGCGCGGCTATGGCTGGTCACCTTATGGACGCGGGCTTTGAAATCAGTGTTTACAACCGTACGAAGGCTAAGGCGCAAGAGTTAATTAATCGCGGCGCGAAATGGTGTGATACTGTCAGCGAATGCGCTAAAAATCAGGACATTGTTATTTCCATCGTCGGCTATCCTAAAGACGTTGAACAGATATATTTTGCAGAGGACGGCATTATTAATTCCGCGCAGGTTGGTACTTATCTTGTTGATATGACGACTTCTTCACCGATTTTGGCGGAGAAAATTTTTACTGCCGCTAAAGAAAAAAATCTCCACGCCGTTGACGCTCCAGTTACAGGTGGCGATGTTGGCGCGAAGAATGCTACGCTTACTATTTTGGTCGGCGGCGAGGAAGAAGATTTTAACGCACTTAAGCCGGTCTTTGAAATTATTGGTAAAAATATTGTTTACGAAGGTAAAGCTGGTGCGGGACAGAAAACTAAAATTGCTAATCAAATTGCTATTGCAGGAACTTTAGCCGGTGTCTGTGAGGCGTTCGCTTATGCTAAGGCGTCAGGGCTTGACGTTGAAAAAGTTTACTCGGCAATTTCTACCGGCGCGGCGTCAAGTTTTCAGATGACAGGCGTTGCTCGTCAAGGTCTCGACGGAAATGTTAAGCCCGGTTTTATGCTTAAACATTTGGCTAAAGATTTATCTATTGGCAACGAAACGGCGACTGCTTACGGTGCAACTTTGCCGATATTGTCAATGGTCTTGCACGAAGTCCGCAAAATGGAAGAATCAGGATTTGGCGCGGAAGGCACTCAAGCTTTACTGGCATATTACGGCGTTATCTGATTGTCGGCATTTTTCTGCGCGGTAACGGCAACAGCGGCGGCTTTTTCTTTTGCCCGTCTCGCCTTTTGTGCCGCGCTCATTTTAGCTCGCGTTTCTGCACTGAGATTTTCTTTTCTACGTGAAACAGACATTTTTGCGCGTGTCTCTGCACTACGCTTTTTTCCACGCATTTTTTCTTTTGTTTCTTCCGTATGCTTTTTTCCTTTGCGTGATTCTGACATTTTGGCGCGTGTCTCTTCGCTTAGGTGCTTGCCGTACAGAGGATGCTTTTCACCTTTTTTAGTTGCTGAAAGTTTCGCGCGTGTTTCTTCTGAAGGAGTTTTTCCACGACGCGATGCGCTCATTTTTTCACGAGATTCTTGACTGGGCTTTCTACCACGCATTTTCGCTTTCGCTTCTTCACTATGTTTTCTGCCTTTATTAGCTTTGCTGATTTTTTCCTTCGCCTCCTGTGTGTGGTGCTTACCGTAAAAATGATTCTTTTCGCCTAACTGGGCTTTACGCATTTTTTCTTTAGCTTCTGCAGTATGCGGGACGCCCTTATTGGCAGGTGATTTTCCATAGTTAGGGCTTTTTTCGCCCTTCAGCTTTTCAGAAATTTTAGCTCTTGTTTCAGGCGAAGGACTTTTTCCTTTGTTTGGGGACGGAATCCCTTTGCGTGATTCACTAATTTTTTTGCGGGTATCTTCGCTCACTTCAGTGTGACCTATTCCGCCATGCGTTTTGTTGTAGCCTTTGGGATGTACGCAATCGAAATATTCAATCCAATACTTTTCGCGCTCATTAATATTTTCAGCAGAAATATTTTTTTCGACAATCCACCAGTCGCAATTTTCCCAGCCGACTTTTTGAAGTTCAATATCGACAAACTGTTTACCAATTTTATGCTCGCGGATACGATACTCTACTTTGCGGCGGCAAGTAACACCGACGTAGTACATATTTGTGATTTTGCACCAGACGGTGTAAACAGAGAATTGACAATCACAATTTTTTTTGTTATTATCCACGTGTAAAACTCCCTTCTGACTTTTATTGTGTTCAAGCTTAATTGTACAGAAGGGATAAATTGTTGTCAAGATTTTTTATTTTTTGTTAGGAGATGTAAACTAAAGTGTTAGATGACTGGAAAAAATTCATCCTCCGTGGGAACATAATTGACATGTCGACAGGCGTGATAATCGGCGCGGCGTTTTCTAAGATAGTAGCATCTTTTACGTCCGACATTCTTATGCCGCCGCTTGGGCTTTTGTTAGGGCGTGTAGATTTTTCGAATCTGTACATAAATCTTTCCAGTGTGGATTATGAATCATTTTCAGCGGCGAAGGAAGCGGGCGCACCCATTATTGCCTATGGTTCTTTCTTAAATGTTTGTTTGGACTTTTTAATTATGGCAACAGCTGTATTTATTTTGATAAAACAGGTAAGTCGCTTAATGCCGAAAGAAGCTCCGCCGAAAGAGCCGCGTAAATGCCCGTACTGCAAAGAAGTTGTTGCGGACGACGCGACGAAATGTTCGCATTGTGCATCAGATATTGAAGGAAAATAAATTTTTAATCTTAAGATAATCCGTAAATAAAAAGGACGCTCGACGAAAAATCAAGCGTTCTTTTTTAATTGAAAAGTGGGAGGAGAGGCGCACAAGGACGTGCACCCGTCCGCACCCTGAATGTGATGCGAAGGCTGCGGACATGTTTTCTTTGCTACTTTCTTTTGCGCCAAAAGAAAGTTGTTTAAAATAAAAGAAAAATTTTTTCCAGTTGGCTTTTAGCATTAAAAAAGACCGACAACACAAGCCGCCGGTCGAGTTGCCCAATTAAGGGCTATCGTTAATTAGAAATTTTTAATCCTTAGTTAAATTGCTGTTAAATTACTGGAGCAAGGACAATACCGCACTGGAATTTTGATTCGCTTGCGCCAACATAGATTGAGCCGCCTGCAACAGAACATTATTCTTCGTGTAGTTAGTCATTTCTTTAGCCATATCGGCATCTCTTATGGTGGATTCTGCAGCCGTTACATTTTCACTTGAAGTCGTCAAGTTGCTCGCCGTGTAATCAAGTCTTGCAGAAATCGCACCTATAGTCGTCTGCTGATCAAGTGCTTTATTCAATGCGTTATCAAAGGCTGAAATTGCGGCATTTGCTGCCTCACGAGTAGTAATCTTAATCGTCGTGCCGTCTCTACCTTTAAGACCCAAAGCTTCAGACCTCATATCCATTAAGCCGACTTTAACTGCCTGATTCGCCGACGCGCCTACTTGGAAGGATACCGCACCGTCAGCCGTAGTATTCGCCGCGTAAATTGTCGTCTTAAATGCATCTAAAGCAGTATTCGTAGCCTTCTTGACATTACCTTCAGCGTCAGCAACACTTATCGACAAACCGGAAATCTGTCCCTCAAGTCCTTTATTTTTTGCCACGAACGTAAGTGCATTTTTACCATCTTTTGTCATAATCTTTTTGCCGGAAGGTGAATCACCTATAAGGGTATTTGTTGATACAGTGCTAGAAACAGCGAAAGCATCACTTGCCGTACTAGTTCCATTTTCTGCTTGGTTGAGCATAGTGTAAATATCAGTAAGAGTCGCGTCTGATGATACCTTAGTCATCACACTTACATAAGTTTTACCGCCCTTGATGAAAGAAACAGTAACTCTATCGCCGCTGTTAATTTCAAGATTTTCGCCGTTACGATTGGAAAGTTCGGTAAGTTTCGTACTCATATTGGTATCGGTGGAAAGGTTGCCGTTAGTCATATGTGTTGCAACTTCAGTACCTGATTGTGAACGAGAACCTTCGAGCAAATATTTGCCGTTAAAAGTAATTAAAGCGTTATCGTCGATTTGGTCAATAAGCTGATCGAGTTCCTTTTGAATAGTTGCGCGGTCGTCGTCTGTATTGGTATCGGACGCAGCGTCAATTGCCTTTTGCTTAAGGGTACGAAGAATGTCAACAGTTCTTTCGACAGCACCTTCAGCGTTTTTCATAAGGCTTGACGCGTTTTGAGAGTTTTGATTAGCTTGATCGAGAGAGCGAATCTGGACGCGCATGCGTTCAGAAATTGCGTAACCTGATGCATCATCCTTTGCGCTATTAATTTTGAGACCGCTTGCAACCTTCGAAAGACTATCCTGCAACTGGGTATTGTTGCCGTTGAGAGTAGAGAGGGTGCGAATCGCGCTCATGTTGTTTTTGACTACCATTGCCATTGTAGTTTCCTCCTTGGTTTTAATAAAAACGTTTTTATCCTTCTGACGGTATCCTTGCCGTCGTAGAAATAAGCATACACTTCGGCGGAGATTGACCGTCGCCAATTTCCTAACGTACCGTCACGCGTATAACGGACGACGCCGAAAGTTGCGTATTACCGTTCCGCAAAAACTCCGATCGAAATGAGCTATTTTTAAACTTTAATGTAATGTTTAATAATTTATCGAAGTTTAGACATAAATTCTTAAGGCAATTATAAATGTCGAAAGAAAAAAAATCAATCACTTAGAAAAAAAATTTTTAAGTCTCGTTGAAAAAATAATTTGGTTGTGATAACGTAGCTAGGGGCTGTTGGTAAAATTCAAGTTAAAAAAATTTTTATTTTTAAAACAACTTTCTTTTGGCGCAAAAGAAAGTAGCAAAGAAAACAGTCCGCTGAAATCGCATCCGGCGATTTGCGCGGACGGGCGCACATCCTTGTGCGCCTCTTCTCCTGACTTTACCAACACGATATAAAAAATTTTGGAGGCGGTACGTTGACAAAAAAAATAATCGTTGCAGGCATAGGACCGGGCGACGAAAAATTTATAACGCCTGCCGCATTGGAAAAAATTCGTGCGGCACAATTTTTAGCGGGCGGACGCCGTGCATTGGAAACATTTTCTTCGGCAAGTCAAATTACTTTTCCGATTACAAAAAATCTTGACGCGGTAATAAATTTTATCAAAGAAAAAATTTTAATCAGTCAAGTCGTCGTAATGGTAAGCGGCGATCCGGGCTATTACTCAATGCTTGACTTACTGCGAAGAAATTTTGACGCGGCAATAATTGAAGTTATTCCGTCAATCAGCGCGTTGCAACTTGCCTTTGCAAAATTAGCGTTGTCATGGTACGACGCAACATTATTAAGTTTTCACGGACGAAAACCAGCCGACGAGAAATTAAAATTTGAATCGGGAAAAGTTTTGGGAATGTTGACGGACGGCGAATATAATTCCGCAACAATCTCAAAAATTTTAATCGACTTGGGATGGGCGGGCGATACCAATTTAACAATCTGCGCACGCCTTTCATATCCCAACGAAAAAATTATTTCAACAACACTTGACGCCGCCGTAAAATCTGAACCCGTCAAGCATTGTGTATTAATTGTTGGGTTTAAGGGGTAAGAACAATTCTTAATTCTACATTCTTAATTAATTGAACGATCCACGTTGAGCTTGAATAGCAAATGCCGCCTCTAAAATTTCTCTGCCGATAGGTACAGCACTCGACGCACCAAAACCGCCTTGCTCAACGATAACAGCAACGCTTACCGTAGGATTATCAAATGGCGCGTAACCTACAAACCAGCCGTGATCTGTACCTTGAGAATTTTCCGCTGTTCCGGTTTTACCCGCTATCTCATAAGGAAAGCCCTCAAAATTTCTAGCCGCCGTTCCTGTCTTTGTGACTTCGTGCAAACCTGCTTGTACCATTCTAATTATTTCGGGGTCAACGCCGAGCTGTCCTACCAATTCAGGCGTAAATTCTTTTATTAATTCGCCGTCTTGTGTGACAATTTTCTTGACGACGTGCGGACGGTATCTGTTGCCATTGGCGGCAATTTCTCCCATAACCATTGCGGCTTGAAGCGGCGTTACCAAATTAAATCCCTGTCCAATCGCCGCGTCCATTATCTCCGACAAATAAAATTCATCGTGATAAACTTCCCATTTATATTCTTTCCAATCGGCAATACCGGGCGATTCATAAGGCAAATCAATTCCGGTAACTGAACCCAATCCAAATAATTGCGCGTATTGTTCCAAAAGGTCTGCGCCTAAACGGTTACCCATTTCGTAAAAATAAACGTTATCAGAATGTGCCAACGCGTTATGAAAATCTAACCAGCCAAGAGCCTCGCCACCTGCGTTGCCTTTCGGTACAAGCCAGTGTTGCCCGCTGTCAAAAATCATTTCATCAGGCGCAACTTTCCCAGTGGCAAGCGCGGCAGTTCCCGTTACAATTTTAAACGTTGAGCCTGGAGGATATTCGCCGGTAATAGTTTTGTTGTCCATCGGGTGATAAGGATTCGTGTTAATTGCGTTCCAATCTTTAGTTGAAATGCCATGCGCAAAAAGATTCGGATCAAATGCAGGTCGCGATACCATTGCAAGAACTTCACCATTTTGCGGATTAAGCACAACAGCGGCGGCGGCATGCGCACCAATTTCACCAAGCATTTTGTCAACGGCTTGCTCGGCGGCAACTTGTAAATCTCTGTCAATCGTTAAAATTAAATCGTAACCGGCTTTCGGCTCTTTCTTGCCTAAAATTTGTACGGGCTTACCTGCTACGTCAACTTCAACTTGTTCACCGCCATCAACGCCCCTAACATATTGGTCGTACACTCTTTCCAATCCAAATTGCCCAATTATATCGCCCGACTTGTAACCTTGATCTTTTTTAGCCTCAAGCTCAGCGTCCGAAATTTCGCTGACATAGCCCAAAGTATGGGCGCACTCTTGCTTGAGAATATAATTTCTAATCGGTTGCACTTCAATAATAACGCCAGGATAATCGTATTTTTGTTCCTCAATAATCGTAACAATGTCCGGCGTTACGTCCTGCTTGATTCTTATGGGGTCGAAACCGTAATGTACAGAAAGTTTTCTTTCAATATCTTCAACGGGCACATTTAAAAGTTTTGAAACGCGCTCAACAACTTCAGGTGAAATCGGCTCTGTCAACGGTAAAAGTGACACGACAAAGCCCGGGCGATTTGTCACGAGTAATTGTCCGTTCCTGTCAAAAAAAGTTCCGCGCGGTGCTACAGAAGGAATTATTCTGATTCTATTGCCGTCAGCCAATTTTGCATAATATTCTCCGTCATAAAGTTGCAAATAACCGACTCGTGCCGCCAAAATAAGTATTATAAAAACCATTGCCCACATTAAAAAAGTTAATCGTCCTGCGTATTCGTCATCTTCGTTATTGTTAGTATTGATGTTCAGCATTGAATCACCTCTGAAGAAAAATTTTTGAACAGAGTTAAATATAAAACTTTTTTGCGATATGTCAAGCTTTCTTGCACAGAATAAAAAATTTGTTATAATAATTTACAATAGGAGAGTGAATTATTTTGAGTAAATTAACTTTAGACAAGGCGAAAGAAATTCTTCACAAATATACAACGGAGGAACATTTACTGATACATGCGGCGGCAGTCAGTGCGGCAATGGGAGCTATGGCTGAATATTTTAACGCCGATGTCGAACATTGGAAGGCTATTGGTTATCTGCATGATGTTGACTTTGAGAAATTTCCCGAAGAACATTGCCAACACGTCCGCGAACTTTTACAGCCTGAAGGCGTTGACGACGAAGACATTAATACAATAATTTCTCACGGCTACGGGCTTACGGGCGCAGATGTTAAACCGACTACCGATTGTCAAAAATCTTTATTCGCAGTTGATGAACTTACGGGTATTGTTTACGCTTATTTTTTAATGCGTCCCGAAGGTATGAAGGATATGTCCGTTAAAAGTTTGAAGAAAAAATTTAAAGATAAACGTTTTGCCGCCAAATGTAATCGTGACGTTATCACGAAGGGCGCGGAAGATTTAGGAATGGATCTCGGCAAGCTTATGGAAATTTGCGTTAAAGGTATGCAGGATTTTGAAAATGATGTCAAAAAAAATTAGCCGTCGAACTTTCATAAAGGCGGCATTAACTACGGGAATTGCGCTCGGCGGCGGTTTAGTTTTAGGTTGCGGCGGAAATGAAAATACAATGCCTTCAGGCAAGTTGCCAGTAAAATTTTTGCGGCAGATTATCACAAAAGATTCTACGACTTCGCGCTGTATCATGTGGCAAAGTGATTCGCCTATGACTGAACCGATTATAGAAATTACGATTGGCGACGAGGTTAAAAAAATTCCCGCGCAAAATTCTACTTTCACTGATGACGATACGGAAAATTTTCAGTACACCGCGCAGATTGACGGGCTTAAACCAAATTCAACTTACGAATTTAAAATAGTTGACGGCGCAAAATCTACGGAGAATTTTGAACTGAAAACTTACGACGAAAATAAATTTAAGGGAATAATTTTTTCGGATTCGCAGTCGGCAAATTATGAAGTTTGGGGCGGAGTTGCTAAGTCGGCGTTTGAAAAAAATCCTGACGCGGAATTTTTTATAAATATGGGCGATCTCGTTGACAACGGCGAGGATAGAACTCAATGGGAAGCTTGGATGACGCAGGTTGAAGAGCCGCTTACAAAACTTCCTTTCGTTCCGATTATGGGCAATCACGAATGTTACGCGCGAGATTGGAAAGAACGTTATCCTATGGCTTACCTGAATTATTTTGCAGTGCCTGAAAATGACAATAAATATTTTAATCGTCGGTATTATTCTTTTGATTTTGGCGCGGCACATTTTGTAGTTTTGGACAGTCAGTGGGACGAATTGGAAACTTTTGCGCCCGGAATTATAGAAGCTCAAATTAATTGGTTGCGAAAAGATTTGGAGAATACTAAAAAAGCGTGGAAAATTGTTTGCATTCATCGCGACGTTTTACAATATAAAATTATAGATCGTGATGATTGGAATGAAGGTTTTTCAAGCGTCGGTACAACTTTTATGCCGGAATTTGATTTTTGGAATGTCGACGTAGTTTTTACGGCTCATTTACACACTTACAGAAATCGCGGACATATCAGAGATTTTAACGAAGACCCGACAGGACCTCTTTATATTTTGACGGGATTAAGCGGCGATGTTCGTTATCCCGGTTTGTGGGCAAATCATACTTTGGATAAATTTGTTGCGCCTCAACCTGAAACGGATAATTTCTTGACGATTGAAGGCGATGATAAAAATTTAATTATAAAATGTTTCCTTCCCGACGGCACAAAACTTGACGAGGTTAAACTTACCAAAAAAGAAAATCAAGAGGAAATTTCAGAATAAAAATTTATGGGAGATTTTCAAGAAAAATTTCATAAGCTTATACATCAGGCGCGGCATAATTTCGGCGGAGATTATCAAGCTGTCTCAAAGATTGTCGACGAAATTTTTAATCTTGCGATAAAAATGCGAGCGTCCGACGTACACATTGAGCCGCTTGAAGATTTTTTGCGTGTAAGATACAGAATCGACGGACATTTACACGAATTGCACGAACAAATACCGATTAGTTTAGCAAGCACGTTGACGGCGCGAATAAAAATTTTGGCGCGTATGGATACCACAAATACTTTTTTGCCACTTGACGGAGCAATACAATTCGGCAATGTGGAAATGCGTGTTGCAAGCATACCTTCAGACGGCGCAGAAAGTTTAACGATTCGCGTGTTGGATACTGCGCGGCAACTTCATAATTTATCGGACTTGGGATTTACACCTAAAAATGAAAAAATTTTCCGTAAAGCAATCGCGGAAATGTCAGGAATGATAATCTTAACCGGACCGATGAACTCCGGCAAGTCAACTACTTTATATGCGGCACTGCGTGAATTAAATCAACCTTCGCGTTCAATAATGACTCTCGAAGACCCAATCGAACAACATATTGACGGCGTAACACAGGTGCAAGTAAATGAAAAAGTCAATTTAACTTTCGCGGCGGGACTTCGCGCAATGTTGCGAATGGACGCCAACTGCTTAATGGTCGGTGAATCACGCGACACTGAAACTTCACGCATTGCAGTTCGCGCCGCATTGACGGGACATTTAATTTTCACGACGTTGCATGCAGGCGATTCTTGTAGCGCGGTTTTTCGTATGATTGAAATGGGCGTTGAACCATACCTGTTAGCGTCAACGTTGAAATGTGTAGTTGCCCAGCGTTTAGTTAGGCAACTTTGTCCGCATTGTAAAAAATTAGTCCCTGCGAATAACTTTGAACGTAAGATAATCTGCGCGGACAAAATTTATAAATCGGTAGGCTGTAAAGAATGCGGCGGCACGGGATATTTCGGACGGCTTGCCCTGCATGAAATTTTATGTATCGAAAAATCTGTACGTGATTTAATTTTGTACAGCAGAGACCTTGATAAAATTCGTGACGCGGCGATTAATGCAGGTCTTGAACCTTTAGCGATTGACGGTATTGAAAAAATCCGCGCAGGTTTAACGACTCTTGAAGAAGTTCAGCGCGTTTTGGGCGAGGAACTTTTTTCTATGCGGAATTTAAAATAGATTGTTTAATTTATTCAGTGTAGCCAAGTTCACGAGCTTTTTCAAAATCCTCTTCCGCTTTTTCATTTTCTCCCATAGCTTTATAAGCAATTCCGCGATTGTGATAAGCACTTGCACATTTTGAATCAAATTTTATTGCTTGCGTCGTGTCATAAATTGCTTGCTCATAATTTTTTAGTCTATTATACGTAAATCCAAGATTTGAATATGCAATCGCATCATTTCCAATAATTTCTATTGCATGTTTAAAATCTGCAATCGCTTCATTATATTTTCCCACCATTGCGTAAGCCATCCCGCGATTGTCATATGTCTCACAAGAATAGCTAAAACTTTGAATTGCTTCGGTAAATTTTAAAATCGCGTCTTCATAATTTTTTTGATGATAAAATTTCAATCCTTCTGCAACTTTTTCTTTAGCTTTTATATAGCTCGAATACCTTAAAATTTTTATCAAAAGACTAAAAATCATACTAATAAAAAACCGTATTCCCATTCTGATAATTCTAACGACTAAATAAACGATAAAAACTATTGCTCCTAACACAAAAAACATTGGATCTCTATCTTCACTTTTAAAGTAGAACATAAACGATAAAATAACCGACGCTAAAAACATTTGCAGTAAATCTGCATAAACAAAATTAAATTTATCAATTACATAAACAACGACACATAATAAGCTTATAGAAATTATTGTCACCAAATCAGCATCTGAATCGACAAAATATATAACGATAAGAACACCGATAATCAATAATAAAACTATAAAATCTTCTTTTTCATCATCAGATTTAAACATAATTTTCACGACCTTTCAATTTTTTTATTATAACACAAATTTTTATTGGAAGTTATTCATAAAAAAATCTCCGACAAATTTTTCTGTCGAAGATTAATTTTTTTTTTATTCAGTGTAACCAAGTTCACGCGCTTTTTCTAAGTCTTGTTCACCTTTAGCATTTTGTCCCAATGCTTTATAAGCAACTCCGCGATTGTGATAAGCCATTGCACATTTTGAATCAATGTCTATAGCTTGAATAGACTCAAAAATTGCTTGCTCATAATTTTGCAATTTATTGTAAGCAAATCCAAGATAAGAATAAGCAACCGAATCTTTTCTATTAATTTTTAGCGCAGTTTTAAAATCTGCAATCGCTTCATTATATTTTTCCAACATAATATAAGCCAGTCCGCGATTGTCGTATACCTCACAAAAATTGCTGTAACTTTGAATTGCTTCATCATATTTTAAAATTGCTTCGCTATATTTTTTTTGTTGATAAAGATTTACTCCCTCTTCAACTTTTTTCTTAGCTTCCTTATAACTTGGATAATTTATCAGTTTTCTAAGTAAATCAAAAATCTTATCAAACAAAAGATACATTCCGATTCTAAAAAACCGAACAAACAAATAAACGACGAATAATATTAAACCAATTCCCAGCAGTGCAGGTTCTCTGTCTGCACTGTCAAAATAAGCGTAGAGCGAAAAGCAACAGCAAATCGCAAAAACGAATAAAATTTCAATTTTGTAATATTTCCACATAAAAGTTCACAACCTTTCAATTTTTAGTATAATTTAAACTTTCATCTATGTGAAGGATTTTTTGAAAAAGCATGGCAATTTAATTTTATTCTACGTTGCCTAAGAGTGGAGACTCATCAAAATCAATCAGCAATTCGTTAGTCTGCGTTACCGTCAAATTATTTTTCAACGCATAAATTATAACGTCGTCCCACGAATCCCGCGCATAAAGTTGCTTTGCTCCCGCATAATACAAAAGATGTTGACATTCCTCAAAAGAAAGTTGCATAGCCAACGCAAGTGATATAATTTTTTCTCGGGAAGTATTTTTTCTGCCTGAAAATATGTGGTAGGCATAATCGCCCAACTCCGAACGCTTTATAACTTCTGCTTTTGATAAATTTTTCGTGACAAGAAGATAGCTTAAATATTGCGCCAAAGTAAAATTGCGCAGATTAAGTTCATTTTCCGCGAAGAATTTTTTCAAGTCATCAGTTTCGGCAAGCTCATTTTCCAGCTCTTCGGTATCTTTTTCAGACATTTTTTCAACTCCTGTGGTAAAATACGGCGGGGTGAAATTGTGAAGGACAGCGTTAAGGCTTATCTTGAAAATCGTTTTGAGATTGTTAAACTTTTGCGTCAGAGTGACAAAGGTACAGTTCATCTCGCGCAGTCGAAGGAGACGGGCGAATTTGTAATCATCAAGCACGTAAACTTAACGGGGTTGCCCTATAAAATTTTGCGGAAAAATCCTAATCCGCTGTTCGCAAAAATTTTACACTGCGCGGAAGATGATAAAGATACGGTAATTGTTGAAGAATTTATTCAAGGTGAATCGTTGATTGAACACCTTCAACGCAAAAATTTTTTAAATGAAGATGCCGCGCAAAAAATTTTGTTGCAACTTTGCGACGGGCTAAAATTTTTACATGCACTTGGAATAATTCATCGAGATATTAAGCCATCGAATTTGATTTTGCAGGCGGACGGGGTTATAAAGCTGATTGACTTCGACGCGGCAAGAATTTTTAAAGAAAATAAATCTGAAGATACAAACGCGCTTGGAACTAAAGGTTACGCGCCACCTGAACAATATGGATATGGGCAAACTGATTCGCGCAGTGACATTTACGCGCTTGGAATTACTTTTCAAAAATTACTCGGCGAAAATTATCACGGGCGTTTAAAAAATATTTTGTCGAAGTGTACGGAGATTGATCCGAAAAATCGTTGGCAGTCTGTTGAAGAATTGAAATCTGCGCTTATTCGTCAAGAAAATATCCACGTCGAAAAAAGTTTTAATCCGCTAAAATTTATTGTGATTACGATTGGGATTTTTGTACTGTACAACTTTTTCAACGAGAATCAAAATAAACCTTTACCCGTCGAAGAAAATTCTATTCCGCAAATTGAACCGCCTAAAGTTGAAGAACCTGCAGAAATTCCAGTACAGAAAGAAAATTCTGTCGTCGAAGAAAAATTTACCTTCCCTGAAATAAATTTGCCGCCAACTCCTACAATTAATCCTCCCGCGCAGATTGAACAAATTCCATTGCCGAATATTGAGATTGAGACGCCGAAAATTGAAACGCCGCCGGTTGTAGATAATTACAAGACGCCTGAACCTTTTCAAAAAGAAATTGCGACCGGTAATGCAGATTACGTTAAGGCTGAATATTTTCTTGACGGCGAACGTTTACACGCTTGGACAGATGAATTTGATTTAAATTTTGCGGACGTTAAACCTGCCGAAAGGTACGAAATAAGCTACAATGAATGGAATGCTTGGCAGAAAGTTTCGTCTAACTCAACTGCGATAAAATTTCCAAATTCTGTGATTGAAGTCTTTGTGAAAAACTTTTCCGATAAGACTTTTAAAAATCCTCAACTAGAAATTATTTTTGACAACAACGGACGCATTGAGAAAAAAACTCTGCGCGGAAATGATATTGCTCCGAATCAGACGATAAATTTTAAAATTCATCTGAATCAATTCCGAATCGACAATCCGCATTACCAAATAGTGAACGCAGTTTTCGACAGAATTATATTAAACTTTCGAGGAGACGGCGCAGAAATTCGTGGTTCAAATGCGAATATAACTTTTCATTTTATGCAAAATTAATGTGCAGGAATTATTCTGATAAAATAATTTTATCATGTCACATAAAGGGGAATTTTTTTATTTATGGAATAATTTTTAGAAGGAGGCGGTATTATGGAAACATTTTGCATAGCAGTAGGAATCGTAGGATTAATGACTTTTGCGTATCGCGGTTGGTCAATAATTTTAATCGCGCCATTTTTCGCGGTTGTGACGGCTGTATTAAGTGAATTTGGAATTTTGCCGGTATACAGCGAACTTTATATGACGCGGCTTGCCGAATACACAAAGACTTATTATCCTATATTTTTATTTGGCGCGATCTTCGCAAGATTAATGGAAAAAGGCGGCTTAGCGTCGGCGATCGCAGGAAAAATTATTTCATTGCTCGGCGAAACACGCGCAATAGCGGCAGTTTTACTTGGTTGTGCGGCGTTGACTTACGGCGGCTTAAGTGTATTCGTCGTAGCTTTTGTAATGTATCCTTTTGGCGCAGAAATTTTTAGAAAAGCTGACATACCTAAAAAACTTTTGCCTGCAACTTTATGGATGGGAATTTTTTCATTTGCGATGGTCGCGTTACCCGGTACGCCGCAAATTCAAAATATTATTCCGTCGTCATATTTTGGAACATCAACTTGGGCAGGCGTCGGACTTGGTTTATTTGCGTCAATAGTTTTTATCGCGATAAGTATGGGCTGGTTGACGTTCAGAAAAAAATCTTTGCAGGCTAAGGGCGAAGGTTACGGACAACAGGCAGAGACGCAACAAAGACGCGACAGAACAATACCTTCGTGGAAATTGTCATTAATTCCGCTGTTAATGGTCATAATCATCAACGTAATTTTAAGCAATCCGTTTCATTGGGAATGGGGCTTTCATTGGGACGAAAAAAGTTTAGAAGCGTTCCTTCCGCTTAATTTAGCATTATTGGCGGCAAGCGTCGGAAAAGTTCAAGCAATTTGGTCAATCAGCGTTGCGTTAATTTTAAGCAGTATAGCGGCGGCTTACATTGGTCGTCGTCGTTATATGAGCGGAAAAGAAAATTTTTTAACAACGATAAATTTTGGCGCGGCGTCCTCCTGCGCGGCAGTCTTAAATGTTGCGTCGGGATTTGCATTTGGTAGCGTAATTATCAGTATGCCGGGATTTCTGCCGGTTAAAGCAATTTTATTGGGACTTGCGGCTGACGCAGGAACACTCGTTTCAGCAGTTGTCACAACAAATATCATGTGCGGCTTAACCGGTTCGGCATCGGGCGGCTTGACAATCGCGTTAAGTATGTTAGGTGAGCAATGGGCGACAATGGCGGCGGCGCAAGGAATACCGCTTGAGGCACTTCACAGAATCATTGCAATAGCGTCAGTCGGAATTGATCCAGTTCCACATTGCGGCGCGTTGGTAACTTTGCTTGCAATTTGCGGACTCACACATAAGGAAACTTACTTCGACATTGTAGTTTTGATGATTTTAAAATTTTTCGTACCGTTCCTCTGCATACTTTTCTTTATGTTGACAGGCATAGCATAGCTTGAAGGAATAAATTTTTAACGCGTAGAATTATAAATCAGAAAAAACTACGGAGGAATTCTCAGTGAACGGTAAAAAATTATTGAGTCGATTAAAAGATTTTGATCCCGAATTGTGGGATTTGCTTGACGAAAATACTCAACGTCAAAAATCAATGTTGACATTAATCCCGACGGATAGCGCGGCGTCGCCGTTTTCAAGTTATCTTAAAGGAAGTACGCTTGGAAATGATTTTATTGGGCATTATTCATTTGAACATCGTAGCCGAGCGGAAATTTTAGCGGTTAATCGTGCTTGCAAACTTTTTAACGCGGAACATGCGATTGTACGCACAGGAAATTTAATTGCGGCGTCTCGTGTTGTTTTGCAAGCTTTGATGAAAAATGGCGATACAATTATGTCATTTAATCTTCGTAAGAAGGAACATTGCACGGGCGAACAAATGAAATATAATTTTGTAAAATTTTCGATTGAACCCGATACATTTAGGCTTGATGTTGAAAAAGTTCGTAAACTTGCGATTTTTCGTCGACCGAAGATGATTATTTATTCGCCGGTAAATTATCCGCATAATATTGATTATAAAAAACTTCGCGAAATTGCCGATGAAGTCGGCGCAATTTTGTGGGTTGATATTGGACAAAATTCAGGGCTTGTAGCGGCAAAAGAAATTGATTCGCCCGTACCTTATGCGGACGTTGTAACTTTTGCGTCAAGTGATGCGTTGCATGGACCTCAAAGCGGAATTATTCTCTGTAAGAAAAAATTTGCCGATATTTTAGAAAAAACGATTATCGACACAGGTCACGCGTCTATGAAAAAAAATGTCCTTGCCGCACTTGCCGTAACTTTTCGTGAGGCGGCTTGTGACGAATACAAGGATTATGCGCGACAAATTATTTTAAACGCCCGCGCACTTGAAAAAGGTTTAAAAAACGCAAAAGCTGATGTTCTTTGCAGTCCGACGGAAAATCATTTAGTGCTTGTAAGATTGAATGCGCGGCAAAATCCTAAAGCTACCGTCGAAAAATTAGCGGAAGGGAAATTACTTGTAAAAGCGGAAACTTTGATGACTTCTCAAGAAAATATTTCCTATCCTGTGTTAAGATTGTCGAGTTTGGATCCGACAACGCGCGGACTTTACGAAGAAGATATGTTCACAGTAGGACAAACTTTAGGAGAATTTTTAAAATCCCCTCAAGATTCGCGGTCGATTAAAGCTGTTGGCGAAATTATCAAAGACCTTGTAGAAACTTTACCGATTTTTTCTGAAGAATGGTTGCCGGGCGCGGAAGTTGCTCACGAAGTAGATTCAGATTTAATGTTTAAAGCTCTGGTTTACGGCACTGTTTAAAATTTTTACAAGCATTGATAAAATTTTTAGCGACATTCGGACAGCCTACAAAATGTGTATGAAGGTACGACGCACAAATATTTTTTTCAGCATAACCGGCAAAATATTTTTCACCTGTACGAAGTTTTTCACAACTGAAAATATTTTCCGCTAAATTATCAATTTCCTTAGAAAAATGAAATTCATGCGCGTGAATTTTATCGCCGCGATTTCCGATAATACAATCTTTTTCAATCGTCGCGGCAACATAACCGACCATTTGTAATTTTTTAGTCATTTCTGCGGTATTCGGTATAACGCCGCACATTTCAAAAATTTTTCCGTCAAAATCCTTCAAAAAATTCATCAGATACATATAACCGCCGCATTCGGCGTAAATTGGCAAACCGTTATCAGCCGCCCGTTTAATTTCGGAGCGGATTTTTTTATTGCTTTCCAACTTCGCGGCAAAATTTTCAGGATAGCCGCCGCCAAAAATAATTCCGTCAACTTTCGGCAAAATTTCATCGTGCAGAGGACTGAAAAAAATTATTTCCGCGCCTAACTTTTCCAACTCGCGCAGACTTTCATCATAATAAAAGCTAAACGCTTCATCTCTGGCGATTCCGATTTTTAGGGAATAGGGAGTAGGGAGTAGGGAATAAGGGTTTTCACTTTTCACTGACCACTGACCACTATTTACTGACCACTGATTACTGACCACTAATAACTCGTCAAGATTAATCTGCGCGGAAATTTTTTCTAAAATTTTATCTAAAATATCAGCAAAATTATTTTCAGCCGCCTGCACCAATCCCAAATGTCTTGACGGCATAACAATTTCATTATCGCGCCGAACCGCACCGAAAGTTTTTATACCGATTTTTTTAAGCGCGTCGACAATCATTTTTTCGTGACTCTCTGAACCTATTCGATTTAAAATCACGCCCACAAAATTTAAATCTTTGTCAAATTCTCGGAAACCTAATGCAGTTGCCGCAACTGAAATTCCTGCACTTTTCGCATCAATTACCAAAATTACCGGCGCATTCAAAATTTTAGCAATTTCAGCCGTTGAACTTATTCCGTCGCGTCCGCCGTCGTAAAGTCCCATTACTCCTTCGATAATCGCAATGTCCGCGTCGTTAGCCGTATCATAAAAAATTTCAGCAATTTTATCTTTGCCGACAAGCCAACTATCCAAATTTTGTGAAGGTCTCCCTGCCGCAATTTTATGAAAGCCGGTGTCAATGTAATCAGGACCAATTTTGTAAGACTGAACTTTCAAGCCGCGTTTCCTAAGTGCCGCGATTATTCCGCAAGTTATTGTAGTTTTACCTGCGCCGCTGTGTGTCGCTGCTATCACAAGACGCGGAATTTTTTTCACTTCAACCACCTCAAAAATTTTTTATCGCGTCAACAAGTCCGTCAATCGTAAATTTTTCTGCAACAATATCTGCGTCAATCTCAAAATCTTTCAAAGTCTGCGCGGTAATCGGACCAATGGCGGCAGTTTTAGTTTTTTTGAGAATTTCCGCGCCAAGTGCATTAACAAAATTTTCGACAGTCGACGAACTTGTAAACGTCACAAAATCAATTTTCCCGTCGTTGAGCAAATTTTTAATCGCATCAACATTTTCAACGGCGGAAACAGTTTTGTAAGCAGGAGCAACCGTAACTTTTGCACCAAATTTTTTTAATTCGGCAGGTAAAATATCTCTGGCAACTTCTGCGCGGACAATCAGAATTTTAGGAAACAAAGTATACAAAACAGCGAAAACTTTTTTAAACGAATCGATTAAACTTTCTGCGCGAAATTCTTTAGGAACTAAATCAGCGATAATCCCAAAATTTTCAAGACATTCAGCCGTTGCACTGCCTATAGTTGCGACTTTCGCATTACCAATCGCACGTGCGTCCAATTTAAAAAATTTAAGCCGTTCAAAAAATTTCTCTACGCCATTTGTACTTGTGAAAATTATCCAATCATAATCGCGCAGATTTTTAATTTCAGCGTCCAAAGTTTTAAAATTATCAGTCGGCTCGGTAATTTTTATTGTAGGAAATTCAATTACTTCAGCACCAAGATTTTCTAATTTCTTCGTAAGTTTTGACGCTTGAGACCTTGCACGAGTATTTAAAATTTTTTTACCGAACAAAATTTTGTTATCAAACCAATTCAATTTTCCGCGCAGATTTACAACATCACCAACTATAAAAATTGCGGGCGGCTTAATATTTTTCGCGGCGACATCAGCGGCGGCATTTTCAAGCGTCGTTATCAAAACTTCCTGCGAAAATTTTGTCCCGTTACGAATCACGGCGGCAGGAGTATTTTTATCGCGCCCGTTTTCGATAAGTTTTTCAGTAATTTTCGGCAAATTAGCAATTCCCATTAAAAAAATCAGCGTATCAACACCGGTCGATAATTTTTTCCAATTAATTGTTGATTCAGGTTTAGTCGGGTCTTCATGTCCTGTTACGACGGCAAAAGAAGTCGCAACGCCGCGATGAGTTACCGGAATGCCCGCATAAGCAGGAACGGCAATGGCACTTGTAACGCCTGAAATTATTTCGTAATCCAAATTATTTTCGCGTAAATATAAAGCTTCCTCGCCGCCGCGTCCAAATACAAAAGGGTCTCCGCCTTTCAATCGAACAACAATTTTATTTTGTTTGCCCTCTTCGACAAGTAATTTATTAATTTCATCTTGCGTCAAAGTATGTTGTCCTGCTGACTTGCCAACGTAAATTTTTTTGGCGTTAGGAGAATAATTTAAAATTTTTTCGTCCGCTAATCTGTCATAAATCACAACGTCCGCTATTTCTAAAATTTCACGCGCTTTTATCGTCAACAATCCAACATCGCCCGCGCCTGCACCGATTAAGTAAACTATTTTAATCACCTCGTTTAAGATTTAAATTTAACTGAAAAAGCCGCCCGATTTTGGACGGCAAGATTATTTTTTTACGGTTAATTTATTGACAATTCAGTTGAAGTTTAACAGCTTTGACGACATTTTTCATAAGCATTGCAACAGTTAAAAGACCAACGCCGCCCGGTACAGGAGTTATCGCGCTTGCAACTTCTACAGCCGCGTCAAAGTCAACGTCGCCAACTAATTTTTTCGGAGCAATTCTATTTATACCAACGTCGATTACAACTGTACCCGGTCGAATCATATCAGCCGTTACGAATTTTGGCTTGCCCATTGCCGCAACTAAAATTTCCGCCTCGCGCGTTACGTCCGCCAAATTCTTTGTATGTGAATGGCAAACCGTAACCGTTGCATGACGAGCCATCAACAAATGTAACATCGGCTTGCCAACAATATTACTGCGCCCAATTATAACTGCGCGTTTACCGTCAATTTCAATTCCAGCCAAGTCAAGCATTTCAAGACAACCCGCAGGCGTACAAGGAACAAGCGCAGGACTTCCCGTAACCAATTTTCCGACGTTCATCGGGTGGAACCCGTCAACATCTTTAAGAGGATTAATGCTGTTTAAAATTTCTTCGGAATGCGCCTTAATAGCGTCAGGAAGTGGCAGTTGAACCAAAATGCCGTGAATATCTTTAGCCGCGTTAAGTTCGTCAATTTTGGCAAGTAAATCTTCTTTCGTCGACGTTTCAGGCATTGTGATAACTTCAGACTTTATGCCGAGTTCTTCGCAAGTTTTATGTTTGTTGCGAACGTAAACTTGAGACGCAGGATTTTCACCGACGATTATAACAGCAAGCCCAGCCGTCACACCAAATTTATTTTTCAGTTCTTCAACTTCGACCCGCGCAGATTCTTTAATCTTAGCGGCAAAATCTTTTCCATATAAAATTTTTGCAGTCATAAATCAGCCTCCAAGCGCACGAGATTTTTCAGTAGCGGCAAGCACAGCTTCAATTAATGCACTCCTTACGCCTTGACGCTCCAAAACTCTAATGCCTTCAATCGTCGTACCGGCAGGACTTGTAACCTTGTCACGCAGTTCATCGGGATGTTCGCCAGTTTCCAAAACCATTTTAGCCGCGCCTAATAAAGTTTGTGCGGCAAGTTCAATCGCGTTGGCACGTGGCAAACCGGCGGCAACTCCTCCGTCAGCAAGCGCGTCAATCATCAAGAAAGCATATGCAGGACCTGAACCGCTTAAGCCTGTCACCGCGTCCATTAATTTTTCGTCAATCTCAACTGCACGACCTATCGACGACCAAAATTGCTCAACCAATTTTTTATCGGACAACGTAGCTTTGCTGTTGACAGTGTACGCCGTCATGCCTTCGCCCACACGAATTGAGACGTTGGGCATTGCGCGGATAATCGGACTGTGCGGGAAAAATTTTTCTATAATTTCAATCTTCAAGCCCGCGATAACAGATACAATCACTGTGTCCAACGTAATTTTATTGCGAATTTCAGCCAGTGCGGCAGGCGCATCTTTCGGTTTGACGGCGATTACTAAAAGTTTTACCTTGTCAATAAAAGAATCGACGCCGACGGAGGCATTAACACGATAGCGGCTGTTGAGTTCAGTGCAACGTTTACGTCTGTGTTCAGAGACAAAAATATTATTGGAAGGTAACAAGGTACCTCTTATGCCGTTGATGACTGATTCAGCCAATGCGCCGCCGCCGACAAATCCTATATAAAGTTCAGTTTCATTTAAATCAAAAGTTTCTGTCTCCATTAATATTCCTCACATTAAAAAATTTTTTCGATTATACAAAATCTGCGCGGAAAAATCAAATTATTTGGATTTCTACAATTACTCCGCTTTAAATTCAAATGTCACCGAAAATTGATGTTTACGCGTGGCGTCTTTGCAATATTTTTCGTAGGTTTTAGCAATACGATTTTTGTCACGCGCAGAATAATTTCCGCTAATGATGATGTGCGCTTCAACCGGCAAATTTTTCATCGTGTCGAGTTCTTCTAAACGTTCTTCAATACATTTCTGCGTACAAAGAGGAAAACTTTTTCCGTCAATAACTTTGAAAATTTCGCAGACATTACGCGTTTTGGAATTGTAAGCGCAAGACATTAAAAGATTTCCTTCGCCGGCTCTATACATACGATCATAACCGCTATCGTCAACGCCCTTAGTCAAAAGTGAAGTTCTCTTGCCGTTTTCATCAATCATAAAAATTTTGGCTTTTGTAATTTCTGACTTCCAATCTTTAGCGTCGCTTACGTATGAATCAAAATCAACTTCAAATTTAGCACCGGTTTGCGCATAGGGATAATTTGATTCTTCTCTGTTGGCGTCTCCAAGTCTCAACGCAGAAACTGTTGAGGCAGTACGTGCTAACATCTCACGATTTAAAACATAAACTTCTACAATTTTTTTTGGGTCTTTTTCAGACGGCTTAGTAAAAGTTTCGCCTGTCGTCCAATATGATTTATCGAAATAAATTTTATTGTTGGGATATTTTTTATTGTAAAGTTCAACTGCGGCGTCAATTCTGTTAAAGCAATCTGTCCATTGCTCGTGACTGGTTAAATTTCTAATGCCGGAAGTACTTTTGCTGTGTCCCATACAATCAACGGCAACCATATCGGGATTAACGCCCAATGCGGCTATAGCGTCACGATTTTCCAAAACGTGAATTGCCGAGTTTAACGGATGATCCTTACGGAGCGAATTGCCTTCAGTGTAATCCTTAAAAGTTCCGCCGTCCATACCTGTATCGTGCATAAATGATGCAACTTCCAATTCAACTCTGTCAATCGACGAATAGCTTGGGTTACCGAATGCGGCTTTTTCTACGGCGTCAGCGGCTTCCTGCGACTTTACGGCTACAAGTTCCGCGTGATGTTCGCCGTGATCGCTGTAAGCGCGAAGTTCAACGAAAGTTTTAGCACGTTCTTTCGCTCTGGCATAGTACGGAGCGGCAATAGTTTTCGCAACTTCTGACGCAACGTTTATATCTGCCGCCGATACCGTAAACTGCGCGACAAAAATTACTAAGGCAAAAATTGTCGCTAAACCATTACGTAAAAAATTTTTGTTCATGATCGAACTCCTTTCATAAAAAATTTTTTATTGCAATTTAATTGACAGCTTCTTCGCCGAGATAAGCGCGAATAACTTCAGGATTGTTTTGAATTTCAGTTGGCGTTCCCGTTGCGATTATGATGCCGTATTCCAAAACGTAAATTCTTTCACAAATTCCCATAACCAAGCTCATATCATGTTCAATCAGCAGGACAGTTAAGCCGAATTGCTTTCTAATCCAACGAATCATTTCCATAAGTTCGTGAGTTTCTTGCGGATTCATACCTGCCGCCGGTTCATCAAGCAATAAAAGTTTTGGCTTAGCGGCAAGTGCGCGGGCAATTTCCAATCTCCTCTGTGCGCCGTAAGGAAGATTTTTAGCGACCTCGTAAGCATGTTCATCGAGCTTGAAAATTTTTAAAAGCTTTAAACTTTCCTGTTCAATTTCGTTTTCTTCGTCGAAGTATCTGCCCATACGAAAAACCGTTTCAAGCAAGCCGTATTTAACATGACAATGATAAGCGATTTTAACGTTGTCAAGTACACTCAATTCACTGAACAGACGAATATTTTGGAAGGTACGAGCAATGCCGCGTTGAGTAATCTGGTAAGGCTTAAGTCCGACGATCGATTCACCGTCCAATAAAATTTCGCCCGTTGTGGGAACATAAACGCCAGTCATCAAATTAAAAATTGTCGTCTTACCCGCGCCGTTCGGACCAATCAAGCCTACCAGTTCGCCTTTGTTAATGTAAAAATTAAAATCTGAAACCGCTTTCAAGCCGCCGAAAACTTCTGAAACGTCCTCCGTCTTAAGGAGCGGCTTTTTACTTTCACTCATCAAGTTCACTCCTTTTAGTGAATAGTGAATAGTGATTAGTTAATAGTTAATAGTAATAAAATGTACCTCACACTATTCACTTTTCACTATTTACTAAAAATTTTTTAAACGGTGCAAAGTTTGTGACTTCCATGTAGCCGAACAATCCCTGCGGACGATAGAACATCAGCAGGATTAAAGCCAGCGCGTAAATTATCATACGCATTTCAGGGAATGATGCCAACGCCGCTGATATGAAAGTTACGACGAATGCTCCTGCGATTGAACCGGTTATTGAACCCATACCACCTAACACGACCATTATTAAGTAGTTGAATGACGCGAGGAAGTTAAAAGAATTTGGGCTGATTAAATAAAATTGGTGAGCGAATAATCCTCCCGCAACTCCGGCAAATGCCGCGCCGATTGTAAATGCCATAACTTTGTAGCGCGTTGTGTTGACGCCCATAGCTTCAGCCGCAATTTCATTTTCTCTAACGGCTATGCAAGCCCGCCCGTGCGATGAGTTCACAAAATTTTTTATAAAGAATAAAGTTACCAACATCACGAAGTAAACCCAAGTAAAATTCGTCAAATGTTGTATTCCCTTGAATCCAGCCGCGCCGCCGACGTATTCAATGTTCATTATCACGATACGAATAATTTCACCAAGTCCTAATGTTGCAATGGCTAAGTAGTCGCCGCGCAGTCGAAGTGTAGGCAGTCCGATTAAAAATCCCAACGCACCCGCGCAGATTGCTCCAAGTATTAACGCGGCTATCAGCGGGAGATGAAAATTTGTTGTAGCCACTACGCCGACGTATGCACCGACTGCCATAAATCCTGCGTGTCCCAAAGAAAATTGTCCTGTGTAGCCGTTTATTAAATTTAAACTTACAGCCATAATTACGTTGACGCAAATTAAAATTATATTCAGTTGCCAAAACGAGCCGATGACTCCGCCGCTGATTAATCCTTGCAGGACGCCGTAAACCAACAGCCCGAATATCAGCATTTTTAAATCACGTTTTCTTACCGCATTCACCAAATAACCTTCCTTTCTGGTTAAGTGATCAGTGGTCAGAAGTTTTTTCACTGATCACTGATTACTTTTCACTGATTACTATACTTTTTCATTAGTATTTTTGCCGAAAAGTCCCGAAGGTTTAATCAGCAACACCAAAATCAATATCGCAAATGCCGCCGCGTCACGAAATGTTGATGATATAAAGCCTGCAACCAATGCTTCAATTACGCCCAAAATTATTCCGCCGACAACTGCGCCCGGTAAAATTCCTATCCCGCCGAGTACTGCCGCAACAAACGCTTTCAAGCCCGGCATAATTCCCATAAGCGGATCAATCGTGTTGTAGTAGACGCCGACTAAGACGCCCGCCGCCGCCGCAAGTGCCGAGCCTATGCAAAACGTCATTGAAATTACTCTGTCAGAATCAATGCCCATTAACTGCGCGGTTTCCGTGTCAAAACTTGCCGCCCGCATTGCTTTACCTAATTTTGTTTTTTGTACAATGTAAGTTAAGAGTGCCATTAAAATTATCGTTATACCGAAAATCATCAGCTGTTGTCCGTTTATGACGAATCCTGCGACATTGAAAGAAAAGTTTAACCCTGTGTCAGGAAAAGTTCGCGGCGTTGGTGTTACGAAATACATTCCCGCATATTCCAAGAAAAATGATACGCCTATTGCCGTAATTAATAATGAAATTCGCGGCGCGTGTCTCAACGGCTTATAAGCAAGTCTTTCAATGAGCATTCCCAAGACAGCCGTAATTGCCATTGAGATTAAAAGCGCGGGGAAAATCGGCAGTCCCGCAAAGGTTATCGCGAAAAATCCCACGTATGCGCCGAACATATAAACATCGCCGTGCGCAAAGTTAATTAATTTTATGATTCCGTAAATCATCGTGTAGCCCAGCGCGATTAATGCGTAAATACTGCCGAGACTTATGCCGTTAATCAACTGTTGTACAAATTGGTGGAAAAAATCCACTTACTTCACCCCTTTTTAAATTTAGTTTAAAATTTTAAAACAGATTACATTAAATACAACTTTTCACCTCTCCAAAAAATTTTCCGCCTAATTTTAACTTTTTATGCGTCGATTGTCACGATTTATTTTTTCTTGACATAAATGAATCGGTATGTTAAACTTCCCGCGTTAAGTAGAAGCCCTAACTTCTCACCCGTTGAGTAACGTTGACGCGGTTAAAAGTTTTTCGTATAAAAATTTTTTTGAGATGGGGCGGTTTAACGTCCTTATTTTAATTTGCGCTAAGGGGAGGGGATTTCCAATTAGTAAAGACAGTTTGAGAATCAATGAAGAAATTCGTATTCGTGAGGTCCGCGTGACTGACGAAAACGGCGAACAACTCGGCATTATGCAGACTAGAGACGCTTTAAGATTGGCGGAGGAACGTCATCTTGATTTGGTCGAAGTTGCGCCGAAGGCTCGCCCGCCGGTTTGTAAAATTATGGACTTTGGCAAGTACCGTTACGAACAGCAAAAACGTGATAAAGAAGCGCGTAAAAAACAGAAAGTAATTACCATTAAGGAAGTAAAACTCAGACCGAATATCGAACAGCACGATTTTGATGTCAAGCTGAAAAATGCCAAAAAATTTATCGAGGAAGGTAACAAAGTTAAGGTTACAATAATGTTTCGCGGTCGTGAACTTTCACACCCCGAAATTGGAAACGCTGTTCTCGACAAAATTGCTAAGGCTTTGGGCGATACGGTAAGCGTCGAACGCTCCGCTAAACTCGAAGGTAAAAATATGACAATGATTCTCTCACCGAAGGCGCAAAAAAGTAAGAAAACTACCATAAAGGGAGGAGAGACCGACAATGCCCAAAATCAAAACGCACAGAGCGACAGCAAAAAGGTTCAAAGTAACCGGTAGCGGTGAATTTAAACGCAATAAAGCGTATAAACGTCATATCTTGGAAAAGAAATCTCCTAAACGTAAGAGAAATCTCCGTAAAGCAACTTTGGCGGCAGCGGCAGATCGCGCTCGCGTCAAGAAATTGTTGCCTTACGCTTAAGCTTGAAGTTTTAGATTGGAGTGAAAAATTTTGCCAAGAGTAAAATCCGGCGTTACTGCTCATAAACGCCATAAAAAAATACTCAAGCTCGCGAAAGGTTATCGCGGCGCAAGGAGTAAACTTTTTAGAAAAGCTAACGAAACGGTTATGAAGGCGGGCTATTATGCTCATCGTGACCGTCGTGTTAAGAAACGTGAAATTCGTCGTCTGTGGATTACCCGTATCAATGCGGCAGCTCGCATTAACGGCATTACTTACAGCAGACTTATTTGCGGCTTGACGAAAGCCGGCGTGGCTGTTGATAGAAAAATGATGGCTGAATTGGCGGTCTCCGACCCCAACGCTTTTACTAAACTCGTCGACATCGCTAAAGAAAATTTGTAAATAAATATTTGACATAAAATAAAAAAGTCCCTCAACGCAAAATTCTGCGCGGGGATTTTTTTATTAAGAATGTAGAATTAAGAATTATTTTTCCAAATTTCGTTTACTAATTTTAAATCTTCTTCAGTGTCAACGCCAATAAATTTGCAATCGCTGATTATCACGCGAATTTTGTAACCGTTTTCAAGTGCGCGAAGTTGTTCAAGCGATTCACTTTCCTCAAGCGGCGTCGAATCCATTTTGGCATATTCTAACAAAAATTTTCTACGATACGCATAAATTCCAATGTGCTTGTAAACTTTCGACTTCCCTAAATTTCTTGGATACGGAATCAGCGACCGCGAAAAGTACAGCGCATTATTTTTTTTGTCCAAAACTACTTTAACGTTATTGGGATTTTTCATTTCCTCTTCGTCATGAAGTTCAACGGCAACGGTTGCCATTTGTAATTCCGAATCACTTTTAAATTGCGCTATAAGTTCATCGATTAAACTTGCCTCAATCAGCGGTTCATCGCCCTGAACATTAACAATAACTTCAACGTCAGAAAATTTTTCTGCAACTTCCGCAAGTCTGTCCGTCCCTGTCCTACAATCTGCGCGGGTCATCATAGCGCGTCCGTGATTTTTTTCGACGGCTTGAATAATTCTTTCGTCGTCCGTCGCTACAATCACTTCATCAACAGATTTTGCAAGTTTAGCGCGTTCAAATACTCGACATATCATAGGCTTGCCGCAAATATCTTTCAACGGCTTGCCCGGTAACCGTGTCGATGAATACCGCGCAGGAATTATGCACAACGCTTTCATAAATTCATCTCCTTATTTGATTGAATGGAACTAATTTTGTAGATTCGTCGTCTGAAGGTTCAAGCGGCATTATCCAATCTGTTATCTGTTTAACTTCACTTGTCAAAAAGTCTCCAAATTTTTTATTCAATTTCTCAGGCAATAACCAATGTAATATTTTTGAATGCAGATAAAAAATAATTATCAACAGAATGCAATAAACGAATTTAAACGCATTTTTCAAAGTAAATCCTCCAAAATCAAATATTAGACAATTTTTCATTTTGTTTAAAAATTACCGGCGTCAATATTGCCACCAAAACTAAAATTATTCCAACCGATTCAATTATACCAAAAGTTTTTCCAAACATAAAGTAAGTTATGAAAACCGATGCAACAGGTTCAGTCAGCGCGGTTACGGTTGCTTCTTCCGCCGTCAAAAATTTTAATCCCGCGTTGAAAACTAAAAATGCTATAACCGTACCGAAAATTACTATCCAAGCAACATCAAAAAAGACTTCCGATTTTAAAAAAGGTTTCCAGTCCCAATCTTCAATCAATAAAAATGTCATCCAACCTCCCATAAACATTCCCATACTTATTAAAAATTCAGGATTGATTCTAAGTTTGAAAAGTTTTTTAGGAAAAATTGCGCTGAATGCAAATGCCGCGCCGCTTGCTAAGCTCCAAAATACACAGCCTAACGGAACTAAAATTTTTGTGGGATCTCCGCCTGTCACCAATAAAAATACGCCAACCATTGCCAAAATTACTGATAAAAATTCTAATCGTGTTGGTAATTTTCGATTGTAAAGCGTGTGCCAAATTACGACCATTGCGGGAGTTGCCGAGAGAATTACTGTTGTTGCCGCCGCGCCGCCGATTGAAATCGCTTGAAAATATGTAAACTGTACCATTACGACACCGATTAATCCGTAAATAAAAATTTCAAGCCATAATTTTCGCTGATTTATTATCACCGCCGAGAGTTTGAATTTTCCGCGCAGAATAATTATCGCCAACATTATTAATCCCGCCGTACACATTCTGATATTTGTCAATTCAAGAGGAGATTTTGTCGAATTACTGAAAAAATCTTGCGCCAATGCTCCCGAACTTGCCCACAAAATTCCTGCCAAGCCAACTAAAATTAATGCTAAATTTTTTTGCAAATTTTTTGTCCTATTCAATAATTTGTGAAAGTGTACGCTTAACTTCGTCCATATCAACGCGCGTATTGTAGCAGGGACCATTAGGACGAATATTTAAAACTCCTACGGCAGGTAACGGATAAACGTCTTGAATACCGCTCATTAAATCTCGTTCGCATGCAATCGCTAAAACTGCTTGCGGACGATTTTTTATTACAACTTGCCGCGCTAAAGTTCCGCCGGTCGCCACAAAAAATATAAATCCTAATTCATCTGATAATTTCATTAAATCGCCAATATTACAGCCGCCGCAACGTTTACAATTATTTGGGTCTCGTGTAATTTTATGCGGACAATTAGCAAGTTGAAGACAATGCGGTACTAGGACTAATAATTTATTCGCGGGAACTTTGATTTTGCTTTTCATAAAAATTAAATTGCTTACTGCAATAAATGATCCCTCAAGTTGCCGCCGCTTAATTCCAAAAATTTTTCCGATTCTTACTGCAACGGGAAATAAAAACTTTATGATTGCAAAACTGTATCGATGAAATAATTTTAATGTAGGCAAACCTTTCACCGCTAAAATCATATTGCATAGCGCACCAAATGAAAATGTCGAAATAAAAATTAAAAATGCTCCAACGATTGCTGGTAAATATTCAAAAATATTTTCCAATCCGAGATAAGAAATTTTCCAGACTCCGTAAAGCATAAGCGCGATTAAAAATTCTGCCGCCAATAAAAGTCCGAGAAATAATCTTTTTTTCGGTCGCGCTATCGAAAGTGTGTTAATCAAAATTATCACCGCCCATTGGAAGGAATTATATCAAACAAAAATTTTCTCTGTCAAATATCTTTCAAATCCTCGACTAAATATAAATCGAAGGAAAATAAAAATTTACGGCGAAAAATATTTGTCAGTACGTTGAAGGAGGGAAAATTTTGCAAGACAAGTACGACAACTTAAAAAAATATTTGGCGGAATTGAAAAGCGTTGCAGTTGCATTTTCAGGCGGCGTCGACTCAACATTTTTATTGAAAGTTGCTCACGAATTACTTGGAGATAAAATTATTGCCGTAACTGCAAATTCAAAAGCTTTTCCGCAACGTGAACTTGAGGAGACGAAAAATTTTTGCCGCGCAGAAGGTATCCGCCAAATTATTTTTGATGCTAATAAAATTACAGCAGAAATTTTCAACCAAAATCCTAAAAATCGTTGTTACCTTTGTAAAAAAGCTTTATTTAAAAAAATTTTAAGCATTGCTGACGAAAATAATATTTCTTACGTCGTTGAAGGTTCAAATATGGACGATAAAAGCGATTATCGACCGGGCTTGCAAGCGATTTTAGAATTAAACATTAAAAGTCCTCTCCAACACGTTAAACTTTATAAAAAGGAAATTCGCGCCTTGTCGCAGAATTTAAATCTTAAGACTTGGGACAAGCCTTCTTTTGCTTGTTTAGCGTCAAGATTTGTTTACGGCGAAAAAATTTCTGATGAAAAGCTTGCAATGGTTGCGAATGCGGAGCAATTTTTGATTGATAAAGGTTTTAATCAGGTACGTGTGCGCATTCACGGCAATATTGCGCGGATTGAAATTTTGCCTGACGAATTTGATAAAATTTTGGAAAAAAATCTGCGCGGAGAAATTGAAAAAAATTTTAAAGCATACGGTTTCGACTACGTGACATTGGATTTACAAGGTTATCGTGTCGGAAGTATGAATTTATAAACGGAGATGATTTTTTTGGCAGAATTACTTTACACAATTAAGGCGAACACGCCGAAAGAAGAAATTATTAAACAGTTGCGCGAACACCCCGAAATAAAATTTGTTTCACTTATGGGAATTGATTTAGCGGGCAATGATACTGATGAAAAAATTCCTGTAAAAATTTTTATTAAAGACATTGACGATTTTTTTTCAGGTCGCGCAGTACAAACTGACGGAAGTTCAGTAGTTTTACCGGGAATTGCGACGCTTAATAATGCTAAAGTTGATATGCCGATTGACAGATCCGTTAATTGGTTTGTCGATTACAATTTTGAGCATTACGATAACGTTACCAATCGTCCTGTCGGCACCTTGAGAATGCCGAGCTTTTTGATTCATGAAGGCAAGCGCGTAGACAGCCGCGCAGTTTTGACTGATACTTTAATTTACGTAAAAAAAGAACTTGTAGACCTTTTTCATCGTTATCATGAAATTAGCGGGCTTGCAGTCAACGGAAAAGATATTGTTGACATAAATTTTACTTCTGCAACTGAATTGGAATTTTGGGTAAAAACTCCGCTTGAAGAAGCCGCCCTTGAAGAAATGAGCGCGTCGCAAGTTATGCAGGAACAATATTGGGAACGGACTCATGGTGCTGTACGTTGTGCGCTTGAACAAAGTTTGATTGAGTTGGACAAATACGGCTTGAAAGTCGAAATGGGTCACAAAGAAGTTGGCGGGCTTAAAGCGCAAATTAATGAATCAGGACACTTGACGCACGTCTGTGAACAGTTAGAAATTGACTGGAAATTTTCTGACGCGGTACAAGCCGCCGATAATGAAATTTTAGTGCGAACTGTTGTAAAAGAAATTTTCCGCGCAAACGGCTTAGAAGTAAGTTTTAAAGCAAAACCGATGATTGGGCTTGCAGGTAACGGCGAACATACTCATTTAGGGCTTTCAGCGGTAACTGCAGACGGAAAAATTTATAATCTTTTCGCCGCGAAAAATCCTGAAGAAGATTTTATGAGCGCGGTTGGATTTGGCGCGTTAATGGGTTTGCTGAAAAATTATGAAGTTATTAACCCATTTGTCAGCGCGACGAATGATTCTTTAAATCGACTTAAGCCGGGATTTGAAGCCCCTGTTTGTATTGTAACTTCGATTGGTCATACGCCGAAAATTCCAAGTCGTAACAGAACAATTTTAGCGGGTTTGATTAGAGATTTGGAAAATCCTATGGCGACGCGAATTGAACTGCGTGCTTGCAATCCTTATACGAATACTTATTTGGTGCTTGCCGCCGCGTATTCCGCGATTCTTGACGGAATTAAAATGGCTGTTACACATACGACAGACGAACTTTTAGCGGAACTTTCCAAAGATGCCGGACAGGACGGATTTTATTTGGAAAAGGAACGCGCCTACCGCAGTGAAGATGATGTTTACGAGGCTTATACCGAAGATGAACGCAGTAAACTTTTTGGAAAACCTCCCGCAACTGTTTGGGAAAATATGACGGCTTTTGAAAAATATCCCGACAAGGTAAAAATCATTTCTTCCGGCGAAGCGTTGCAAGAAAAAATTATTGAGTCATTTCGTGAAGGTGCATTACTTCGTTGGAAAACTGAATTAATTTCTCGAATTTTGCCTGAACTGCGTACAATCGTGCGTAAAGCTCAAAAAATTGATTCAAATTTCGTGACGGATAAAGATGCGTATAATTGGAATAAAATTTTTAATCTCCGCGCAGAATTGGCTAAAGATTCGATTGATAATGATTCGCTGTTTACGCGGCTGATAAATTCTTTGATTGCCGGAAATTATGATGAAGCGTCGAAATTGCAAATTGAAATTTATAACAAAATTGAAGAGTTAAAAGCACTTTACGACGCTTACGAAAAAAATATGATTTAAATTTTGAATTAAACTCAAAAAAAATCGGATTGCCAAAATGACAGTCCGATTTTTAGTTTGTAAAAAAATTTTTTAGCGTGTCAACATTTCATCAAGAATTGTTGCAGAATCTTCAACGCAACCTATACACGGGCGAAGATTTTTACTGCGAATATCACGGCAATTAATTGCGCCGACTTTTTTTAAAAATTTTTGCTCAAATTCTGCGTGAAGTTTAGGTGCGTCATTTTCTCCATATTTTGCCGTCAAGACAAGTTCCGCCGCGCAGAGTGCTCCGCATTTAATTTTTCTTCCGCCTGAATACGGTGCGGCAATTTTACGCGCCTCGTCATGACTTATTCCGGCGTCTTCGCAAAAAGCACACATTACCGACTGCGAACAACTGTAACTTCCGCTCATGTACTCAACCGCTTTATCAACTTTTGCACTCATGATTTTTCACCTCGCTTAAAACGATATGAAATTTTAAACTCAAATTGAAAAGCTGTCAAATGTTATCAATAAGCATTGCGCCAACACCGGCATAAACTTTAGCGGCGCGTTTTTTTATTTCATTCCGCGCAGTATCTACGGTAAAGCCGCCAAAAGCATCAATCATCGGTAAATCGTTAATTTCGTCGCCGATTACACAAATTCCAACGCCCTTCCAATTCATCATTTTAATAAGCGTTTCGATACCTTGACGCTTGCTGACATTATGTGGAGTAATGTCAAGACTGCAACGATTCGGGTAAGCGTGAATTATATTTCCGTAACGCTCATTAAGAATTTCACTAGCCGCAAAGGATTCTTCAGGCTTTACGTAACCGAGAGAAAATTGATGAATTTGCGGAAGGCTCATTATATCGTCCAAAGTCATTGGCGTTATCTTAAAGTCCCATTGACGAGCTTCACGCATAATCCAAGAACCTTCGCTCTCGTGACAAAGGTAAGTTGTGTCGACGGCGGAAAATGCGAAGTGGAAAGATTTTTGGACGCAAGGTTCATTTGCAATTTCCGCTAAAATTTTGACGGGAATATTTCCTTGCCAAAGAGTAGTACCATCTGCGCGGCAAATCAAACCGCCGTTATTGCAAATTGCAAAGTCAGATTGAATGCCGTAATGGTTAAGTTGAGGCATAAGCATTCCGTAATCGCGCCCTGTCACTGCGCCGAATTTATTTCCGGCGGCTCTCCACTCTTTGACGCCTTCGACATCAGCTACAGAAATTTTTTCATTGCGGAATAAAGTTCCGTCGTAATCGCTTGCCGCAATTTTCATAGTTAATCACCTCACAAACTTAGAATGTCATAATAACGGATTCGCCGGCTTTGACGGATTGATTTTCGGACTTCTGCATTTGAGGATATTCCGCGCAGTTGGTTACAGCCATAATGACAACATCTTTATAGCCGCTTTCTTTAATAACAGCAGAATCAAATTTTACAAGCGGCGTTCCGGCAGTAACGTTATCGCCCTGCTTAACAAGAAGTTTAAATCCTTTGCCGTTGAGTTTAACCGTATCAATTCCAATATGGATAAGCAGTTCCGCGCCATTGTTCAAACGCAATCCCACAGCGTGCAGACTTTCTTCCATAATCATTGTAACTTCAGCATCGGCAGGAGCAACTACTGTATCGCCTTCAGGTTCAATGGCAACGCCGTCGCCCATCATTTTTTGAGAGAACATTTCATCGGGAACTTCTGACATATCTATAAGCTTGCCGGAAACAAAAGCCTTTAACTTCATTGCAAGACTTGTATCAGCGGCAGACTTGGCAGGTGCATTATCTGCAGTTGCAACAGGAATAGCTCCACCTTTAACAAAAGCGTCAAAGTAACTACGTACTTGCGGGACGGAAAGTCCTACGATAACTTGAATTGCATGACCATTTTTGACAAGTCCGAAAGCTCCTGCATTATTGAACTTAGCAACGGGAGCAACTTTATCGGGATCAGCAACTGTTACACGAAGGCGAGTTGCGCAGTTAGTAACTTCTTTAATGTTGGAAGGACCTCCGAGATTATCAAGGAAAACTTTTGCCTTAATAGCAAGCGGGTTATCTGCAAGTCCCAACGCTTCCATTTCCTTTTTGGCTTGATATTCTGCCTTAGAGAAAAGTTTATCTTCTGCTCCCTCATCTGTACGACCGGGCGTAGGATAATCAAATTTCAGAATAAGGAATCTAAACACGAAGAAATAAATTGCTGTAAAGCAGAGTCCAACGGCTACTTGAGCGATATACGTTGCTGAATGATATTGGAAAAGCGGAACCCAGTTTTGTACTACGCAGTCGATAAGTCCGCCGCCGAAGTTTCCTGACAATCCTACTAAATGCAATATCGAAGAAAGCGTAGCTGACAATACCGCATGGACAAGGAAAAGAAGCGGTGCTACAAACAGGAAGCTGAATTCTATAGGTTCAGTTATGCCGCAGATCATAGCAGTTAATGTTGCAGGAATTAAGAGAGCTGCTGTCTTTTTCTTCTTTTCAGGTTTAGCACACATATAAATTGCGAGTGCCGCGCCGGGTAAGCCGAAAACTTTTGAACTGCCATGCAAAGCGAAAGAACCTTCCGGGAATAATTCTGCCAACGTGAGATCACTGTGTACAGCAAAGTCACTCAAATGTTGCAACCAGTATGCTTGAATGCCGCCGTCACAAACAGCGGGACCGTAAATAAATGGGAGGTATCTGAATCTCTTACGATTAAATTCGAAGGATTCTTTATAACCTTGAAACTTTAACCGTTTTGGAGATTTCGTTCACACAAGGACGCTACCCCTTGTGCAGTTCTCTGATGAACTTCTTAATGTTTCCATTAAGCACAGACTATATCTCGTCCCTCAGCTTTACCTGTTAGGGTCTGCCCACTTCCACGCGCTTGCGTGTACTCCCCTCAGGAGGGATAGTCGTTGAACCTTCCGCTGTTCGCGGCTTGGCTGCTGATTACCCATTTTTAAGCGTTTAGGATTTAACCTTGCGCCATACAACAGATTTTTTCTGCTTTCGTCGCCTTCACGTTTGAGCTTATTTCATCTCTGCGTTGTGGCTCTGTTGTTTTTAGGGGATTCCAGCAATTCAGGCAGTAGAGGCTACTGCGGTAGTAGCACTACGTACAAATTTCTCTATACGCTTACTGGTTATTGCGTTTCATCCTACAACTAATTGCGGGGATTCACGCTTTTCACCGATAAAGTGGTGCAAACCTGCGGGCAGGAGGATTTTCTCCGAAAATGTATATACCCAAACACCGATAGTTCCACTTGTCTTAATGAAATCCTGAAAGTCCATTATTGCATGTTGGACTGCAGGCCAGAAAAGACAGAAGATAAAAGCTAAAGGAAGCATTACTAAAAAACCAACGATAACCACGAAAGCCGGACCTTTAAAGATACCGAGCCATTCGGGAACGTTGGTGTCATAAAAGCGATTGTGCAGAAAAGCTGAAATGCAAGCTATAACGATAGCTCCGAGCATGCCCATATCAAGAGTTTTTATGTTAGCAATAAGCGCGAGCCCTGTGCCGGGTCCCGGAGTCTGCGAATAGTCGACTCCGAAGAAGTCACCGTGCAGAGCAAGAAAACCTGAAATGAAGTAGTTAAATACCATGTAGATAACAAAGGCTTCCATTGCACAACGAGCTTGCTCTTTTTTTGCAAAGCCTATCGGTACAGCGATTGCAAACAGAATCGGCATTTGATTGAAAACTGTCCACGCGCCCTGTTCTACAACATACCAGAAATCGTACCAAAAATTGCCCGGCATAGCCAAAGAGCCGAGTAAGTCTTGATTTTTACAAATGATTGAAAGTGCAACTGTAAGTCCGAAGAAAGCGAACAGTATAACGGGCGTATACATCGCGCCGCCGAATTTTTGCATCGCTTGCATAATTTTGTCTTTGTTGATAGCCATTTTAAATTCACCCCTTTTAATTTGTGTACCGAATAATTTTTAAATGTTGTCGAAAATATACTATTATTGATTCGCGCTATACCCCCCCCTTATGGTTTGTATGAAGTTTATTAAATACTTCAAAATTCATAAATGGCTGCCTCCGTCTCTCTCAAATAATTTTTTTCGTCAGCGTAGTTGCCCAAAAGTTTTTTCGCCCCCTTTATCTGCGCGGGCAACTCAACATCATGCGTCGTGAAGTTTACTACCGTACAAAGTTTTTTGTCGCCTAATGTCCGCGTGAAAACATAAATTTCTTCGCTGTCATGGCAAAGTTCCTCGTATTCGCCGCCAATCAAAACGTCGCTAGAATTTCTCAACGCGCTTAACCTACGATAAAAATTTAATACTGAATCGGCGTCGCGTTCTTCGACTTCGGCATTACAATTTTTGAAATCCTTGTGAACAGGTAACCAAGCCTTGCCGGAAGTAAAGCCTGCGTTTATCGACGAATCCCATTGCATTGGCGTCCGCGCATTGTCGCGACTGAATTTGTGAACGGCACGTAAAGCATCTTCAGGACTCAATCCATCTGCCTGCGCTAAGTCGTATTGTCCATGCGAAGAAATATCATCATAGTCATCTATCGAATTGAACGGCTCATTTGCGAATCCAAGTTCCTCGCCTTGATAAATAAACGGCGTCCCGCGCAGAGTAAAAAGAATTGTCGCTAATGCCTTTGCCGCCAAATTTTTATCTGCGTCATCAGGGAAGAAATTATTTACCGAACGCGGCTTGTCATGATTCTCAAAATAAATAGGATACCAAGTGTTGCGTGTAGCCTTTTGACTTGCCGTCAACGCCGCTTTTAAATCGCTTAACTTTATCGGTTTTGCACGATGCCAAAATTCTTCGCCGTTGTCGAACATAACATTAACATGACTAAACTCGAAAAGCATATCAAAAACGCCGCGCTCTCCGACCCATTCAGGTAAATCTTCCGGCTTAACGCTGTTTGCTTCCGCTACTGTGAAAATATCCTTGCCTTCAAAAACTTCCCGCTTAAACTCGTGCAGAAAATCTAAAATGCCTTCGGTTGCCGCAATCATATTGTGGACATTGGATTTACCGTCAGAATCGGGTTCACCGTCAACAAAATTTTTCGGCTTTTTGATATAAACTATTGCGTCGATACGAAAACCGCCTACGCCTCTGTCAAGCCAAAAATTAGCGGCGTCATACAGTGCTTGACGAACGTCGGGATTTTCCCAATTTAAGTCGGGCTGTTGAATTGCAAAAGTATGCAAATAATATTGTTGACGTTCCTCGCACCATTCCCATGCACTGCCGCCAAAAATACTGCGCCAATTTGTAGGAGCACTGCCATCAGGTTTCGCGTCGCGCCAAATGTACCAATCAGACTTTGAATTAGTTTTACTTGACTTCGATTCTTTAAACCAAGCGTGTTCGTCGGACGTGTGATTGTAAACTAAATCCATTACGATACGAATACCGCGCTCTTTAGCCTTTGCAATCAATTCGTCGAAGTCCTCCATAGTTCCAAAACGCGGATCAATCGCGGTATAATCAGAAATATCGTAGCCGTTGTCGACCATCGGCGAAGGATAAATCGGCGTCAACCAAATTGCTCCGGCTCCAAGACTTTTGATGTAGTCAAGCTTTTCAATAATGCCGCGCAGATCGCCCGTACCTTTACCCGTCGTGTCAAGAAAACTCTTTGGGTAAATCTGATAAACCGCTTGATTTTGCCACCATTCCATAAAAAAACCTCCTTTATTGAACATTTAAGTTACTCTTTAAGTAACTTTTTATTTCATTCATTGTTTTTCTTAACTCTCTTTACGCAGTATATTTGTAAATATTAAAGGCGTCGAAAAAATTTTTTAATATTGTTCCATAGTCGCGCCAATACTGCCGATACGAATTTCACCGAGTTGCAAATTAATTCCCTGCATAGCTTCGCGAATTTCGTCAACGTATGTAGCAAATACGCCGGCAGTTTCACCCTGTGAAAAGTAAAAGCGCATATCAAGCTGATTTTCTTCGTAAACGCGGAAAATTAATTCGGCGGCACCAATATTATCAGTTAATACGCAAATTCTAAGCCACGTTTCTTTTTTATCTTTGCCCGTTTCATTATCGTGATTTTTCTCATCGTAAACGTTTAAGTAAGTCGGATAACTCATTTCATTAACGTTTAAGTAAATCGGCACCATCATTTGGAAAGAACGTTGAGTTTGAACATTGGAAGTAAAATTCTCTCCGCTCATCGCTTTACGCATTGAGTTTGCAAAATCACCAACGTCTTTACCTGCGCGGCGAAATTCTCTACCCTTCATCGGCGAAGAGGTAATCTGTGCCATATCGCACATTTGCATAAACGCCCAAAGTCTCGGCAAGTCCGGCAAATTCTGTTGGATAGACGCCTGTCGCACCGTCGCAGGAACATTTTGCTGACAAAGACGCATTAAATTTTGAAGGTGGCGTACTTCATCTCTGGACAAAGTTTGTTGCGGATTGTTCACGAATTTTTGAAGGTTCGCTTGATCCTGTTGAGTCATTTCAGTATTTTGCATAAGGAATTTTGCAAGACTCTTCATTGTGTCAACGGTGCGATGATCATTCAGCATCGGCTGACGGAGCATTTGCAGACGCGCTAAATTCATTTGTTTGCGAATATCCTGTTGTTGCGCGATAAATTCTTCCGGCGACATTTGCTGTTGAGGTTGTTCCTGATTAAAAGGTTGCTGGAAATTATTCTGCGGTTGATTCTGATTCATGGGCTGTTGGAAATTATTCTGCGGCTGATTTTGATTAAAAGGCTGTTGGAAATTATTTTGCGGTTGTCCCTGATTCATGGGTTGTTGGAAATTATTTTGCGGTTGACCCTGATTCATGGGCTGTTGAAAATTATTCTGCGGTTGTCCCTGATTCATGGGTTGTTGGAAATTATTTTGCGGTTGACCCTGATTCATGGGCTGTTGAAAATTATTCTGCGGTTGATTTTGATTAAAAGGTTGCTGAAAATTATTCTGCGGTTGACCTTGATTCATAGGCTGTTGAAAATTATTTTGCGGCTGATTCTGATTAAAAGGCTGTTGGAAATTATTCTGCGGTTGACCCTGATTAAAAGGTTGCTGGAAATTCTGTTGCGGCTGATTCTGATTCATAGGTTGCTGAAAATTATTCTGCGGTTGACCCTGATTCATAGGCTGTTGAAAATTATTCTGCGGTTGACCCTGATTCATAGGTTGCTGAAAATTATTTTGCGGTTGATTCTGGTTAAAAGGCTGTTGGAAATTATTTTGCGGCTGATTTTGATTAAAAGGTTGCTGGAAATTATTTTGCGGCTGATTTTGATTAAAAGGTTGCTGGAAATTATTCTGCGGTTGATTCTGATTCATGGGCTGTTGGAAATTATTTTGCGGCTGACCTTGATTCATAGGCTGTTGGAAATTCTGTTGCGGCTGATTCTGATTAAAAGGCTGTTGAAAATTATTCTTCGGCTGATTCTGATTAAAAGGCTGTTGAAAATTCTGTTGCGGCTGATTCTGATTAAAAGGCTGTTGAAAATTATTCTTCGGTTGTCCCTGATTAAAAGGCTGTTGGAAATTATTCTGCGGTTGTCCCTGATTCATGGGCTGTTGAAAATTATTCTGCGGTTGATTTTGATTAAAAGGCTGTTGGAAATTATTCTGCGGCTGATTCTGATTCATAGGCTGTTGGAAATTATTTTGAGGTTGATTCTGATTAAAAGGCTGTTGAAAATTATTCTGCGGCTGATTCTGATTAAAAGGCTGTTGGAAATTCTGTTGCGGCTGATTCTGATTAAAAGGCTGTTGAAAGTTTTGTTGAAAAGTTTGTCCGCGATACATAGGTTGCTGAAAATTTTGTTGAGGTTGTCCTTGATTTATAGGTTGCTGTTGATTTTGCGGAGTTGGCGGGCGATTATCAGACTCTGGGCGCGGCATAAAAAATTTGACGAGCTTATTTAAAAAATTCATTATGTCGGATTCTTGTTGCGGCTGATTCGACTGCGCGGCTAAAGGCTGGGCAAGTTGCGATAAAATTTCGTACATAACTTGCGGAAGTTGTTCAGGAATTTTTGAGTCAAGCAATTCAAATGAAGATTTTGTCATAAGCACGGGTTCAAGTGCATTGCCGCCTTCTTGATGTGAAATTAAATTTTTGAACTGCGTTAAAAGCGTCTGTGTTTCCGGCGAAATTTTCATCAAGAATCCTTTATCGGCAAGTGAACCGAGTTGGAAAAGCATTCGCCCGAAAGTAGAAAGTTGCTCCATAGAAAAGCGTTGACTTTCAATCGTACTGCCAATTCCCTTCCCTAAAGTTTCTTTAAGTGAAAGGGATTGTTCCAAAATATTTCTTATCATCTTATGAATATCGGTTGGGATTTTTTCCATACCGAGTTTTTCGCTCGTGGCAATGCGTTCAAGAGTTCCTGCCAAGTCGCTGATTGCGGTGCGCAGAGCAACATTAGTTTGCGGTCGAAAACCTGCTACAGTACCTTCCTCGCGTCGCTGTACGCTTTCCGGCTCTCTAGACGGTCGCTCGGGAGTTACCGGGCGAATACCTATCGCACTTGCATCTATCGGCATACAATCGCCTCCTTACGTAAATTTCCTGTTTTCTAACATACTTTTAACTGGGTTGAAAGTTCTTCTGTGAATTTCAGTTTCACCAAAATTTTTTATCGCGTCAAGATGAAGTTTTGTACCGTAGCCGCGATTTTTATCAAAACCATATTGCGGATAAATTTTACTCCATTCGTCGGCAAGTCTGTCACGTGTTACCTTAGCGATAATCGACGCGGCGGCAATCGACGCTGATAATCTGTCGCCGTGAATTATGGCTTGGTTGTCAATGTCGCCGAAGTCAACCTTCATTGCATCGGTTAGCACTAAATCAGGTTTAATCGGCAAATTCTCAACTGCGCGGATCATTCCTTGAAGAGTGGCTTGATAGACGTTAAGCGTATCAATTTCCTCAATGCTGACTTCGACGCAGGAATAAGCTATAGCAGAATTTTTAATCTCATCAAAAAGTTTTTCACGAACCTTAGCAGAAATTTTTTTAGAATCGTCAAGCTTGGCAATGTAAAAATTCGGCGGCAAGATAACAGCGGCGACCATTACGGGACCGACTAAAGAACCGCGCCCCGCTTCGTCCACACCGGCGATAAGTTTATATCCTTCACTACGTGCGGCGTCTTCAAATTTATAAAGTTCATTAACGCGTAACTTGTCCGCGTCTTCGTCAAATTTCCTACTCAAATTTTACACTCCAATTAAATCGAAAAAATTTTTGCGATTAATTATAGCCTTTGAAAAAAATTCTGTAAACAAAAAAATCCCAAGCGATTATTCATCTCGGGAAATGATTAAAAATCCTGTCCAAAAATTTTTTGTTAATTATTTTAACTGAGCGGCAAAATAATCAGCGACAATTTGCGTAGCTTTGTCAATATCCTGATTGAAGCCGTGATCGAATTTCGGCAGGAGTTCAACCTTACTGTTGGGATAAATTTTTTGATAACGCAAGCTGTATGTGTAAGGTACAACAATGTCGCCTGTGCCATGAACCATAAGAGCAGAGCCTTGATATTTTTCGGCAGTCTCGTAAATCGGTAAAGTCTGCGCGGTCAAAATGTAATTGCGTCCAATTTTCAAGCCGTTAAAAATTTCAACGGAATCGGGTGGGTTCAATGAATCGTAAGTCACACCAAAAGCTTGTCCGCGAATTGCATCATCACGAAGGACAGCGGCAGGAGCCATCAACGCCAATGCTTTAACCTTCGACGTGCCGAGTTGTCCGGCTGCCATACTTGCAACAACTCCGCCTTGAGAATGTCCGGCAAATGAAATGCTTGTAACCTGCGGCAAATTGGCGGTGTAGTTGTAAACTTTAATAGCATCAGAAATTTCATTGAGAACAGTCATATCTTGAAAATTGCCTTCGCTTTCGCCGTGTCCGTTGAAGTCGAAACGGATTGACGCAATACCAGCCGTCTCAAGTTTATCTGCAAGCGTCGTCAACAGATTTTCATTTTTATTGCCGGTAAAGCCGTGACAAATTATCACGAGTGGGTAAGGACTTTTATCGTCGGGCGTCTGCAAAATTGCTGAAAGTTTTCCGTGATCTCCGTCAATCTGTAACGCTTGACTTTTCGCACAAGCCGTAAGTGGAAAAATAATTAAGACGACAATCAGTAAGCTCATAAAAAATTTTAACACGTCAACCACTCCTCTAAGAAATTTTGCACAAATATTAACATTGACTGAAAATTTTTGCAACAAAAAATCCCGCAATCCTTTCAGTCACGGGAATTTTTATTTATCAAGATTTAGCTTTCAACGAAAATTCGCCGGAAGTCTTACTATCCAAAGTAGATCGTGTTTTATCATCGTTTAGTGCATATGAAGTAGCAGATATTTTTGTTGCAGTTCCATTAATGAAGGCTTCTCCTGTTGGCGGCGTTGGTTCATCCATCAAATATTTTTCATCTACAAGAGCCTTGATAGTAGTTGCATAACTTCCTTTTTCCATGTAGTACATTTGAATAGCTGTATCGATTGTGGTCAAGTCAGATTGAATTTTTGCGGTATTGGCTTTTGTGGTAACGTCAGTAAAACGTGGCACGGCAATCGTCGCCAAAATGCCTATAACCACGACCATCATAATAACTTCCAACGTAGCAAATCCCCGCTGATTCATACGGTTTCACACTCCTAAAAATTGTCAGCCAATTGGCGCAACACGTTTCTTAAATGTTTTGTAAGTCCAATATTGATAAGCTAGGACAATCGGAACTAGGATAACCGCTGCTATCGTCATAATCAAAAGTGTTCCCTGCGTCGAGGCAGCATTGTAAATAGTCAAGCTCCATTCAGGATTTAAACTTGAAACCATAAGGCGAGGGAATAACGCTGTAAAAAATCCTACCGTTGTTATCGTGATTGATACGGAAGTTGCTATGAATGCGGATTTTTGTTTACCGCCGCGCAAAAAATCCCATGCCGCAGAAAGTACGCCCGCCGATATCGCAAAAATTATAACGCCTGCGGATTGTGACAACACGTCCGTTTCAAACATCGACGCGATTATAAATGCTATGTACGCAATCCATGCCGCCGCGCCTAAGCATTTTCCTTTTCTCTGAAGGTCAAGCAATAATCTTTCGTCGGCAAGTCGAACCATTAAAAATGTAATTCCGTGAAATGCGAATAACAACACGAAAAATATTCCCGCTAAAATTGTGTACGGGCTTAACAGATTGAAAAAATTTCCCGCGTAATGCATTTGTGCATCAATCGGTAAGCCGCGCAGTAAATTTGCAATAGCGACGCCCCATAATAACGCCGGTACAAAACTTCCAAAAATTATTGCTCCATCCCATAATAATTTCCAGTCTTGATTTCCGAACTTTCCGCGCAATTCAAAGGCGACTCCGCGCAAAATTAACGCCATTAACATTAAAAATAATGCCAAGTATGCCGCGCTAAATAATGTTGCGTAAAAATGAGGGAATGCCGCAAACGCCGCACCGCCAGCCGTTATCATCCAAACTTGATTCGCGTCCCACACAGGACCAATTGAGCGGATTAATTGAGTGCGTTCTTTTTCAGGGCGACCAATCAACATCATACCAACGCCGTAATCGAAACCCTCAAGAATAAAAAAGCCCGTGAACAGTACGACTATTAACACGAACCAAATTACATTCAAATCCATAGAGCTCACCTCCCAAAAAAATTTTCTGCATTTAGTCTAAATTATTTCATTTTGTCCGTCAAGCCTCAAGTTCTTCAGTGATTTTCGTGCGCTTAATAAAATTCATTGCTGTAAACACTGCGATAACTGCTAAAAATAAATAAATCGCTGTGAACCCAATCAGAGTAAGCCAAACTTCGCCGCTTGATAAATTCGGACTGACAGCCTGCGCGGTTTTCTGTAAGCCCACAACGATCCAAGGTTGCCTTCCAGCTTCCATAATGTACCAGCCAACAGAATTTGCGATAAACGGTAACGGTAAGAGTATCGGCATAAATTTTAAACTACAACGTAAGCAATTCGGCTTTTTCATCGTTTCACCAAAGAAAAATGACAGCAAGCCCATTACAAATACAATCCCCAACATAAGCATTCCTGCGCCGACCATTATGCGGAAACTCCAAAACATTCCGCACACATCGGGAATATAATTTCCCGAGCCATAATTTTCGACAGCCTCGCGTTGTAAATCGTTAATGCCCTTAACTTCACCGCTGAAAGAATTGTGTACCATAAACGTGAACAGATACGGAATTGTAATTTCAGAATCGTTACGCCCTGCCGCTTGATTTATGTCAGCCACAACAGCAAAAGGCGCAGGATCTTCCGTTTCCCATAACGCTTCAAATGACGCCAACTTCATCGGGTTGCCAGTTGCCAAATATTGTGCGTGCATATGTCCCGAACCTATTACGCCCATAACTCCGACAAAACTAAATAAAACTGCGCGGCGCAAAGTTCGCATAAACATTTCCCGCGAAACTTCATCAGTAGAAATTTTCCACGCGCAGATTACAATTACTAAAAATCCCGCCGTCGTTATTCCTGAAAAAAATGCGTGAGAATATTCGCCGAGTACATAGGGATTAGTGATTAAGTCAAACAAACTCGTCATAACTGCGCGACCGTCTTGAATTTCGTAACCTACGGGGTGTTGCATAAAAGAATTGGCGACCAATATCCAAAACGCTGAAAGATTACTTCCTAATGCTACAAGCCATATACAAAGACAATGACATTTTTCGCTAAGTTTATCCCAACCGAAAATCCATACGCCTATGAAAGTTGACTCAATAAAAAACGCCGACAACGCTTCTAAAGCAAGCGGCGCACCAAAAATATCTCCCATAAATCGAGAGTATTCCGACCAGTTCATACCGAAATGAAATTCTTGGACAATGCCCGTGACGACGCCCATTGCAAAATTAATTAAAAATATAGTGCCAAAAAATTTTACAAGTTTTTTAAGTTTAATGCGCTCTTCGTAACTTCCGCTGTTTACGTACCATGTCTCAAGCAACGCTACAAAAATTGAAAGTCCCAACGTCACAGGCACAAATAAAAAATGATATACCGTCGTTATCGCAAATTGTAAGCGCGATAAAATTAAAGCGTCCACGTCAACACCTTCTCTCAAAAATAAACTTCCAACATCTTAACATCAAACAAATTTAGAATAAAAATTACTGAAAATTTTTTACAAAATATAGCATATGTTTTTTAATAAGTCAATTAATACATCTAATCTCAAAGAGTTAATGTATTCGTGAGAAAAATTTCGTACGGATTTATTTTTTAAATCTAACAGAAAATTTTTCTTGACAATTCACAGCAAATATTTTAATATACACACCGTTACGGGGACGTAGCTCAGCTGGGAGAGCGTTTGACTGGCAGTCAAGAGGTCGAGGGTTCGATCCCCTTCGTCTCCATAATAAATTTTTTTTTTGGAATAGTCGGTTTAGACCGATTTTTTTTTGCAAAGATTGTAGGTTGATTAAAAAATGGAAAATGTTATTGGATTAACGCAGGATAGAGCACCGCTACTTGAGGCGTTGGAACGTATGAAGGCAACGCGGCTTGTACCTTTCGACGTTCCCGGACATAAACGCGGGCGCGGTAATCGTGAACTTGCAGAATTTTTAGGGCAAAATTGTTTGGACGTTGACGTAAACTCAATGAAACCTCTCGATAATCTTTGCCACCCAATTTCAGTTATTCGCGACGCTGAAAAATTAGCGGCTCAAGCTTTCGGCGCGGATAATGCTTTTTTTATGGTCGGCGGGACAACTTCTTCTGTTCAAGCTATGATTTTGTCAACCGTTAAACCTCATGAAAAAATTATTTTGCCGCGAAATGTTCATCGCAGTGCCATTAACGCTTTAATTCTTTGCGGCGCGTCTCCGATTTACATAAATCCTCAAGTCGATGAACGTTTAGGAATTTCTCTCGGAATGAAAGTTGATGACGTTGCGGCGGCAATTAAAAAAAATCCTGATGCTAAAGCAATTCTCGTAAATAATCCGACTTATTACGGAATTTGTTCTGACATTGAAAAATTATCTAAATTGGCTCACGAAAATAATATGAAATTTTTAGCTGATGAAGCGCACGGCACTCATTTTTATTTTAATTCGCGTCTTCCTAAATCTGCAATGAGTGTTGGCGCAGATATGGCGGCTGTTTCTATGCACAAGTCCGGCGGCTCTCTCACTCAAAGTTCTCTGCTTTTAATCGGAAAAAATATTAACGCGGGTTATGTTCATCAAATTATAAATCTTACTCAATCGACCAGCGGTTCATATCTTTTGATGAGCAGTTTGGATATTTCGCGCAGAAATTTAGCGTTGAACGGCAAAAAAATTTTTGACGGCGTAATTGATTTAGTTGAATATGCTCGCGATGAAATTAATTTTCTCGGCGGTTGGTATGCTTACGGACGCGAACTTATTAACGGAGATTCTGTTTTTGACTTCGACACCACTAAACTTTCAATTTTTACCCGCGCAGTTGGGCTTGCAGGCGTTGAAGTTTACGACATTTTGCGCGACGAATACGATATTCAAATGGAATTTGGCGACATTGCCAACACTCTTGCTTACGTTTCGATTGGCGACAGAAAAAAAGATATTGAACGCCTTATTTCTGCGCTTGCCGATATTAAACGCATTTATCGTAAAGACCCTGCGCGACTTTTAAAAACTGAATATATTGAGCCGATTGTTGACGCTACTCCTAAAGAAGCTTTTTATTCAAATAAAAAATCTCTTCCGCTTGAAAATTGCGCGGGAGAAACTGCCGCTGAATTTTTAATGTGTTATCCGCCCGGTATTCCGATTCTTGCGCCCGGCGAACGTGTTACTAAAGAAATTTTAAATTATATTCGTTACGCTAAGAAAAAAGGTTGCCAAATTACCGGTCCTGAAGATATGTCGATTAGAAATTTACAAGTTATCGACTAAAAAAATTATTTTTCAAAAAAAATCTCCGACTTTTTCATCGGAGTTATTTTTTTTTCCAATAAATAAATTCTTCAAAGCCGCGTTCATGAAATATTTTGCGCATTTCTGACATTTTTTTTATTTCTACATAAAAAATTTTTTTTCCTTTAAAAATATTTCACTTCATCTCGCAAAAATCCTAATTCGTATATCTTCGGCAATATTTTTTCTCCAAGTTTTTCAAATGGAATTTTTATTTTAAATACTTCATCAAAATTTTTTACAATATTTCTCAACTGATACCAGCCTACATCCCAATCATAAATTTTAAATTTTTCTAACTCAACTAAATTAAAATGACCTTCATAAAAAATTTTATATAAATTTTTTCCTTCAGATAAAACTTCTCGTGCTTCTCTTGAAAAATCCAAAAAATTATTTTTTATCCATATCGCCGCATATCTGTTGTCTTGCTTCATAAAAATTTGACTGCTGAAATTTAATTCAGAATTTATTTCCCACGTCCTCAACTCTTCTATCAAAAATGGAAATAAATTATTTTTCATTCGATAAATTTTTCCTTCGTATTCAACATTTCTTAAACTTACTGTTGCATTCGACGGCGCAAATAAACTCCATATCACACAATCGCAGATAAATTCCCGAGTTAATTCTTTTTTCGGCTGCATAAATTGATCTCTGTCATTTAACCACGTAGCTTTCGGTATTCTTCTAACTGCGTGAATTATCATCGATTCTTCAAAATTTTCAGGTGTGACTGACATTGCTCCCGCGCTTACATATGGTCCTGATAATAATGAAGTAAATGTTTGATTAGAAAATTCATTTCCTTTACTCATAAAACTTGCTAAAAAATTTTCTGAAATTCTATCTCGCCTGTCTTTATTTTTTTCTGCAATATTAAATCCACCTGATAAAGGCGGAAATTTTTTTATTGCAGGCGGTCTTTTTATCCATTTACTTAAAAAATATTTTCGATTTTCAGATGAAATATTTTTTACAGCAAATTTTTCAACATTTTCATTATAAACATCTAAAGAAATTTTTTGCTCTTCAAGAGAAATTTTTTTATGCAAATTCCAAACTAAAAATGCAACTGAAAAACTTCCTTTACAACCGTCAAAATTTTTTGATGAAAAAATAAATCCTCTTTCAAATTTATATTGAAAAATTTTATCGCGAAATTTTTGGTCATTGGTTGAATTTATATATTTTGGTGTAGAAAAAATTCCCAAATAAGTTTGTCTGTTGAAAAATTCTTTAGAAATTCTATAAATAAATTGCGAAAATAATTCTCTGCTGACTTCGCCTAAATTTTCTGCGTTCATAAGTTCACGAGTTTTTGTCATTGAAATATTATCTTTATTAAATAAATTTCTGTCTTGATTATTATTTGCAGTCGCATAAGGAGGATTAATAAAAATAATCCATTTTAAATTAGGATTTTTTAAATCATCGACAAGATTTTTAGGCATTTTGCGCGGAAAAAATTTCTCAAATAAATCATCATAAAAAAATTGAACGTCATCATTAAGATAATCGTACTGAAAAACAGTAGCGTCAGGAAAAATTTTTTTGCAATAATTAGCGTCATCGTCAAGCAAAGTAGAAATATAACAGTACTGAAGAGATTCAGCAGGAAGAGCAAATTCCAAATTTCCTGTGCCTGCAGCCATATCCCAAAGACGAAAATTACCGGATTTGTACCAATTTTCGCCGACAACGCGAGAAATATATTCAACAGCCTTTTCAGCAAAATTAATAGGAGTAAAAAATTCACCGGTGCGACGACGTAAATCAATTTCAGTCATACGATCCATTTTTTGACGAATAGAAATAATTTCGCGAGGAGAAGAAATTTTTTGATAAATGCTCCAAAAATGTTCATAATCATTAATCGGAAGAAATTTTTCAACGGTCTCGCCACTACTCATTCTGAAAATAACGCTACGATTATCGAGCAAACTAGATTTTCCGTCCTCAATGTCAGTAATAAAATACTCTGAAGATTTTTTACCATTTTCGACAAAATCGCCGAAAAGTTTTTGCCAAAAAGAAAAAATCTCAAAAAAATTAAATTCATCAATAATTTTTTTATCTGCGAAAAGAGAAAGTTGTTGAGAAAGTTCCTGATTAATTTTTTTTATGAAATTATTAGCGTCTTCAGGTTGATAAAAATCGTAAACGTGAGAATTTTTAAGAGAATTGAAATTAGCAAGCGAGTCAACAAGTTTTTGACAAGGAGAACTTGGAGCTAAATCCCAATCAAAATTTTTAGCTTTAGACTTAAAATAAAAATTTGAAAAAATATCAGTTTTTTCAATGAAAGCAAAATTTTTTGTTACGATGCAAATAAAATTGGAAGGCGTGCGAACATCGCGACCATATTTAAGACGACGAATGTAATAAAGAGATTGAGCGACACATTTTGAAAGAACGCGGAGATTTTTAATATTATCGTCGAGTTTAAATTCAAAAAGAATTTGAGGAGTATAAAGGTCGATAAAATTTTTAGTATCGAGTTTGAGGTTAAAAAATTTAGCGAAAGAATTTTTTAATTCTTCTTCGGTCTGAGCGTTTTTAAAAATTTCGACAAGATTTTTCATAGACAATCACCCAAAAAAAATTATAACACAAAAAAATTTTTTTGGCGAAAAAAAAATTGCCCGACTCCCGAGAGTAGGCACAAATTATAGTTGGAAAGAAAAAAAGTAAGGTATAATGCGGATTTTTATTTTTTGCCGACAATAATTTTTGTAAAGAAAAAATTAGGCGCAAATAATTTTTGTAAAGAAAAAATTCAAAAAAGCTTTTAATCGATAACGCCTTTAGTCGAAGGAATCTCATTAAATTTTTCATTAATGTCAACGGCAATTCTAAGAGCGTGACCCAAAGCCTTAAAAATTCCTTCAACCTTATGGTGAGAATTTTTTCCGTATAAAATTTTTGCGTGAAGAGTTAAGCCGGCGTTAAATGCAAATGCGCGTAAAAATTCTTCGACAAGCTCCGTATCAAAATTTCCAATAATTGGCGCAAGTTCGCCCAATTCGCAAACTAAAAAAGGTCTGCCGCTAATATCTAAACTGACAAAAGCTAAACTTTCGTCCATCGGCAAAAAAAATGTTCCGTAACGATTTATGCCGCATTTATCGCCAAGCGCAATTTTTATCGCCGCGCCAAGAGAAATTCCAATGTCCTCAACGCTGTGATGTCCGTCAACTTCCAAATCTCCCGCGCAGTTTACTTTTAAACCAAAATGCCCGTGCGACGCAAAAAGATTTAACATATGATTAAAAAATCCAATTCCGGTAGAAATTTTATTTTCGCCGCCGTCAAGATTAATTTCAACTTCAACCTTAGTTTCCTTCGTCTCACGAAAAATTTTTCCAATCCTCATTCTTTTTCATCCTTTTTCAAAAATATTTGACAAGCCGCCGCCAATGCGCCAAGTTGCCACATTAAAATTGAACTTTGCATATTGAACAATAAATTGTCGGACAGCCCGTTTATTGCCATTGATAAAAATGCTAAACCGATTCCATATCTTATTCCTGCGACAAAATTTTTATTTTCTATCACTAAAATTTCTTTTTTAGTCTGTTCAGAGAATTTTTGTAAATCAAATTTATCATCGTCATCATCATTTTTCTTAGAATTTTTTTTGCGCGAACTCCTTTTCAATTCGTCGTGATGAACTAAATTTGGATCTCTTTTTTCTTTTTCAGACGGCTTTTCAGGCTTTGAATTAAATTTTTTTAAGATTTTATTTGAAAGATTTTCTAAAGATTTTTTAAAATTATTCTTTAAATCGATAATCCAACGGAAAAAATTACTTTCTGAAATAAATTCCCAAATTTTTATGATGAAAAATTCCGCAGTCGTAGTTATAATCGTGTAACGATGATTCGAGCGCAAATCCAACGCCATAAACATTGTACCGAAAAAATACCAAAAATAAGCCATTGCGCCGACAATTCCAATTTCAGCCGCAGTATTCAAATATAAATTATGCGCGTGAAAAATCGTAATCGAAGTGTCAGCCAAATAATAATTATATTGAGGATAAATAAATTTGAACGCGCCCCAACCGACGCCAACAAAAGGATGATCCGCAATCATCGGAATTGTACTAACCCAAATTCCAATTCGTAAACCTTCCGAAGAGTCGAGAGTATCAGTAAAAATTGAAATAATTCTTTCAGAAAAAGTAGTTTCGCTGAAAAAAATTATACCCATTAAAGCAAGAAAAATAATTAAAATTCTCCAATCTTGAATTATGCCGTAAATCACAAAAATTATCGCTAAAGTTAAAAATGCACCGCGTGAATAAGTCATAGCTAAACACACAGTCATTAAAAAAATTGCAACGGCGATGAAAATTTTTTGTTTTTTATTTCCAAATTTCGCTAAAATTCCGAGTGCAATGCAAATCATCACGTCAAGATAACCTGCAAGCACATTTGGATTTTCAAGCGTAGAAAAAATTCTTTTTCTAAGTTCAGGGAAAGCTTCACCGTCAATCCATTTCATATCGGCAATATCAACGCCGAAAATATATTGAAAAAATCCGCCAAAAACGACAAAAACTGCTGATGCGCCAATTCCTTTTATTAAAATTTTTATTTGCTCGGGAGTTCGGATATTTTGTCCGATTAAAATGTATGTTAAAATGTAAATGCCGGCCAAGCTCAAAAAATTATAAAAAAGTTCAAAACTTTTAACCGGCGAAAAAATTATCGACGCCGTGCTGATGACAACAAATAAAATTATTGGCAAATCGTATGGGAGCGAACGGAATTTAAAATTTTTATCTATTTTGAGACGCACAAGCCAGAGTAAAATTCCTAAAATTATCGCAAATGTCGATATTGAAGGAAATAATGTTAAAAAAAATCCTTCCGCCCAAATTATTCGTAATGTCCAAATTTCGATGTCACGGACGCGCCTTAACTTTGAAAAATCGCTAATCCTGTTCAATTAAACTACCTCGTAACGTATTTTTATTTTAGGGAAGTTTATCAGAAATTTTTAATTTAGGGAAGTGAAAAATTTGAGACTTGCAGCAAAAAATATTTGCTTTAAAATTGGAGAAAAAAAAATCCTTGACGATGTGAGCGTAAATTTTGATGAGAACAAAAAAATTTCGATTATCGGACCGAACGGAGCTGGAAAGTCGACGTTGTTAAAAATTTTATGTTTGCTGAATGAAAATTTTAGTGGACGAGTGACATTGGACGGCGAAGACATAAAAAATTTTGGGCGAAAAAAAATATCGCAGGTGATTGCGATACTTCCGCAAGAAAAAAATGCGCCGAATGATACGACGGTTAAGCAGCTTGCAAATTTTGGAAGATTTCCGCACAGAAAAATTTTTTCTGATACGAGTTTGGAAGATGAAAAAGCGGTTGAATGGGCGTTGGAAGTAACGAAGTTAAAAAAATTTGAAAATCGGCAAGTTTCATCACTTTCAGGCGGAGAACGTCAAAGAGCGTGGCTTGCGATGACTTTGGCGCAAAAACCGAAAATTTTATTATTAGACGAGCCGACGACGTATTTGGACATAGCGCACCAACTTGAAGTAATGGAAATAATTAATTCGGTGAACAAAAATTTTGGAATTACGGTAATTTCAGTTTTGCACGACATAAATCACGCGCGAATTTACAGCGATGAAATAATTGTGATAAAAAATGGAAAAATTTTTTCAGCAGGCGAACCGAAAAAAATTTTAACAGTATCGTCAGTTGAAAAAATTTTTGAAGTGAAGGCAGATATTTTTAAAAATTCGAGTGGAATTGAAATGGTAATTCCGATGAAATGTTTTTCTTGACTAAAAAATTTCTATTTGATAAAATTCAAGTGATGATAAAATCATCACCTCTTGGATAGAAAAAAGTGAGTCAGCCGGTGTTTGCGTGTCGGCTACCTCTCGAATAGAAGTTGATACGGATAGCCGCCCTGCAATGGCGGCTTTTCTACGTTAATCCTTAAAGAATGCTGCGTAGACGATCGCTACGGTCTGAATTACCGTACACATGATGTCGATAATGTCCATAACAATCACCTCCCGTCCGAAGACTAAGAGGTAAGCCGACCACCGTCTGACTCACGGGAATTATAGCAGTTAAAAATTTTTCAGTCAATAAATTTAAACGTCAAGCAAATTTCTTCCGCGACTTAAAAGATGAGTACGATTAATTTTTGCTTCAAGAACTTCGATTGGCAAATCAAATTGTTCACGAAGAATTTTTAAAATTTCTATTGGCTTAACGGTGCCGTCCAATTTAATTTTTACGCCAAATTTTATTTTTAAGCCACCGTCAACTTGCGTGATTTTAAGAGATTCAGCCATTAAATTTTTAATTTCAATTTCACGAGATTTTTTCGGCGTAACTCGATTGTAAAAAATTTTCTGCGCGGAATTAAATTTTTTAACCGCCGATTCAGCAACGCTAAAATCTTCGTCAAAAGGCACAAAAATTTCATAACGTGCAAAATCAATCAATGCAGTTAAAGCCGGTGCTTTGGCGGAAATTTTTTTTATTCGGACAATTTCTCCGCCCTTTGGCAAGTGTTCATTTAATTTTGTCATAACTTTTTCCGCGTCGACATTTGATGAAAGTACGAAGTCAATATATTCACAATCGCTGGTGACACCAACTCCCAACGCAGTTGCAAAAGAAATTTTTAAATGCGGATTAAATCCCTCCGAATAAGCGGCAGGAAGTTTTGAACGAAGTAAAGCATTTCTGAACGCGTCAAAATATTCAAGATGTGAAAGAAAAGCTAACTCTGCGCCTTTTTTAATTTGGACGCGATAAGTTGAAGGATTAGGTTTAAGCGGCAAAGGTTTAGAAAAATTTTCTGATTCAATTTCAGATTTTGCATGGTCGACAACATTAACTCCCAATTTCATACAGACGCCGCAACCTGTGCAAGCCGTCCGCCGACAATCGCGCGTAGTTTTTTCTTCTTGAGATTTTTCCCACTCTTCAACCAAAAAATTTTTGCTGACGCCCGGCGACGTATGATCCCACGCTAAAGGCTCGGCAATATTTCTTTCACGTTCATTAAAATATTTTCCGTCAATGCCGCATTCTTCAAAAGCTTTCTGCCAAGCGTCGAAGTTAAATAAATCTGACCAGCCGTCAAATTTCGCTCCGAACTTCCAAGCCGTTTTGATAACCTTAGCAAGTCTTCTGTCACCACGCGCAATAATTCCTTCCAAAATAGAAACTTTTGCGTCGTGGTAATTGTACGTAATCGCCTTGTCACGAATCAAACTTTTCAAAAATTGTTGCCGTCGTTGAAATTCTTCAAGCGAAATTTGTGCGAACCATTGAAAAGGCGTAAAAGGTTTAGGCACAAAACAAGCCACGCTTAAAGTAATTTTTACATCACGTCGTTTAGTAATTTCGCGGTACAAGTCGGCAACTTTTTGCGCAAGGTCGGCAATTCCCGCAATGTCTTCGTCGGTTTCAGTCGGCAAGCCCATCATAAAATAAAGCTTAATTGTCTTCCAACCTTTTTCAAACGCCGCCGCGCAGGCATTCAAAAGATTTTCTTCCGTAACATTTTTGTTAATCACGTCGCGCAGTCTTTGAGTCCCTGCCTCCGGCGCGAAAGTCAATCCGCTTTTTCGGACGGCTTGAAGTCTTTCTGCAAGTTCAATAGAAAAACTATCAATGCGCAATGAAGGCAACGAAAAATTTACGCGCTCATTAACAAAATCTTTCATCAAGTCATCGACAAGACGATTAAGGCAAGAATAATCTGCTGAACTTAAAGACGTTAAAGACATTTCATCATAACCTGTTGCGTCAATCAGCCGCCGCGCAGTTTTAAGCAAAATTTTTTCCGAACGCTCACGAACAGGACGATAACACATACCAGCTTGACAAAATCTGCAACCGCGACTGCAACCGCGAAATAATTCAAGGGCGGCGCGATTGTGAACAATGTCGATAAACGGCACGATAGGATTTTCTACGAAAGGAACGCTGTCTAAATCTTTTACGACTCGCTTAAAAATTTTCGGCGGTGCGGTAGTGTCCAAAACTTTCATACCAACAAAATTTTTTTCGTCATAAACAGGCTCGTAAAAACTCGGCACATAAATTCCGTTGACACTTAAAAGTTTTTTCAAAAATCCTCGACGGCCGCCAACTTTACCTGAATTTTTCCACGCAATAAAATTTTCGACAACTTCATTTAAAATTTCTTCGCCCTCGCCAATTACGAAGAAGTCAAAAAATTCCGCGACAGGTTCAACATTGTAGACGCAAGGTCCGCCGCCAATTATAAACGGTTCATCATCTTTTCTGTCAACAGCTCGAAGATTAATTCCCGCCAAGTCCAACATATTCAGCACATTGGTAAAAATCATTTCGTACTGCAGAGAAAATCCGAATATGTCAAAATCTTTTACGGCGTGTTTAGATTCCAGAGCGAAAAGCGGGATTGAACGTTGCCGCATTTCTTCTTCCATATCAGTCCACACCGCGTAAACTCTTTCGCAAAGTGTATCTGCGCGGCGATTCATTATTCCGTACAAAATCGACAAGCCCAAATTCGACATTCCGACTTCGTAAACGTCGGGCAACGCTAAAACCATTCGGCAAGACATTTCGTCCCAATTTTTTTCGACGCAACCAAATTCGCCGCCGGTGTAGCGTACAGGCTTAGTGACTTTTTGCAAAACTTCATAGGGTAAATTGATTTTCAAAAAATTTCCTCCAAATTAAATTATATCAAAAAAATTTTATCATCTTCGTCAAGTGTGCTATAATTTTTCAAAAACAAAGTGAGGAAAAAATTTTGGATTACATAAAAATTCGCGGCGCAAGAGTTCATAACTTAAAAAATATTGATGTTGAAATACCTCGTGAAAAATTTGTCGTGATAACAGGCGTATCGGGTTCTGGGAAAAGTTCCCTTGCCTTCGATACAATTTACGCCGAAGGTCAACGCCGTTATATGGAGTCATTGTCGAGTTACGCGCGACAATTTTTGGGATTGCCTGATAAGCCGGACGTTGAACACATTGAGGGATTAAGCCCCGCCATTGCGATTAATCAAAAGACGACGAATAATAATCCGCGTTCAACCGTCGGAACTGTCACTGAAATTTACGATTACCTTCGATTGCTTTTTGCGCGAATCGGCAAGCCGCATTGTCCGAATTGTGGAAAGCCTGTTACCGCGCAGAGTCTTGACCAAATTATTGAGCAGATTTTAAAACTTCCTGAAGGCACAGAATTTACTCTTTTAGCTCCAATCGTCAATCAGAAAAAAGGGCGTCACGAAGAAATTTTTGAGCAACTTAAGACTGCGGGCTTTGTTCGCGTTCAAGTCGACGGAAAAATTTATGAACTCGACGAAAATATTAAGCTTGCTAAAACTAAAAAGCATAACATTGATTTGATTGTTGACCGCCTTGTAATTCGTGAAAATATTCGTTCGCGGCTTTCTGATTCGCTTGAAACGGCGTTGAAGTTCGGTAACGGCGTTGTCAATGTGCAGACGGACGAAAATATTTTAACTTTTAGTGAAAAAAATGCTTGCGTCGATTGCGGAATAAGTTTACCTGACATTGACGCGCAACTTTTTTCTTTCAATAGTCCGAAAGGTGCTTGTCCCGAATGTGACGGACTCGGCAGAATTTTTGATGAGCTGAATTGGGAAACAATGTTTGAGTGGATGCACGCCGTACACGAATTTAAAACTAATGATGAAATGTTTGAAGTTTGTCCCGGCTGTCAAGGACGCCGCCTCAATCCTTCCGCGTTAAGTGTTACTGTCGGTGAAAAAAATATCGCTGAAGTCGTCGATATGTCCGTTGAGAATTGCGCAAAATTTTTTGAGGAACTGACACTTAGCGACACTGATAACCAAATTGCGCGGCAAGTGCTTAAGGAAATTAAATCGCGCTTAAAATTTTTGCAGGACGTTGGCTTAGAATATTTAACTTTGTCGCGGAAGTCTTCAACTTTAAGCGGCGGCGAATTTCAACGAATCAGACTGGCTACGCAAATTGGCTCGGCATTGACTGGCGTGTTATACGTTTTGGACGAACCGTCAATCGGTCTTCATCAGCACGATAATCAAAAACTTTTGGAGACGCTGAAAAATCTGCGCGATTTGGGAAATACTTTAATCGTCGTCGAACATGATGAAGAAACAATGAGAGCGGCTGATATGCTTGTAGACATTGGGCGCGGTGCAGGTAAACACGGCGGCGAAGTTGTAGCACAGGGAACGGCTGATGAAATTTCAAAAAACGAAAATTCTTTGACGGGAGATTATCTTAGCGGACGAAAAAATATTCCCGTACCTTCGACTCGTCGCACTGCGGGATATTTTATTACTTTTGAAGACGTAAGAGATAATAATCTTAAAAATTTGACGATAAATCTTCCTTTGGAAGTTTTAACTGTCGTAACAGGGGTTTCCGGCTCCGGCAAGTCTACGCTGGTTGATGACGTTATTTTTTATATACTTTATCACAATCGCGAATTTTTAAAGCAATTCGGCATTGAAACGATTATAAAAATTGACCAAGACCCAATCGGAAAATCTCCGCGTTCAAATGTTGTGACGTATACGAAAATTTTTGACAAGATACGTAAACTTTTTGGCGATACGCAAGGATCAAAAATTCGCGGCTATACGTCAAGCAGATTTAGTTTTAACGTCAAAGGCGGCAGATGTGAACATTGCGGCGGTAACGGCGTTTTGAAAATCCCGATGAATTTTTTGCCGACTGTTTACGTGACTTGTGAAGTTTGTCACGGTGCAAGATTTAACGCTGAAACTCTTGAGGTTAAGTACAAAGGAAAAAATATCGCTGAAGTTTTATCAATGTCAGTTGATGAGGCACTGGAATTTTTTGAAAATATTCCCGCGCTTAAGAGAATGTTGCAAGTTCTTCACGACGTTGGATTAGGTTACATTGAACTTGGTCAACCCGCAAATACTTTAAGCGGCGGCGAATCTCAACGCGTTAAACTTGCCGCGCAGTTGGCTCGTCCGATTACGCAGAAAAAAAATATTTACCTTATGGATGAACCGACTACTGGATTGCACTTCGACGACGTGAAAAAATTAATTGACGTTGTGCAAAGATTGGTTGAACGCGGCGATACTGTTTTAATAATTGAACATAATCTTGACGTGATTAAATGCGCCGATTACATTATCGACTTGGGACCCGACGGCGGCGATAAGGGCGGACAACTTGTAGCTTTCGGAACTCCTGAAGAAGTCGCGCAGGTTGAAAATTCTTATACTGGACAAGCACTTAAAAATTTTTTAAAGATTGTAGACTAAGAAGTTTTATGCGCACAATAAAAATTTTTTATGGGAAAATTTCTATAAATGATTTGCAGGATTAAATCATATTTCGTCGAAAAGTTTTTGCTATAAGATTAAAAAAATGTTGGACTAAACCTAAAGAATTGTGGTATCATATGCCAAAATAGCTTTCAGATTTTTTTCTGAAAAGCAGGAGGATCATTCGGAAGAGAGTAGCGGTTGGTAACAATAAAATGCTGTTGCCGTAAAATCTCAAGCATCAAAATTATTTTTTAGCCGCAGTAGAAGGAGGTCTTTTTCATGGGTTTTATGGACAATCTGAAAGTTGCCTACAAGTTACTGATCCTTAACATTGTAGCAATGATTGGAATTTTAATTGTTGGTGTCATGGGCTATCAAGGCGTCCAGACAGCAACAGAGGAAATGGATTTAATGTTTAATCGTTATTTCTATTCCGTTTATTACGTAGGTAACATGGGCGCTAAAGTACGTTATGCACAGGTTCAAGTAACCTTGTATCCTATTACTACTGATGCGTCTTTGCGTAAGGCTCGTTCCGATAAATCTATTCAAGCTATAAAAGATTTTGAAGAGAATATGGAACTGTACGCTAAGACGGTTGCCGACGTACCTGAATTAGTAAAAAGCCTTGAACCTATCAGAGCTGATTGGGCGAAATTTAAAGCCGCCAGCGACAGATTGATGAAATTTGATGCTCCTGACGATGCACTTACCAATTTGCCTGCATACGCCGAACACATTAAGCGTGCAATGGATTTCTATGAATCAGACGCTATGCCCTATTGTATGTCTGTCAGTGAAAAGATGGATAAACTTCAAGAAGATGTTGTTGAGAAAGGCAAAGAAACCTATCAAAGAAGCATTGACGCTGTAGGCTCAATGATTATGAATATCTTCGTTGTCACTGCTATTGTTTTCATTATACTGATTTTCGTCAGCGTCATTGTAACTAAGGGCGTAACCGATCCGCTCCACAACATGATTGAACTCTTTGATCATCTTAGAAGAGGCGACTTCAGAGAAAGTTCTCTTATCGATACTACACGTGGCGACGAATTTGGCTTAATGGCGCAAGCAATTCGCGATATGCGTCAAACTGTCAGCAAGTTATTGCAACAGACTAATAATTCGTCCGAACAATTAGCGGCGTCCTCACAAGAGCTTACTGCAAGTGCTCACCAATCCGCGCAGGCGTCTGAACAGGTTGCACAATCCGTTACGACTTCTGCAAGTGCTGTTGTCGAACAACAACAAAGCGTCGGTGAAGCTCTTGACTTAATTAATGCGTCTAATAAATCTATCGGACTTCTCGGCAAAACTGCTGATTCTGTTTCAGCTCATGCAACAAGAGCCAACAACTTAGCTACTGACGGCGGCGGCGCAGTCGAATCTTCCGTACAACAAATTATCAGCGTCGAAAAAATTGTTAATGATTCTGCGGCAACTGTTGACAAACTCGGCAAACGTTCACAAGAAATCGGACAAATCGTTGAAGCTATCAGCGGCATTGCTGAACAAACTAACTTGCTTGCATTGAACGCGGCTATTGAAGCTGCCCGCGCAGGTGAACATGGTAGAGGATTCGCGGTCGTTTCTGAAGAAGTCCGTAAACTTGCTGAAGAATCACAAAGTGCAGCTCAAAAAATTGCAACACTTATCGGCGATATTCAAAACGAAACTACAAACGCTGTTGACTCAATGCAGAAAGGTAACGCGGCTGTTCGTGCCGGTACCCAATCTGTTGAAAAACTTCGTGATACCTTTGAAGAAATTCGCGTTGCAACTGATAACGTTGCCGCCGAAGCCAAGAACATGGTTAAAGAACTTGACGCGGTTGCTACTGCTACGCAACGTATCAGAGATAATACCGAAAAAATTTCTGACAAGAGCGCGAATGTTTCACGCGAAATGGAAAGCGTTTCTGCGGCATCTCAAGAGCAATCTGCATCCGGTGAAGAAATTGCATCCGCCAGCGATGCGCTTGCTCAATTAGCACAGGGCTTGCAAGCGTCCTTGCAGAATTTCCGTTATTAATATCGTCTACTAAAAATATTTTAATCCGCTAAAAAGGGACTGTCGCAGAAAATTTTTGCGGCAGTCTTTTTTGTTAGCATGCAGTACTGAAAAATTATTAATGCATTCAAAATTTTATGTTTTACAGAAATTTGGCGGTAACAATTTTTGGCGTGATAAGTTTTTTCTTAGTTGGGAGGGAGCAATTTGGGTCGCAGAGAAGAAAAAAAATTACAGGCACATCAAGCAATTTTGGAATCGGCAACAAAAAATTTTAAATCACGCGGCTTTATGAATACTTCTGTTTCTGATATTATGCGCGAATCAAATTTAGGCGTCGGTACTTTTTACAGTTACTTTCACTCAAAAGAAGAAGTTTTAATGGAGTTGCTGACGAATTTATTTGCACAGGTTGAAAAAACTTTAGATGATAATGAAAAAAATTTTACTCCGTTGGAACTTTTAGAATTTTGTTGTATGGATACGGCGAAAATGATTGATGAAAATCGATTTATTTTGCCGCTTTTCACGAGCGCGGGAGTACATTCCGATAAACCGGAACATATGCCCGATAATTTGTCGCCGAAATTTAAAAAAATTTTTCAAGAAATTATTCTGCGCGGACAAATTAACGGAGATATTCGCTGTGACATACCGGCTGATTTAATTTTGGAAATGTTTCATTCAATCTTTCAAGCGGCGGCGTTCAGTAAGTTAGAAATTTCTTTTCAAGAAAATATACGCTTAAAAATAAAAATTTTGTTACGAGGAATCAGGAGGTAAATTATGCGAAAAATTTTTCTGATAACGTTGGCAATAATTTTTTTCTGTACAAATTTTGTAAGCGCGGCAAATTCTCAAAATAATATCAAGCCGCGACTTCTTATGGCTGAAGTCGAAAGTTACGGAAATACAGAATTAAAGCCCGAAGTTAATGAAAATTTTTACAAAATTATCTTGGAAGTTTTGAAAAGTGATTTTAATGTTGAGTCGCGCAGATTAGTTGCTAATATTGGCGGCGAACCGATAAAAAATACGGAAATTTTTTCAACGATTCATATGGATGCGATTGTACACGGACCTTTTTACACTTATGACACTTCAAACATTAAGCTGAAAAATTATTCTGATTCGGTTTTTGGCAAACAACACGCTAAATCCATTACGGCGAAAAAATATGACGGCAAGCCTTATCGTTTGAGTACTTCGTTTACGTCAGAGATAAAAAAAATTGGTGCGGCTTATGACGTGGATTATTTATTTTTCTGCAACGTGAAAGATATTGACGCTTGGCGCAGAATTGGTTCAACTTACGGAGCAAATCCTAATGTGAAGAATCTCGATGGCAAAAAAATTCAGGTCAACCTTGATTATTACTTAATAGAAGTCAAGAGTGGCAAAGTTTTTACTGGACAAATTTCCGATAAAAAAACTAAGTTGTCCTCGAATCAGCTTTCAAAAATTTTCGGGCGCAATTTAACTGTCAACGATATGCTGAATTATGTTTTGACGGAGCAAGCCCTTAAGATTGAAAAAAATATTTCGGATAAAGGCTTTAAAGCGTTTAATTCCAAATAAAAAGTTTTTAATAAAAAATAAAAGCCTGTCAGTCCCAATAGTCGTGGAAATTGACAGGCTTATTTAATTTCTAAATATGATAAATTAATATCCGAAAAAATCTTGTCCATAAGCGGCGCGGAAAAGTGCGTCGGCAAATTTACGATTAACTTTAGCGTTTGTGGTTTCACCTTCAGTATTACTTTTTTCCCAGTTGCCGTAGGTATCCTTATTAAAAACTTCCTTAGAGTCAAAATCAAACATCAGCAGGACATATCGGCTGGTAACTTTTTCAGTTCCGTCTGATTGCGGCGAAACGTGTATGAAAGACCCTGCGATTTGATACTGCGGCGGGCGATATTTTACAACGTCAAGCGTCTTGATATTTAAATAATACGTCCCTTGATTCGCAGTTATAACATAAGTGTAATCAGGATTATTATCATAATCATTAGCCGAACAAATATTAAAAGTCATCGCCGCAATCGCTAAAACCGCCATAAAAATAATTTTTCTCAACGAAAACACCCTTTCTTAAATTATTTTCAATTATGCAAAGTATATTACAGCTAAACTTTCGCGTCAATCACAAAATTTTCTATAAAAAATTTTTATGATTTACCATTAAATTAAGAATTAAATTGGTCTTGAAAATCTAAAAGACTTGTTGTAAAATGTGCCAAAAATTTTAAGAGAACTTAAAAAAGTCAGTAACCCCACGCCTAAAGGCGAAGGCTTGAAAAAGCTTTTGCTGACTAGCCTAAGTTTAGCCAAACTACGTTACTTGCGAATACATAGGTACCGGCGGACGTTAATCCTAATCTGCCGCTCTACGGCTTATAGTTAAACAATTCTGAGGGGTAGGAATAGTGCTGTTGTCATGTAAACCGCAGGATAACATTGGCGAAGGATTTTTACGCTAGCGGGCGGCGGCTTTATCAGCATTTATGCCCGCTCGCCTTCGGGTGAAAAAATTTTGAATTGAGGGAGTCGCTTTCCTCTAATGTTTAAATTAGTTTATCGTGACATTTTAAATGAAGGTGGTTGTTATGGCTGAACGGGAAATAAAATATCGCGGACTGAAAACTTTTCAAATTTTCGGTGGCGAGACAAAAAAAGTTTGGATTTACGGTTTTTATTTAAAGCGCGGAACTTACGGCGATCCCGGACCTCAAGCGCATATCTTTGTTTACGAAAACGGTTATGAAGGTTACCGTGTCGAAGCCGAAACTATAGGACAGTTCACCGGACTTTTTGACAAAGACGGTAAAGAAATTTACGAAGATGACATAATTGCGTTTAATGACGGGCAAATTGGTCTGGTAGAATTTTTTCACGGCTGTTTCGTCGTGAGATACGGCAATGATGATGTTCCGCAATCGCTTTACGATCTTAGCAGCTGGCAGATTAAAATTTTGGGGAATTGTTTTGAAAATCCCGAATTGCTTGTCGATAGTTCATTGTCAAAAAAAAATTTCGCAGAAGGTCAAATCTTAACTGATTTTGAAACCGTCAGCTATAAGGGAAGTGACTAAATGCTATCGAAAATTCTTGCAAGTACGCTTATTGCCGGCGTAATTCTTACGGGGACTGTTGAAGCGTACGATTTGCCAAAAATTAAGGCTGATAAAAAAATTTCTGCTGATAATAAAAAGCCGATTTTTGCAAGCGATTGGGAATCGATGACGCTGTTTGAGGACAAGCTTAAAATTCTTATTGCAGAAAATAAAACTTTGTCGCCGTCATCTCCTGAAAGAGTTTCCTACGACAAAAATCGAGTGTTTATTGCTTTTTATAAGGGCAACGCTTATTTTTTGGATAAATATTCGTTGCAAGTCAAAATTAATTCTAATGGCGAAAAAAGTTGGACGCAGAGAATTTTTCCTATAGGGCAGAATGTTTCTCCGAAAAATTCTGTGGCGACAACTCAAAAATTTTATTTCGACGGAAAAAATTCCTACAATGCCTTAAATAAAAATAACCCTATTGATGCGATTGTTGACGCGGAAGATAAAGCATTTTTGGCGGAATGTTTCAAGGTCGGCTACTATTTCGCATTTGGGCAAGAATTAGATGAATAGGAACAATAACGCGCCAAAGAAAAGTGCTATACTGAATCCGCGCAGAGCATTTTGGACGGCACGATTATGTTTGCCGAAAAATGCGCCGATAAGCGGGCGTAATGTGTGCGCTATGACGGACGTTGCCAAAAAGAAAAGTGGCTTGTCGTAAGTCATAATGCTGTAAATTAACATAACGGCTGAAAGAGTAGCACCGGCAATTTCTGCGCGGGTCAACTTTCGACGAAGGTCAGCGTCTTCATCAGAACTTTTTTTGTCTTCAAGGCTTTTCTCGTCAAGTTTTTCAATCATAGTTTTTGTACGGAAAGTCGGACGTGGCGGCGCGATTCTGCCTTCAGACGTAATTTTTCTTTTAGGACGTTTAATTTTTTCGTCGTGAAAATGGTTATCGGCTTCAGCTAAAACTCTTTTCTCAAATTCCGCATCGACTTTAACTTCAACAGGTTTAACATCTTCAACGTTCTTAACCTCTTCGACAGGCTTGACTTCCTCAACCTTTTCAACTTCTACGGCAGGAGGATTTTCAACCTTATATTCCGCGATTTCAGTAGCGGCTTTTTTAGTTTCTGATGTATTTCCTAAGCCCTTTTCCATATTCCCTAAATCTAAAGCTTTACGTGCTGCCATTTCCTCGCCAAGTGCGTCAGTGAACTTGTTGCGAAGTTTTTTCTTTTTACGTTTATTCATTGTCAATCAGTCCTTCAAGACCGTATCTTGCCGATAATCGTTTCTCCTCCGCGTACCTTTTCGCCCTTCTTGACTAAAACTTCGACATTATCAGGTACAACAATTTCAGTACACGAGCCGAAACGAATCAAACCGTAAAGTTCTCCCTTCTCAAGTTTATCGTCGAGAGTAACCCAACTAACAATCCTACGCGCCAAAATTCCCGCAATTTGCGTAACCGTGACGCGCAATTTTTTATTTTCAATGCCGATTAAGTGACGTTCATTTTCAAAGCCGACAGAATCTTTGTAAGCGGGACGAAATCTGCCGCAAATATATTTCTGCAACTTAATTTCGCCTGCAATGGGACTTCGGTTTACGTGAACATCGAAGACTGAAAGAAAAATTATAACTTTAGTGCAGGAAGATTTTAAAAATTCATTGTCCACCATAGGAACAACATCTTGTACAGTGCCGTCTGCCGGTGAGACAATTAGCGATTCATCAGCGGGAATTTTCCTTTCGGGATTTCTGAAAAAATAAATGCAGTAGCACGCCAAAACCACAAAAGGTATTGCCGCGTAAGGATTAAGCAAAATTCCGACGAACAGCGCGACAAATAACGCTACTCCCGCGAAATAATATCCTTCCCGAATTATTCTCAAAATATCCACTCTCCATTAATTTTTCTTACTGCGCACGACTTTCATTACAAATTTTGGCAAGGCGACAAGACGACCTGCGCGGCTAGGCTGTAGCATTGCGCGGAAAAGCCATTCCAATTTAGCGCGTTGCATCCATTTTGGGGCGCGTTTAACTGCACCCGCCATAACGTCAAAAGTTCCGCCAACGCCAATACTTACTGGGACGTTTAATTCATTTTTATGCGCGGCAAGCCATTTTTCCTGCTTAGGAACTCCCAACGCGGCAAGTAAAATGTCAGGTTGGGAATTTTTTATTTGCTCGATAATTGCAGGCTCATCTGCCGAAGTAAAGTAGCCGTTACGTGTTCCAACAATTTTAATTCCGCTGTAAAGTTCCTCTGCCTTTGCCTTAGCTTTATCGGCAATTTCAGGAGCTGATCCGAACAGGAAAAATTTGTAGCCCTTCGACGGAGCAATTTTCATAAGTTCCTGCACCAAATCAAAACCTGCTACTCGTTCAGGCATTTTGTAACCTAAATGACGCGCCGCCCAAACTGTTCCCGCACCGTCAGGTACAACCAATTCTGCCGCGTTTAAAATATTTTTCAATTCTTCATCTTTCGTAGCACGCATAAGCATTTCCGCATTTGCTGTAGCTACGATTGAATTTTTTTTAGCGGCGATTAATTTCTCAACACACTCAACAGCTTGCGCCATTGTCACCGCATCGACTTTTACGCCTAAAATTTCTACTCTTTCACTCATTTTTAATCACAATTAATATTTTCCATAAAAAAATTTACTTCACGAACTTTTTAATTATAACACAAAAAATTCCCGCCACATATGAAGGAGAAAAATTTTTATTTTTACGCGGCAACGTTGACTTTCTTTTCACTCAAATTGTATTGCAAAATTCTTTCAAGTCTTTTCAAATATAAATCTGCATTTTGAGACGACTTTTGCATTGAAAGCTGTTTTGCTGTCTTTTCCAAAAGTTTTTTTACCGATTCGTCAAGTTCTGCAAATCTTCCGTCCCATACTGATTCATACAAAACTTTTTGAAAATTAAACGCCCGTTCAACATAATTTTTCATTTCCGGATTGTCCATATTCGCTCGACGAAATTCATAGATATAGTGATCCAGTCCGTTATTTACCTCCATAACTGCTTTATGATGCAGTTGCAATTCACAAATCGCTCCGTTGGACAAAATCAAATTTAGCTGAATATCTTTATATCCTTGCGGCAAAGGATTATTCCACCTGTCATTTATCCAAATAACATCGTCACGTTTTTTTAATTCGTCAAATGCCGCCAATAATGATTCTTCATCAGGATAAACTAAAGTTGCTGCCCATAAATCTGTTATTGCGCTGTAATCGCCGTCGTATTCCAATTTGGCTTTTTCGCGAACTCTTTTTTCAGATTTTATTTGCGGACGTTTTAAAAGTTCTCCGCCCAATTCTGCTTGTAATTCTGCCATTAATTTATTATATTCATCTTCCGCCGCCAAATTCAGCGCGTAAAGGTCTTTTATATTTTCTACATCTTTTTGATAAGGATGCGGTCGAACTATTACCGGCAAATTTTTTGCGCCGAGTTCCTTCATAGCGGCGAAAGTTTTGTTTCCGTCGATAATCGTATAACTTCCATCGCCGCGCTCAATTACGCTCAACGGTTCACGCTTTTTAGCTTTGCCAATTTTGGAAAGTTCTATGAATTTCATAGCTTCCTCAATTTCTTCGCGTGTAACTTTTTCACTTGGACGCAATTTTTCTATCGGAACTATTATTGCATCTTTAGTCAAAACAAAATCAGACGCGGCGATTGGGTCTAACACGACCGCTTCGCAACTTAAACAAGCACAAAAAATTACCGTAAAAATTATTAAAATTTGCAACTTTAACTTTACAAACATTTTCACCACATCCTTAAAAATTTTTCACCACACAAATTTATTTTTCGTCAGACAATTTGACTTGGTGAGATAAATCGACTAAATCGCAATCGCGAATAATCAACGCCACAACTCCGGAAAGATTCACTACAAAAATATCAGCTATCGTAATCGGACCTATAGCGTCCGGCGAAAATCCAAGTTGCACAAATAAAAGCGTCAAAGTTGCAATCATGCCGCCGTTGCCGCTCACGGTTGCCAATGCAAATTGTACCGATAAAAAGGCTATCACAAATAACTGAGCTATCGAAATTGTAGCTCCTGAAAATTCGGCGGCAAAAAATGTACAAGTAACTATTCCCATGATTTTTGCAGTTTGACCAACCGCGTGTGAAAGCGGTATATAAAAATCACAAAGTTTTTTGTCTATGTTTAATTCTTTTTTGCAAATTTCCATATTTTTCGGCATAGACGCACTGCCGCTGCCGGTTGTAAAAGAAATCATAAATGCGGGAGAAATTTTTTTCACGAAGTCAGAAATTTTTACGCCGTACTTAATCGAAATCATCAGCAACATTCCTGCCGACATCAAAAAGTAAATAACATATTCAGCCGCAACAACTTTCCAGACACTAAAGATTCCTTGTGTTGAACCGCTTAAAAATGTTTTGAAAATGCACAAAAAAATTATTAACGGAATTATTTTAAAAACTATATCCGTAATTTTAAAAATTATTTGTTGCAAATTCATAATCCACTGTTTGAACTCTGAAACACGCTCACCCAAAATTACTACGCTAATTCCCGTAATTATTGCCAAAACCACGACTTGCAAAATTTTTCCTTCATCAAAAGGATCAACAATATTTTGAGGAATTATTGACAAAATTAAATCAAAAATTACTTTCAGACCAACCGTACTTTCTGCAATTATGTCGCCTTTAAGATTCATTTCTATGACGTTGAAAAAAAGCGAATTTACAAATATTGAAAGAAATGCTATGAAAAACATCATCTTGAAAAATCTCAACAAAATTTTTGAACCGAGATTATTAAGCATAGCAACGTTTTCAATGGCGCAAATACTTGCCACGACTGAAATAAAAATCATCGGAATATTTATTGCGATGAGTGCGCCAAGCAAATTATTCAAAACAGGCGTAACGATTTGATAGAGCACATCAATTTGATCTTGTGCCAAAAATTTTTTTGAAAGAAATCCCAATACAAATGCAAGCAATATCGCAATGGTTGTATATCCGCCGGGAATTTTGAATTTTTTTATCTCTTTTGACGCGAATGCAGAAATTTCATTATAACCGTGATTATAACTGTAAATAATCGTCGCTTTTTCGTAATTTGAAAGCTTGTGCATTATATCTTCTGAAAAAAGTTGGTCTTCGTCGTCGTCTTCAAGTGGATTATAAGGCTTTCCTTTGATTTTTATAGAAACTCTCGGCGTACCAAACAATTTTCTGGTTACAAAGTTAAACTCGTAATCTTCACCGAATTTTTCTTGAAAACGAAGTAAAGATTCTTCAATTAACATACAAAGCCTGATTTTATCCTTCTTTGGCACTTTAACAGACTCAAAAAAGCTTTGAATTTTTTCTACAACGTCATTAATATTTCCATTAGTAAGTTTCATGTTTACTCCACTGTAACAGATTTTGCTAAATTTCTCGGTTTGTCGACATCACAGCCTCTGGTTATCGCCGCGTAATATGCTAAAAGTTGGAGCGGTACAACAGTTAAAAGCGGAATTAAAAGTTCATCGGTGTCAGGTACAAAAATTACGTGGTCGAGATATTTTTCTAATTCCGTGTCGCCTTCAGCCGCAATTCCTATTACAATCGCGTCACGCGCTTTAACTTCCTTAATGTTCGATAAAGTTTTTTCGTAAACGCTTTTTTGTGTCGCAAGCGCAATTACCGGCACGCCCTCAACTATCAACGCCAATGTTCCGTGTTTTAATTCGCCCGACGCATAAGCCTCTGCGTGAATGTAAGAAATTTCCTTTAACTTTAATGCGCCTTCCAATGCTACGCAATAATCTAAACTTCTTCCAATATAAAAAACATCTTCGTTAAAGCCGTATTGTCGCGCAAAAGTTTTTATCGGATCTACGTCAGAAAGTGTTTCGCTAATCTGCGCGGGAATTTTTTTCAACTTGCAAATTAATTCTTTCAACCTGTCTGCAGGAATTGTTCCGTTAATTTGCGCCATGTACAACGCTAACATAAACATCAAAATTAATTGCGTCGTGTAAGCTTTCGTCGACGCTACGGCAATTTCAGGACCTGCCCAAGTGTGAATTACATATTCTGATTGACGCGCGATTGATGAACCGACAACATTTGTAATCGCTAAAGTTTTTGCACCTAATCGCCGCGATTCTTTTAAAGCCGCTAATGTGTCGCTGGTCTCGCCGGATTGACTTATTACGATAACCAAAGTATTTTCGTCAACAATAGGCTGTCTGTAACGATATTCACTCGCCAAATCAACTTCAACAAGCTTGCGTACTAACTTTTCAATGTAAAATTTCCCGACAAGTCCCGCATGGTACGCCGTCCCGCAAGCTACGATGTAAATTTTATTTATGTCGTCTAAAAATTTTTTATCCCAATTCAATTCGTCAAGAATTATCGACGCGCCATCTTTTGCAACTCGCTTACTCATCGTGTCACGAACAGCTTTAGGTTGCTCGTTAATTTCCTTCAACATAAAATGTTCGTAGCCGCCTTTTTCTGCCGCTTCAGCATTCCATGTCACGTGAAAAATTTTTTTGTTAATTAAATTTCCTTTTCTGTCTATAATTTTTACAGAATCTTTTTTTACTATCGCAATTTCTCCGTCGTTCAAAATATAAGTGTCACGAGTTCGTGAAATTATCGCGGGAATGTCCGACGCTATAAAATTTTCACCCTTGCCGAGACCTACCACTAAAGGATTTTCCTGTTTCGCGCAGATTAATACATCAGGATTTTCTTTTGACATAAACACAAATGAATATGATCCTTCAACCTGATTCAAAACTTTTCTTACCGCTTCAACAAAATTTCCCGCGTAATTTTCTTCAAGCAAATGCGGTACAACTTCTGTGTCAGTCTCCGAAATAAATTTATGACCGCGTGCAATTAAACCTTCCTTGAGCGGCATAAAATTTTCTATAATTCCGTTGTGAACCACTACAAAATTTCCATGACAATCTGTGTGTGGGTGCGCATTTATATCTGAAGGTCTTCCATGCGTCGCCCAACGTGTATGACCAATTCCAATCGTCCCGTTAAGTTTTTGATTCCGAAGTTTTTCTTTCAGCGAATCAAGACGACCGACTGATTTTTCTACAAAAATATTTCCATTTTCCATTACCGCAACTCCGGCTGAATCGTAGCCGCGATATTCAAGTTTCGTCAATCCGTCCAACAAAAAATTTATAGCTTTACTTTCGCCTATATATCCAACTATGCCACACATAATTTTTTCTCCTTTTTAGTGAATAGTGAATAGTTGCTAGTGAATAGTAGGTAATTCGTACTATTCACTGTTCACTATTTACTATTCACTAGACTGAATTTTTTCTGAATTATTTTTTGGAAATTATATAATACTTATACGGCGGCGTCAACCAAATTGCGGCAAAGGTTATGGAACTCAACTTTCATTCATCAGTATTTTTCTTTGCAAGGCGAATCAATATTCGAGTAATTCTAACGCCGTCAACTTCTTCAACGTAAAAAGTATTTCCCTCAAAAGATTCACTCTGTCCAACGCGCGGTTCGCCGCCTAATCTGTCAGACAGCCAGCCGCCGACCGTGTCAACGTCATCATCTTCAATTTTAATCTTAAATTCGTCGTCTAAATCTTCGAGCGACATCATAGCATCGATTGAAAAAACATTTTCCGCACGCTCTTCGACTTCCGAGCGTTCACCTTCGTCAAACTCATCTTGTATATCGCCGACAAGTTCTTCAACAATATCTTCAATCGTCACCATGCCAGCCGTGCCGCCATACTCATCAACCACTATTGCCAACTGTAAACGATTTTTCTGCATCATCTTCAACAAAACGCTGACGTTCATACTTTCCGGAACGAAAAAAACTTTTCTGGCAAGCTTATTCCAATTCGGCTTAAACTGTTTGGTATCTGAAAGTTTCTTCGTTATCAAATCTTTCACGTGTAAAAAGCCGATAATGTGATCCTTATCCTCGTTACAAATTGGATAACGCGTCATTTGCTCTTCAAGCATTGTTTCAAGATTTTCTTCAAAAGTTTTGTCGACGTAAAGGCAAACCATATCTGTTCGCGGCACCATAATTTCACGCACGCTTAATTCCGTGAAGTCAAAAACATTGTCAACCAAATCAACTTCCGTATCGTCAACCAATCCTTGCTTGTGACTTTCCTCCATAAGCAATCGAATTTCTTCAGGATTGTGTGCGACATCGCCTTCGCCCGTCGCTTGTAATCCCAAATGACGAGATACAAAACTTGCCGTAACGTTCAACATTATCACAAAGGGATACATAACTTTCCAAAATATTAACATAGGTAACGCGATTGACAGCAAAATTTTTTCGGAGTTTGCGATAGCCATTGACTTCGGCGTAAGTTCGCCCAAAATTATGTGAAATGACGTTATCAACGAAAATGCCAGCACAAATGAAATTGTATGTCCAAGCGTCGCGCCCAAGCCGAAATATTCTGTTACAGGCAAAATTAATTCCGCCACGAATGGTTCACCGACCCAACCTAAACCCAATGATGCTAAGGTTATGCCAAGTTGTGTGACGGACAACGCCTCGTCTAATTCATCTGTTAATTTTTTTGCGTAGACGGCGCGTTTATTACCTTCTTGTATCAGTGTTTCCAATCGTGACGGACGTATTTTTACGCAACAAAATTCTGCCGCGACGAAAAATCCGTTCATCGCTATCAAAAATGCTACCAATAAAAATTGTAGCAATATTGGAACTAAGTCCACGAAAAAATTTCCCTCCTATTGTCTTAAAATCGGCGGTTTTAATTTCTCATTAATAATTAATTGCTCAATGGCATTCATAACTTGACGCGGCGAAATTTTTTTCTGGCACTCAAATTCACGTGGCGTCCCTTCGTGATACGGACAATTTTGTTTCATATAACTTACACGAAGATCAGTTAAACAACCGTTGCAAACCAATCTGTTAGCGACGCGATAAGGTGTATAAAATTCAAACCAGTCTTGCGAAAATCCGCAAATCATTACGACGGGACAACCTACCGCGTCTGCAATCCACGCAATCCCGCTACTAAGTCCAATAAAAAATTCCGCGTAGTAAAGCATATTTGCTCTATGCATTATCGAAAAATTCCCCGTCACGTCCTCCGCTCCATCGGGCTTACAAATTTTTATAGACTCGTCCGACACCTCTTGATGCCTGTCGATACATAGCACGCGATAACCCAAACTTTTCAAATAATCTATGATAATATCCCAACCTTTGGGATAAAACCAGCCCTTTTTGGGATGTGACGCTTGCACAGCAATACAAACATAAGGATCATCAATCAAAGGCGACATCGTGGGTTCAAAAATTTTTTTAGGTGCAATCGTATTCAAGCCTAACGCTACGCCGACTATGCGCCCCAAAGGATAATTTCTCATATCGACAGACCATACCGGTAAAATATCAGACGGAATAGGAATATGGTATGCCGCATAAGATTTATAATTTACGTCACCGACTTGTTTAAGTTCAGGATAAAGGTAAGCCGTAAATTCGCGAAGATAATCAGGAAGAATTATCGACACTTCACAATTATTCTTTCGTCTAAATTCCTCAATGTAAGGCAACATTGATATTACGTCGCCCATACCGATTCTCGGAACATTCATTAAAACTTGCTTGTTTTCCAAATCTAAAGTGTGTGAAAAAACTTTTTCGTCGTCAAGAAACAGTTCAACCTTCCAATGGATATAATAAAATTCGAGTGAACTTAATCTTACATCAGAAACATATTTGTCAAAAAAAATTATTCCGCTGTCAAAATCGATGATTCGCACGCGCCAATTTCCCTCTGGAACTTCAAGCCGCAATCCAAAATTAAAGTCCAATTTCACACCCTGCAAGCCAGTTACTATCACGTCACTTATTGGCGTGTCAAAATATTTCAAGCCTTCAAGATGCGTATTTATAATTGAACGAAAAAGGCTTTGTACATCTTTAGTTGTCAACAAATTTTTATCATGAATATCGACAAGTTTTTTTTCAGTAGCATTAATAAGCGGAGCAAGATAATCTTCCAAATTTCTTGCGCAGAAGAAAAAATTTTTCACAAATTTAAGCCTTTTTTACGTCCATAACAATTTTGCGCATAACTTTAATGTCGGGAAGTTCTCCCGTAAAAAGTCTGTACGCTTCCTTACCTTGCAAAAGCAACATCGGTAAACCGGGCAATGTCGGATAACCCAACTCTTCGGCAGTTTTTAAAAGTTTCGTCTGAATGGGATTGTAAACTAAATCGTGGACAAGCGCACCGTCCGGCAAAAGTTTTAAATCAACCGGCGGCATATCGTCAATCAGCGGAAACATACCAAGCGGCGTCGTGTTTACTAAAATGTCTGCGCGTTGCATTGCGTCACGAAAATCAATAGTATTCCAATCAGTAGCTTGCACATTACCGTAAATATCGAAGTCGTCAGCAAGTTTTTTAGCGCGATCATAGTTACGAGCACCAATCGTTATGGAATTTGCGCGACGCTTACAAAATCCCCACAAAACTGCGCGGGCAGCACCGCCTGCACCCAAAATTACGGCGTTGCAACCGTCAGCAATAAAATTATTTTCAACCAACGCCGCTAAAAATCCCGTAACGTCCGTATTGTAACCAGTCAACATTCCGCCATCATTTACGACCGTATTAACTGCGCCGATAATCATTGCGTCAGCGTCTACAGCGTCGAGAAAAGGTATTATCTCTGTCTTATGCGGGATAGTTACATTAAAGCCGCGAAAATTTAATCCTTTAAAACCTTCTACCGCCAACATTAAACGTCCGACAGGTATGGGGAATGCAATATAGTTGTAATAATCAAATCCAGACTTTTTGAACGCCGCCATATACATTTTCGGCGAAAACGAATGCACTATTGGCCAGCCGATTATCCCAAAATTTTTTATTTCCGTTGAGCCCAAATTTAATCGCTCCTTTTTTAACCTTAATTGTGGCAGAATTTCCCCGCCTCTAAGCGTTAGCGTAGGCGGTGGGATGAATGCCACCCTTCCTATAACAATACTGCCAACTGTTATTGTGACATACTAACTCTAATTTGCTAAGTTGCTAAGCGGTATCTGTGTATAACTTTTTCCTGGCGGCTTAATATATTTATCTTGCACATCTTTCACATACGCACTTGTGCCTGTAAAACCGCATATCCAACCCGCTTTACCTTCGTATATTACACTATCGTTAAGATACCAACCTCTGATTGCTTTTGTATTCTTCGCATTTCGTTTTTGTGTCAAGTTTGGAGTTTTCCTTCCTTTACGCGCCATCGATTCGTGCAACGAACGTTTTTTCTTTCTAAACTGCTTAAGGTAAAAATATATTTCTGGATTTTCCTTAATTTTTTCGACTCCACTTATAGCTATTGCGTCGTTGTAATGTGTTTTTTCCAATCTCAATTCTTTACGTCGTGGCGTTGTTTCCGAGCCATAAGTAATATCAGCGTCAGGATATTTTCTAAACGTCCACAATCTCAAAATGTTCATAAATGGCGGTTCTTTGTACTGTTTAACTTTTTTATTTTCATTCTGCCACTTGTATAATATTCCGCCAACCTGATGATTCTCTTGCGTATGACAATCGACACAGACCGTTATTAAATTGTCCGCTCTGTCACTTCCTCCGTTGCTACGATATTTTATGTGGTGCGTTTGCAGAATCTTGTCCTTAGCCCTGCACACTTGACAGGTATAATTGTCACGTGCAAAGACAAAATATCTTACGTCGTAATATCCATAACATTGTCCGCGCTGATAATCCAATCCATTAATTTCTGGATTTATCATTTTGACAATATCAAATTTACCTACCTCAATGTGAATTTCGGAATTTGGCAACAGTGATATAAACTTATCAATCCAGAAAAATGTTGCATTGATTCGCGCTTGCAAACTCGGCGGTAACCAACTTTCCGATTTCCTGCGATTCAGAAAACGCGATTGACGATAACGCGTTTTTCTGTTACGTCTGCTTTTTCTTAATGTCGCTCGCGCCGTAATTAATTCGGTTATCGATTTTTGAACTTTAGATTGATGACGTAACTCAATTTCACCTTTGATTAAAACTTTGTTACAAGAAGTGACAGCCATTCCTATATGCACTGCGCCTTCGTCCACGCCAATGTGAATTTCTTGAACAGTCTCACCCGTCGCAATTTGAAGTTGAATTGTAAACGTCTTATAGCCAATAATTTTAGCCTTCTTCTGCTTAAGCAGGATTCGGGCTTTACGTTGAGAGCAAGGCATTAAATTTTTACCTCGCATAGATTTGACGAATACTCTCAAGTTTCGTCCCTCCCTTTCGGAGTTAGTTGCCCTTCGCCAATGTTTATTAGCTCGTTAGTGATTAGATCATTAGATCGCTAGTTTCTAACCACTAATGATCTAATGATCTATAAACTAACAACTAATTCAAGCTTCCGCCTCTTTAGGCGGTGAGTTATTGACACTTAGAACGCATTTTGTAAATCAAATTCATCTTAAGTTCGTAATAGTTCGGCGACATATCCAAATAATGACGATGAGGATTTTCAAAGCGTTGCTCCTCTTCCCAAATCTCATGTTCAAGTTGATGCTTGACGTAATCTTTAATTTCTTGCAACTTTGGCAATTCCTCGACGCGCCGCCCGTCCTTAACGTAAAGCTTTAAAAGTTTTTTCGCCGTACAATTCGTAAATGCTCTTTGTTTCCAAGGCTTTACCGGGTCAATATACCTAAAAGGCGTCGATAAGTCAATATCTTCATCAAGCAACGCAATCATATCTGCGATAGCATGTCCGCCCTCGTCGTAAATGCGATAAACATTTTTCAAGCCGGGATTGGTAATTTTTTCAACGTTCTCACTGATTTTAATTCGCGGCGTAAATTTTTCTCCGTCACTAAGTGCTACAAGTTTATAGACTGCGCCAAAAACAGGTTCAGACTTCGCCGTTATCAATCGCTCGCCGACTCCAAAACTATCAATCGCCGCGCCTTGATTCAACAATGAATTTATCGTGAACTCGTCTAAGCTGTTCGATACAATAATTTTGCAATCGTTCAGTCCCGCTTCGTCCAACATTTTTCTGACGCGCTTCGATAAATACGCTAAGTCGCCCGAATCAATACGCACGCCCTTAAGACGATTTCCCGCCGGCTCTAAAATTTCTTTAGCTACACGAATCGAATTTGGTACGCCGCTGTGAATTACGTCGTAAGTGTCAATAAGGAACACCGCCGAATTGGGATAAACTTCCGCGTAACGTTTAAAAGCTTCGTATTCGTCGCCGAAGTACATTACCCAACTATGCGCCATTGTGCCGTTAATTGGAATTCCAAACATTTTACCCGCTGATACCGTTGCAGTTCCGTTGACGCCGCCGATAAATGCCGCCCGCGCTCCATAAGTTGCCGCGTCCATATTATGCGCCCGCCGCGCTCCAAAATCTGAAACCAATCTTCCTTCAGCAGAACGGACAATCCTGCGTGCCTTCGTGGCTATCAACGATTGATGATTTACCTGCGATAAAATTGCCGTTTCAACTAACTGCGCGTCAAGCAAATCAGCAATGACTGTCATAAACGGTTCATTGGGATACATTATTGTACCTTCGGGAAATGCGTAAATGTCGCCGTGAAAATGGAAATTCGACAAGTAATTTAAAAATTCTTCACTGAAAATATTTTGTGCGCGGAAATATTCAACGTCGTCCGCGTCGAAGTGCATATTCTCAACGTATTCAATAATCTGTTCAAGTCCGGCAAAAATCGCAAAGCCGCCGTTATCGGGATTACGTCTGTAAAAAACGTCAAAGGCAACGCGCGTATTTTCGCCGCCCGAAACAAAGTAGCCGTTAGCCATTGTCATTTCGTAAAAGTCCATCATCATCGTGATGTTACGCTTATCAAACTGCGTCATTAAAAATCCTCCGTTTTTAGGGAAAAGGGAATAGGGAATAGGGAATAAAAATCTCGTCCCTCTTACCTAAATTATCTAAGCTTGTATGTTCGGATAGCCTTTTGAAGGTCTTCCGCCATATTGGCAAGTTGTTTACTTGCAGATGCAATTTCTTCTGTAGCGGCAGAAAGTTCCTGCGTAGTGGCAGAAATTGTTTCAGTTTCTGATGAAAATTTGTGCGCCGTGTTATCAATCAAATTAACTGATTCAATAATCCTATCATTACCTGCGTTGGCTTTATCAATAGCGATTGTCGTATGACTGATTTTTTTGGTAAGCTCGCCAATCAAATGAACGATTTCACGGAATGCGCCGCCCGCGTCATTAACTGCATCAACGCTTTCTTGCGTCATCGTCGTGCCAACTTGCATAGACTCAACTGCTTTATCTGTTTGATTTTGTACGTCAAAAATCAATCTGTGAATTTCTTCAGCCGCCGTAGCTGATTGTTCGGCAAGCTTTCTTACTTCCTCCGCGACAACTGCAAATCCGCGTCCATGATCTCCTGCGCGGGCAGCCTCAATAGCCGCGTTAAGTGCAAGCAGGTTAGTTTGCTCGGCAATGGCGGAAATTGTTTCTACGATATTTCCAATTTCCTTTGAATGTTCGCCCAATAATTTTATAACTTCAGATGATTGCTGTACGGAAGTTTGAAGAGCTTTCATACTTTGTACGGCAGTTTCGATTGTCGTGGCACCGCTTTCAGCCGTCGTCATTGCAAACTGCGACGCATCGATTACGCCTTTAGAATCACTTTCAATAACTTTCAAAATTTCGCGCATATTATGGATAGCGTCATTAGCTGAACTTACGGCATTTTGTTGATGAGCAGTTGCGTTGGCAAAGTCGCTTACGGAATTGGCAATTTGATCTGCCGCTATAGCAGACTGTTGCGCATTTCTGTTTAAATCTTCGGCTGACTCCGAAACGGTTAAGGCACTCTGTCTGGCCGTGCGGAAAAATTTGTTAAGATTGTCCGTCATTACACCGAAGGCGTTGGCAACGTGACCAATTTCGTCATTTGAATCAACAGGAACTCTTTCCAAAGATAAATTGCCCTTTGCAATTTCAGTAGCCGTCTCGTCAATAACCAAAATAGGTTTTACAGATTTATTTGCAACGATTGTGGCAATGGCAATGATTATAACCAACATTACACCGCACATACCCATTAATATCATCATTTCGTGATAAGCGTTCGCTTCAACAACCTTCATCGATCTGAATGATGCAACAATCCAGCCGGTTTGCGGTTCTTTTACGTAGCTGACAAGTTTTTTATCGCCGTCAATCGTGACTTCCGCGACATTGCTTTTATCTGAACTCGCATTTTTGATAAAAGCATATTGGCTCATATCAATGCGGTCTTCATCTTTCTCGATTTTTATTGAAGAATGCGCAATCAACTTTCCGTTGCCTTCAAAAATTGCAAGTTCGGTGTGATCGTCCACAGCATCTTGCAACAGATCTGCCAGCGTAGAAATATTGTAGTTACGCTGAATCATACCGATAACTTGTCCGTTATCATTTTTAACGGGAACTTCCATAACGACGATAGCAAGCCCTGAAGTTTTACTGATAACGACTTCAGAAATATATTCTTCGCCTTTCATCGCCGCTTTAAAATAATCGCGTTCCGAAAGATTTACAAGTTTAGAATCATCACTGCGCACAACTTGCTGACCGTCTACTCCTGTAAGAACGATATTACTTGCGTCATTAAAAAGCGCGTTGGCATTTTTCACCGTAGCCTTCATATTGGAGCTACGATTTTCAGGCGACGCCATAAGATATTCTTGAATGGAATGATTGCCTGCCAAAAGCCGTAAAGCAATAAAGTTATTGCCCATCAATGCGTAGACTTCTTTTTCGATTAAATCGTTTTGTACTGCCAATTCTTCCTCTGCAGATTCAAACGCCTCATTAATGGCGGTGTAAGAAGTATATCCTGTCATAAAAAGAAGTGGCGTTATTCCTATTAAGAGCATTAAAAAAATAAGTTTGGACTTTATACTTCCCAAAAAATTCACGACGGCACGACCTTTCAAAAAAAATTCTCATGGTATTTTACGATAACTCTTTGAAAATTTCCTGCATAATGTAAGAAAACTTTGCAAAAAATTTTCCATAAAATTAAATCCCTGTTTGTAATGCAGGAACTTTCAAAATACGCTGGAATAAATAAAAAAATTTATGGGGTGATGAATTGATTGACGCACGTATAAACGCAATGATAAATTTTGTTCCGGCGGGTAGTCGAGTTGCTGACATTGGCGCGGATCACGGCTATTTGTCGATTGAGTTAATAAAAAGTTGCCGCGCAGATTTTGTAATAGCGACTGACAAAAATCCTAACCCGCTTGACGCCGCCAAAAAAAATATTTCTGCCGCAGGTCTTGATAATTTTATTGAAACGCGATTAGGTGACGGCTTACAAGTGCTTAACGTCGGTGAAGTCGATACAATTTGCGTTGGCGGTATGGGTGGCGCATTAATCTGCAAAATTCTTGACGATTCGCCTCAAATTCTTAATGACGTTGAAAATTTAATTTTGCAACCGATGAATGCCGTTGACAAACTTAAAAATTATTTGACTGATAAAAATTTTTACATTGCAGACATAGACCTTGCGGAGGCTGGCGGCATTATATACGAAATTATTTTTGCGTCAAGGAGTGCAGATAAAATTTCTGCGCGGAAAAAATTTGACGCGTCGCCTTTACGTGAAAAATATTTGGCGTTGAAAGTAGAAAAGTTGCAACGGATACTTGACGAAATGTCTAAAAGTCCCGCCGCAACTTCCAGCGAAAAATTTTTAGAAATAAGTTCTAAAGTTAAAGGGTTAAGTGATCAGTGGTCAGTGGTAAGAAATTTTCTTCACTGATCACTGATTACTTTTCACTGATCACTATTCACTAAAATACGCATAAGCGTTGTGATTATGAATCGACTCAAAATTTTCGCATTCAACTTCAAACGAAGAAATATTTTCGACTCCGCGCAGAGTTCCAACGACATCGCGCAGAATATCTTCCACAAACTTTGGATTTTGATAAGCGTATTCAGTGACAAATTTTTCATCTTCACGCTTAAGAATCGGAAAAATTTTACTTGAACCCTGCGACTCAATCAGCCTAAAAATTTTCTCAATGCCGAAATCTTCCGCCTTGTCCATATCGGCAATTTCCAGATTAACTTTGCATACCGAGCGTTGATTGTGCGCACCAAAACTTGAAATTTCACGACTGCACGGACAAAGCGAAGTAAACGGCACAATCAAGCCTAAATTAAATTTCATACGAGAATTTTTATAAAGTTCACCGTCAAGCTTACAGTCAATGTCCAATAAAGATTTTTTATCAGAAATTGGCGCGGATTGTTCGACGAAATATTTAAACTCAATCTGAATCGTCGAAAAGTCTGCGTCAAGTTTTGTTTGCGCGTCGAGTAAAATTTTTTCCACGTCAAGAATTGTAATCGGTGTATTTGTCCAATCGGTTAAAATTTCCATTAAGCGGCTCATATGTGTGCCACGAATTTTTTCACTAAGCGATACTGTAAAGCGAATCTTCGCGGCGACCTGCTGAATTTTGCCATTATCCGAAATTAAAAGCGGAAGGTGTACTTTCGATACGCCCGTCCGCTGAATTTTTATGCCGCGTGTATCAATTTGGTTTTGTACGTCAATCATAATAGCTAGCCGAACTTGTATAACAATTCAACTTTGCCCTCCTAAAAATAAAATCTTCGTGAGAGGAGCGGGCATAAATGCTGATAAAGCTACCGCCCGCTGGGGTTATAATCTTCAAAGGTTTTAGGGCTTAGTCCTTTTCTATACCCTAAATCCTTATCCCTAAAATAAATGATTCGGCGATAAGAATTTTTTTCCTTCAAAAAAATTTTTTAAATTCTTAGCGACTTTTTGTAAAGTTCAAGTTTATAAAAATTTTTATTCGTGAAGGGAATTTTAAATTGCGGTTGAATAAGGCGGTATGAAAAAATTTAAATATAAAGGTTATGACGCGCAGTCAACAGAAAAATTCGGTACGTTGGAAGCACCTGACATGGCGTCGGCTTATGCGGCATTGCTTTATCAAGGCGTCGTAGTTGTCAGCCTTCAACAGGAACGCCTAAGCATTGTAAAATTTATTTCGGAACTAATTTTGCGTTTGCGAATCGGCGGACGTTGGACTTCAGTATTTTTCCGTGAATTAAGCGTCATGCTCGGTTCAATGACACTTCATAACGCGCTGAAAATGTTGGAAAAAGCATCACGCGGACACGTTGCAGAAAAAATTTTATCTGACTTGTCGAAGGCGGTCGGCGGCGGTAAAAAATTTAGTGAAGCATTACGAGAACACGAGGTAATTTTTACTGATGATATAGTACAGATGATTGAAATTGCCGAAGAAAGCGGCAACACGCAGGCAGTTACAAAAACTTTGTCTGAACGGCTTGAAAGAAGTTACACGACAAGCCGAAAAGTTAGCGGCGCAATGTATTATCCGATCGTGGTGTTAATCGCGGCAGTTATTGCGGCAATCATAATGTTAAATGTAACTTTACCTGTCTTTGATTCGTTTTATAAAAATTACGGTGGCGAATTACCATTGGTAACGTTGATACTTTTCAACGGCGGAAGATTTTTGACGGAACATTTAATTTTAATTGTCTTTGTAATTTGCGCGGCAATATTTTCAGCGTTTATAATTTATCGTGAAGTGGACGCAGTAGAATTTTTTGTCGATGAAATGAAATTGAAAGTAAAAATCCTGCGCGAAATTGCGCTAAGAAATTTATTTGGGAGATTGAGTTTTTTACTTGAAAGCGGCGTAACATTGGACGAAGCATTAAGGTTGAGTATAATTTCGGATGAAAATTCTTATATGCGGAAAATGTTGGGCAGCGCAAAACTTTCAATCGAAAAGGGCGAGTCATTAGAATCAGTCCTGCGACGCGTGATAAAAAATATTTCGCCGCTGTACTTGGGATTAATCGCGACTGGCGAGGCAACAGGCGAGATTGTAGAAATGTTGCGTCAATGCGAGGCAATGGCAGATTTTGAGATTGATGAAACTCTGCGCGAATTACCGGCAAAGGCAGAAGTCTACGGGACAGTTGCGGCAGGTTTAATCGTGGCAATGTTGGTATTTTCGATAATGTTACCGATTTTCAGCATGAGCAGTTTAAATTTTTGAAAGGAAAAAATTTTGGAAACTTGGTTAATTTACGCATTACTTTCAGCGTTAAGCGCGGCGTTCGTATCAATTTTCGGCAAGGTCGGCTTGTCGGGATTGGACAGCAACGTTGCAACATTTGTCCGCGCAGTTATTATGATGATATTTTTGGCAGGAGTTGTCTTTGTGCAAGGGAATTTTTCGCAGGTACAAGAAATTTTTGCCGATAAAAAATCTTTCCTTTTCATATGCTTAAGCGGCGTTGCGGGCGCATTATCATGGCTATTTTATTTTGCGGCGTTAAAATTCGGCAAAGTCTCACAAGTTGCGCCGGTCGATAAACTTAGCGTAGTGTTCGCAGTAATTTTGGCGTTGATAATTTTCGACGAAAAAATATCTTTGGTTCACGGAATTGCAGTAACTTTGATAGCAGTCGGCGGAATAATGCTTGCGGTGTTTAAATGATTACAGGACGAGTTATAAAATTTTACAACAGTTTTTTCTTCGTGCAGGTTGACGGAGATTTAATTCCGTGTAAACTGCGCGGACTTATTAAGCGTGACAAAAGGGCGGGCAGTTCGGTTTATGTCGGTGATATGGTTGAAATTTCTATGCTTGCCGATAATACGGGCGTTATTGAAAAAATTTTGCCGCGAAAAAGTTTGCTTAATCGTCCAGCCGTTGCCAACGTTGACAGAGTGATTTTGACTTTTGCCGCCGCTGAACCAAATTTGAATCGCTTGCTTTTAAATCGTTTTATCGCTCTGGCGGAATGGGCGCACCTTAACGAAATTATTATCTGCGTAAATAAAATTGATCTTGCCGATAAAAATTTTTTGACGGAATATGAAACGCTTTACAAAATTATTCGGACTTCGACGTTGACGGGTTATGGTATCGACACGCTTAAAAATATTTTATCGACGGGCGTAACTGTATTTGCCGGATCAAGCGGCGTGGGTAAATCTTCGTTGATGAATGCGCTTGACGTAAATTTAAATCTCAAAGTCGGTAAAGTCAGTGAAAAAATTCTGCGCGGCAAACATACGACGCGAATTTCCGAGCTTATAAAATTTTGTGACGGTTACTTAGTCGACACGCCGGGATTTAGCGCGGTTGAATTAAAGGAAGTCGGCATTACGAAAAATAATTTACGGCACTGTTTCAAGGAGTTTAAAAATTTTGCGTCGACGTGTAAATTTCTCAACGATTGCAGTCACAATCATGAACCGAATTGCGGCGTAAGAAATGCCGTTGACGAAGAAAAGATTTTGCGCGAACGTTATGAAAATTATCTGGCGATTTTAAAGGAACTTTGAAATATGCTATAATCTAATTACCACTTTAATCGGGAGTGAAAAATTTGGCACTAATTTCAACAGAGCTTAAACGTGCTTTGAGACGAATAGATTTTGTTTTGTTATTCACCACGCTTGCAATAATAGTTTACAGTTTAGTCACCATAAGTAGCGCGACTCACGTCAACACGCCGAGTGAAGAAAGATTTTGGTACGTACAACGTCAGGGAATTTTCGCGATCGTCAATATAATAATCGGCGTATTGTGCATGAATTTCGATTATCGCGGCTTGCAACAATACGGCAGGTTTTTATATATTTTTAATTTAGTAATGCTCGTCGCGGTTATGCTGTTCGGACACGCGGCATTGGGCGCACAGCGTTGGATACAAATAGGATTTATAAGCATACAGCCTTCCGAATTTTCAAAGTTGATAATGATAATTTGTTTGGCGGCGATACTCGAAGACAGAGTAGGAAGATTAAACTCAATACAAGATTTAGTTCCCGTCGCCCTATTCGTGGGTCTGCCGTTCATATTAGTTTTAAAACAGCCGGACTTAGGCACGTCATTAGTTTTTATGGCAATTTTTTTAGGTATGGTGATAGCCTGCGGAATAAATTGGAAATTGCTTACTTTGATAATTTTTTCGGGAATTGCCGCACTACCCTTGCTATGGCAATTCTTAAAAGATTATCAGAAAATGCGAATAATGGTTTTCCTTGACCCAAATGTTGACCCGCTCGGTTCAGGTTATCACATCATACAATCAAAAATCGCAATCGGTTCAGGAATGCTTTTTGGTAAAGGATTATTTGAGGGGACACAAAGTCAGTTGAACTTCCTGCCGGAAAATCATACGGATTTTATTTTTGCGGTTGTCGGTGAGGAATTTGGATTCGTAGGCGCGGCGGCATTACTGTTTTTATATTTAATCGTCTTATGGCGCGGAATGCAAATTGCACGTGGTGCAAGCGATACTTTCGGGCGATTGTTGGCAGTAGGTATCACGTCAATGTTAGCTTTTCACGTTTTGGTAAATGTCGGAATGACAACGGGTATTATGCCGGTTACAGGAATACCTTTGCCGCTGATGAGTTACGGAATAAGTTCACTCACCACGAATATTTTGTCGGTTGCAATTTTGATGAACATACATCTGCATAAACAAAAATTGCTACTGTTTAGTTAAAATTTTGCTTAGCGAATCTAAGGGCGTAGATAAAATGTCAATAGAAGATAAACTAAATAAGCGTCACAAAAATTTCTTAAAATACTGCGCGGACGCCGGAAAAAATTTTGTACACGAATTGAGTGATGAAGATTTTATTGCGTATCGCGTGGAATATTCTGTTTCTCATGAAGAAATAGCTGATTTGAAAGAAATCCTTTACGTTAAATCAGAGGAATCTTTAGAGCATGAAAGTTTTGACTTTGAAGAATTTGAACCGCATAAAGATATTATTATTCGAGATTTTAAGCCTAACTTTCGTATAGGAAAATTTTTGACGAAAAAAACTATTTCAGAGAATACTGCAATATCTTATTTACCGCAAAAATTCTCACGATTAAAAAATTCAGTTAAAACCTCTAAAAAGAAATCTACAACCAATATTGCTGATAAAAAAATTTTTTCGACAGATTCTTTTCAAAAAATTTTTAACGTTGAAAGTCTTGAAACATACGAAAAAATTCTTGTCATTAATCTAAATTTCAGCAAGCGCGTAATGAATTGCTTTCAAAATGCAGGCATTGAAAATATTGCACAACTCCTAAAATATTCACCTCAAAAGTTAGGAAATATCAAAAATTTGGGATGCAATTCGATTGAAGAGATTATTTCTATATTGAAAAATTTTTTTAACGATAATTTGTCTGCAAATTCTCCTCTTGAGAAAACGAACGATATTCAGCCCAGCCCTTACATTAATTTGATAATTTCAGCTTTGGAAAAATTTATCATCGTAATCAAATTCCGTCATCTTCCCGCGCAGATTAGTGCTAAAAAGATTATTCCGTTTATTGATGCGTACAATTTCAATCACAATCACCAAATCAGAAATATTTCTCCAGACATAACTGTTTCGGAATTTGCCGAATATCTTACGAACATTAACAACTTCAACTCCGGTATTTTTAGAGATTTTGCAGACTGGCTGAACTTCGATTTAAACACTATAGTTGAAAAATTATTTAAAGCAATTTTTAAAAATGAACGTGAATTGAACGTAATTTTTGGACGAGCCGATAATAAAACTCTTGATGAAATTGGAAAAGATTTTGGATTGACGCGAGAAAGAGTTCGGCAAATTGAAGCTAAGACGATAAAAAAGTTTGAAAAAATTTATTGGGCTTATTCTCATAATATTTTTTTATGCGTATACGCTATGAGCGGCGGTAAAAAAATTATAAACTTCGATGATTTTAAAAATTTTGTTTCTAATGAGTACGCAAAAATTCTTAGGTACTTTGCAACGAAATTAAATTTTGACGAAAAAATTTTTTATTACGACGAAGAATTGAACGCTGTCATATTTCAAGCCGGTGTAAATTTGACGGAGATTGATATATCAGAGTTTAAAAATTATCTTCCAAATAAAATTGTCGAGGAAAATATTTTCTTAGACGCCGTTGAAAATTATGCGCGTGAAAAATCTTATCCTGCAGATTTATTGAAAGCTAAACTGGAATCAATTTATTGTCATACAGGAAAATTTTTTCACAGTATTAAAATTACGGGAAATTTTAAGTGCATGTATATTTTACAGGAATGTTTTCCGAACGGCTACAAAATTGATGATGAAACTCATTACAATAGGTTTATTCGTTGTCTAAAAGAATTTTTTGGCGAAGAAGAAAATTTAACTCAAAGAGCCGTTGACGCTAAAATTGGAATACTCGGCGTATTGTGCGGACGCGGAAAATATACTCATCCTGATTTAGTCCATGTACCTCGCCCAATCATCAACATCATAAAAAATTTTATTGAAAACAGTGAACGAAATGTCCTGCCTTTCAAGGAAATTTTTAAGGCGTTGGAGGATAAATTTATTGGTACACAAATTAACAATCATTATATTTTGCAAGGCATCATCAAACTTTACAAAATGCCTTATGAACTGCGAAAAGATTATCTCATCAAAAGCGGCGGCATAAATATTGCGGAAGAATTTAACGCCTTCGTTAAAGAACACGGCGAAGTTACGACGCAGGAAATTAAACAAGAATTTATTTCTTTCGACGATCATAACATTGCATTTATCTTGCCGCGCTGTCCTGAAGTTATTCCCATTGGCAACGGTTTTTATATTCATTCAACGCGATTAAATTTAAATGACAGAGATTTTGTAGAGATTGAAAAATTTCTGCGTCAAATTTGCACAAATAATCCTGTCAATTCGCGTCAAGTTTTAGATTTATTTTATGAAAAATTTTTTGATTTTCTTTCACGAAATAAAATTGACGATAATGAAAAACTTTTCGGCGTGTTAAAATATATGTTTCAAGGTAAGCTACATTTTTCACGCCCTTACATTTCAGTTGAGGAAATTAAAAACGTTACCAACCGTCAAGTTTTGCTCGGATATTTGGAAGGAATGGACGCCATAGACATTGAAGACCTTATAAATATTTGTAATGAAAACGAAATAGGATACGTCTCAACTTCCATACTAATTGAAAGTTTGCGTCCAAATTTTATTCGCATAGATGAATTTACTTTGCATAATCCTGAAAGCATTGGTGTTACTGAAGAAATTATTTCTGCGGTCTGCGCGGAGGTTAAAAAATCTATGGCTCGAAATGGCGGTTGGATTGCGGCAAAAAATTTTGATGATTACGAATGGATACCGCGTCTTGAAGTGGATTGGACAGATTTTTTGTTGGAAAGTATTGTCGCGCTTGCAGAGGAAAAAATTCACGTGTTGAAACTTCAGTTGACACGCGCAAATTTTTCTAATGCCGTATTTGTCAGTGAAAATTTTGCGAACTATGATTTTAAATCTTTCCTGATAAAAATTTTGCGTGACGAAGATAAACGTCAACCTTTTCAATCTCAAGCTGAAATTTTGGATTGGCTACAAAATAAGGGTCTTTGCGTAAAAAAATTGCCGAGATTTCTTTTCGCGGAAGGTTATCTTGACGCTAATGGTAAAATTGCCTTGCAGTAATTTTTTTGCAAGGTGATTTTTTTGTATAATTATGAGTGGGATATAGAAACCGGCGGATATAATCTCGTCACTGATATAAAGGCGTTGCAAAAAGAGTTGCGCCCTGTTTTTTTTGAGGAACTGAAATTTTTAGGTCTCGACAAAAATTTTGGATGGAAATTTCCCGAATCGATAGAACCGCTTTGTTGGGCGGAGGGTCGACGATATTTTTATTGCGGTGAAGTTGTAGCTGAAACACAGGGCGGAAATTTATTTGAAATGCCTGTGTTGAAAAATGTTGCGGAAAATTTGTCTCTTAAGCCGGTTGACATTAGCGCAATGGTAAAGAAAAATTCCGACTTAATGAACGGTCTTGTACAACGGACGCTTAAGGATATTTATGCTAAATTCAAAAGTTACGCGAGTAAGGTAAATATTTTTTACGTGGCATTTAGCGGCGGTAAAGATTCGCTTGTAATGCTTGACTTGGTTCAACGCGCCCTGCCGCATGATTCTTTTGAAGTAATTTTCGGAGATACGTCAATGGAACTTAGCGACACTTACAAGGCGGTAGACGCGGCGAAAAATTATTGGGCGGATTTACATTGGCACACGGCGAAAGCTCCTTTTGACGCATTAGAATCTTGGAAGTTTATGGGACCGCCCGCCAAAAAAATTCGTTGGTGTTGTAGTGTCCATAAATCTGCGCCGTCGCTTTTCAAAGTCAAAGAAATTATTGCAGAAAAGAAAAAATGTTCTGTTGATGACGTGAAAAATTTTAAAGCGTTGGCTTTTATCGGCGTCCGCGCAGAAGAAAGTATTGTTCGCGCAAATTACGATCCCATTTCCGAAAGTCATAAGCACTCCGCACAAATAAATTTTTATCCAATTTTTGATTGGACAACGCCGGAATTATTTTTGTATCATTTTGCTGAAAATTTGCCGCTTAATCATTCGTATAGAATCGGACTTCACCGCGTCGGATGCAAATTTTGCCCGATGTCTTCAATGTGGACTGACTGTCTGCAGAATCACATTTACTACGCCGAAATTTCGCCGTTTCTTTCTATCGTTAAGGAATCTTTCAACAAAAATTTTGAAACAGAAGAGGATTTTGAAGATTATTTGAAGAGTCTTGCTTGGAAAGCTCGTGTCGGCGGCAGAAATTTAAAATCGGGAGAAAATAAAATTGCTACGGTTAAGCAGGATATTCAGCAAAAATATATAATTAAAAATTATAATTACAGTTGGACGACTTGGATGCCTGCATTAGGAGATTTTATCCAGATTGAACAGAATAGATTTTCCTTGCAGTATGAAGGCGAGTCGATAATTCTTGACGTTGAAAATATTGATGAAAGTATAATTATCACGTTAAATATTTCAATTAAAGATAAGCATATGATTCATTTTATGTCGCTGTTCAGAAATGCTTTGAACAAGGCGTCTTACTGTAAAAATTGCCGTGTATGTATGTTAGAATGTCCTCATGGTGCATTAAAGATTACTGAAGATAGCGTGACGCTTGAAAATTGTCGTCACTGTCATAAATGTTTAGAAATGCCGAGAGGTTGTTGGGTTACGCGCTCTGCCGCATTTGGAGGTGATGTTGACGAAGTGAAAGTCACAAGCATTAGTCGTTATCAAACTTTCGGATTAAGGGCTGATTGGATAAGAATTTATTTTGAAGACGACGAAAATTTTTGGAATAATAGTATTATGGGCAATCGAATGTTCGACAGCTTTAAAAATTGGGGCAGAGAAATTGAGTTGCTCGACAAAGATAAAAATCCTGCACCCTCTTATAAAAAATTTGCGTCGCTCGGCGTGGACAGTTTAAAAGTTTGGGGAATATTTTGGGTAAATTTGGCGTACAATTCTCCACTGATAAATTTTTTCGTTAAACACGTTGAATTTGATGTTCCTTGCGAAAATGATTTCCTGATAAATCTTTTTGGAGATTCTTTGAAAGAACGGACTCTGAATAACGCATTGACTTCGCTAAAAGATACTTTGAAATCTTCACCGATTGGTGAAGGACTCAAGCAAGGTATTTGCGCAATGAAAGGGCGGCAGGTAATCTCAATCACGCGCAGAATTTGGGAAAATCCCGAACGGCTTGTAATCTTGTACAGTCTTTATAAATTTGCCGAAAAGGAAGACAACTACAGTTTTACATTAACGAATTTGCTTGAAGATAGCGATACACGAGAAGCCTTAAGCCCCAAAATTTTATTCGGTTTAAAAGAAAAAGAATTGCGTCCTATACTTCAAGGTCTTGCAAATGATTTTTCCAGATTTATTAATGTAGATTTTAATAAAGGAATTATGGAAAATATTTTTCTCAACAAAGAAAAAACTGCTAATGACGTAATCGAACTTTTTTAGGCGAGGTGGAAAATTCCGCAAATGTTATATAAAGAATATATCAAGGTTAAGCCAGACTTCACGCCGGTTTTTTCAGTCAGTGACGATCGCACTAAGCCTGATAGTTGGTTAGGATTTTTCCCGCATCAAAGCTTTACAAAAATTTTGACTGCCACGATTGACACGTTAGAAAAAAGTTCAGCGAATAAAAATCGTCCAATTTGGATGAGCGGCGCATATGGTACGGGCAAAACTTTTTCGTCATTCGTTATAAAACATATTCTTGAAGATGATTTAAACAAAGTTGAGGAATATTTTGCACACGAAGATTTATCGCCTTTGTGGAATCGACTTGCGGGTATTCGTAGCAGAGGAAAAATTTTAGTTGTATATCAAAGTTCATCGTCAGGCATAAATTCTCAAAATAAACTTCTTAACACCATAACGGAAGCTGTCAAGCGTACTCTGCGCGAAAATGGATATACTTATACAGGCGCAGCGAGCATTTACGAAAAAGTTTTAGAGACGTTGAAAGACCCTGAATCTACTTTCAATTTTTCGGCGGCTTTTAAAAAACATAAAGGTCATTTTATGGATTATGCCCGTCCTGAAAGTGTTATCAAAGATTTAGAGGAGCTTGAGGACGAAGAACGCCTTGATTTACTTGAAAAAATTGTCGAAGTAGCAGAGGCGGAATCATATAATTGGTCAATGTCAATTAATGACATAATCGATTGGTTACGTGATGTTCGAGTAAAAAATAATCTTTACGCCATGGTTTTTATTTGGGATGAGTTTACAGAATTTTTTAGAAATAACGTCAACAATATCACTGGCTTGCAGGAAATTGCGCAGGCGTCTGATGAGCTTAGTTTTTATTTTTTCTTGATAACGCACAGTTCGGCAGTACAGCTTATAACTGATGACAGTCAACGAAAAATTATTGAGGCGCGTTTCAAACTTTGCCAAATAACTTTGGAAGAAAATACGGCGTTTCAGTTAATGGGGCAAGCCTTGAGTATTGAACCTGATTTGAAAAATGATTGGGAAAGAAACTGCGCGGAACTTTTAGATTTAGTAAAGTACGGCGCAATAAGTCGTATTGTCACAAGAGACAATAACATAAAAGAAGTCGATATTAAAAAACTTTTTCCGTTGCATCCCTATTCGTCTTACTTGCTGAAATTAATTGCGCAAAATATCAGCTCTAATCAGCGGACGATGTTTCAATTTTTGTGTGCTGATTATATTATCAGCGGGGAAACTCAAACAAATTTTCGATGGTTTATAGATACTCATTCTTATGGATATGGTGCATATAATTTTTTAACTGTTGATTGGTTATGGGATTATTTTTTCCGCTTAGAAAATCCCGACTTGGATCAAACTTTTAAGGACGCCATCATTTATTATAATAACTTTGAAAAATTTTGCCAAAATGATAATCAGCGACGCGTGCTTAAAGTAACGTTGACTTTATTTGCACTTCAAGGCAAAAGTTCCGGCGATAGAGCGGCGGGAGTAACTTCTCTTTTAAGGTCTTCTCAAGAAAATATTTGTGCGTGCTTTAACGGAACGCCGCTTGAAAATGAAGTTTTGCAAACTCTGAATTTTTTCAACTCCAAAGACATTGTCAGAGCTATGGAGGGTTCAGACGGCATTTACTACGTTATGGCTACCGCGCAGATTAACAAAGAAAGACTTCAAAAGTGTCGCGAACAAATTCAGCGCGAAAAGACCTTTGACGTAATTATTAAAGATGATTCATATGGCGTCGCAAAAAAGTTTAAACCTTCCGCAAATTATTTGAAATATCGATTTAAAATGCAATTTATTTCTCCTACAAAATTTTTGCAAACAAATCCCGATTCGTTACGCCCTGCCGTTAATCAAATTTTATTGCTGTATCTTTTTGTTGCTGATGAAGATGAGCAAGGCAAAGTTAATCAAACTTTACAAAAAATTTTTGATAAGTTCCCAGAACGTTGTATTGTAGCAGATTTTTCAAGCACTCCATTCACTAAATCGCGTTACGAAAAATTTGCAGACAATAAAGCTAAGGAACTTTATTTCCGTGATGAGCCTAATCAGCATGAACAATTAAAGCTTTTTGCGCAGGAAGCAGCCGGAGTTGTGCAAGAATGGGATAATCAGCTTGCCGTTGCAAATATACGAGTTTACACTTCCACTGAAAAATCTGTTCAAATATCCGGCGAAAGAAATTTTTTAAATAAACTTGAAACTGTCAATCAAGATTTTTATCCGTATGGATTAGAAACTGTCACTCATAACGATAAAGTTTTTGATCCTCAAGGTTTTGGTCAAAAAGTTGCCGAATACTCATTGGGTATGGAAAAAATTGCAGGAAGTTATGGTTATCTTCAAAACATTGAAATTCCTTTTAAACAAATTGGCGGGCGAGATGTCGGCGAATATTGGTTAAAAAATCCTTCGCATACAATTTCCAAAATGAAAGTTATCGTTGAAGAAATTATTAATCAAAGTTTTGAAAAAAAATCTGAAGTACGGTTTATTGATATTTGGGACGCTTTGAAAAATCCGCCTGTCGGTCTGACTAAATGTGCAGGTTCTGTTTATATCCTTGCCGCGCTTTTAAAGGAATATTCCAATAACGTTTATTACATTCGTGATATTAATCAGAATACACCGCCTTTAAGTGACGGGAAATTGGCTAATTTGGTTTATAATGCGGTAAAGGGAACGCCTAACGTAAATCAAAATTTTATCGTTAAGCAAACGCAGGAGCATATAGACTTCTGTAAAATTACAGGAGAAATTTTTTCTCTTACTACCGATAAAACAAATTCCATTGAAGACGTTGCCAAGAATATAAATATTCAGCTGACGAAAAAGAAATATCCGTTTTGGGCATTAAAATATTATGTTGATGAAGAATTTGCCGACAGCAATTATTTAGAATTTTTTTCAAAGTTCGTTAGCTTGATTGATGAGTTTGTAAGACCGCAAACCGTCAATTCTCGTGATAAATCAAAAATTGTTTCCGATGTTTATAATTTGTATCAGCAAAATTCTTTTTATCTTGACGAGTTGAAAAATCTTGTACGTGAAGATAATTTCCGGCAGGGAATGATTTATTATATTGCGCAGTACAAGCCCGCTTTTACCAAAATTACAAGCAAGTTGAAAGTAGAGAAAGCGGAATATTTAGCACGCTTGACTGAAAAATTTTCTGCTGATTCGTCGTATTTGTGGAAGATTGAAGATTTTAACAGACAAATTGACAATTTTTATTTGGAACTGCAACTGGTTGACGCAATTAATCAAGTGTTGTCAGAGCCTCAAAAAAATTATCGTGAGGCGCAACAGGCTTTATCGACGAAGTTAAGCCGAATCAAAATTCCTCGTGAAATTGTTGAGGAATTTCAACCTGACTTGAAAAATATGTTGCAGATTTTTGACGATATTAGAAAAAATTCCGTAAAAGATTTTGAGTCGGCGGCAAATGAAATTAAAATTTCTTCCGCGCAGTTTAAAACTTTTTTTGATGAGCAATTTGCGATTTTTGCGGAAATTTTGCGTTGCTATGTCGACGCCACGCTTGACGATAAGACGATTGATATTTTCTACGACAAAACTTCAAGCGGAACTTTCTATCAGTCGAAGGAAGATTTTATTTCAGCTTTTAAAAATCAACTTCAAGCTTTGCGGCAAAATGAAAAGATACAAAAATTTTTTGACACTTGGAAAAATTTAACTGGTACAAATTCTCCTGCCGATTGGTCGAAAAGAAATGAAATTCCTATACTTTGTCTGTTTCAAGATTGTTTAAATGAGGCTCAACTTTATTTTTCGGCGTTAAATAAAACTTCTTCCTTGACTCCTGAAAAAATCGATGCTGCTATAAAATTTCTTCAAAATGACAAACTTAAACGTCTTCAGGATAAAAATTTTTGTGAACAATCGCTTGTGAATTATTTTGGCGGAGAATATGTAACAGTTTTGGATGCTGAAAGTTTGAAAAAAATTTTACTGAAAAATTTGGGTTCGGACGTTTATTCATGGCAAGCGAGAAAATTTAATTGCAAGTCACAGATTGAAAATTTTGCGAAGGAAAATTATCGTAAAAATTTTGTCTCAAAAGTTCGTGAAAAGGTGCGCTCCTTGACGGCGGCAGAAGCTAAAAAATATCTTGAAGAATTAATTGAGAAAGATACTTTACTTGGCATACGCGTTTTGAAAAATTCTTGAGGTCGGCAATGATTAATTTAAAAACTTTTGACTCGTTGAAAGATTTCCTGATTAGGGACAAAGTCACACCGACTTTATATCCCGTTCGATTAATCAATGTTGATACAATTTCTGCTTGGGTTGACGTGAAAAATTTTTTCGCCGCGCAGTCGATTAAAGGAATTTTTTTATCTGATTTTTGTGAAGATGATGACACTGCGCCGAATTTGCGCCGTCTGTATTCTCGATTGAAAAAGGAAAATCAATCAGCGTACATTGTGCCACTGTCTGAATTTTTGCGCCTTCAACCTGAAGTTGCCGTTAGCGAACTGAATAAAATTTTGGATATAAATTCGCAGAGGACAAAAAATTTTCGACTGTATTTTTTGATGTATCGTTTTCGTAGCGTGTTTCAATCATTAAAAATTACTGACCCGCGTAAAAAAGATAATGTGATTTTGCTTGAAACGGAACAAGCGGACGATTATTCTTTGACGATTATCCAAAAGTTTATGAACTTGAAATTGGTTGGCAATCGTGCGGACGGTTTTAAGAAATATTTGCAGTATTGGGAAGGAACGCCTGACGCGCCGCTGAATTTATATACGGACAATGCCATTTATCTTCATGACAAACAATTTTTTGATGACGTGAAAGTTATTGTCAATGCTTTTGATTTACTTCGTCATCATTATCATTTGCCGACAGATTTGAAAAGAAATTTCGGCAACAATGAGCATTGGGAAAAGTTATCATTGCTTTGTGATAATGAAGGGAATTTGAATAAGGTTTTTTATCGTGAATTTGGAACTGAAAATTTTCGTATAAATTTGTTCGAGCATTGGAATAAAAATAATTTTACACGTTGGCTGTTATGGCTATGGTGCAAGTTGCAACCTTTCAATTCGTATGTAGTGCATTGTGCGTTAAATTCTGATTCAGTTGAAGATTTTCCCGCGCAGATTTATTCTTCGATATTTGATTTCATTGACGATAAAAATTTTGATGAAATTTACAATGAGCGAAAAGAGCTTTTAAGATTGATGAAAATTCAGATTCCTGAAAGTTTTGTTGAGAAAGTTCATCAGTCCGATAAAAAAGTTGCTTTAAAAATTTTGACTGATAATTCCGCGCAGGAGCGTCATTTAATTTTTGAAACGTTGCAAAAATTTAGTTATGCAAATTATGACAAAGTTTTAGCGACATTGAAAAAAATTTATCCTGCGTTGGCAAATTATCTTTCGACGATTGAAATTTTTTCGGATGAGCATAAAAATTATTTTCGTCAATATCGTTGGCTTAAGGTTACAAATAATTTGACGGCTGATTTTGTCAAGCAGGTGCGTGAAATTGCCGAGCGTAAAGGGCAGGGTGTTTACGCCTTAAAGCCTCGAAACCAAATTGTTGCTGATGAATATTCTGATGATACGGCGATTTATTTTGTGGACGCTATGGGCGCGGAATATCTTGGTTATCTCGCGCAGGATTTTTCAACGCTTGACGCAGAAAAATTTTCCGTCAACTGTCAAATAGGATATTGCACACTTCCAACTACGACAGAATTTAACAAAGATTTTTTAGCGAATAAAAATCTTGTCGGCGAAACGGTTGAGCTTGACGAAATGAAACATTCCAATACGGCTTATCCTGAAAATATTATCAATGAGCTAAATTTTTTGGCGACTTTGAAAGGAAAAATTTTAACCGAACTCAATAGGTTTAACAAAATAATTCTCTGCGCGGATCACGGTACAAGCCGCCTTGCCGTAATTTCACGAAAAACTAAATTCGATAAAACTTATTCAAACGCCGGTCAGAAAGTTTATAATTGCGGGCGATTCGTTGATTATTTGTCTAATGAAAAGAAAATTTTTTCTACAGCTATTCACGATGGCGAAAAAATTATTTTGGCAGATTATTCGCGGTTTATTCAGCAGGGTACGACCGGCAATGAAGTTCATGGCGGCGCAACTTTGGAAGAATGGCTTGTCCCTGTCATTACGATTGAAAGGCGTACAGAAAATTCTTCGCGTAAAAAAATTAATCCTCCGTCCCCTAAGCGCAAAGGAATTAGCGCAAATAAAAATTTTGACATTTGATTAAGGAAGATTTTAAATTGAATACGGCGTTGGAAGATAGACTAAAAAATATTTTTGGCGATATGCTCGTTTATAAATCTTCGGGCAATGCTAAATTTTTTTCTGCGTTAAGTTTGCCGTCATTTATGCGTGACTGGCTTGTAATGAGATTTGCTGACGCTGACGGAAAAATTGATACCGCCGAAGTCTCCGATTATGTAGAAAAAAATATTCCCACAAAGGCGCAATGGCAAACCATAATGATGAACCTTTTGCGCTATGATAAACCTGCGCGATTTTTGGCGAAAATAAAAATTGATTTTGATATGAGTAACCGACGCGCCTTGTTTAGTCTTCCTGATTTAGTTTTTCCGCAAAAGAAGAATGAAGCTGTTGCCGATTGGGATGTTGTAGAAAAAAATTCAAAGTATTTGCTGTCACCTAATGAATCTTGGGGCATTGTTGAAATTGATTGCCGTAAAGAAAAAAATAAATCGTTTTTTTATCTGACTGACTTTGTGCCGTTTTGTCCATACGAAATTGAGTTGAGTTATTACACGGAGGCGCGAAAAAATTTTTCTGTCGATGAATGGGCAGACATTATTTTAAGCGCGGTAGATTACAATCCTAAAGGTTATGAGACGCCGACACAAAAATTTTCTATGCTTAAACGCCTTTTGCCTTTCGTAGAAAAAAGATTGAATCTGATTGAGCTTGCTCCTAAAGAAACCGGCAAGTCATATTTTTTTTCGCAAATCAGTAAGTACGGTTGGCTGATTTCCGGCGGAAGTATTACACGCGCCAAAATGTTTTACGACATTAGCAAAAAAGCAACTGGGCTTGTGTCACATTATGATTACGTTGCCTTCGATGAAATTCAGAGTATAACTTTCAAGGGTGACGCGTCAGAAATGCAGGGCGCGTTGAAAGGTTATCTTGAAAGCGGCGAATATCGCGTCGGCAGTTCACGAGGTACAGGCGATGCCGGATTGATTTTGCTGGGAAATATCGACGCTTATTCTATGAGCGAAAATAAAAATATGTTTGTCGAGTTGCCCGAGATTTTTCAAGAATCTGCATTGATTGACAGATTTCACGGCTTTATTAAGGGCTGGAATATTCCTAAGATGCGCGAAAATTTAAAAGCTAATGGTTGGGCTTTAAACACAGAATATTTTGGGGAAATTTTACATTTACTACGCGATGAACTCTGTTACCGCGCAGTTGTCGACGAACTTTTAGACGTGCCGAAAAATGCCGCTACTCGTGACACTGAAGCCATTAAACGCATCTGTACAGGATTTTTGAAATTACTATTCCCTCACGTAAAATCGGCAGGACAAATTGACGCAGAGGATTTTAAAAAATTTTGCTTAAATCCTGCTAAAGAAATGCGTAGCGTAATTAAAATGCAGTTGGGAATTTTAGATCCGGGCGAATTTGGTCAAGCAGTTATCCCTGACATAAAGGTTAAATAAAAGTTTTGTTGAATTATGTCGAAGAAGTTAGATTTCGGCATAATTTTTTTGTCTAAAATTTTTTGGTGAAATATTTTGAAGAAAATTTTTAAATGTAAATTCTGCGGCACAACTTTGCAAAAAGATTGGGTTGCGCTAAATAAAAAATTAATCGGACGCAATATCAAAGAATTTTTATGCTTAACCTGCATGGCAGACGATTTTGATTGCACGGAAGAAGACCTGCGTGATAAAATTGAAGAGTTTAAGGAACAAGGCTGTACGCTTTTTTTGTGAGGACAAATGATTTACGCTGATAACGCCGCCACTACGCAAATTGATGACGACGCACTAAATTTAATGATTGAGTTGCAGAAAACTTTTTTCGCTAATCCTTCGTCGAGTTACAAGCTTTCGCGTCCAATTAAAAAAATTTTAAATGAGTCTCGTGAAAAAATTGCCGCTTGTATCAACGCCGAGCCGCAAGAAATTTTCTTTACGTCCGGCGGCACTGAAAGTAATAATTGGGCGATAAAATCTTTTGCTGAAAAAAATATTATCACGTCCGCTATTGAACATAAATCCGTTATAAATTCTTGTCTTTACGCGCAAAATTATCTGCATTGTACCGCGACATTTTTACCAGTTGATAATTTTGGGACGGTAAATCCCGATTACTTGCAGGAAAATATTTTGCCGCAAACGAAAATTATTTCCGTGATGTTCGCCAATAACGAAGTCGGCACGATTCAACCGATTAAAAAACTTGCCGAGGTTGCACAAAGTCATGGAAAAATTTTTCATACGGACGCGGTGCAAGCCGTCTGTCACATTCCCATTGACGTTAAGGATTTGGGCGTTGATATGTTGTCAGCTTCCGCTCACAAGTTTAACGCTCCAAAAGGCATTGGCTTTCTTTATGTCTCAAAAAATTTAAATCTGATTCCTTTTCATGACGGCGGAGGTCAAGAATTTTCAAAGCGTGCAGGTACAGAAAATTTCCCTGCCATTGCGGCTATGGCACTTGCTCTTGAAAAAAATTGCGCCAATATGAAAAGTTACTCTGAAAAAGTTTCGACGTGTGCAAAAATTTTGATTGAACGCCTGAAAGAAAATAATATCGATTTCATTTTAAACGGCGGTGAAAATCGTTTGCCGGGACATTTGAGTTTGTCTTTCAAGAATTTTGACGGCGAAACGATTTTGCATAGGCTTGACTTGAAAAATATTTACGTCTCCACAGGTTCGGCTTGCAATGCAGGGCAGATAAAAATTTCTCACGTCTTGAAGGCTATGAATATTCCTGTTGACTACGTAAAAGGTACAATTCGCGTGACTTTCGGTAGAAACAATACTATCGACGATGCAGAAAAGATTGCAGACGCTATTACGAAAATTTTAAATAAGTGAATTTTTATGACGAAACACTAAACTTTCAATTCTGCCGTTCAATATAAAAATCAAATTAATTTTTTAGCTTGAAGTTGCCTACAAATTTTTTTGTTAATCAAATAATATTCTTCTCTTGACATTTCTTTGTACAAATTATTTTCGTAAAATTCATCTACACGACAAAAGATTGGACGTTCGGAATAAATCGTACAAAGATTTTTTTCTTTATCGAGAAATTTACACGAATCGTCAGGAAGTGCCATAGATTTTCCTAAAGAAGTTTTTCCGACTTGTCGACAGCAACAGCCGCATTTTTCACATGGAAACATTTTTAAATAAGTTGCGCAAGAACTTTCTTACCGAAAAGAGATTTTAATTTGCCCTGCGCTTTTTGTCTAACTGTATCGTCAATGTACATGTGCGCAATAGTCAACGCCAATGCGATACCCGCCGCGTCGTCCGAATAACCTACAACTGGCATAAAGTCCGGAAGCATATCAATAGGCGAAATAAAATATCCGAGTGCCGCAAAAATTGCCGCCTTAATTTTCGTTGGGCATTTGGGATTTTCTGTCACATAGTAAAGCTGAAGTGCCTTGTAAATTAAAGTAAGACCGACTTTTTTTATCGTACTCGTAACTTTATCGAAAAATCCTTTTTGGGAATAATTTTTTGAATAGCCCTCCATATTGGGTGCCTTAAATTTTTCGCCGTCATATTCCATATTAATCGTGGTGTTATCTTTATCAGCCATAGTTTACGCCTTCTTTCGATTAACCATTCAATGAAATTATATCAAATACACTCGTCAAATTTATCGTAATGATTTTTTACCAACTTAATACCTAAAGAAATTTCTCCGTTATTGGATATTATCACCCGCTTTTAAACATAATTTAAAATGCCTTTTAAAAAATATTTCTTCGTAAAATTTTTGTATCCTTCAATAAAAAAATTACATGAATAAAAATTTTTCCGACAAAGTAACATTTTTGATATAATAATTTTTTAGACTGCCTTAAAATTTAACAAAAATTTTTATTGCACTCGGAATACAACTTATTTTTAGAGGTAAAGCGTCACCAATTTCGCCGTCAACGTCACTTGTCAAATTAGTTGTAGAACTTATTTCAAAATTTTTCGCCTGTACATTAAAAATATTTGTCCCATCATCAACACAGTTACCTGAAAAAATTTTCTTAGTCAATGAGAAAATTTTCTGCGGCGAACATTTTTTTATCGCAATAAAATCTAATTTCCCGTCATCAATCTGCGCGGCGTCAACAACTTTTTTGAGACCTGCAACGGCGGGACTGTTCAACACAAGAAATAAAAATGCGTCAACATTAAAGTTTTGTCCGTCAGCAAAAATTTTTAGCTGAACAGATTTAAAATTGGGAATTTCACTTAAGCCGTGAAGGTAATACGCGATTTTTCCAAGCGAATTTTTTTGACGGGCGTCGACTTCGTGAGCTATGGCAGTTAAAGCTCCTGCGCTTGCAACGTTGATAAAATATTCGTGTTCATTCACAAGCCCCAAGTCAACCGTCAGTGTCTGATTGTCGGCTATAGCATCAAAATATTCTTCGTCATCAGAAATTTTTAAATGCGTCGCAAAATCGTTTGAAGTGCCGCTACCAATAATCCCAACAGGCAAATCAAATTCCAACTTCATCAACCAATTTATTACGGCATGAAGTGTACCGTCTCCACCTGCAGAAATTATTCCGCAAGGATTAAAAACTTTTACGCATTCGTAAAAATCCCGCGCAGTATCGTTCGGCGTTGTCCTGTAAGTCGCCAACAAAATTTTCCGTCGTTGAAACGTTTCAATTATATCATCAAGTCTACGTTTAAATTTTGCGTTACCGGAGACGGGATTGTAAACCATTAAAATTTTTTTCATGCTAAGTATTGTAGCATTAAAATTTTTCCCGTCAATTTTGAAGGAAAGTTTTTATCGTCGCAGAAATTATATTCTTAACAGTTTAAGAATTTGAGGTTTAACGTTATGGAAAAAATTATTCTCAATAAATTATTTGATTTAAAGTCATTTGAAAAAGTTTGTCCAGCGAAAAATCCTGTACCTGTGACAACTTTCGACATTGATCTTTTCATAAAACGCCACAAAGTTATTATCCACATTTCTGATGATGACGGTGACACTTATCCCTACGATGTGGAAATTAACGGCGAACTTGAATATTGCGGCAGGAAAGATAATTTACGGTTTTATAAAATCCCTTTCAGTGTGCAGAAAAATGATTTAATTTTCGTAGTCAATAATGACAATATAATTTCAAAAATCCTCGTCAAAGGGGATATGAAAAATCCGAAATCGCTTGAATCTTTTGTGGGCATTTTGGTTGTAATTTTGCGAAATGTAGGTCTTAACGTCGAGGAAATTCAAGCCGTCAACGCGCTGATTCAGAGTGAAGCCGATTATGTTTTTCATTGGTGCGAAGAGACCGAAAGATTTGTTTTTATTAATGCAATTTTCAGAGAAGAGGATTGTTATTTTGGATTTTTCGCCGCTGTCGAATGAAAGTGAAATGCTATGGCTATAAAAAATTCTATTAACCTTGAAAAATATTTCAACGCTATCGAAGAATGTAAAACAATTAAGTTGACTGGCAAAGTTACGCAGGTTGTCGGTCTTGTCATTGAGACGCAAGGTCCAACTGTTAGCGTCGGTGAACTTTGCTATATTTACCCGAAAAAATCTGACGAGCCGCCTATTCCTGCAGAGGTTGTAGGTTTTCGTCAAGGTCGCGTTATGTTAATGCCGGTCGGTGAAATGCACGGCGTTGGTCCGGGTTGTGAAGTTGTTGCCGCGCAGAAAATGTTGCAGGTAAAAGTTGGCGATGAACTTTTAGGGCGTGTACTTGACGGCTTGGGAAATCCTATGGACGGCAAAGGTCCAATTTTGTCTAAGGAAGAATATCCTTTACAAGCTCCGCCGCCGCCGCCTTTAACTCGTCCGCGTATAAGTCAATCGCTTTATGTTGGAGTTCGCGCTATTGATGGGCTTATGACTTTAGGTGACGGTCAACGTATAGGAATTATGGCTGGGTCGGGCGTTGGTAAGTCGACTTTGCTTTCAATGATTGCGCGAAACACGGAAGCTGACATTAGCGTTATTGCGTTGATTGGTGAGCGCGGTCGTGAAGTGCGTGATTTTATTGAACGTGATTTAGGCGAGGAAGGCTTGAAACGTGCCGTCGTCGTCGTAGCAACTTCGGATCAACCTGCGCTTGTCCGTATCAAGGGCGCAATGACTGCAACCGCGATTGCCGAATATTTTCGTGATAAAGGGCATAAAGTTATTTTTATGATGGATTCTGTGACACGTTTTGCAATGGCACAGCGTGAAGTAGGATTGACGATTGGAGAGCCGCCTGCTACACGCGGTTATACGCCGTCAGTCTTTGCATTGTTACCGCGTCTTTTGGAACGTGCAGGAACGAGTGACACAGGTTCAATCACGGGAATTTATACGGTTTTGGTTGACGGCGATGATATGAATGAGCCTATTGCTGACGCCGTCCGTTCGATTCTTGACGGGCATATTGTTTTGAGTCGTGCCATTGCCGCGCAGAATCATTTTCCCGCTATCGATGTACTTGCCAGTGTTAGTCGTGTTATGAATGAAGTTGTTACCAAAGATCATTTAAATGCCGCGCAGAATATGCGGGCGTTAATGGCGGTTTATAAAGATGCTGAAGATTTAATTCATATCGGCGCGTATGTTAAAGGGTCGAGCAAGCGAATTGACGCCGCCATACAAAAGATTGACGCGATTAACCAATTTTTGTGTCAAGGAATTTTTGAAGTTGATAATTACCAGTCGACGATTCAAAAACTTATACATATTTCAGGCGCACAACTGGCTAGAGGTTAGTCAGATAAAATAAAATTGCTGACAAATCTTAAAACTAAAAATCCCTCCGTTAAAGAGGGAATTTTTTTTATTCAGAAACCAAAAAAGCCCTACTCGCGCAGGGAAAATTTTTTTGGTTTTTTATTGACATCCCGCTAAATTTCCTTTACAATTTGCTTGTCCAATCCAAAAAGTAAAGCATTTTTTGGGACAATTAGTATACTCTTATATCATTGACTGAAATTCTACTTTATTTTTTGGGTTATGTCAAGGTTAATTTTTGTTACGCTTTTTACCAAGAAAGGAGTAGATTTTATGAATGCGTTGCAAATTTTTCAGCACGAAAAGTTTGGGAAAATCCGCGCCATAATGATTGACGGCAAGGCGTGGTTTGTTGGCAAAGACGCCGCCGCTATGCTCGGTTACAAAAATACGCGCAAGGCACTTATTGACCACGTTGCCGACGAGGACAAAATCGATGGGGTAACGATTCGTGACTCCATCGGTAGAAATCAAAAACCTAAGCTGATAAATGAAAGTGGCTTGTACAGTTTGGTTTTGTCGAGCAAACTTGAACAGGCGCAGGAAATTCGTCATTGGATAACGTCTGAAGTTATGCCCTCTATTGCAAGAACCGGCGAATATAAACTTCCTAATAAAAATCTTAAAGGCGACCCTGAATGGCTTGAAGCTCGTCAATTTTCAAAAGAAATTCGCAAGCTTGAAACCGACGTGATAAAAGAGTTTATCGAATACGCAAGAAAGCAAGGGAGTCAACGCCCCGAAGTTGCCTACTACAAATTTTTTTCAATACTGGCTAATCGTGCACTTGGACTTCCCGATAGAAATGGCAGAGATTATGCGCCGCTTTTCCAGCAAAAGGCAATGGCTTGGACTGAAGATGTTCTCGGCAGATTTTTGAAAACGAAAATGTCCGCAGAGAAAAATTACAAACAGGTTTTGGAAGACGCGCAAATTTGGGTAGAAGAATTTTTGAGAGTCAATTATATTCAACCGAATCTTCTCACGTAAAAATTTTGTACGTTCAAAAAAAATTTGTCCGTCAGTTGAAATTTCTTGACGGACTTTTTTGTTGTTGTAAAAAATTTTTAATTACGCGTTGAAATCTGCCGCGTCGATTGTGCGTTGAATATCTTCTTCGGTATGTGCGCTTGACATAAAGAGCGTTTCAAATTGTGAAGGTGCAAGATAAATTCCGCGCTCCAACATAGACTTAAACCAACGCTTAAATTTATTCTGATCTGCCGCGCAGGCTTCATCATAATTCGTAACTTTGCAGTTGCTGAAAAATATTCCGAACATTGAACCTGCTTGCGGAATTTGAACTTCAACACCTGCAACTTTCGCCTTGTTTTTCAAACCATTTACAAGCGCGGAAGTTTTTTTAGTTAAATCGTCAGTAAAATTCGGCGTGTCAATCAAAATTTTAAGCGTCTCAATTCCAGCAGTCATTGCTAAAGGATTGCCGCTTAACGTTCCGGCTTGATAAATTTTTCCGTCAGGTGAAACATTTCGCATAATGTCAGCACGTCCGCCGTAAACCGCGCAGGGTAAACCTCCGCCGATAATTTTTCCTAAGCAAGTTAAGTCGGGACGAATTTTATATTTCTCCTGTGCGCCGCCGAGTGCAACTCTAAATCCGCACATAACTTCATCAAAAATAAGTAACGCGCCAAATTTTTCAGTGACACTTCTTAACGTCGGCAAAAAATTTTCTTTAGGAAGTACAAGCCCCATATTCCCTGCAACAGGTTCAACGATAACCGCCGCAATTTTTTCTCCGCACTCGTCAAAAACTTTTTTAACAGTGTCAACGTCATTATAGGGAATGGCAATCGTATCCTGCGCGGTGTTATTCGTAACGCCGGGACTTGAAGGCACGCCGAAAGTTGCCGCGCCACTTCCCGCATTGACTAAAAGCCCGTCGCTGTGTCCGTGATAGCAACCGATAAATTTTACAATTTTGTCCCGCCCCGTAAATCCACGTGCTACACGAATTGCACTCATTGTAGCTTCCGTGCCGGAATTTACCATGCGCATAACTTCCATACTCGGATAAATTTTCTGTACAAGCTCGGCAAGTTGAGTTTCAAGCTCAGTGGGTGCTCCGTAACTTGTGCCGCGTTCAACGGCTTTTTTCAAAGCGTCCACAACTTTTGGGTGTGCATGTCCTAAAATCATCGGTCCCCACGATCCGACGTAATCGATATAATCATTGCCGTCAATGTCGTAAATGTGACTGCCCTGCGCGTGAGAAATGAAAGGCGGGTTACAATCAACGCTACTGTATGAACGGACTGGGCTGTTGACGCCGCCCGGCATAAATTTTTTTGCGCGATTAAATGCGTCTAAAGATTTTTTTAAGTTCATTTTGTTACCTCAATATACTGGCGTAAAATATCTGTCATCAATGCGTTGCGGAATATAATTTTCGTAAACTTCGTCGTAAGTTTTGCAAAATCTGTAATAGTAAACGTCTCCGCCCCGCGCAATGTTATCTTCAACCTGCGGATCAAAAACATATTCGACGCCGTCAATTTTTATAACCGTCCAAATATGCCCCGTGTAACCTCCACTAGCCCGTGAAGTTTGTCCGTAGACGGTGTAACAATTCAATCCCAATGCTCGCGCCATTGCCGCAAATGCGCAAGAGTAATCGTCGCAAGCTCCAATTTTATAAGCTATCATATCCATAGCTCGCGTTGCGCCTTCTTCTTCCGGTGAATTAGGCGTGGTGAATTCGTCCAAATATCCGTAACGACAATTATCAATCAGCCAATCGTAACAAGCTTTAACTTTATCGTATGTGGACATATCTTTGTTAGTTATTTGTGCCAACGTCTGCAAAACAATCCTGTCGCAAGGTTCATATCCTGTCATTGTCGGCGTCAACTGCGCGGAATTTAAAACGTTTACCGCGTCCGTCGCCCCTGCCGAATTTAAACATAAAATCATTGACAAAATTAATGTCATAAAAAATTTTTTCATTAAACAATCTCCTCTAAATTTAATCAAAAATAATTTTTTTATTATCGCTGAAATAAATCTCGTAAACCTCTTTAGCAATTTGCGGCACATTTCTCGGCAAAAAGTGAATATTGTAGCCGACAAAGTAAGGCGAAGTTGCAAAGCGTGGCATAATCTTAGCGTAAATAAATCCTGCGCGGCGGTAGAAAAAAATATTGTAGCTAGTCAAATTTTTTCTGAAATAATTCATCAGATAATGTACGCCAATCTGTAAAAAATCAGCTAAAGTCTCGTGACTTCCGCCTTCTTCGACTACAACATTTAATTCGCCGAAGCCTACACGCGGACAAGTCGAAACGTTTAACTCAACATTATTTTGACGCGCTATCACAAGCCCGCGCAGTTCAACTGTATCGAAGAGCACTTCAGAATTTAATTTTGGAAATCCTACCAGCTGCATATGTGGATGGCGAATCGTACCGCCGGACATTGAACCAAAATTTTTAAAGAATAAAACTTCCTCATACTTGCCACAGTTCAAAAGTCGCCGCCAATGTTTTAATCCCATTTTTATAACGCGTCGCATTTTCTCACGGCTGTAGTTCGGCATGTCCACGTTACAATTTTTGCCTTCAATCAAAACAAATTGGTCTGCCCCTTCAATTACGAGATATTTATTTTTCAAAAAAATTATGTCGTCATCCGTATCAATAATATCCTTCAAATTTTCAACGTCGCAAAACGGGCAAGCGTTATCTGCGTGAACAATATTTTCCGGTTTCGTTTTTCCAACGTCGGTGTTAAAGCCAATCAGATTAAAATTCACAATCCCACTACCTTTCAACATAAATTTTATCAAAAAATTTTTCTTACTGCAATTTTTTAATTGAAGGATACAGAAGTTTATTCAGTATTTTACTTGAACCTAAATTTTATTGATAAAAATAGAAATTTATTGTAATTATAAGAGACTGGCTTATGATGCAGAAATTTTTCAGTTCCTTTATAAGTCATATAATAGAATAGAGGTGTGTAATACGCCGAAGAGTTTAGCATTTAAAATATAAAAGTTAATTTATCGAAAAAATTTTCTATGTCTTTTTTATTTTTCGATTTAATTATACAATCAGTCTAGTAGACGTTAGGAAAAATAAATTGTTTACAGATTTTTCTTTGTATGGTAAAATCAACAGAATTGCTAACGTAAGGAGACGTTTTCGTTGTCCAAAAAATTTTCTTATGAAAGTGGGCGCGAGTCCACTTTTTAAATTACAAAAAAAATTTTAGGAGGATATGATGTCAGGCAAAGTTGAAACGCGCGTTGAAGAATTGATGAATCAGCTGTTGGAAGATACAGATTTTGAATTGGTTGACACGGAATTTGTTAAAGAAAAAGATTGGTACTTGAGAATTTTCGTTGACAAAGTCGGCGGCATTGACTTAGAGGATTGTCAGCGTTTGAGTCAAAAGCTCGGCGATATTTTAGATAACGAATCTATAATCGAAGGTTCATATATTTTGGAAGTATCATCGCCCGGACTGGATCGCGTCTTGAAAAAAGATCGTGATTTTCTGCGCGAAAAGGGCAAATCTGTTGATGTAACTCTGTACGCGCCAATTGACGGTAAAAAATCTTTTACAGGAATACTCGATAGCCGCGATAAAAATTTTTTGTACTTGAAAGATTTTGAGCCTATACCGCGTGAAAAAATTTCTCAAGTCAGATTGCATATAGAATTTTAAATTTTTGGAATTGGGGGATAATAAAACTTGGCTGTAAGAAAAAGGAGAGGCTCCAAAAATGAAATTTTTCTTTTGGATGCTCTCAAAGATTTGTGTGCCGAAAGGGAAATTCCGCCGGAGGTAATGTTTAACGCGATTGAGGCGGCATTGATTTTCGCCTGCAAAAAAACTTCCGGTGCAGATAAAAATATTGCTGTTGATATTGACCGCGAAAAAGGAACTTTCCGCGTTATGGAACTGCGCGACGTTGTGAAAAAAGTTACCAATCCTGAACGCGAAATTTCTTTAAACGACGCCCGCAGAATTAATTCTCAATATAATGTTGGCGACGTTGTGAAAAAAGAAATTCCTGCCGTTGATTTCGGACGTATCGCCGCACAAGCCGCTAAGCAGGTTGTTACGCAAAAAATTCGTGAGGCGGAAAGAATTGTCGTTTACGATGAATTTACTGAACGCGCCAATGACGTTGTAAGCGGCACGGTTCTTCGCATTGAAGATAACGGCGATTTGGTGCTTAGCATTGGAAAGACAGAAGCCGTTATTGAAACTGAAGCGCAATTGCCGCAAGATAAATTTAACGTCGGTGACAGAGTCAGAGGTTATGTTTCTGAAGTCCGCAGAATGGGTAAAGGTCCGCAAGTTTATCTTTCAAGGACGCATCCTAATTTTTTGCGTCGACTTTTGGAAATGGAAGTTCCCGAAATTCAAGAAGGTTTAATCCTTATTAAATCAGTTGTGCGTGATCCGGGCGCAAGGGCAAAAATTGCGGTTACTTCTAAAGATAAAAATATTGACGCGATTGGTTCTTGCGTCGGTGAACATGGCATTCGTATCCAAGCTGTAGTCGATGAACTCGGCGACGAAAAAATTGACATTGTTCTTTGGGACGAAGACCCCGCAAAATTTGTTTCTAATGCTTTAAGTCCGTCGAAAGTTATGCGTATCGCCGTAAATGAACTTGATAAAATTGCTCGCGTTGTCGTGCCGGATAATCAACTTAGTTTGGCGATTGGAAGGGAAGGTCAAAACGCTCGACTTGCCGCCCGCTTGACCGGTTGGAAAATCGACATTAAAAGTAAATCTCAAGCGCAGGATGAAGTTTTTGACAGTGATTACCGCGTTTCAAAAGTTCAAGGTGCTAAATTCTTCTCGTCGCTGGTAAAACAGAAGCCGCCTAAACCCATGAAAGGTAAAGGTAAAAATAAATTAAAAAAATCTGCCGATGAAAATTCCAACGCAGAAGTTCTTAACGTTGAAAATCCTGCTGATGAAAATCTTGGCGCACAAAATACTGTCGTTGAGGAAAATTCCGGTGTAGAAGTTCCCAGCGTTGATAATTCTACTGTTGAAGTGCATAACGCAGAAGAAAATGTTTCTAATGAAAATTCTGTTGCTGAAAAACCTAACGCAGAAGTTTCAGAAGCAAATAATTCTAACGTCGAACCTAAAGACGAGGTGTAAAGTGGCGCAGAAAATTTCTTCAAAACAAACTCAAATGCGCCGTTGTGTAAGTTGCAGGACTAATAAGCACAAGTCAGAATTTTTACGTATTGTAAAATTCGCTGACGGAAAAATTTGCGTCGACACTACGGGGAAGGCTCAAGGACGCGGTGCTTACGTTTGCAATTCAGAAAAATGTATCCTTGAACTCAGAAAACGTCGTCGTCTTGATAAGCAGTTCAAAACTCAAATTGCCGATGAAATTTACGATGACATTGTTAATTCAACATTAAAATGAGTCTCCAGCTTTTATAAGTGGGAGTAAAAAGTCTATATCGCGTGAGTTTGGGCGGAGCTAATCGGTATCCCTTACTCAAAAATCAACAGATAAAGGCTGGTCGCACTCTTGAAAATGCCGGCGTGGATTGAAACTGCAAAGGAGCAAAAAATATATGTAACTTGAAAATTATACGGGGGTGGGATTATGGCGAAAGCACCGAAAACGCCAAAATATAGAATTTTTGAACTCGCAAAGGAGTTGAATCAAGAAAGTCAGTCAATAATCGATTTTCTGAAAAAACACAAGGTAAAAGTTGCTAACCGTTTTAGCGCGGTAGGCGAAGAAATTTACAATCTCTTGAATGAATCTTTTTCACGTCGTCCGAAACCTGCGGCTGAAAATACGGCGGAAGTTAAAACGGAACAGCAACCCGTAAAAGCCGAACAGAAAGCCGATGAAAAGGTAACGGCTCAACCTAAAACTGAAACTAAACCGTCAAAAGCCGGAAAATCAGACAGCAAAAACGTTAAGCCTAAGTCCGACGCAAAACCTAAAGTTGTCGCAAAAGCTGAAGACGTTAAACCTGTCGAGGTTAAATCAGCCGTTAAGGTTGAAGCACCTGCGCCGAAAAAAGTCGACGCTAAACCCGATAAACCTAAACAAGATAAACCTGCGCCGAAAACTGATGCTAAATCTGATAAACCTAAACAGGATAAACCCGCGCCGAAAGTTGACGCTAAATCAGATAAACCCAAGCAGGATAAACCCGCACCGAAAGTTGAGGATAAACCTGCGCGTCGTCAAGAAGTTCAGCAAACTAGGTCGCGTGATAATCGTGAATTAGGGAAGAGGGAAGAGGGAAGAGGGAACGCTAACCGTTTCGACCGTGAAAAACCTGCGCGGGAAAATCGCGATAACTTCGACAGACCGCCGCGCGATATGACATCAGATCGTGAAGGCAGAGAAGGCAGACATTCACGCGATAACCGCGAACGTCCTGCGCGTGGTGAACGTGAACGCATTGACCGTAGTGAAGGGCGTCCCGACAGAATTGAAGCACGTCCCGAACGTGGTGAACGTCCTGAACGCGGAGACCGTACCGAACGTAAAAACCGTGACAGCAGTCGCGAAGATGGCGGCAAAACTCAAAATCGCAGTCGTAACCGCCGTAACAAAAATGCCGCTAATGTCGCTAAAAGTCAGCAACAGGCGCAACTTCAACAGCAAACTACTACTCGTCTTCCGCGCAGTAAAAAGAAACTTCGTCCGCAACCCTTGCCCGTACATAAGGTTGAAATTGCTCGTCCCACTCACATTAAAATTCCGTCAAGCATCGCAGTAAAAGACCTTGCCAGCAAGATGAGTTGCACCGCTACGGAAGTTATTAAAAAGCTCGTCCATATGGGAATTATGGTTACGATTAACCAAGAAATTAATTTCGACGTTGCGGAATATGTTGCCTCTGAATTTGGCGTAACTGCTGAAGAATTGCCGCCGGAAGTAGATCCCACTTTAATTCCTGAAATTGAAGATGATCCGCGCAGTTTAAAATCTCGTCCGCCCGTCGTTACGGTTATGGGTCACGTTGATCACGGTAAAACCTCACTGCTTGACGTTATCCGTAAATCTGCCGTCACTGCAACCGAAGCGGGAGGAATTACGCAACATATCGGCGCGTATCAAGTTATGTGTAACGATAGAAAAATTGTTTTCCTCGACACGCCCGGTCACGAAGCTTTTACCGCAATGAGGGCTCGCGGTGCGCAGGTTACTGACATTGCAATTTTGGTTGTCGCCGCTGATGATGGCGTTATGCCGCAAACTGTTGAGGCGATTAACCATGCTAAGGCGGCAGGAGTTCCAATTATCGTTGCCATTAACAAAATTGATAAGCCCGGCGCAAATCCCATGAAGGTTAAGCAGGAGCTTATGGAATATGAACTTGTCTCCGACGATTACGGCGGCAATACCGTTATGGTTGAAGTTTCTGCCAAAAAAAATATCGGTATCAATGACTTGCTTGAAATGGTTTTGCTCGTCGCTGATATGCAGGAATTAAAAGCTAATCCGAATTGCGATGCTCGCGGCGTAATTATTGAGGCACAACTCGATAAAGGGCGCGGTTCTGTTGCAACGGTTTTAGTTCAAAAAGGTACGTTGCGAATCGGCGATTATATTGTTGTAGGTACAACTTACGGCAGAGTCCGTGCGATGATTAACGATCGCGGCGATAATGTTAAAAAAGCCGGTCCCAGCGTTCCTGTCGAAGTTTTAGGCTTAAATGACGTTCCTGCCGCCGGTGATATTCTTGCCGCTCTTGATGAAAAAACTGCAAAGTCTATTGCTGAACACCGTTTAGCCGCTCAACGTAACGATTTAATTAAGTCTAAAAAAGTTTCGCTTGACGATTTATTCAATCAGATTAAAGCTGGCGAAATTAAAGACCTTAACATTTTGGTTAAAGCGGACGTTCAAGGTTCGGTTGAGGCGTTGTCAGGCTCACTCCTCGCCCTTAACGAAAAGAATGATGAAGTTCACGTAAAAATTATTCATTCGGGCGTTGGTGCCGTCAACGAATCAGATATTATGCTTGCGTCGTCCGCTAATGCGTTAATCATTGCGTTTAATGTTCGTCCTGATAATAATGCGCGTCGCGTCGCTGATACTGAAAATGTTGATATTCGCACTTACCGCGTAATTTATGACGCAATCGGCGACGTTAAAGCAGCTATGACCGGTATGCTCGCGCCGAAATTTAAAGAAGTTATTCAAGGTCGCGTTGAAATTCGCAAGGTTATGAAATTCTCAAAGGCTCTCGTTGCCGGTTCTTACGTGCTTGAAGGTAAAATCCAAAATAATTCTAAGATTAGACTTCTGCGCGATAATGTTGAAATTTTTGACGGGCTGATTGATTCGCTCCGCAGATTTAAAGATGAAGTCAAAGAAGTTTCCGCCGGATACGAGTGCGGCATTTCGATAATTGATTTCCGCGATTTTAAGGAAGGCGATATTATCGAAGCTTACACTATGGAAGAAATTACTCCTAAGTTGGAAATTTAATTGTTTATCTTTGAATATAACAAAAAAACCTTTTATGATAATTTTTGTTTCATCATAGAAGGTTTTTTTCTATTTATAGACTTTTAAAAATCTAACATAAATTAAATTACAATCGCCTTAAAGTCAGCAATTTTTGTTACAAGATTGTCGACTGCTTTCAACTGCGCCAATCGATTTTGCCGCACGTCTAAATTTTCGTCCATAACCATAACCAAATCAAAATAATTTTCAATCGGCGCGGCAAGTTTTTTCAGAATATCCAACGCGCCAATAAAATCTTTCTTCGTTATCAATTCTTCTGCGGCAACTTTCACCGCTTCAAATGCGCGGTATAAAACTTGCTCGGCATCAGAAGTCATTAATGCAGGATTAATTTCTGCAGAATCAGTTTTACGCGCGATGTTTGCAACTCTCACGAAAGCTTGAATATTTTTCGTTGCGTCAGGCATTTTCAAAAATTGTTCAACTGCCGCCGCCTTCAATGTAACCGCGCAGATGTCATCAACGTTGTCTATAACTGCGTCAACCACGTCATATCGCGTCGCGTCGAGGAAATTTTTCACGCGCAGTTTCATAAATTCCGCAAATTCTGATTGAAGTTTTTCACGCCCGACAGCGTCAGTCACGTTTAAAAGTTCCATTGCCAATTCGACAACTTCACGCAAATTAATTGACCAATTCGCCTCAACTAAAAGATTGACGATACCCAATGCTTGACGACGCAAGGCAAACGGGTCTTGTGAACCTGTAGGAATTAATCCTCTGCTGAAAGTAGCTACAATGTTGTCAACTTTATCGGCAAGACTTAAAATTTTTCCTGCGGTAGTTTTCGGTTGAACGTCACCTGCAAAACGCGGCATATAATGTTCATCAATCGCCGTCGCAACTTCTAAATTTTCGCCGTCAAGTTTTGCGTATTCCCTGCCCATTACGCCTTGAAGTTCGGTAAATTCCGTAACCATTCCGGTTACTAAATCAGCCTTCGATAATTCCGCCGCACGTAAAGTATTTTTTCTGTCGTCAGCAGAAATTTTTTCACCGAGCATATAGGAAATTTTTTCACAAAGTTTTACAAGGCGTTCCGTCTTCTGATACATTGAACCGAGTGATTCTTGAAACACGACGGTTTTAAGTTTATCGCGATGTTGTTCAAGAGATTTTTTCCTATCTTCATTGAAGAAAAATTGCGCGTCCTCAAGTCGAGCCTTCAAAACTCTTTCGTTACCATGCTGTACAATGTCAAGATAATCTTTGCCGCCGTTGCGAACGGTTATGAAAATCGGCATAAGTTCACCGTCAGAATTTTTTACGGGGAAGTAACGCTGATGATCTCTCATAGGCGTTATAACTGCTTCAGCGGGAAGTTTTAAATATTTCGTTTCAAAGTCGCCTGAAAGTGCCGTAGGATATTCGACAAGGTAAAGCACTTCTTCCAAAAGGTCTTCGGAAATTTCAGCAACTCCGCCGCGACTTTTAGCAACTTCTTCAATCTGCGCTGTAATCATTGAACGACGAGCATTTTGGTCTACAATAACAAAATTTCTCGCGCAGGTATAAGAATAACTTGCCGCCGTTTCAATCGTAAATTCTGCGTTGCTTAAAGTCCTGTGACCGCGTGAAGTCCTGCCGCTCTTAACGTTGGCAACTTCAAAAGGTATAACTTCTTCGTCAAGCAGTGCAACAATCCAGCGAATGGGACGAATAAATTTAAAATCAAGACTTCCCCAACGCATATTGTTAGGAAAGCTTAAACTGCAAACAATTTTCGGCAGGAGCGTTTGTAAAATTTCTGCGGTAGATTTACCTTTTTGATGAATGACTGCGTAAACATAACCGTCACGCGTGATTAAATCTTCTGCGTTGACTTTTTGTCCGCGTGCAAAACCTACAGCCGCCTTTGAAGGTTTACCCTCTGCGTCGAAGGCAATTTTAGTTGAAGGTCCGCGCTTTTCTTCAGTAATGTCAGCTTGATTTTCCGCAACGCCCGTAACCAACATTGAAATTCTGCGCGGCGTCCCGATAGTTTGAACTTCTTTAAAATCAATTCTGGATTCGGTAAAATTCTTTTCCGCCAAATCCTTAAGCTGATTCAAAATTTGCGGCATAACGTGCGCAGGAATTTCTTCAGTTCCAATTTCCAAAAGTAAAATTTTTTCAGCCATTACGCATTCACCTCCGCAGATTTTTTAATTAAAGGATAGCCTAATTTTTCACGCTGTTTAAGATATTCTTCCGCGCAGAGACGCGCCAGCTTTCTAACGCGCCCAATAAACGCCGTCCTTTCACTGACGCTGATTGCTCCGCGTGCGTCAAGCAAGTTAAACGTATGCGAACATTTCAAAACATAATCGTAAGCGGGATGAACAAATCCTAACTTAATTACGCGCACAGCCTCCGCTTCATACTTTTCAAATAAATCAAACAGTAATTTTTCGTCCGAAACGTCAAAGGCATAACTTGATTGTTCAAATTCGTTTTGATGAAAAACATCTCCGTAAGTTACGCCATCTGTCCATTGAATGTCGAAAACATTTTCAACGCCTTGAATATACATCGCAAGCCTTTCAAGCCCGTAGGTAATTTCGACTGCGACGGGCTTAACGTCTTGACTGCCGACTTGCTGAAAATAAGTGAACTGCGTAATTTCCATACCGTCAAGCCAAACTTCCCATCCGAGTCCCCACGCGCCCAACGTAGGCGATTCCCAGTTATCCTCGACGAATCTAATATCATGCTTTTCTTTTTCAAGCCCAATCGCCGCTAAACTTTCAAGATAAAGTTCCTGAATATTGTCGGGCGACGGCTTCATAATAAGTTGCAGTTGATGATGCTGATAAAGACGGTTGGGATTATCGCCGTAACGTCCGTCTGCAGGTCTGCGCGAAGGTTCGACGTAAGCAACATTCCAAGGCTCGGGTCCCAAAACTTTCAAAAATGTATAAGGGCTCATAGTTCCCGCGCCTTTTTCCATGTCGTAGGGTTCGGCTAACAGGCAACCTTGATTAGCCCAAAAATTTTTCAATGCTAAAATCAATTCCTGATATTTCACAAAATAACCTCCAATTAAAAACTTCCGCTGATTATATCACTGTTTGCCTTAAGTGGAAATAGAAAATTTTTCCGCGCAGATTTTTAAATGAAAATAAAAAATGTATTTCGCTAAAATAAAATTCTATGCTATAATAGCGAAAAATTTTTTGAAAGGAAAATATTATGGACATAAAAATTAATGATGAGTTACACGGCTTTAGGCTGAACAAAATTTCTAACGTCGCGGAAATTAGCGCGAATACTTACGAATTTGAACACGTCAAGACCGGCGCGAAACTTCTTTACGTCAACGCAAATGACGATAACAAAGTTTTTTATATTGCATTCCGCACGCCGCCGAAAGATGATACAGGTGTTGCGCATATCGTGGAACATTCCGTACTTTGCGGCTCGAAAAAATATCCGTTGAAAGAACCGTTCGTTGAACTCGTCAAAGGTTCACTGAATACTTTTCTTAACGCGATGACTTATCCCGACAAGACAGTTTATCCCGTCGCAAGTCGTAACGCTAAAGATTTTCGCAACTTGCAGGACGTTTACCTTGACGCCGTTTTTTATCCGGCGATGATTGAAACGCCTGAAATTCTTATGCAGGAAGGTTGGCACTACGAAATTGAAAATGCCGATGCTCCATTAACTTTAAGCGGCGTTGTCTTTAACGAAATGAAAGGCGCACTTTCTGCCCCTGACGATATTTTAGCGCGTAAAGCCAAGTGTGAACTTTTCCCGCAAAATTGTTACAGCTACGAATCGGGCGGCGACCCTGAAGTTATTCCAAATTTGACGCAGGAAGATTTTACAAACTTCCACAAAAAATTTTATCATCCGTCGAACAGTTACATTTATCTTTACGGCGACGTTGATATTGATGAACAGCTTGCATATCTTGACGGTGAATATTTGTCGAAGTTTGAAAAAATTTCCGTTGATTCGGCTATCGAACTTCATCCGCAACTTTCTGAAATGAAAATTGTTAATGATGTTTATCCCATTGGCGACGAAGAATTTGACAAAGAAAAAACTTTCGTATCGCTGAATTTTGTAACGGGCGAAGTTGAAGACGCTACTACAATGCTTGGGCTGGAAATTTTGAATCACGCGCTTTTCATATCACCTGCCGCACCGCTTAGAAATGCGATTATTGATTCCAAACTGGGTAAAGACGTTGACAGCGGAATTGAGGAAGATTTAAGGCAACCTTCGTTTACAATTACGTTAAACGGTTCAGAAGTTGACCGCTCTCAAAAATTTTACGACCTTGTTGTTGATGAAATGAAAAAACTCATCGATAACGGCATTGATAAAACTTTGCTTGAGGCGTCAATTAGTTTGATTGAATTTCGTCTGCGCGAAGCTGATTTTGGACTTGCGCCTAAAGGTTTAATTTACGGTCTGCGTTGTCTGCGTACTTGGCTTTATGACAGCGATCCCAATACTTATTTGCGTTATGAGGACGATTTGAAAATTATTAAGGACGGTTTAAACAATCGCTACTTTGAAAATCTCCTGCAGAAATATTTCCTCGACAATCCACATAAACTTTTAATCACGCTTGCACCGAGTAAGACTGTTGCTAAGGAACGTGACGCTGATAACGCCGCTAAACTTGCTGACATTAAATCTAAAATGTCCGCCGCCGAAATTGAAAACGTTATTGAAACTGCGCGGAAGTTAAAGATTCGTCAAGAATCGCCTGATTCGCCCGAAGATTTAGCTAAAATTCCTCTTCTGGAACGTAGCGACATTCGCAAAGAAGCTGAAGTATTTCCGCTTAAATTCCGCGACCTTGACGGCACGAGAATTTTGGACAGTTGCATTGACACGCACGGAATACTTTATTTAACATTTTTCTTTGACGCGTCGAAAGTTCCGCAGAAAAAACTTTTCCACGCTTACTTACTTAACGAGCTGATTGGCAAAGTTGACACGAAGAAACATTCCTACAGCGAACTTGCCAACTTGATTAATTTGAATATTGGTGGATTTGGTTCAATCCTGCATGCTGATTCTAAAAAAGGCGAGCCAAATTCTTTTATGCCGCGCTTGAAAGTTTACGCGAAAGGGCTTGAATCGAAAATTTTTGCGATGACGGAAATTTTGACGGAGATTTTCACCGAATCAATTTTCACAAACAAAAAGCGTATTCGTGAACTCATTGAAGAGGAACAAATTGGAATTGAATTAAGCCTTCAGAACCTTGCGCCGTCGATAATTTCAGGGCGCGTTGCGTCGTACCTTTCGACAACAGGTGCTTATAACAACGATTCGATTTTGCCGTTTAATAAGTTTTTGAAAGACTTGCTGAAAGATTTTGACGCGAATTTTGATAAACTTGTTGAGGATTTGAATGACGTTAAGACGCGCTTATTAAATCGCAACGGCTTGATTGTCAGCGTAACTGCGCTTGATGAACTTTACAGCCAATTCCGTCCGCATTTGGATAAACTTTTGAAAGCTTTACCTCTTGATGAATTTCCCCGCGCAGAATACGATTATTTGTTGAAAGCGCAGAATGAAGGGCTTTATTCACAAAGTCGCGTTCAGTATGTCGGCAAGGGTGCTAACTTCATCAATCTTGGTTATGAATATACTGGCGTTATGAATGTTTTGGAAACGATTTTGCGTTACGAATATTTTTGGACGAACATTCGCGTAAAGGGCGGAGCTTACGGCGCAATGGTTCATTTTACGCGGCAGGGCGGATTATTCTTCGGCTCGTATCGAGATCCTCATTTGAAACGTACTCTTGAAACTTTTGATAAGACTGCGGACTTTCTGAAAAATTTTGACGTGTCGGAACGCGAAATGGACAAATACATTATCGGCACGATGAGTAAAATTGACAAACCGCTGACTCCGGCACTTAAGGGACAAGTTGCCGCTGATTTGTGCTTGAAAAATATTACTTACGAAGACAGACAAAAATCCCGTGACGAAATTTTAAGCACGACTCAAAGTGATATTCGTGCGCTTGAAAAAATTGTCCGCGATTGTATGAATGCAAATAATATTTGTGTGTTTGGCAATGAAGAGGTTATCAAGAGCAACAGCAATATTTTCAAGAGCATTAAGCAGGCTTTAAATTAATATATAATGCGCAATTATCATAACGTCAGGGGGTGAATGAATTGGACGAAGAAGAAAAATACGAACGCTATATTCCCGTCGAACAGTCAATTATCGAGTCTTTATTGGAAGTTCGTGAAATGCGTGCAGGAAGAATGCCTAAACCAACTTTGGAAGAGTTTTTTAAAGAAATAGATGCGGAAATTGAAGCTGTAGAGGCGGAGGAAAGACAGAAAGCGTGCGGTTTAAATACTGATGATGTAAAGCGTTGGCTTGAAAATGCTATTGTTGAAGACGGCAAATATTTAATAGTGCCGGAAATTAATTATAAAAATTTTGACGAAAACCCAAATTGGAGACCGTGCTTTTATATTGTTAAAGAGGGCTACACACTTTGTAGAATTGGAATTGAGTTAGCTAAATATATTGCGCTTAAGGAAAATTTTATTGAAATCTCAAAAGACGAAGTAAAAAGGTTGCAAAACGAATTTCAGCGGCGGAATTTTTAAACTTGTACAAAAAAATTTTAAATAACTGGGAGGGTTTATATTGAAGAGGATAATTTTTAGGGGGGCGGGCGTCGCTATCGTCACTCCGTTCAATGAGGACGGTATAAATTTTGACGAACTCGGCAAGCTTATCGATTATCAAATTGAAAATTCTACAGACGCCATAATTATCACCGGGACAACGGGCGAATCTGCTACAATGAGTGATGACGAACATAAAGCCGCGATAAAATTTGCCGTCGAACACGTCAATAAGCGCGTGCCTGTTATCGCCGGTACGGGTTCAAATGATACTGATTACGCTATTCAACTTTCACAATACGCTGAAAGTGTCGGCGCGGACGGCTTGCTTTTAGTCACGCCGTATTACAATAAGTGTACGCAAAACGGTCTGGTCGCGCACTATAATAAAATTGCTGACAGCGTAAACTTGCCGATAATTTTGTACAACGTGCCTTCGCGGACGGGCGTCAACATTAAGCCGGAAACTTACTTTAAACTTTCTCAACATCCGCGTATTGTTGCCACGAAGGAAGCTAACGGCGATTTATCAGCGATTGTGCGGACGAAAAAACTTTGCGGCGATGAACTTGAAATTTATTCGGGCAATGACGATCAAATTGTACCGATTCTTTCATTGGGCGGAAAGGGCGTTATTTCAGTTTTGTCCAACGTCGCGCCGAAGGATACGCATTTAATTTGCCAACTTTACTTTGAAGGAAAAGTTGAGGCGGCGGCTAAATTGCAGATTGATTACAGTGATTTAATCGACGCGCTTTTCTGTGAAGTCAATCCTATTCCCGTGAAGGCGGCGTTAAAACTTTTGGGTTGGAATGTTGGAAAGTTGCGTATGCCGTTAAGTGAGATTGAACCGCAGAATTTAGAAAAACTTCGTAAATCACTCTTAGCACATAATTTGTTAAAATAGCTTTTGTAAGCTAAAAAGGAGGTCGCGATATGATATGAAAAAATATATCGCTGAATGTATTGGTACAATGACGCTTGTAACGCTTGGTTGCGGAACGGCAATGTTAGTTGGTTGTGATTCGGTAAATGGCGGCGGTTACGTCTTGACGGCATTTGCGTTCGGCTTGTCAATCGTCGCTATGGCGTATTCAATCGGCAACATTTCAGGCTGTCACATTAACCCTGCCGTTTCGCTCGGCGTGCTGTTAAGCGGTCGTATGTCAACAAAAGATTTCGTTTACTACGTTATCGCGCAATGTATAGGCGCATTACTCGGCGCGGCGTTACTGTCAACGATTTTCACAATGGGCGGCGTTACTGATATGACCGGCGGACTCGGTACTAACGGGCTTGCAGGTGTTCATGGAAGTTCAATGGCGGGTTTACTCGTCGAAATAGTTTTGACGTTTATTTTTGTGATAAATATTTTGGGTGTCACTTCGCCTAAAGCTAATCACGGTTCATTTGGCGGCTTGATAATCGGCTTGACTTTGGTCGGCGTCCACATTTTGGGAATTGGCTTGACTGGTACTTCCGTAAATCCTGCGCGGAGCTTTGGTCCTGCAGTAGTGGCGGCTTGTGGCGGTAATGGTGCGCCGCTTGAATGTCTTGCAGTATTTATCGCAGGTCCTTTGGTAGGTGCCGCTCTTGCCGCGTTCATTTATAAAGCATTGGAGGACTAATTGTGAAAAATTTTTTGTTAAGCATTTTAATCTGCGCGGCGTTTCTTTTAACGTCCACAACGGCGTTTGCGTCTGTTCAAGAGCAAATCATTGATGGTGCTGACTTGACGAGAATTAAGCGTCTGGCAGTTGCTTATCCTAATCATTACAAGATAAGTACGGTTTCAGATGAACCGACGATTGAAGCCCTTATTGAAATGCTCGGTACTGCAAATAAATCTACAAAATTTACCGTTATTCCCTACACTGACATAGTTGAAATCATTAAGAAAGACAAAGATGTTGACATTACCGCACTTGACTACAGGGACTCGAAAAAAGCTTTTGAAGAAAATATTGCCAATTATGCGGACTCTTACCTTACTTTGACAACAGCAAATAATGATGATCCTACAACTTTTATGTTCAAGATTCAGAATGCGCAGACCGGCGACGTAATGTATTTGCTCACGATTAAGAATAACTCTTTCAAAAAAAATGCGAATGGCTATAATTCAGCTTGTGAACTTTTCTATAAAACTCTTGATGTTGCAATAGAAAAGGCGGCGAAAAAATAATTTCGCTTAATAAGGAGTGATTTTTATGCGTAAAATTTTTTTAGCGGCATTTTGTTTCATAATTTTTTCTGCAAACATTTGTTGCGCGATTGAGAAAAATGAATTTTCTCTTGGCGGAATTACTCCCGATATGACTTACAATGACATTATCGCAAGGTATGGGGAACCAACAGAAAAATTGAAAGGCTACGCGCAGTTGGTTAGCTCTGTCATTATGTACGGTGACAGCGTAGAATTTGGCTTTATCGGTAGAAACGATCCAAAAATTACTTACGTTGTTGTGACAAAAAATAACGGTTGGACGACACCTTCAAACATTCACGTCGGTATGCCGATTGATGACGTTATCGAAATTTACGGTTCGGATTATTCAACGAGAGTTCGCAAACAATCTGATATTCATCAATGGATGATTGATTCCGGTGAACCTTATTACGAATATCATTGGTTCGGAACCGAATACACTTGGAAATATTTCATTAACGCCGAGCTTAGTTATGCTTTATCTGTCGTAGAAAATGACGGCAAAGTTACAGCTATCAAACTTAGAAGATTGATACCCGAACACTAATGGTGAAAATTGCGAAAGGAATATTTTATGAATCGGTTAAAATTTTTAATCGGTGCATTTTTTTTAGCGTCGATAATTTTTTTTACCGTAACAGTTAATGCGGCGGAACTCGTCATTCTCCATACAAACGATATTCACGCCCGCGTTTTGAATACTGACGACTACGGAAAAAGTATGGGATTTGCGGAAATGGTTGCCGGAATTAAAAAGCTTAAGTCACAAAATCTCGACAGCTTATGGCTTGACGCAGGAGATACTTTGCACGGTATGCCCGCAATAAATATCAGCAATGGCTCAAATATGTTAAATCTCCTTAACATCGCCGGGCTTAACGCCATGACGCTCGGCAATCAAGAGTTTAATTACGGTATTGACACTTTGATTAATCTCACTAAGAAAGCTAAATTTGACGTGCTTGCCTCTAACCTTGTTTATCGCAGTAATGACAAATTGATTTTTAAACCATACAAAATTTATAAAATGCCTGACGGTTTACGTGTCGGAGTATTTGGCTTGACGACTCCTGAAACGCAAATTATAGCTCGTCCCACTCTTGTACGCGGTATTAATTTTTTAAATCCCGTCGAAATTGCTAAGGATATGGTTAAGGAAATGCGTCCCAAGTGCGACGTTTTAATTGCACTTACTCATTTAGGCATTGATGAGCATGCCGCTTTTACCAGCATTCGTCTTGCTAATGAAGTTGACGGCATTGATTTAATTGTTGACGGTCACAGCCACACCGTTTTACCTTCCGGCTTGACTATTAATAACACGCTGATTGTACAAACTGGATGGCACGCTTACAATCTCGGCAAGACAACTATCACACTTGACGGCAAAAAAATTATTAACAAAAAAGCTGAACTCCTTGACGCTGACGCCATAAAGAAAATTGCTCCCACACCTGACAAAAATGTTGCGGCGGCAATTACGAAAATGGAACGTGAGAATAAAAAACTTTTAGATCAAGTTATCGCTCAAAATGATAAGACAATGTCCGTCGATATAACCACTATGCGCACGCAAGAAACTGAATTTGGCGACCTTGTAACTGATGCTTTTCGTTGGAAAACAGGGGCTGACTGCGCGGTAATCAACGGCGGCGGTGTTCGTGAAGGTCTCCTTGAAGGCAATGTCACTAAAGGCGACGTTATGAAAGTTTTTCCCTTCGGCAATCAGTTGCAACGCGTTGAAGTTCAAGGCAGTGTTATTCGCGAAATGTTAGAGCATTCTGTTTCTCAATATCCCGATGCATTTGGGGCTTTCCTGCATGTTAGCGGCATTAAGTTTACTTTTTCTCCTGAAAATACTGTCGGCAGTCGTGTTGGTGACATTTACATTGGTAATGAACCGCTCAACGAAAATTTAATTTACACTATGGCTACATCTGATTTTTTAATTGAAGGCGGCAACGGTTATGACGTACTTAAAAAACATCATTTGGTTACCGGTCAATTTGGTACTCTTGAAGAAATTTTAATTGAATATCTTCAAGAAAGTGGCATGAAGAAAATCGATATGGGCAGAATTATTGTTGCAAAATAAATCTTAAATCAAAAATAATTTTATCACTCACAAAATAAAAATTCCCCAGTAATTGGGGAAATTTTTTTACCCTAAAATCAAAAAATCCCGACAACCGCCGGAAAATTTTTTATATTGACAACCCGCGTGTTTTCTACTAAAATACGTTTGACAATCTTAAAAATAGCAAAAACCACGAGCTGAAAAAGATTCTTTAGTTTGTACGGTAAATTCTACTTTATTTTTGGGATTATGTCAAGGTTAATTTTTGTTACGCTTTTTTCAAAGGAGGTAAATTTTTTTATCCTAAAATCAAAAAATCCCGACAACCGCCGGAAAATTTTTTTTATTGACAACTCGCGTGTTTTCATTTAGAATACGTTTGACTCAATTCCAAAAATAAAACAAACAACGAGCCCAAACAAACTTCTTATTTTGTATCGTAAATTCTACTTTATTTTTGGGATTATGTCAAGGTTAATTTTTGTTACACTTTTTTAAGGAAGGTGATTTTTATGGATAGTCTTCAAGTTTTTCAGCACGAAAAGTTCGGCAAAATTCGCGTCATAATGATTGACGATGTAGCTTGGTTTGTCGGCAAAGATGCCGCAACAATGCTTGGATACAAAGACCAAAAAAGTGCGGTTCGTGACCACGTAGACGCAAGAGATAAAATGGTAATTCAAAAGGGGCAAAACGCCCCCTTAGGATTTCAGATTCCTAATCGTGGTTTAACAATGATTAATGAAAGCGGACTTTACAGTTTGGTACTTTCGAGCAAACTTCCGCAGGCTATTGAAATTAGGTATTGGGTAACGTCCGAAGTTCTTCCGGCTATCAGAAAAACGGGTATGTACATTGACCCGCAACGCGCTAAACTTCGTGCGCAAAGTAAAATTGTTCGCAGAAAATTTACTGATGTCGTTAAAATGTTTGTCCAATACGCAAAAGAGCAAGGCACTTCACGTCCGCCCGTTGCTTTTTACAGCAAATTTACTCGCTGGTGTAATGAAGCCGCAGGTCTCCCAAAAAAATTTAATCGTGACGATGCAACAATCGAACAACTTAGCACGTGTATTTTGGCTGAAAGCGGTATGACAAATATTTTTATTAGCGGAATGAATGACAATTTAGCTTATAAACTCGTTGAAGATAAAACGGAAAGTTGGATTAAAAATCTTTTGGCGGTTGTGCAGGTGCCGTTGACTATCGTCGAAAGTAAAACTTTGACTATTGCATAAAATTTTTAGACGGCTCATCAAAAATATTTTTTTCCTGCTGAAGAAAAATTTTTTGGCAGGATTTTTTGCATTATAAATCGAAAAATTTTTGGCGGTGATATTATGACTAATCTTGATAAAATTGCGGAGCTTTTCCCTGAATGTATTACTGAATCCCGCGATGATAACGGCAACCTTCAACAATCCATTGATTTCGACATTCTTAAAAATATTCTCTCTGAAAATATTTCTAATGAAACGGAAAAATATTCTTTCACTTGGGTTGGTAAACAAAAAGCCCACAGTTCCGCTTACGACAAAAATATTAAAGAAATTTCGACGCTACGTCCCTGCCCTGCCGAATCTCTGAATTGGGACACTACTCAAAATCTTTATATCGAAGGCGATAACCTTCAGGTCTTGCAACTCCTTCAGGAAAGTTATCTCGGCAAAGTCAAAATGATTTATATCGACCCGCCTTATAACACCGGCAACGATTTCATTTACCGCGATAACTTCTCTATGGACGCTGATAATTTCGCCGCGCAGATTAACCTTTTCGACGACGACGGCAATAAAAATTTTAAACTCAATGCTGATTCTAATCCTCGCTTTCACTCCGATTGGTGCAGTATGATTTATTCACGCCTTATCGTTGCACGTAACTTCCTCGCTGATGACGGCGTTATTTTTATTTCTATCGACGACAACGAACAAGCTAACCTCAAAAAAATTTGCGACGAAGTTTTTGGCGAAAGAAATTTTGTTGGAGAATTAGTTTGGGAATCTACCACACAGCCGACAAACACTGGAACAGCAAAATTTGGTTTACAGAAAAAGACAGAATCTATTTTTTTATATGCAAGAAATAAATCAGCGATAAAGAAATTTAAACTTGAAGAAATAGAAAATTCTCCTCAATATCTGCATAAAGGAAAATTTGGAGCTTGCCGATTTGAAATTATTGAAAAATCTGATGCCGGTGCTTACAATCGTGAGTCAATGAAATTTAAAATTTTAGGACAATATCCCCGTGAAGGAAAACGCTGGCAAATTGGCGAGGAATTGGCAAGAAATTTAGAGCGCACTGGAAGAGTTGAAATTGTTGACGGAATTGTAAAAAAAGCCGTTTATCCAGAAGATGAACTCGATAAAATAACGTGTAAACCATTTTGGTCATTTTTGCCAGTTGAAAAATTTGGAACGGCGCAGACAGGTAAAGAAGAATTAAATTCAATAATGGAAAAAATTTTGGGCTTTGATACAGTAAAACCAACTGCGCTGATAAAAAAATTTCTTTTTCATACGACGGACGAAGAATCAATCGTAATGGATTTTTTCAGCGGAAGTGCGACGACTGCACATGCGGTAATGGCGTTGAATGCGGAGGACGGCGGGCGGCGAAAGTTTATAATGGTGCAGTTGCCGGAAGTCTGCGCGGAAAAAACAGAGGCTTACAAGGCAGGTTACAAAAATATCTGCGAAATAGGCAAGGAAAGAATCAGACGCGCGGGAGAAAAAATAAAAGCTGATGCGCCGTTGTTTGCGCAGGATTTGGACGTAGGCTTTAGAGTATTTAAATTGGACTCAACAAATATGCGCGACGTGTCAGTAACGCCGGCTGAATTTACGAAAGAAAAACTTTTAGACTTATTGGAGAATATAAAATCAGACAGGACGGCGTTGGATTTACTTTTCGGCTGTCTTTTGAAGTGGGGCATAGAAATTTCCAAGCCGTACACTGAAGAAAAAATCGACGGTTACACGGTTCACAATTACAACGGCGGCGAGTTTATAGCTTGTTTCGATGAAAATATTTCGCGTAAAGTGGTTGAGTATATGGCGAAGAAAAAGCCGTCCCGCGCAGTTTTCCGCGACCATTGCTTTATCACGTCGCCCGATAAGATTAACGCGAGGGAAATTTTTAAATATTACGCGCCGAATACAGATTTTAAAGTTATTTAGTGGTCAGTGGTCAGTGATCAGTGATCAGTGGTCAGTGATCAGTGATCAGTGGTCAGTGGTCAGTGAATAGTGGTCAGAAATTTTCATTACCTAAATATCAGTAGTCAGTGAAAAATACTATTAACTATTCACTATTCACTATTAACTAAAAAGGTGATTCTATGAAACTTCAATTCAAACACCAAAAATTTCAATCAGACGCGGCAAAAGCAGTCGTCGACGTATTCGCAGGACAACCAAAGATAACGGAAACTTTTTCGTCAAATTTCGGTTTATTCGGCGGCAATGTCAACGCACCAATAATTTTGAGTTCCGCGCAGATTTTAGACAACCTGCAAATGGTTCAACGTCGAAATAATATCAAGCAGTCAACCAAGCTTGAAAAAATTGGTAAAAGCTACAACTTAACGATTGAAATGGAAACAGGCGTCGGCAAAACTTACACGTATATCAAGACAATGTATGAGCTGAATCAAGCTTACGGCTGGAACAAATTTATAATCGTTGTGCCGAGCATTGCGATACGTGAGGGCGTCCACAAAACTTTCAAGGTAACGGCGGAACATTTTGCGGAAGAATACGGCGAGAAGATTAGATTTTTCATTTACAATTCTGCGCGGCTGAATGAGATAAAAGATTTTGTGTCGGACAACGCAATTAACGCGATGATAATAAATGCGCAAGCTTTCAATGCACGCGGTGAAAATGCGCGGCGAATTTTGACTAACCTTGATGAATTTGGCAGCGATAAACCTATTGAGATGATAGCGGAGACGAATCCAATTTTGATAATAGACGAGCCGCAGAGCGTTGAAGGCGCGAAAACTAAGGAAGGCTTGAAGGAATTTAACCCGCTGATGACTTTGAGGTATTCGGCGACGCACCGCGCAGACAGCGTTTACAATATGATTTATCGTCTTGACGCGGTTGACGCATACAATAAAAAGCTTGTCAAAAAAATTTTCGTTACCGGCATAACGTTAAGCAGTATAGCGGCGACATTGGGCTTTGTGAGATTTGAAAAAATTAATCTTTCTGATAAATCGCCAACTGCGACAATTACATTTGATTACAAAGGAGCGTCGGCAATTCGGCAGGTTACGCGGACGGTTAGTCAAGGTTTTAATCTTTATGAAAACTCCGGCGAGCTTGACGAATATAAAAATAATTTTGTGGTAAACTTTATCGACGGGCGCGATAACTCCATAGAATTTTTGAACGGCGTAAAAATGTTTGAAGGTGACGTTATCGGAAGTGTTGACGAGGATAAATTACGGCGGTTGCAGATTCGCGAGACGATTAAGGCGCATTTTGAGAGGGAGCGGCAACTTTTCAGTAAGGGCATAAAAGTTTTGTCATTATTCTTTATCGACGAAGTTAAGCACTACAGAATTTATGACGCGGCGGGAAATGCTTATGGCGGCGACTTTGCAAAAATTTTTGAGGAAGAATATTTGCAAGCCTTGAAAAAAATTTTGGACAGTGACATTAGCGAAGACTACAGAAAATATTTGGCGGCAATTCCCGTTGAACGCACGCACGCAGGATATTTTTCCGTAGACAAGAAAGGCAGATTGACTGACAGCGCGATTAAAGACAAGAAAGCGCAAACTTCGGACGATACAGACGCCTATGATTTGATAATGCGGAATAAGGAATTGTTGCTTGATACAGACGCGGCAAAATCGCCCGTGAGATTTATTTTTTCACATTCGGCGTTGCGTGAAGGCTGGGACAATCCAAACGTCTTTCAAATTTGCACGTTAAAACATAGCGGCAGTGACATTCGCAAGCGGCAGGAAGTCGGACGCGGCTTAAGGCTATGTGTTAATCAATCTGGCGAGCGTATGGACGAAAATTTTCTTGGCGAGGACGTTCACGCGGTAAATATTTTGACGGTAATTGCCAGTGAAAGTTACGAAGACTTTACAAAAAAGTTACAGACTGAAATTGCGGACGCCGTTGCTTATCGTCCCCGCGCAGTTACGGTTGAATTGTTGAAAGAAAAATTTGATTCTGAAACTGCCGAAAGTATTGTCTACGATCTCATTGGAAAAAAATATATTGACAAGAAAGGCGCGTTGACTGAAAAATATTACGACGACAAAGAAAGCAACAGTCTGACATTTGACGAGGAAATTGCACCCTACGCTGATTCGATTATAGCTTTGTTGGATACGATTTTTGATGAAAGAAAATATCCTGTCGACGATGCGAGCAAAAATAATGTAAATGTCAAGTTGCGTAGAGAAAAGCTTGATATGCCGGAGTTTAAGGCGTTGTGGAGCAAGATACGCGCAAGAACTATTCCGCTTGTAAATTTTGAGACGGACGAGTTGATTAAAAATGCCGTTGACGCGCTTAATAAAAATCTTAACGTCAAGGAAATATTTTTTCAAATTAAGCGTGGCGAAATGGAAGATAATATTACGAAGGAAAATTTGGAGGCGCGGACGGCGTTTAGTGAAAAGTCCGGCGTTGAAACGGAAAAAATTTCAATCGATAGTGCGATGAAATATGACGTGATAGGGCGGCTTGTCGAAGGTACGGGCTTTACGCGGCGAACTGTCATAAAAATTTTATGTGGTGTCGATGAAAATATTTTCGCGCAGGTTAAAAATAATCCCGAAGAATTTATTATGAATGCGGCGCAAATTATTAACGGCGTGAAGGTTAAAAGAATTGTCGAGCATATAACCTACCAGCCGACGGGCGACGATTACGGCACGAATATTTTCACTGACGCCCATTTGAAAGGCGATTTGGACACAAACGCTTTACCGACGACGAAACATTTATTTAGCCACGTGATTTACGATTCGCAGGTTGAGAAAAAATTTGCGCAGGCACTTGAAGATAATGACAACGTTATTGTATACGTTAAATTTCCGCGCAGTTTTTACATAATGACACCGCTTGGCAGGTATAATCCTGACTGGGCATTTGTTACACGTGAAGGCGGCGTCAATCAAATTTATTTTGTAGCTGAAACGAAAGGTACTGTAGACGAATTACAGTTACGACCTACTGAACTTTTCAAGATTAATTGTGCGAAAAAACATTTTAAGACGATAGCGGACGGAGCGATTAAATATTGTATCGGGAAAAATTATAATGACTTGAAATAAAAAAATCGGTGAAAATCTTCCACCGAAAAGTTTTTTTGAACCGCGCAGATTAAGGCGGTTATTTTTTTTGACGTTCGCAAACCTGATTGCCGACTGTGCAACTGGTCTTGCAAGCTGACTGACATGACGCTTGGCACTCGCCGCAACCGCCGCTCTTCAAAGTTTTCTGCAAGTCAGCCTTATTAACGGTTTTAATGTGTTTCAAATTAATCACCTCACAAAAATTTTTCGTTTAATTGTACCACAAATTATTTGATGTGGAAAGTTAAAAAATTTTGAAGGATAAATTTAAACGTTGTAGAAAATTTTATAATTGGTGGTGATTGTATGAGTAAACTTGAATTGATTGAAGAAATTATTCCGAAAACTTTGTCGTCAATCGGCGAAGATGTTAAGCATAAGGTTGACTGTCATAAAATTTTTTTTAAGTGGCGTGAAATTGTCGGCGAAGATGCGGAAAAAATTTTTCCAGTGAAGATTGACGGGACGACTTTAACTTTATATTCGTCGAGTCCGTCGCTGAAAGATAAATTTAAATATCGTATTCCGCAACTGATAGCTAAAATTAATTCAAATATTGGCGAGGAAGTTGTCACCAAAATAAATTTCGGCAAAACTTTTTTAAGTAATAATCAAAAAGTAGTTGAGGAAAAAATTTCTGCTGACGTTGAAGTTGCGGAAGTGACTTTGACTGATGAAGAAATTTCAGATTGTGAAAAAAAATCTTCCGTCATACAAGACCCTGAACGGCGTAAAATGTTATTTGATTGTCTGATTGCCAAGAAAAAATCTGATAAGGCGAAAAAATTTTCTGACTGGCATAAATGCGCTGTGTGTGAAAATCTTTGTCCGCCGAAAGAAAATTTGTGTGATATTTGCAAGATAACTGAACAAAATAAAATGATTAAGGCGATACAAAAAATTTTTTCCGATGCGCCGTCAACCAAATTTTTTGACGTACAGAAAAAAATCTTTGAGTTAATGCCTCATATGCGCCCGAAATGTACTTTAAATCTTATCGAATCAGCGCGGATGACACTAATACAGCAAACGGTCAGTCGACTTTCATTCAAAGACAGAGAATCTACACTTGCAAAATTTTTCGTTATGTTGGTACGTCAACTGCCGGAAGAATCTTTGACAGAAAAAATTATTGAAAAAACCTTTCACGAATTTAGATTTGACTTTGCAGACAGACCGCCGCTTAAACCAAGAAATTTCAAAAAATTTTCCAGTCATTAAACAACTAAAAAATCCCCGCCATCAACGGGGATTTACATGTAATCGGCGAATACCTAGTCTTCCAAACCGTTTCCAGTTCAGTACCTTCGGCGTATGAGTGCTTAACTGCTGTGTTCGGAATGGGAACAGGTGCTTCCACTCAGCCATCTTCACCGAATCAGAGTTGATTCTCTGAAAATTGC